>NZ_FNDX01000017.1:0-11870 GCF_900099765.1 Paenibacillus typhae | reverse complement strand
GGCGATGGCTTTTTGGATTACTTACTATGTTTGGATTTATATTGAGAAGTTGATTCAGAAGAAAAAAGCATAGTATTTGTTACGCAGTTTGCGTCTACTGCGCATCTTGAGTTGCGCTTCGTTTGGAGTGCATGGGATGCAGTTGTAAGAAAAAACCCATTGGTTACGCGGACGGGCAGGATCATTTTAATGTGTGACTCGTCATGCTTGAAGGTATTTAGGAGGTGTAGTTGATGAAAATGTTTAATGGAAGGGAAAGGCTATTAAGGGGTTTTAGTACAATAGGACTACGGCAGTTCAAGACATCAGCAATACATATGAAGTATGTGCTGTGAGAGTAAACTTATCGCGGCAATCCGGCTGCACTCCAGAAAAAGCGATAAAAAATCTACTCCCCAGCCTTCCTCCGCGCCCGGAACCGCCGCACCTTCATCAGATTCCCGCACAATTTATCATCGCAGTACCGCTTCGACCGGTTGCGTGTATCATCATAGTAGACCCAGAGACAGTCGGGGTTGTCGCAGATGCGGATACGGGAAAGTTCCTTCTCCAGTAGAGCTTCGGTAAAAGAGGCGGCGATCTCGGCCATGATCTGGCCCCAGTCGCTGCGCTGCGGCAGGAGGGTAAGCTCTGGAGGCTTGTCCGGACTACGGACAATTTGCCGGATAACCGGACCTGCCGCCATATAGCTGTTAAGCTGGTCAAGCAGTGACTGATCCGGAGCAGTTCCCCGCACGAACTGCTGGACCGCCGACCACAGCAAGCTGCGCAGCTCCTTGAGCTCACGCAATTCCTCCCGGGTTGCCGGTGCAGCTGCCGGCAGCCCGTGCTGCTCCAGCCACTCCGCCAGCCACTGCGGATCATCCAAACGATCACGGTCCAGGCTCCGGTCGCCGGTCCGCCAGTCCCGCCAATAGCTGTTAATGTAATCATCCCAGAGCATTGTATATTCCTCCTCCCGCAACTTATTCCGCAACTCATTGTTCCCTTGATTGTAACAGTTAAAACTAAGTATTGCTAGTTACTTGATTCAGTTTTGGAGTTGTGCTATATTTTCGTTGTAACTATTATTTATGGATTTAAGTGGTTACGAAAGAATGAATCATATGGCCGAGCTGAATACTAAATACTGGACAATGGACATGGAATGTACTAAGCACTTTACTGTAACCATTAATTAACCCGCAGGAGGTATATCATGCAAAACAAAATCAGCGAAGTACTGCTGCAAAACTGGGATTATGCCATGGACACCGAGGACTGGGCGCCGCCGCTGAGTGATGCGCTGGAGGGTGTCAATGCAGAGCAGGCGGTCTGGAGGCCGGGTGAAGCGGGTAACTCGATCTGGGGGACAGTGAATCATCTGACTTATTACAAGGAGCGTCTGCTGCGCAAGCTCAAAGGACTGCCGCAGCTGCCGGATCTGGAGAGCAACGATGCCACGTTTACTGTATCAGAGAGCGGGGAGGAGGCGTGGACACAGGCCGTTAACAAGCTGAAGTCGGTTCACGCATCCCTTCGGGAGATTATCGAAGCCCTCGAAGAGGGGGCATATGACTGGGGCGGCTCGGGACATGCTCCTGGTGAAGAAGTCATGAGCCTGATCCTGCATGACTGCTACCATACCGGCCAAATTGTATTGATCCGCAAGCTGCAAGGCTCCTGGCCAGCAACCCGCAGCTTTAACTAAGACTTTTCAGTGTACTGTAAATCTCGCTAATCTTTAAGCCGCATCTCCTGACGCCTGACTACATTTCGGGCGCCGCGGAGTGCGGCTATTTGTTTCAAGAAGAAAAATCCGGGGTTAATGGATGTCATAACAGCTTGATAATCGAAGGGAGAGATTGATGATGGATCCGAATTACAAGGACAGAAGTGTTGAGGTTGAACGCACGGAGGTACGCAAGCACTCGGACTCCAGCGCTGTCGCATCCACCTTTATTAAATACGCCGCCTATATCATTATTATCTTTGGTATCCTGTTCTTCCTGGTGCGGTACGTCTTCCCGATGTTTTAATTAGAGGGGGAGCGGACACACTCGCCATATTTCAACATGCTGACGTCAGCTGCGAGCAGGGAATACCTAACCAAAAAGCCGCGCCTACCTGATGGTAGACACGGCTTTTGCTTTCCAAACTATACATCCCGCTGGACAAAGTCCCGGGAGTCGCCGGAGTTACGGTAAAAGAACCAGCACTCGTTGAGCATCTTGATCTGGCGCCGGTCTTTTTTGAAATAAGCCTTCATTAGCTGATTGCAGAGCCACTGCGGCAAGTGTACCCCTCCTTACGAGCATGCATCCTATGTACAGATAGCATATGGGCAAAGGCGCCCAAAGGTGCGGCGGCGGGGAACAATCTACCTGAAACAGCTTTTACAAAATTAGCTTAATGCACGCCTTCTTCTTCCTCTTCGTACCACTGCTCCAGCTGCGCCTGCAGGGCGCGGATTTCGGTCAGCAGCGAGATGAGCGGGTACTCCTTCTCCTGTATGGAGGCAAAAGCGCTCTCCAGCCGGTTAATATACCCCAGCCCCGATTCCAGCACATCCCCTTCACGCAAAAGCTCCAGCGCGTCGCATTCCGCAACCGCCAGCGGCAGATCCGGCACATTGTCAGCGGTCAGCTTGGCAATCTCCTTGTTCAGTCGCAAATTTAGCGCACTCAGCTGGTACGCATACTCCTCAGGCATTTCTACAAACTGCAGTTCCTGGTGCTGCTGCAAAATTACATACCGCATTTTCGGCATTCCCTATGTCTCCCTCCGTACTTGTCTTCCTTCTTGACAGTGTAGCCTATGGGCAAGTTACAATTCAAGTGGTGATGTTATTTTGCTTATTTAAAAAGGGGGCGGACGCTATGACCAGTACCAGCATCAGTATGAGCAACGAGGAGCTGCAGCAGTGGATTGAGCGGGTATCGCTCAGCAGCTTCGGCGTGCCGTTCCGGCACAAGGCCAGCTTTAACAGCAGACTGACGACGACGGGCGGACGGTATTTTACCAAAAGCCATAATATAGAGATTAATCCGCAGCAGCTTGCCATCCATGGGCATGAGGAGACGGAAAAAATCATCAAGCATGAGCTTTGCCACTATCACCTGCACCTGGCGAAGCGGGGATATATGCACCGGGATGCCGATTTTAAAAGCCTGCTGGCCAAAGTCGGCGGCAGCCGCTATTGTCAGACCCTCCCCGGAGCCAAGGCGCGTAAGCCGCAGCCTTACCGGTACAAGCTGGTGTGTACGGCCTGTGCCATGGAATACCCGCGCAAACGGCGGGCCGATCCGGCACGCTACCGCTGCGGCAAATGTGCCGGCAAGCTGAAGCTGCTGACGCTTGAAGCCGGCAAATAATCCGTTATTTAATGACAAGGCCAAGCAGCCCGGCAAAAGAAGCCGCCTGCTCCGCAGAAATAACGCAGCCCGGCAGGTCCTCAAGGTCCACCAGCAGTCCGGTGAATTCGCAGCTGCTCAGATCGGTATCCTTCAGCCTGACTCCGGCCATGACGGCCTGGTCTATTTTGCATTCCTCAAACGTGACTTTCTGAAAATCGGCCTGATAGTAATCAGCATTGTTCAGCGAGCACTGCCCGAAGGCGGTAAGCTTGAGTTTGCCGAACCGGAAGCTGGCGAAATCGCAGAGTGAATCAATTACAGAGACATTCTGGAAGCGGGCGCGGGTAAAGTCGGTGCCGATCATTTTACAATGTCTGAACTCGGTCCGGTGGATGAACGCTTCGCTGAAATTTACATTAGAGAGGTCGCAGTTCTCAAAGATCACATCCGTCAGCTCAATGGCACGGAGCGAGGATTCGCTGATCATTACATTTTTGAATAATACCTTGTCAAAAGAGACCTTCTCGGCTTCCTGATACTCCAGTTGAATATCACTGATCTGGCAGCGGCTGTATTCCTCTTTGGTCTGCAGAGCATCTATAGGCTGCAGCGGCAAAAGAGCAGGGTCCGTGATTTTCGGGGTTTCGATTTTATCGATTTTTTCAACTTTATCCGTCTTGTTCTTCATGAATGCCTCCAGGTAACAAACGTATATAAATGAAGATTACCTTCATCTGGTAATGATTATGCGGTAAACGCTCTCCTGAATGCAAACAAACATTCTGGGCTGGAGTGAAAATAAAGTTCCTTCTATAATATAGGGCAGTCCGGACGAGGTGAACGTTGCTTCTCCAGGGCTGCTGTTTTTTTTGGCTCCAATAAAAGGCTATACGATAGAGAGCACCCTGCCCGGCCCGGCGGATTTCCGTAAAAATACACCTGTGCCGAGTACAATCACACCTCGTTTTGCAAACGCTGTCAACCTAAGATGGAAGGGAAGTCCATTTTGGCTTAGAGGGGGCGCATTTATGAAACGGTTCAGGTCACTGGTGGCGGGGCTGCTGGTGCTGCTGCTTATACTGCCGGATTTGTCTGCTTTTGGCTCGGGCGGGAGTCCGGCGGAGGCTGCAGGTATCGGGGGGACTGGGGCTGGGCAAATTCCGGCAGGCACAGTCCTGATCAAGAATAAGTGGAAAAGCAATTATCTTTACGAGACCAGCGGAGGGATCGTCCGTTACGGAATGACGAATCCGGCAGATACCTCTGCGCACTGGAATGTGGAAACCGCGGAGGGCGTATCACGGATCAAAAATGTCAAGACAGGCCACTACATCACGCTCGCCGGTAATGCCGGCAAAGAGGATTCCTTGAAAGCAGCGGCTAGTACAGGTGGAGGGGGCGCATCTGAACAGTGGCTGATTGATCTCTCGAACCGAAGCGGGTACATGGTCATCCGCAGTGCTACCGCACCCGAGGGCAAGCTGGTCATCCATCAGGAAAATCAGCTCGGCTATGCCCAGGTCAGCTCGGATATCAATGTGACCTTTGAGAGTCCGCAGTGGGCTTTTATTGATCTGGGCGAAGCGCCTGCCGTGCGGCTGGAGAGCCGGATGCGTCCCGGGCAGGTGATGTATGAAGAGGAAGGTAAAGTCCTCTACGGCAAAGCAGCGCTGGACAATGAGGCCGCGCAGTGGTTTCTGGAGCCGGGTGAGGCTGCCGGAACCTTGACCATCCGCAACCGTGCGACAGGGCATTACATCAAGCAGAACGCGGAGCACTGGTTTGGTGTTTTTGCGGATGCTATGGATCCGGCGGACAAAGGATTAAGCGAATGGGTTCAGGAGGCAGCTCCCGGTGAAAACGGGGCAGGCTATATCACACTTCGCAACTACGGGCTGACAGACGGGGGCAAAGAGCTGTGGCTGAATCCGCAATACGGGGACGACAATAATGTACGCTCCAACAACTGGCCGGGCTGGGCAGGCAATCACAGTGCACAGTGGTCGATCGTACCGGTTACCGGGCTGCAGCCTGTACGGATAGCGGCCTATACCGATGCGCAGACAGCGGCGGATTACCTCTATGAAGCTTCGGGCGGAACGTTAGCGCATGGGGCAATTACGCCGGATGCGGCAAATGAGAACAGCTATTTATGGTATGCCGAGGATTATGACGGCCATAAACGGATACGCAATGCGGCGAGCGGCCATTATCTCTCATACACAGGGGATACGGTAAAAGCGCTCACGCTCAGCGAAAGTATGCTTTCCGACCGGTGGGTGTTCAATGAATCTGACGATTACGATGATTATCAGACGATTGAAAATGTGCAGAGTCCGGGCGTCTATCTGGCGATACTGGCAGGAGGCGGTGCCGGTGCCGGAACGGATGCTAGTACACTTGCGGCGCAGTGGCAGCTGCTGGACCCGAGCACTCCAACAGATAACGCCGAGCATTATTACCGGATTCAGAACGGCTGGCAGTCCTTTTACTGGTACGAGAGCAAGGAAGGGCTGCTGAAATACGGCAATATGCAGGAGGACGGCTCTGACCAGTGGCTGGTGGAAAAGTATAACGGCCGCAAGTTGTTCAAGAACCGCAAGACCGGCCACTACATCAATATAGCGCAGATGCCGGACGGACATATTCAGGTGAGCCCGCTGGCGGATAAAACCAACGTGGATCAGGCCTATATCTGGACCGGGAAAAATACCGGTGACAGCACCTATGTTATTTCCAGTGTGCTCGACAAGGAGCCGGGCAAACGGCCTGAGAAATATATTTCCCTGCAAAACCTGACCAAATATGCCGAGTACGGCATTATTAATCCGGATTGGGGCAGCCCGAAATGGAGATTCGTCGCGGTGACGGAGAAGAAGCAGGATCTGTTCCGGTTCAAGCTGAACCGTGTGAACGGTGAAGATCAGTATTTGCAGGACGGTCCTGTTCCGGCTGTGCAGGAGAATGGGCGGAAGCTGGCAGAACACAGCGCTACGGTTACGGAGGATGTGTATGTCCGGCAACCCGGGGTAGAGGTGCAGGCTGCAGACTCCGGGCAAAAGAGTACGCTGACTGCGGAGACAGGGGAATTAGTCGAGCAGACAACGAAGCTGGAAGCCGCTGATGTTGACGTGACAGTAGGCCAGGCGACGTACGGTACGCTTGACCTGGAGGATGACAGCTTTGTCTGGCAGCTGCAGGAAATCCCGGGAGCCGGCGGGGCGGTGAAGCTTAAGAACAGGGGCACAGGCAGATATCTTTCGCTGCAGAATTTCGGTGAGGCGATCGAGCAGGAGAGCCCTGAGCTGGCTGTACCTACAGAGCAGACGGTCTATGATGTCTGGGCCAGCATCCGCTGGGTGGTAGATATGCAGCCATCTGGTGTTTCTACTATTAAAAGCGCCTGGGCGGGCCATTATCTGTACGGTGCATCCGGTACGGACGGCGAGCCGGTCATTAGGATCAGCAGGTCTGCCGGAGCCGCCGGTATGGACAGTGCACAGTTTACCGCCGAAGCGGTAACAGAAGCTCCGCCGGCTGTTCCGGCTGATCCGATAAGGTTCAAGAATGCGCAGACCGGCGACTACCTCTATGAGAATGAGCATGGCGTAGTGCTGTACGGACAGCCTGCGGCGGATAATGGTTACTCTCACTGGACGATTTCGGGCGGAGCGGGCGGTCAATTCATTGTGAACCGGGCTACCGGTCATTATCTGACGCTGAACGGGGATTATTCGTTCCTGGAAAGCAGCGCTGAGCCGGATACGCACGGTGGCTCATCCTGGAAAGTCAGTCTGGCTGCAGATTACCGGAATTATCTGATCCGAAGTCTGTACGGGGAATATGACGATGAACTGATCAATCTGAGGAATAAAACCGGCTATGCCGAGCGTGCCCTGCTGCTGGACAGCGAAGCATCCGCGCAGTGGACGCTGGAAGCAGCGCCGGCCGGATTTAACAGGCCGGCCGGTGAGGCGCGGAACAGCGATACCTCCACACCGGTTCAGGATGACACCAACCTTGTGAGGATCGTGCCGCAAGCACCGGCTGGGAAAGTGCTGGCAGAGAAGGATGGCCGGCCGGTTTATGCAGACAGCAAGGACTTGTCTGCCAAGGCTGAGTGGCTGGTGCAGGATGTTAACGGCCGCAAAAGGATTAAAAATGTGCAGACAGGGCATTATCTCTCACTCGATGATAAAGGTGCTGCCGAGCTGGCTTCCGGCGGCGGGGAGGCCTCGCAGTGGGTTACGGAGGAGAAGCTTGGCTTCATGCGGATAAGCAGTGCGGACCGCAGCGCAGTGTTCGCAGTGGACGGGAATGAGCAATGGAGCTTTGTGCCGGTGCCCGGAGATATTGTGTATCAAGGCAAAGATGCCTTTCACGGTGACGGACTGCTGCGTTTTGCTGTAAATGCACAGCAGGACGGAGAGTACAGCGCGGTACTTCGCTATAAATATGCAGCTTCTGCCGATGCGGCGCTGGATGTAACGGTGAACGGGCTTCCGCAGGGCACAGCCGCATTGACGGCTGCCAGTGACTGGCACACGGTAACTGTAAAGCTGTTGCTGAGGGCCGGTATTAATACAGTTACATTCAGCAGCGGAGGTGAAGGCTGGAGCAAAGTATCCGTTGATAGTGTCACAGTTCGGGAAAGTGTGGCCAAAGCCTATCGCGGGGCTACCGTTCCTTATATCAGCTATGAGGCAGAGCATGCGGTTACGAACGGCGAGCTTATTGGCCCGTCGCGCAAATACCGCAGCGTAGCCTCAGAAGCTTCCGGGAGGCAGGCCGTAGTTCTCAAGGATACAGGGGACTACATCGAGTTCACCCTGGCAGAGGCGGCGAATTCCATCGTGCTCCGTTATTCCATCCCGGACAGTCCGGACGGGGCGGGGGCAGAGGAGACGCTGACACTGCTGGTGAACGGCGAACGGCAGGAGCTGAGCCTGACCTCCAAGTATGCGTGGGAATACGGCAGCTATCCATGGTCAAATGATCCAAGGCAGGGCAGCGGTCACCGCTTCTTTGATGAGGTTCATGCCCTGATCGGTGAAGCTCCGGCAGGCGCTGTGATTCGTCTGGAGAAAAGTGCGCAGGATCAGGCAGCCTCTTATGTTATTGATCTGGCAGAGCTGGAGCAGGTTGCCCCTGCACTGGAGATGCCCGAAGGGTATCTGTCTGTGACCGATTACGGCGCAGTCCCTGATGATGAGGGCGATGATACTGCCGGCTTCAAGGCTGCGCTGGCTGCGGCGGAAGCAGCCGGAAGCGGCGTCTGGTTCCCGGCAGGCAGCTTTAATGTCGGCAACGGCCTGCTTGACCTGGACAATGCGGACATCCGCGGGGCAGGGATGTGGTACACCACACTGAGCGGGGCCAAGTTCTACGGCCACGGAGGCAAGATTAGCGTGCATGATCTGCTGATCGAGGGTGGGATTAATGTGCGTGACGATGAGGCGGTTACGAACGCTTTTCACGGGGCGTTCGGGCAGGGCTCGCTCATCCAGAATGTCTGGATCGAGCATACGAAGGCCGGATTATGGCTGACCCAGCCGGGAGGCGAGAAAGCCCGGACAGACGGCCTGCATATGGTCGGCCTGCGCATCCGCAACCTGATGGCGGACGGCATTAACTTTGCCGTGGGCACAGGCAACAGCATGATGGAGCAGAGCGACATCCGTTATCCGGGAGATGACGGGATCGCCATGTGGTCTTTTACCGATGACAAGCTGAGTGGCGTTAACGGCAGCGAGCGGACGCCGAGCTTTAATAATACAGCCCGCTTCAATACCGTTGCGCTGCCTTGGCTCGCTGATAATATCGTCGTCTTTGGCGGCCGGGACAACAAAATCCAGGATAATGTCGTCAAAGACACCGTAACCAACGGTGCAGGTATTGCTGTATCTACCCGTTTCTCGGCTGAACCATTTCAGGGGACTACCGTGGTGGAGCGCAATACGCTGCTGCGCACCGGCAGCTATGATTCCGGTTATGGCGTCAACTTGGGGGCCATCTGGCTGTATGCGGGCGAAAGCAATCTGAATGCCGATGTGCAGATCCGCGGCAATACCATACTGGACAGTACGTATTCCGGATTGGTCGCGCACGGCAATATGAAGCTGGACGGTGTGGTGCTCACGGACAACATCATTGATGGAGCAGGCACAAGCGGCGTGGAAGTGACGCCGGAGCTCACCGGGGGCCTGCTTATCGACAATCTGGTTATCCGCGGGGAACGGATGAATCTGCTGGCTAATCCGGCTGCAGGGTTCACTGTCCGTGAGAAGAACCAGGGTATTGCTACTGCCGTTAAGCCGTTCACCGTTAAGCTGGCTGACGGGCAGAAGGGGCCGTTTACCCTGAAGCAGGGCACGGCTGCCGAATTGCAGGTGCTGGAT
This sequence comes from Paenibacillus typhae, assembly GCF_900099765.1. Taxonomy (GTDB): domain Bacteria; phylum Bacillota; class Bacilli; order Paenibacillales; family Paenibacillaceae; genus Paenibacillus_AQ; species Paenibacillus_AQ typhae. The sequence goes on along the minus strand of NZ_FNDX01000017.1, from coordinate 2,137 downwards.
CAGGCAGGTGCTGACATTACTGCGCAGGCTGAATGGAGCTTCGCGGAAGCCGGTATAGCCGGCTTTAAGGACGGCAGGCTGCAGGCTGCTGCAGCAGGGAATACCCTGCTGACTGTGAGCGTGAACGGCAGCTCACGGGTGTATGACCTGACTGTGCTGAAGCCGGACGATACGCAGTCCGGCGGTCCCGGCGGCACCGGAGGCTCCGGCGGCAGCGCAGGAACTGGCGCTGCTGCGGCGGACGGTGACGCCCGCCTGAGCGCTGCTGCTGCCGCAGGGCAGCGCGAGATCACAGTCGCTGCCGGTGCCGGCGGCACGGCGCGCTTCAGTGCAGCCGCCCTGCGGAGCGCGGCTGCGGCAGTGCCCGGCGCCGTGCTCGTGGTTACGAGCGGCGGCGCGTCCTACCGCTTTCCGCTGCAACGCGCGGAAAGCGTGCTTGAAGCGGCCGGCCTTGCGGACGGCACGCTGGAATTTGCGCTGGCTCCGCTTAGCGGCGCAGCGCTTGAGAAGCTGCTTGCCGGTGCAGGCAAGCAGGACCTTGCGGTGAAGGGTGTGCCGGCAGGCTTCACCCTGAGCGTACTCGGCGGCAGCGGCGCAGCCGCCGTGCCGGTCAGCGGCTTCGGCGCTGCTTACGCAGAGCGGACGCTGACCGTGGAGGAAGCGGTCAGTGCAGACCGCGCTGCAGCGCTGCTGTACGACGCACAGACCGGCACCTTCCGGTATGTGCCGGCCCTGTTCGAGACGGCCGGCGGAGTAACGAAGGTTACCGTCAAGAGCAGCGCAGCCGGAGGCGTTATCGCCGTTGCGCTGCACCCGGTCAGCTTCAGCGATCTCTCCGGCCACTGGGCCAAGACCGAGATTGAGCTACTGGCCGGCAAGCTCATCCTGAACGGCAGCGGCGCCGGCAGCTTTGCGCCTCAGCAGACCGTCAGCCGGGCCGAATTCGCGGCCATGCTGGTGCGCTCGCTCGGCCTGCTGCCGGAGGCTGCGGCTGACGCCGCCGCCTTCAGCGACGTGCCGGCCGGCGCCTGGTTTGCAGCCGATGCCAGAGCGGCTGCTGATCTGGGCCTGGTGCAGGGCTACGTGGACGGAACCTTCCGTCCGGACGCTCCGGTCACCAGGGAGCAGCTGGCGGTGATGGCCGCCAGAGCGCTGAAGCTGGTACAGTCAGCTTCAGCTCTGCCTGACGCCGCACCTGCCGCTGGCGGCGGAACGCCAGCCACCGCCGCAGCACCAAGTGCCACCGGCAGCTTCACCGACGCTGCCGGCATCGCTTCCTGGGCACAGGAAGCGGTGAACACCCTGACCGCCGGCGGAATTATGCAGGGACGGCCGTCCGGCAGCTTCGCGCCGCAGGCCGTCACCAGCCGTGCCGAAGCGGCGGTCATACTGGCCCGGCTGCTGCGGGCCGGCAAGCTGCTGAACGATTAATCTTGTTCATCCTGCCTTAATGCAGCACCCCCAAAAAAGCCGCCGCCTCAGGAATCTCCATTCCTTTGGCGGCGGCCTTTTTTATGCAGCTTAAATCCTATCCGCGTGCACGCTTTCCATTACGTTAAGTTATGATGAACGAAAGGCAGCCCCTGTTCGCACACCGTAGGTTAAAATGGGAGTAAGGACAACCATTTCAGAGCTACATGCGAAAGGAGCTGTTACTATGAAGAATACCATAAAATACGTCGGTTTGGATGTGTCTAAAGAAAAAATTGCGGTGGCCATTGCAGATGAGGGCCGGGAACCTGCCCGGTATCATAGTGCCATTGCCCATACTCCCGATGCCGTGGCACGATTGATGCGTAAACTCCAAAGCAAGGAAGTTACGCTGGAAGTCTGCTATGAGGCCGGACCGACCGGGTATGACTTGTATCATTGGCTGACAAAAATGGGGATTTCCTGCACCGTCATTGCCCCTTCACGGATTCCACAGCGTCCGGGCGATGCCGTGAAAACCGACCGGCGGGATGCCGAACGGCTGGCCCAGCTCCATCGTGCCGGAGAATTGACCGCGATCCATGTTCCGACTCCAGAAATCGAAGCCCTGCGAGACCTCATCCGGGCCCGGGAGGCTGCCCGTGGCGAGTTACACCGAACCCGGCAGCGGATTATTCACTTCCTGCTCAGGCACCAGATTCACACC
>NZ_FNDX01000022.1 GCF_900099765.1 Paenibacillus typhae | reverse complement strand
TTTTGCACAGCGACCAAGGATTTCAATACACTAGCCGCCAATACAGTAAACTACTGGAGCGATATGAGATAAAGGCAAGCATGTCCAGAAAGGGTAACTGCTGGGACAATGCCTGTATGGAGAACTTCTTCGGTCATTTTAAATCCGAGTGTTTCTACCTCCACTCCTTTCACTCTGCTAAGCAGGTGAGGCATGCTGTGCAGCAATATATCCGCTTTTACAACCATGCACGTTTCCAAACGAAACTAAACAACCTGAGTCCCTATGAATACCGAACTCAGGCTGCTTAAATATTGCTTTTTATTTACTGTCTACTTGACAGGGGTCACTTCAGTTAACGGAGTGGTTTTATTTGCGTTAAGGCTAGATCTGATTCCCCGCCTCGGTATTGATAATGATCTCCTGGCTGCTCTTCTGCTTTCTGCTTCTCACCGAATACAGAATGAACAGAAGGATGAACCAGACCGGAGTGAACAGCAGCGCCGGACGGGTCTCCTCGGCAATCAGCATAATGACCAGAATTGCCGCGAACAGCGCCAGAACGATATAGTTTACTGCCGGAGTGAACGGTGCCTTGAACTTGGAGGCCGCCTGCAGGTCCGGACGGTTCTTCTTGTATTTGATGTGGCACACCAGCACCACGCCCCATACCCAGATAAAGCAGATGGCGCTGACCGTCGTCACAATGCCGAAGGCCTGCTCGGGAACCAGCTTGCTCAGCAGCGCTCCTGCCGAGATTACCAGCGTAGACACGAACAGCGAGTTGGCAGGTACATGATTTTTGTTCAGCTTGCCGAACTGGCCGGAGGCCTGATCCTTGCGGCTCAGATTATAAAGAATCCGGCTGGTCGAGAACATTCCGCTGTTGCAGGCAGACGCAGCTGAGGTCAGCACGACAAAATTGATAATCCCGGCAGCAATCGGAATGCCGACCAGGCTGAAGGTTCTGACAAACGGGCTTTCAGCAGGACTAAGCTGAGTCCACGGGTTAACACACAACAGGACGAATAGTGCGCCTACGTAAAAGAACAGAATCCGCAGCGGGATTTTGTTGATCGCTGACGGGATATTTTTCTCAGGATCAGCCGTTTCTGCCGCCGACACCCCTACGAGCTCAACACCGACATAAGCAAATACGACCATCTGGAAGGAGAAGAGGAAGCCTGTGATGCCGTTCGGGAATACCCCGCCGTGCTGCCACAGATTGCGGACAGTAACTGCTCCTGCATCTGTTTTGAAGCCCAGTACGAGCAGTACAATTCCAAGCCCGATCAGGGCAAGAATCGTGATCACCTTGATCAGTGCGAACCAGAACTCCAGCTCGCCGAAGCTTTTGACAGTCAGCAGATTGAGTCCCAGCAGAATAATCAGACAGATCACTGCCGGAACCCACTGCGGAATATCAAACCAGTATTGCACATATACGCCCACCGCAATGACATCGGCCATCGCCGTCATAATCCAGCAGAACCAGTAAGTCCAGCCTGTGACAAAAGCGGCCTTCGGCCCCAAATAATCCTCAGCAATATCTGTAAAGGACTGGTACCCCGCCTTGGACAGCAGCAGCTCCCCCAGTGCCCTCATGACAAAAAATACTGCGATCCCTACAATCAGATAAGTGAACATGATCGACGGCCCCGCCTTTTCGATTGCCCGCCCTGATCCCAGGAATAATCCTGTTCCAATTGTTCCTCCAATTGCAATTAACTGAACGTGCCGGTTGGCCAGCTCTCTCTTTAACTCTGCCATGCCTGTTTCCCCCTTATGATTACAGCGTGTTGCTGCCAATAAAAAAAGAGACTGGATATGATCATCCAATCTCCCGGCTCATAAGAATATCAAACACTACCCGCCCTGCGGGCAGCAGCCCGCAAGGCAGATAAATATTCAGTACTCTTCTGTCCTTTTGCCTGAGATTGTGAACCCTTCGGCGCTGCGGTAGCCCGCAGTCTCTCCAGAAGCTGCTCCTGCTATAGTGTGATCCATAGCATTCATAGCCTGTAGCGTATTAAGTTGGTGAAGCGTTAATGCATTTTAATATTCTAACATATTACTCGTCATGTGAGTATCCGGGCTGTGAAAAAAGTCTCAATGCCAATTTTATCCTCACAGCTTAACCCTGTACCTGTTCTTCCCCGGCCTTCCCGTAGAACTTGAGAAAAACAACGATACCGATCAGCGCTACAACAATACCTGACCAGAAAAACCACACCTGCACCCCGTACCGGTCAGCGACCGGCCCGGCCAGAGCCAGCCCGATGGGCGAAGACAACATGCCCATGCTGGAGACGAGCGATATTACACGCCCCAGCGTTTCCGGCTCGTAAGCCTTCTGGATCATGGCCATATAGGGGCCGTTGAACAGCGGCGCAGCAGCACCCATGAAGAATGACAGCACGGCAAAGGCTGCGAAGGCTCCGCTGCCGACAACTCCGCTCAGCAGGCAGGTCAGGCCGATAATAACAAGGCTTACGCTCATATAGGTGGAGTCACGCCACTTGGAGCCCAGTACGGACAGCAGCACACCGCCCAGGATCATGCCAATGCCGAATACCGCCTCTATGACACTGGCGCTGTATCCGCCCCGGCCAAAGTGCTCCAGCGTCATCAGCGGGAACAGCATGGCCAGCGGCATAAAAACGATACTGAAGCCGGCCATGGCAATGGTGATAAATACAATCGGCTTAGAGGAAACAAAGGTCCTCCAGCCGAGAATGAACTCCTGCCGGAACGAGGGTGCCTGCACCACCTCCGGCTTCGGCTGATGAATCTTCACCATCAGCAGCATGACATTTGCAATCAGCGCTCCCGCTACATCAAGCAGCAGCACCGTTCCCAGCGAGGTTGCCGAATATACGGCGATACCCAGTGCGGGTCCGAGTATGCTGGAAGCGGAGAAGACCATCTGCTGCCAGCCTGCCACCCGGGTCAGCTGATCCTCCGGAGCAATCAGCGGCACGGCTGCCTGGAACGACGGCGCATGGAACGAGGAAGCCACGGAGCGGATGAACAGCACGACATAGACAACCCACAGGCTCGGGTCGCCCCATAAATAGTAAGCGCCCAGGATCAGACTGGTGACAGCAATCATGCTGTCGGAGATAATCATGGTCAGCTTGCGGTTCCAGCGGTCCAGCCAGACGCCGATGAACGGCCCCAGAATTGCTTGCGGCAGAAAGCCGACGAGTCCGGCAATCATCAGTACCGAGGCTGACCCTGTCGTTTCCGTCAGATGCCAGATAATTGAGAACTGCACCATCGATGAAGTCAGAATCGAGAAGATCTGGCCGCTGAAGATGAAGGCGAACGTCCTTTTCCAGTGCATAAGTTATGCCCCCTTAATAAATAGAGTTATTTGGTTCGCACACTAAATCTCCTGTAACAAAAACAGACCCAAGTCCAGTGGGCTTGAGTCTGCTTGCAATACGTGTCAGAACAGGGCATAGCCCAATAAGGCTCTGCCGGATAACCGTGCGGTTCGCGGTCTATGTCCCATACGTAATAAAACAAGCATCTCAAAAAAGCCCACCTTACCGGTGAAACAAGCTCTTCTGGGTACTCATCTTAAACGTATGAAATAAATCATAGTCCGCAACCCTCCTTCTCATTAATTAGCCGTATCTTAACATCGGAAGCAAAAGCTGTCAAACCTAAAATTGCATTAAAAAAGCGGGTAAGCCAACGCTCACCCGCTCCTCCAAAACAATTACATTATTTAATGATTACATATTCCAGACCTACCAGTTTAGCATAGCTAACGATCTGGTCGGTTGTCAGGTTCAGGGAAACCACGGTGTGGTGGCCGCCGCCGTTCTCGATCCAGGCCTTCACTCCGTCCTGGAAGTTAGGCTTAACTTTCCACAGTACACGCGCTACCGGAAGGTTAGGAGCTGCAACCTCTGGCTCAAAGGCTTCCACTTCATTGATCAGCAGCTTGTAGTGTGTGCCGAAGTCAGCCATCGAGACAACTACGCCTTCGCCGGCTTTGCCGTCAAATACGAGGCGGGCCGGGTCTTCACGGTCGCCGATACCGAGCGGCGATACAAGCACCTTCGGCTTGTTGCTTGCCAGGCTTGGATCAACCTCAAGCATGTGGGACTGCAGAATCGCTTCCTTGCCTTCTGCCATCTCATACGTGTAATCTTCCATGAACCCGGTGTTCACGTTGTGCGCCATTACCTTCAGCAGGCGGTCAAGGGCAGCCGTCTTCCAGTCGCCTTCGCCGGCGAAGCCGTAGCCTTGAGCCATCAGGCGTTGTACGGCCAGACCCGGAAGCTGCTTCATGCCGTGCAGGTCTTCGAAGTTGGAGGTGAAGGCATTGTATCCGCCGTTATCCAGGAAGCGTTTCAGGGCGATTTCGTAGCTGGCCTGAACCTTAACGCTCGCTTCCCATGCTTCCTTGCTGTAGTTGCCGTAATCGAAATCGTACTGCTCCGCATATTCAGCGAACAGGGCATTGATCTCTTCTTCCGTTACTTCGTTAACATAGGCTACAAGGTCGCCGATGCCGAAGTAATCAACAGTCCAGCCGAACTGGATCTGAGCTTCTACTTTATCGCCCTCAGTAACCCCTACATTACGCATGTTGTCGCCGAAACGGGCAACCTTGATGTTGAAGCTCTCGTTGTAAGCAACCGCTACGTCCATCCACTCGGCAATTTGCTTCTGTACATTAGGGCGCTGCCAGTAGCCTACAACCACTTTGTTCTGTTTGTTCAGGCGGGCATTGATGAAGCCATACTCACGGTCACCGTGGGCAGCCTGGTTAAGGTTCATGAAATCCATGTCGATGGTTGCCCAAGGAATGCTCTCATTGTACTGGGTAGCCAGGTGGAGAAGAGGCTTCTGCAGCAGCTTGGTGCCGCGGATCCACATTTTGGCCGGGGAGAAGGTGTGCATCCAGGTGATTACACCGGCAACCTCATCACGGTAGTTGACTTCCTTCATGATGGTGGTGATTTTGTCCGCGCTGACTGCCAGCTCCTGCAATACAAGCGGGTAAGGCAGAACGCCGCTGTTGTTCAGTGCGTCAACCATTTCCTGGGCGTGGGCTTTAACTTCTCCGAGTGCTTCTTCCCCGTACAGATGCTGCGATCCAACAACGAACCAGAACTGCTTGTCACTAACTGTTGTCATTTATATTCATCCTCTTCTCTTAAATTGTGATAATAGGCTTATCCGCACCCAATATTACTTCTGGCCGTAGTAGGCATCCTTGCCGTGCTTGCGCAGATAGTGCTTATCCAGAATCCGCTGCGGCAGCTCCTCGGCGAAATGATTCAGCTCACGCGCAAAATGATTCATCTTGGCTACTTCCTCCAGCACCACACTGTTCATGACTGCGGAATGGGCATCCTTGCCCCAGGTGAATGGTCCATGGCCCTTCAGCAGTACGCCGGGAACCGCCATAATATCAATACCGCGCTGCTCAAAAGTTTCGATGATCACATGTCCTGTCTCTGCTTCATACCCGCGGTCAATCTCCTCTTGTGTGAGGAACCGGGTACAAGGTACAGCGCCGTAGAAGGTGTCAGCATGCGTTGTTCCCATAACCGGAACATCAAGTCCTGCCTGCGCCCAGACGGTGGCCCACATAGAATGCGTATGCACAATGCCGCCGATTTCCTTGTAATGCTTATACAGCACAGCGTGAGTCGGTGTATCTGAAGAAGGTCTAAGATCGCCCTCAACAACGTTACCGTCAAAATCGACAACAACCATATCGCTGGCTTTCATTTTTTCATAGCTGACTCCGCTTGGTTTGATGACGAACAGGCCGCTCTCACGGTCCACTGCGCTCACATTACCCCAGGTGTACTTGATAAGTCCTTGCTTGGGCAGATCCAGATTGGCCTGGAATACCTCTTCCTTCAGTTGTTCTAACACATTAACCCCTCCCGTTCTCTACCAGATGATCTACAGCAGCCTGCTCAATTGCCAGTCCTTCCACATACCGCTCCATAAAGAGCTCAAAGCCCTTGACGTCAGCTGCATCCGGATGAATGACCTGTCCTTCCGTGTCCTTAAATACCTTGTTGTCGAGAAAATCGTCCAGACGCTCCTGCTGCTCCCTGTTCTGCATGAACGCAGCCAGAATCGCCATCCCCCAGGCACCGCCCTCGCTGGCTGTTGCCATTACGGAGACAGGTACGTTCATGGAAGCTGCCACGATCTTTTGACCGACCACAGGTGTTTTGAATAAGCCGCCGTGCGCCAGAATGCTGTCGATTGCGACATTCTCCTTCTTGGTGAGGATATCCATCCCGATCTTCAGCGCGGCAAAAGCGGTAAACAGGTGCGTACGCATAAAGTTAGCCAGATTGAAGCGGCTCTCAGGCGAGCGGACGAACAGCGGGCGTCCCTTCTCGATGCCTGTAATATTTTCCCCGGAAAAATAACCGTAGCTCAGCAGACCGCCGCCGTCGGCATCCGCCTCAAGCGCCTTGCCAAACAGCACGCTGAACAGCTTACCGGAATCCGCCTGGATGCCCATAGCCTCAGCAAACTCGCGGAACAGGCCGACCCATGCATTGATGTCACTGGAGCAGTTATTCGCATGCACCATCCCTACCGGACTGCCGTCCGGCGTAGTAACCATATCAATCTCCGGATATACAGCGGACAGATCGTTCTCAAGCACGATCATCGCAAATACGGAGGTACCTACCGAGATGTTACCGGTGCGTTTTCTTACACTATTGGTAGCAACCATGCCTGTTCCGGCATCACCCTCAGGAGGGCACAGCGGAATTCCCGCCTGCAGATCCCCGGACACGTCCAGGAGCTTAGCCCCTTCTTCAGTTAACACGCCTGCCTGCTCGCCTGCATGATACACCTTTGGCAAAAGCTCACCCAGCTTCAAAGAGTAGCCCTTGGCTGCTGTCAGCTCGTCAAACTGCTTCACCATCGCCGGATTGTAATCCTGCGCCGCCTCATCGATCGGGAAAATCCCCGAAGCATCGCCGATGCCGATCGCTTTCGTTCCGGTCAGCAGCCAGTGGATATACCCGGCCAGCGTCGTTATAAAATCAATGTCCGGCACATGCTCTTCCTTGTTAAGAATCGCCTGATACAGATGGGCAATGCTCCACCGCTCAGGGATGTTGAACTGAAACTGTTCAGTCAGCTCCTTGGCCGCAGCTCCGGTTGTCGCATTACGCCAGGTCCGGAACGGAACCAGCAGCTCTCCCTTGCTGTCAAAAGCCATATATCCGTGCATCATGGCCGAGAATCCGATCGACCCCACCTTGCTCAGGGTAACTTCGTATTTCTGCTGTACCTCCTGCTTCAATTCACTGTAGGCAGTCTGCAGGCCCTTGATGATGTCATTTAAATGATACGTCCAATATCCGTCAACCAGCTGGTTCTCCCATTCATAGCTGCCGGAGGCAACCGTCTCAAACTTCTGGTCAATCAGTACCGCCTTGATACGTGTGGACCCAAATTCGATACCCAGTGAGGTTCCTCCCTCAAGTATCGCTTGCCTGATGTTCTGATCCATGCCCACGTTACTCCTCCCTAAGCCAGCCTGTTATAATTCCAATAATAAAAAGAAGGCGCTTCCCTTTAACAGCTCCAGTATATTTTTTGTTCGTACATTTGTCAATATAACTTGTAAGATATACATACAAATTAACTTTATGTTTATACATATGCGCTCGTAGGCTATAATAAGCTAATATTCGTGTTACAATATGTACGTACAACTTTTATAGAATCATTACATTCCGTTCTGAACTACCTTGAAAGAAGTGAGCCCGATGAAGACAAAATACCAGATGATTTTTGATGATATAAAAAGCAATATTCTTTCCGGAGCCTACAGTGTAGGGGAGCAGATTCCGACCGAGCTGGCCTTGCAGGAGACGTATAACGTTAGCCGGCAGACGGTGCGCAAGGCGATTCTGGAGCTGTCCAATGAAGGTTTTTTACGCAGCGAGAAGGGCTCTGGCACCTATGTCAGCAGCCAGTTCCGCTCCAAAGCGGCAGGCGGCTCCAGCAAGCGGACGATCGGGGTTATTACCACGTACATCTCGGATTATATTTTTCCTTCTATTATCCGCGGGATTGAGGGCCGGCTGAATGAGGATAATTATTCGCTGCTGCTGGCCAGCACCAATAATGATGTGGCCCAGGAGAAGAAGGCGCTGGAGATGATGCTGTCCTTTGGTGTGGATGGCCTGATTGTGGAGCCTACCAAGAGTAACCTGTACAATCCCAACATTGCCTATTACCTGTCCTTCAAGGAGCAGGACGTGCCGTTCATCATGATCAATGCGTATTATGAGGAGCTGGAGGTGCCGTTCTTTTGCCTCGATGATGTGCAGTCCAGTTATCTGGCGACCAGGGAGCTGATCTCCAAGGGCCATACCCAGATCGGCATCATTGCCAAGATGGATGACCTGCAGGGCAAATACCGGATGAAGGGCTACATTAAGGCGCTCGGCGAAGCGAAGCTGCGGTTCCATCCCGAGCAGGTGCTGTCCTTCGATACCGAAACGAAGCAGGAGCTGTCCGCCAGCCTCAAGACATTCCTGAGCGAAAATAGAGAGATGCTGACGGCCATCGTCTGCTACAACGACGAAGTCGGCCTCGAAGCCGTCAATGTGTGCCGCCAGCTGGACATCTCCGTCCCGGAGGACCTGTCGATCATCGGCCAGGACAATTCCTACATCGCCAAGAACGCGAACATCAGGCTGACCACCCTGACCCATCCGCAGGAGCAGATGGGCCGCGACGCCGCCGAATGGGTGATCAGAAAACTGCAGGGTAAGAAGGACCTGCGGAACAGCACCTACTATCAGCCGGTGCTGGTTACGGGGGAGACTGTGCGGGAGCTGGAGTCCTGACCCTATGACAGTATGACCGATGATTTTTCCCCGCCCGGATCGTCTAACCTTATGAACCACTCAAATCGATCCGAATCCCAAGGAGGAACAACAATGACAGTCAAGCTTACCCCTTATATCACGTTGGAGGGACGTACACAGGAAGCTATCCGGTTTTATGAACAAGCGCTCGGTGCTGAGGTTATTTTCGTAACGACTTACGGCGAGATGCCGGATATGCCCAGTACGTTTACCGAGGATCTGAAGGCCCTTGTCGCGCATGCCAAATTAAAAATCGGTGAAGCGGAACTGATGTTTTCCGATTCGCCCAGCGGTTCGTCGCCGGGGGAAGGGAAGCGGGTAACGATCTGCATTACGACAACCGACGTAGAACAATCGAGGCGGATATTTGAAGCCCTACAGCAAGAAGGCCAGGTCAATTTACCCTTTCAAGAGGAAGCGTTCAGCCCGGGGTTTGGCGATGTGACAGATAAATTCGGGGTCACTTTTCAGGTGTTTACAGAGTTGCCGTACAATTGATTGGATTAGGGTCGTCCGGTGAACGGGCGGCTCTTTGTTACTTTCAATTTAAAATTCTTCAATTTTCAACTAATCCCCAATCGCATATAATGAAAGAACAACCTTTCGGAATATCGGTTTGGGGGGACAAAATGAAAGTTACGGCATTTGACGTCCAGACGTTCGAAGACCTGAAGCCGCAGTTAACCTCGTTCTGCTACCGCATGCTTGGGTCCGCCGATGACGCGGACGATGCTGTTCAGGAAACCTATATTAGGGCCTGGGAGAACTGGAGCTCGTTCCGGCACGAATCTTCAATGAAAACATGGATTTACCGTATCGCTTCGAATCTGTGCCTGGACAAGCTGAGGCGTGCCAAACGCCGCATGCTTCCCGTTGATTTCTCCGACCCGGCAGCCCAGATTATTGAACCGCGCGAGACGCTGCCCGATTCATCATGGATTTGGCCTGCGCCTGATTTTGCGGAAACTCCCGAGGAGCAAATCGTTCGTAAAGATACGCTGCGAATTTGTTTTATTGCACTCTTGCAGATGCTGCCTCCGCGTCAACGGGCCGCGCTTATCCTGAAGGATGTATTCGAATGGTCCTCAAAAGAGATCGCGGAAACATTAGGCATTTCGGCGGCGGCCGTGAACAGCGCTTTACAGAGAGCCAGAGAGACGATAAGCCGGGCAGAGCTCCGGTCCGATGAGCTCAGCTCCATGGAGGTTCACCCGGATCGCGAGCTGCTCTCGCGGTATATCGTTGCCTTTGAACAATTCGATATCCAGGCACTGGTCGCCTTGTTCCATGAGGAAGGCAGCATGTCGATGCCCCCTTTTGCGATGTGGATTCATGGCAGGGACGACTTATCCCGATTTTTTTCGATTACGCGCCCGCATTGCGAAGGATCCAAATTTATACCGGTTACGGTCAACGGCGGTTATCCCGCCTTGGCGCAGTATATGCCTAGCCAGGAACCTGGGGTTCTGGTCCCTTGGGGCATTCATGTTCTCGAGGTCAAGGAGCACTGCATTCTCCATGTCCAAAACTTTATCAGCACCCCTTTATTTGCCCGATTCGGCCTGCCGGAGCGGATGTACCGATGAATTTTTAAGCCCGGTTTCGTCTATACAGGTAAGAAGCAAATTTCAACCATTACGAAAGAGGTGTCCTTCGATCATGGAGACGAACAACAAGGCAAAAGTAACCGTACAGGCTGTCATTCAAGCGCCGGTAGAGAAAGTATGGACGTATTGGACCGAGCCGGTTCATATCACGAAGTGGAATCAGGCTTCAGAGGATTGGCATGCGCCAAAAGCGGAGAACGATTTGCGGATCGGCGGTACATTTGTCACAAGGATGGAAGCAAAAGACGGGAGCATGGGCTTCGATTTTGGCGGGACTTACGATGTGGTAAAGCAGCACGAGGCGATCGGTTATACGATGGAGGATGGGAGACGCGTCGATATTACTTTCGTTGACAAAGGCAGCGAAACGGAGGTTATCGAAACGTTCGATCTGGAAAGCACCCACTCTGCCGAGATGCAGCAGGCCGGCTGGCAGGCGATTTTGGACCATTTCAAAGCATATACCGAACAATCGGTATGAGGACTACAGGTGCCACCCCGGCGCCTTTTTTATTTGTTGAAATCCACTTGCAGCCGGTCTCCTTAGACCCGGAAGTTGTTAAGGTTGATTGCTCCCGAAGCATTAATATATTCCTTAATACTTTTTCCATATGTTAGACACAAACAGGCGGAAAGGTTGAAGGATTTTCCAATTATATATGGAAAGATAGGAGTACCTGAAATCGAATACAGCGCACCTGTAATTAGGGGTAGTGTTGGGATGCCATTTCGTGGACTATGCGGGCGGCCATCCGTTTTGGGAAATGATTAGGGAAAAGAGGAAATGAAGCTGATGACAACCATTCGGTTAGGCGATACCCGGTTAACAGGAGCGGATGGCGTGCGTGCCATTGCCTGCCTGTCCGTCATCCTGCATCATGTGTCACAACGTCTGGCGATGCCCGCTCCAAGCCCTTGGCTTCAAGAAGTACAGTCGGTTCTCTTGCTTGGGAACAGCGGAGTAAGTTTGTTTTTCGTATTAAGCGGATTTTTGTTATCGTTTCCATTCTGGAGCGCTTACCTGGACAATGAGGCATACCCGAGCATCCGAACGTATACGATACGCCGCGCGGCAAGAATTATGCCCGGCTTTTATGTTGCGTTTCTGGTGTGTCTATGGCTCGAATGGAGGCTGGGCAGCGAAATGGGGTTCTTATGGCGGCGGATCATAACGGGCTTCACGTTTACGTCGGGTTTCCACTATACAACGTTTTTTCCGTCCGAATGGAATGGGCCCTTCTGGTCGATCAGCTTCGAGGTATTTTGCTACCTGCTTATGCCGTTGTTTATGGCTGTATTGTTTCGGCTCGGCCAGCGGCGTTCGTTCGGCAAGGCGGTCTTGTTCTGGTTCGCTGCAATCGGATTGGTGCTTGTCATCAACTCGCTCATACATCATTGGTTTACACCAGACGAGAGCGGCCGGGGCTGGGAATATGGTCAAATGGGCGGTGCAAAATACTGGATGCCGAATTATAATCCGGTCGGATTCTTCGGCCACTTTGCTATCGGCATTCTGGCGGCGGGAGTGACGGCCGCGACCATGCAGCGCGGCGCCGCAATCGGGCGGTTGCGCAAGCTCGGGCTGTTTGACGCAGCTGCAGCAGCCGCTTTGGCGCTTGCCGGCCTGCTGATCTGGCGAATGCGCCATCAGGGCGAATTCGATTTCAGCTTCCAGCAGCAACCGTACTACTTCCCGGCATATGCCATCCTGTTCGGAATCGTGCTGATGTCCGCACCGTTCAGCGTGCTATTGGGGCGCTGGTTAGATAACCGTTTTTTCCGTTTTACCGCGAAAATGTCCTTTGGTCTGTATATCTGGCACTATCTGTTCATCACCTTAATCGAAAAGTACGGCATGAAGGATTACCACTATTCCGGGGTCACGGACGTGTGGCGATGGCTCGGCATCAGTGTATCCGTCGTCTTCCTCTCCTATGCAGCCGCGACGTTCTCTTATCATGTCATAGAGCAGCCGTTCATTAACAGGTCAAAGGGCAAACCGTTCTTTCGGCGCAAGCGGACCGATACGCCCCCGATTGAAGCGGCATAAGGTATCGAGCATACAGCAAGATGATCAAACCCGGTTCTCAAGGAGAGAGCCGGGTTTGTTTTTACTCATACAGCCAGATCCCCGCCACCGTCATTACCCCCGGCAGGCTTTCCTCATCGACCGCCACATTATTATCGTACCAGCCGCCCAAGGCCAGGTTGAGAATCAGATAAAAAGGCTGGTCGAACGGCATGCCTGGTTCCAGCCGGCGCTCGGCGAAGCAATGGCCGTCCACCAGCCAGCGGATGGAGTCCGCGCTCCACTCCAGGCCATAATCACGGAACTGGTTGATGGTCCCGTCTGCAAGCTCGTGTGTAAACTCCTCGACCACCTTGCTGTCCAGGTCCTTGCCATAGTGCAGCGTACCCGCGATTTCCCTTGGCAGGCGGCCCCTGGCCTCCAGAATGTCCAGCTCGCCGGACGCCGGCCACGGGCCGTAGGCGTAATCCTGCGGCATCAGCCAGATTGCCGGCCACAGGCCCTGCCCTACCGGCAGCTTGGCACGGACAACTAATTTTCCGTAGCAGAAGGAGAAATGGTTCCTTGTATCAAGGCGGGCCGAGGTGTAGCCAAAGCTCCGCCCGTCCTGCACTATTTTTTCACGGCATGCCCGAAGGTTCAGTCCATACTCATTAAAGTAGAGATTATCGGCACGGCCTGTATAAAACTGCTGCTCATTATTGCCCCAGCCGGGATAGACCGGCTTATCATTCAGATCAAGCAGATCATTGCCTGTCCGGATGTTCCAGAGGCTGAGATCGCCCCCGTTCTTCACAAAATCCTGCTCCCACACCAGCCTACTCATCGTTTGGCACACTCCTCTCATGTAAACACAGCATACTGCATTTCGGAACATAGATATCGGAATCCAAAAAATTGGGATGGCGGCAAAAACGGTGGCCTTTTTTTCCTGCGCCTTTTTTCTTACGATGAAAAGGAAGGGAGGGACAAAAGACATGTTTCGATTCCGGGGGGAACAAATGAAAGCGTTTTTTAGACAGTGGCAGCTGCAAAGCATGGTTATTCCGGGCATTGTCTGGATGGTTATTTTTTGTTATCTTCCGATGTTCTGGCTCGTTATCGCCTTTATGGACTACAGTATCGCGAAGCCCATGCTTGAATCACCATTTGTCGGGCTGAAGCATTTTGAGGCCTTCGTGAGTGATGACCGGTTCTGGCGTTCGATCCGCAATACGCTGGGGATGAGCAGCATCAAGCTGATCCTGGGCTTTCCGATTCCGATTCTGTTCGCGCTGCTGCTTAATGAAATCCGAAGCCTGCGCTTCAAGCGTACGGTGCAGACCATATCGTATCTGCCGCATTTTATTGCGTGGACGATCTTCGGCGGGATTGCGCTTAACTGGCTGGGGGAAGGCGGTGTTATCAATCAGCTGATGATGGCGATCGGGCTGCAGGACCGCGAAATTCTTTTTAACAGTGATGCCAAATATTTCTGGTGGATTACCTTTTTTACCGATACGCTGAAGGAGACGGGCTGGAGTGCCATTATCTACATTGCGGCGATCTCGGGCATTGATCCCGGATTGTATGAAGCTGCTGAGCTTGACGGGGCAGGACGCTGGCAGCGGATGTGGCATATTACCGTACAGAGCATCCGTCCAACAATCGCTATCCTGTTCATTCTCGCGGTGAGCGGTATTCTGGGCAGTAATTTTGAACAGATTTTTATGCTGAAAAACAACATGAACATGAAAATGGCGGAAAGCCTCGACCTGTACATTTATAACATGGGACTTGTGTCAGGCCGGCATTCCTTCTCCACGGCGGTACTGTTTGCCCGTTCCATCGTGGCGCTGGGGCTGCTGTTCATGGCGAACCAGACATCCAAAAAACTGACCGGGGACAGTATCTTCTAGAAAGGGGGCAGACCGTTGAAAAGACGCACAGGCTTACGGAGCATCGGCGTATTTGAAGTCTGCAACACCCTGCTGATGCTGGGGGTATGCTTTCTGACGCTGTACCCGATGTGGTTCGTGCTGATTAACTCGCTTAACGCGCCGGAGCAGGCGCTGCTGGGCACCGTCAACTGGTTCCCGGAGCAGCTGTCGCTGGCGAGCTACAGTGTTGTTTTTAATGATAAAACGATGATGAACGGGTTCCTGATCACCACGCTGCGCACCATAATCGGCTCGGCGGCCCATGTGCTGTTCACCGCCATTATCGCCTATGGGCTGAGCAAAACAACGCTGATCGGCCGCAAAGTGTACATGAAGGTGGCCCTGGTGACTATGCTTTTCTCAGGCGGACTCATTCCTACCTTTATTCTGATGACGAAGCTGGGGCTGTATGATAACTTCTGGGTGTTCGTCATTCCCGGCATGTACAGCTTTTTCAATATGGTGATCTTTATGAGCTTCTTCCGCACGATTCCTGATAGTCTGGAGGAGTCGGCCAAAGTGGACGGGGCATCGGACTATGGTGTGCTATTCCGGATTGTACTGCCCAACAGTATGGCTGTAATCGCTACCATCTCACTGTTTTCGGCCGTCTATCACTGGAATGACTATTACCAGGGCGTTATTTATATCCGTTCGCAGGATATTTTGCCGCTGCAGACGATCCTTTACAAAATCATCGCCGAAAACTCCATGTCGTTCATGCAGCAGCAGGCCATGGCCCAGTTTGGGGCAAGGCTGCCCGGCAATTCGATCAAGTTTGCCTCCATGATGGTGGCTACACTGCCGATTCTGCTGTTCTACCCCTTCATTCAGCGTTATCTGGTCAAAGGGGTTATGATCGGAGCAATCAAGGGATAACCAAACCGAAAGGATGATCTTCTAATGAAGCGTAAATCCGTTACAAGAAGTCTGACCCTGCTGCTGACGGCGATGCTCTCGCTGTCCCTGGCCGCCTGCAGCGGCAATTCCGCCAATAACGAAAGCGCGCCGACAGCCGCACCTCCGGCTGACGCTACTGCTGCACCGCAGGAGGAAGCCAAGCTGAATCCCGACGAGCCGGCCTGGAAGCTGGACACAAGCCCGATTGACCTGACCTGGTTCGTCGGAGCCAACTGGTACGCCCACACGTGGGGGGAAAGTCTGACCTCGAAATATGTTACAGAGAAAACCGGCGTCAACGTCAAGCTTGAGGTGCCTTCCGGCGAGGCGAATGAGCATATTACCCTGATGATGACCTCCGGCCAGCTGCCCGACCTCATCTCTATGGGCTCCTGGGAAACCGCTGTCAAAAAGCTCTGGGAAGGCGACCACGTCTTCGCGCTGAACGAGCTGGCCGACCAGTATGATCCTTATTTCTACAAAGTAGCCGGCGACGGCACGCTGAAATGGTACCGCCAGGAGAACGGCAACACCTATGGTGTTCCCAATGACTCCTACAGCCCGAATCTGATGCATGAGACCGGCATGACGGCGGCGAATCAGACCTTCCTGGTGCGGAAGGACCTGTATGAGGAAATGGGCAGTCCTGACCTCAGCACGCCGGAAGGCTTCCTGGGCGCATTGCAGCTGCTGAAGGATAAGTATCCTGAATATAAAGGCCAGCCGATCAGCCCGTTCTTTGCCCAGGGGAATGTGCCTTACGGGATGACTGAATATCTGCAGAATCTGCTCGCTGTCCCGCATGAAAAAGACGGCAAGGTGTATGACCGCGTAACCGACCCCGAATATGTTACCTGGCTGAAAACCTTCCGCACCGCTTACGAGCGCGGACTGATCAATGTGGACTTCCTTGTGGACTCGGATACACAGGTGGAGGAGAAAACGAACAATGCCCGCTATTTCATGATGATCCGTGAATGGACCGGCATGACGGCCGTCAATCCGCTGCTGGCTGCAAGCGCCAACCCGGATTCCTACTACATCGCTGTAGACGGTCCGCAGAACAGCAAAGGCGACAGCGCCAAGCTGTTCCCCGGGAACATGGACGGCTGGATGGTCACGATGATCAGCAAATCGACCAAAAATCCGGAACGGGCGATCCGCTTCCTGACCTATCTCGCCAGCGAAGAGGGGCAGCAGGACCTGTTCCTCGGCAAGGAAGGCGAAACGTGGGAGACCGTGGACGGCAAGCCTCAGCTGAAGGCGGATATGGTGAACCTGATTGCAAGTGATATCGAAACGCTGGAGAAGCAATATGGTGTGCTGGATACGTACTGGATGATGCGTAACCCGGTTATTGTGAACCAGTGGAGACCGGAGAAGGCACCGGTAATCAAGCAGATGGAGGATTTTGCAAATGCCCAGGCTGATATTGACAGCGGCATTTATAAGGGCCTTGACCCGCTGGGCGATTCCGAGGTTGCGGTAGCCTGGTCGCGGATTTCGCAGAACTGGGAGGAAGTGCTGCCGGAGCTGATTACAGCCAAGGATGAGGCTGCCTTTGACAAGGTATTTGCAAGCTTCCTTGAGCGGCGTGACGAATACGGCTTCCAGCAGGTGGTGGAATTCCGCCAGGCTGAGCTGGATGCGCGGAAGACCAAAATGGCGAACTAGTTGATAGAGATGCCGGCTGCCCGGGGGCGGCCGGTATTGCCTGCTTATACAGAGTCTTTTGCAGCGCCTGCTGTAGAGTTTCCTATGAAGAGGTGCATTTTGCTGATTACCTGCCTGTATTTTTGTAATACATGGTATATTACAAATATAGGGAGGTATGGGAATGAAGGCCGTACAGACAACCATTAAGAAGCTTTACCGCAATTCACGAATCTCGCAGAAGCTCTTTCTGGCCTTCAGCCTGATGATAGCCATACCGGCCATTATTATATCCTTTCTGTTCATCCGTACACAGGAAGCCCAGCTGTACAAGGATGCCATGGCCGAGGGCAGCAGTCATGTGTCCCGTCTGGAGGGGCAGCTGCGCAGCCGGCTGACCATGCTTGAGAACGCTTCCTCAACCGCACTGACGCAGAAAGGCTTCGTGGATTTCATCCACTCGGACATGCAGGCTGACGGTCTGCAGCTGGTAAAATTCCGGCAGAACCAGTATGAGCAGATGCATAATATCATTCAAAGCTATGATCTGGTCAGCCAGCTCAGCTTCTATGTCGACAACCCCGGCCTGCATGAGATATGGCCGGAGATTTACCGCTATGACCGTTTCTGGCCGCAGGATTACTGGATGACGCTGCGCGAGGAGAACGGGGCGGCATTCCGTTTATTTTCCCTGCAGGAAGGCGAACACACTTTATCTTACTATAGACTGGTCCGGCTTCAGGGCAAGCAGAATGAACGTCCGACCATTATGGAGATCCGGGCCCGGCATAGCGCGATTTTCAGCGATTTACTGGAGGAGAGGGACGGCAGCTTTTTCTCCGTCGTTATGGACGGAAGCCAGCCTTCCCGCAGCGTATATAATGCCGCACATGCGTCAGCTCTCGTGGCAGACGGGCAGCTGGACGATATTCTGACCCGCGTCCACAGCCGGCTGGATGTGCTGCAGCACGATGAGCCCGTTCAGATCACTTCCGGTGATCAGACCTACTATGCATTGTACCGGTATATCGCACCGCTGAACGCTTATATCGTCGATATCACCTCCCATCAGGAGCTGATGAAGGGGCCGCGGAACTGGTATTTTCTTGTGGTGGCCATTACGCTATGCGTCCTGCTGATGATGATGGTGATGATCTCCTATATGACGCGGCGGATTTTCCGCCGGCTGGAGATGGTGCTGGCCTCCATGCGCAAGGTCCGTCAGGGACAACTGGATGCCAAAATTCATACCGGCCTCAGCGACAATGATCCCGGCGATGAAATTGATTATGTCGCCGTCAGCTATAACAGCATGCTGGACGAAATCCAGCGGCTGATGACCCAGGTGGTTGATAAGCAGCTGATCGCCAAGAATGCACAGCTCCATTCGCTGCATTCACAGATCAACTCCCACTTCCTGTACAACGCGCTGGAGTCGATCCGGATGCGGGCGGAGGTAGAGCGGCAGCCGGCAATCGCCGGAGCGCTGGTATCGCTGGGCTCACTGCTGCGCTACAGCATGCAGTGGCGCGGGGATACTGTCAGCCTCGGCGATGAGCTGTCCAACATTCACAGTTATATCCGCTTCATTAACTTTATGGAGGGCACAAGCTTTGAGCTTCGGGCCGACCTTCTGCCCGAGGTATTGCGCTACCCCATTCCCAAAATGTGCATGCAGCCCGTTGTCGAGAACGCCGTGCATCATGCGGCGCCGCCGGGAGGGAGCGTAGCCATCGAAATGAACGTAAGCGTGGAGAACAGCTTCATGCTGCTGATTGAGATTCGTGACAACGGCACCGGCATTGATCCGCTAACGCTCAGCCGCCTGCAGGAGGAGATGGCCGATGAGTCCGACCGGCCGATTGTCGCCAGCCGCAACGGGCTGGGCCTGGCAAATGTGCATAAACGGCTGCAGCTGCATTACGGCAAAGGCAGCGGACTTTCCATTGAGAGTGTACAGGGTGCCTACACCAGTGTCACCATACGTTTGCCTTGGGAGCAAGTCAATCTGGGAGGATGGTAGAAGTTGATGAACCTACTGATTGTAGACGACCAGAAACATATCCGCGACGGGCTGCAGGCAATGGTGAGCCAGTTCCCGCAGCAGCCGGACAGTATCTATAGCGCCGCTAACGGTATTGAAGCCTTGCAGCTGCTCCGCCGGCACAGCATCCAGCTTGTCATTACTGACATCCGCATGCCCGATATGGACGGCCTTGAGCTGATGGCCCGGACCCGGGAGGAGCAGTTGACCGTTGATTACCTGATTATCAGCGGCTATGGCGATTTCGCTTATGCCCAGAAGGCCATTGGGCTAGGGGCAAAGGGTTATCTGCTCAAGCCTGTGAACCGCGAAGACCTGCAGGCCTCGGTGGAGCATGTGTGGCAGGAGATCATGACCCGGCAGGCGTTGTCCCGCGACATGGAGCAGCTCTCCCGTATGGCCCGGGAGACGGACCGTAAGGAGCTGAGCCTGTACATGCAGGGCTCATCCTACGACGAGGCATGGACTGGCCGGACGGAGCAGCAGCACCCGGAGCTGTGGGGCAGCTACCGGCTGTGCCTGCTTAGCGAGGAACGGCGGATCAACCAGCCGGGCGCGAGCAGCGCCCACAGCATGGAGTCGCTCGCCTATAGCGTGTACGGCAGCGAAGGCTGCCTCTGCCTGCAGCGCCGCCCGCATCTGATTCTGGCGGTGGACGCTGCCGCAGATACGGGCAAGCTGCCCGAGGCGCTTAAGGCAGCGCAGATCGCAGCGACAGCAGCCATAACCGCACCGCAGCAGGGCTTAAAATCGCTGCCCGCTGCCTACACTGAGGTACAGGAGCTGTACAGGCACAGCTATCTGTTCCCTGAGCTGCGCTGCATTCTGCCGGAGAAAACGGCCGGACTGGTGCAGCAGTGGCAGCTCCCCCATGAGGAGCTGTACGCCCTGTTCCGGTTCATCGGAGCGGATAGCGGGAGCCGGATCGCCGAAGGCATCTCTATGCTTTTTCATAAAAATGTGCTGCAGCGCTATCACATCGGCTATACGGAACGGCTGTGCCGGGCGGTAGTGCAGATGCTGGAAGAGTATGAATGGGTGATCCGCCCCTACATGGGCGAGGATGCGCTGGATCTCGATCCGCTGCGCAACCTCTATGATCATCCGGGTATCCGCGAATATATTCAGGCGCTCCAGCAGCAGATGCTGCGGCTGAGCCAGTTCTATCACGAATTCAAGTGCAGCTACCGCAACTCCCAGGACCTGAATGAGGCGATCCGGTTCATTCACGAGAATTACCACAAGCCGCTGGACCTGGCGATGGTGTCCAACCATGTGTCGCTGAACTACGCCTATTTCTCCAACCTGTTCAAGAAAAACGTCGGCAAGGGCTTCGCCGAATACCTGCGTGACGTGAGATTGGATAAGGCGCGCCGTCTTCTGGCCGAAACGGAGTACAAGATCGTCGAGATCACGCCGCTGGTCGGCTACGAAAGCTACAAAAGCTTCACCCGCGCCTTCCGCGAGGTCATGGGCATGCAGCCCACGGAGTACCGGCAGATGGTGCGGCGCAAGCAGGGGTAGCGGACGCTTTTCACGGAAAAAAGGCCTTACTCCAACGAACCGCTGGACTAAGGCCATCTTTTTTATACAGACTGGGTCTGCCAATATTGCTTGGCAATGCGCTGTCCTTGATTAATCTTCGCCCATTGCTCGTCTTCTGTCAGCTCATTACCGCCGTCACAGGAGGCAAATCCGCATTGATGGGAGAGGTACAGCCGGTCTTTATCAATAATCGTTGCTGCTTCATTCAGCAGTCTGACTACGCGCTCTTCATCATCAAGCGTATTGGTCTTGGAGGACAGCAGGCCGAGTACAATCTCGGTTTCCGGACGATCCTTGAAGACTGCAAGCGCCTCAAGCGAACCCGCACGCTCATCATCCCACTCCAGGAAAAAGCGGTCATACTTCAGCTGCTTCAGGAACAGGTTGGCAATCTTAACGTACGAGCCCCCGCCCATGTTACGGGAGTCGTAATTGCCGCGGCAGTTGTGCGTCCAAACCTTCAGCGCCAGGCTATGGCCGTAATCAATCACGGTGTTGTTAATATCAATGAATTCAGTGGCCAGCGCCTGTACTTCCTCCTGATTGATATTTTCGCCGGTATAAGGGGAGTTCGGGTTATCATCTGCAAAAAGCTCCCACAGGCAGTCATCGAACTGAATGATTTTGCCGCCTGTTGCCGCAAATTCGCCTACAAATTCCTTATACGCTTTAACGAGACCGTCCTTCAGCTCTTGTCTGTTCTTGTAAACGGCATCCTTGCCGCCAATGTTGTCAGACCAAGACAGCTCTCCAAAAATATGCGACGGGGACGGGACACACAGCTTCGTTTCGCGGTCACCGGCATGCTCCTGGAACTCTTTGAATATTTTGATAAAATGATGATTCTTCCCGCTCAGCTCGCCCGTAATCCGCAGGCCGATATCCTTGCGTGTCTCATATTTGGAAGTGCCGTCTGTATCCCGGAAAAAGTACCCGTGATCCGCGATATACCGCTCGATCCCTTCAAAGCCCCAGACAAAATCCAGATGCCACATCGACTTGGAATACTCACCGTCCGTGATTACCGACAGGCCATGCTCGATTTCCTTGTTCACTACATCCTTAATCGCCGCAGCCTCACAAGTCTCATAACCCGCAAAATCCTCATAAAACGGATAGCTGATATCATCCCGGTGCTCAATCTGCGTTTTATATTTTAACAGTTCCGACGGCCGCAGCAGGCTGCCTACGATTTGAAATTTATTACACATTATAATTCCTCCTCCGTTATGCTCGCATCAAGTTCTTCGTGCTGTGATTGTAGCATGCGGCTGAGGCCGGCCGATAACACCTAAATGTCATATCTGGTTATAGGGAGGGGCTATAGCTCCCCAAAACCAAAATATTGGGCCTGTATATAAAATTCTGTACCTTTTACCGGACAATCCCATTCGCTAGAATGAAGGTGTGCTCATTTGTAAGCGGTTTCTAGTGTTCAAATTATTCTAAAGGAGGGCAAGTATGAAACGATTGTATAACGCTGAGCTCCGGTTCCCGCGCAAGGTTTGGAGTCTGTTTCTCGCTTTAGTGATGTTATCGGGCATAGGGTTACTACCGGCCTCTAAGGTTCAGGCAGCGGCTACTACGGTAACGTCCATGGCTTATTTCTCGGCGGCAGACGGGCCGGTCATCTCCAAATCGGGTGTGGGACAAGCCAGCTACGGGTTTGTTATGCCAATATTCAATGGCGGTGCGGCAACCTGGAATGATGTATCCGGCGATGTCGGCGTCAAAGTGAAGAAAAATGGCAACTGGGTAGACATCGACAGCGCAGGGGGCTTTGTCTATAACCAGAACTGGGGTCACTGGAGCGACGGCGGTGCGAACGGCTACTGGTTCACGCTCAGCGCCACTACTGAAATTCAGCTATACTCCAAAGCCAACAGCAACGTTACGCTGAATTACACACTGGCATTCCAGAACGTTAACACAGCGACTATTACGTCGATGGCAGCAACGCAAGGTCCGGTGCTTACCGCAGGCTTTACCGGCAGTGCGGGCTTTACGTATCCGGTGTTCAACAATGATCCGAACCTCATCTACGCCGCAGTAGCCCAGGATCTGAAGCTGTCCGTCAAGCCGGTCAGCAGCAGCCAGTGGGTTAACATCGACAACAATGCGGCCAGCGGCTGGATCTACGACAGCAACTTCGGCCAGTTCACCGAAGGGGGCGGCGGCTACTGGTTCACCGTAACGGAATCCATTAACGTGAAGCTGGAATCCAAAACCTCCGGGGCCAGCCTGGTCTACACCATTAACTTCAATCAGCCGGTCCGTAACTCGTATGTGCTGTCCGCCTATGACAGTAATACGACTTACACAGCCGACAACAACGGCTCCATCGGCTTCCCGCTCCCGAAAATTGACGGAGGCGCGCCAATCGGCAGCGAGCTGGGCAAGTTCGTCTATCAGATTAAAAAAGCGGGCGTATGGGTCGATCTCAGCAGCTCCGCCCAGAGCGGCTTTGTCTATGCAGGCAACGGATACAATAACATGTCCGCCGCCAACCAATGGGGGTACTGGGCTGACTATATCTATGGCCTGTGGTTCCAGCCCATCCAGGAGAACATGGAAATCCGCATCGGCTATCCGCTGAACGGACAGACCGGCGGCAATGTCGGTACCAACTATGTGTATTACAACTTTATCGGCAATCCTAATGCTCCGCGTCCGGATGAATCTGACCAGGAGGACATCGCTATCGGCACGCCAAGCGACCCGGCCATTGCCGGGATGAACCTGATCTGGCAGGATGAGTTCAGCGGCACTGCGCTTGATACAAGCAAATGGAATTATGAAACCGGCTATTACATCAGCAACGACGTGAACAGCTGGGGCTGGGGCAACGCCGAGCTGCAGCATTATACCAACAGCACGCAGAACGTGTTCGTCTCGGGTGGACAGCTGAATATCCGCGCCCTGAACGACCACCGTTCGTTCCCGCAGGACCCTAACCGGTATGCGGAATATTCCTCCGGCAAAATCAACACCAAAGACAATCTGTCCCTCCAGTACGGACGGGTAGATATCCGCGCCAAGCTGCCTACCGGTGACGGCATCTGGCCGGCGCTCTGGATGCTGCCTGAAGATGCCGCCTACGGCGCCTGGGCCGCTTCCGGTGAAATCGACATTATGGAAGCCAAAGGACGGCTCCCTGGTACAACCAGCGGCGCGATTCACTTCGGCGGCCAGTGGCCGGTGAACCGGTACATCGCCGGCGAATATCACTTCCCGCAAGGGCAGACGTTCGCGAACGATTACCACGTCTATACAATGGTATGGGAAGAGGACAACATGAAATGGTATGTGGACGGCAAGTTCTTCTTCAAGGTCACCCGTGAGCAGTGGTATTCGGTAGCCGCACCGAACAATCCGAATGCACCGTTCGACCAGCCGTTCTACCTGATCATGAACCTGGCTGTCGGCGGCCATTTTGACGGCGGCCGGGTACCGGCAGCATCCGACATTCCGGCTACCATGCAAGTGGACTATGTGCGCGTGTATAAGGAAGGCACCGGCGGAAATCCGGGTAACCCCGGCAATGTTGCGGTCAGCGGAGTCACTGTGACACCGGCCTCCTCGCAGATCGAAGTCGGGCAGAGCGTTCCGTTAACCGCTAATGTAGCGCCTTCGAATGCTACCAACAAGGCAGTTAGCTGGTCCGTTTCCAACCCGGCGGTTGCTTCCGTTAATGCCAGCGGCAGCGTAACCGGACTCGCGGCGGGCACCGTCACAGTAACCGCTACAACCGCTGACGGCGGCAAAACCGCCTCCAGCACCATCACTGTCGTAACCCCGCCGCCTGTCACCGTCGTCATCGGTGACAGCGTACGCGGCCTGAAGAAGACCGGCAACAACCTGCAATTCTACGTCAACGGCGCAACCTTCGCCGATCTGCACTACAAAATCAACGGCGGCGGCCAGCTCAATGTAGCCATGACCTCCACCGGCAACGGCAACTTCACCTACCCGGTGCTTAACCTGAAGCAGGGTGATACGGTAGAGTACTTCTTCACCTACAACCCGGGCCAGGGAGCGCTCGACACGCCTTGGCAGACTTATGTGCATGGGGTGACGCAGGGGGTGCCGCAGTAAGATTGGCAGCCGTGGTATGAAAAAAGACCTCAATCCCGCTCCGCAGAGCGTGTTGAGGTCTCTTTTATCATTTTCAATGATCACGACTTTGGTAGTTATTATTAAGGTCTGATGCTCATTGTTTTTAATCGACCATTTTTGACTGCCACCCAATAAACAGCCCCATCGTAATATACCGGACGCTCAAATGAGTTTAACGGTAGTCCGCCCAGTGAGGTTGCAGGGGTGATAACTGTTCCATTTTCAGATAACACCATGTAGAAGGTATCCTCATCTGTAGACCATAATATGACAATGCGGTCATCAGCCGATACCACTTGCGGAGCAATAACATCTGTATCGTTATAATTAGTAAGCCAGTGTACACCGTAGTCTGTTACTTTTTCGAGCGGCGAATTATTACTGTCATTTATATCTGTTGAAAGAGCACCGCTACGAACTTCTCCACCTGTAAACATAGATTCGGAAACCTGTCCTGCTTGCGGGTCAAAGATCTGGACAAACAAATTCTGTTTCTCACTCTTTGCCTGCTCACTTATGGATTTGGCCGATGCGCCAACCAAAGCGACACCTTTACTTGTCTCTGCAAGTCCCCCAAGCTGGGCAAACGTTGTGTTCACTATATACATATCATAGTTTGCATTTGCTTCAAGATAGAAATGGAACAGTATTTCTGAGTCATCGCCATATTTTCCGGAGCTATTATTAACTCTGAACCCGCGGGCGTACGCATCACCATGACTGGCAAAGAGGAAACCTGATGATTTCTTGCTGTAAATCAGACTTTGGTTAAAAGAATGTCCGCTATAAGTATCATTAGGCAATAAATAAGGCGACATATCGGATATTTTTACAGCAATGACATTATCGCTCTGATGGCCATCGTATCTTCTTTTGGAATGATAATTGACCAATATACCATCAGCTATAACAGAAACGGAGTTGCCGTGCGCAAAGGGCACCTTGGTTTTTGCTGAATCAGCATCACGCCATGGCGTAGATTTTCCTACAAACCCGGTTGTTTTCAGCTCTTGTCCTTCTGGTGAGTATTTTGTAATAAAGACGGTTTCAATTGCAGCATTCTGTGTATCATTTTCTTTCCCCCAAACGACATAAAAATTACCGTCGTCATCTGAAATGACATCCCCAAGAATAGGATACTTCACTTCTAAGGTTAACGTTTTGCCGGGGGTTGTTATCTTAAGCTGATTATTATCGGCATAGGCGTAAGCGAGACCGTCCCCTTTATAGGGAAATTGATGGACTGAGGAAATTTGTGCCCAATTATCTACTCCATACGCTTGTGTATTCTCCAGCCCGTCAACGATAATGGCCCCTTCCTGTTCAATGGAAAGAATCTGTTTTGCTGCGTCCCATGTAACTTCATAACCAAGATTCTCAACGACTGCACGAATGGGCAATAATGTGCGTCCATTATAGATTTGCGGCGGAACATCCAACTGCACCGGAGATCCTCCGCTTACTTGCATTTGCTGGCTATCGATTTGCAGACTTAGTGTTTTATTACCTTTACTTACAGTCGTGGTCCGTGTACCAACATCCCATTTAATGGTCGCGCCGATCTTCTCACAGACTGCACGAATGGGAACCAGTGTCCGGCCATCTAAAATAATGGGGGGCTGATCAAATTCGACTGATTCCCCTTCAACGTTGACTCTTATATCATTGCTTTTCGCATATGTGGTTGTACTTATCGCCGGCAAACACAACGATAATCCTAATAATAACGCCAGACACTTCTTCAAATCCTTCAGCCTCCAATATGTAAGTTGAACCTATTTTTCAATTCTCGATAACCCATTCTCCTTCGCCCTTTGGCTCCTCGAAGCCGTTAAGAAAGGTATTTAACAGCTCCTCAGTAATCGTAAAAGCAGCATTCGCATCAAAACGCTCACTCCGCACCTTCAGCCGCCTCCGCAGCTCATCCGGATGTACCTTCAGGTAGATCAGCTTCCAACGGCCTCCCGCCTCCTCGATCAACTGCTTATACTTGTCCCTTTCCGCCTTGTTCCAGAAGCTGGAGTCAACTACAGCCGGTTTATTCTCTTTAATACACTGTACAATCTGGTTGTGCAGACTGAGATGCGCCTCATTCAGATACTCCCGGTATTTCTCGGCCGGATAATCGATCCCGTACCGCCCATGAACCGCCCACACCTCTTCATCAATAGACAGGCGCGTGAAGCCGTATGGCTCTATTTTCTGCGAAAAGGTCGTCTTGCCCGAGCCCGCTATCCCGCACATCAGTACAACCAAAGGCTTATCCGAATCATGGTCTGGGCCGAGCAGCTGCTCCAGGTCTGCTTTTTGTAACATTGTATGTCCCTCCTTATCTGGCAGTAAGCTTATGAACCAGGCTTCGTATCTCCGTGCTTAGTCTTGGATTGGCCGGGTAGACCGCTTCAATAAACTCTAAAATGCATAACGCCGACTCTGGTACACGATCATATCCCTGCAGCATACCGCCAAGCTTTTCGACAAAACCGGGGTACCGCTTCTCTAAACGGCGCTCATTTCCGAAGGGATCGGGGAAATAATCCACTTCCGGCTCCAGCAGATGAAGCACCGACAAAATCCGGTCGATCGCATGCCCCTGAATAAACCGCGCTGCCGACAGGCGCTCTCCCCTGCCATAACGGCCTAGCCCTACATACAGATTGGTTAACGCTTCATTCAGCGGAAAGTCCAGGGAATCACACTTTTGACTGGGCAGCGGTCTGCGCGGTTTGGCAATGGCCGTGTTGCTGTACAGCGGATCCTTCCACACCACCCGGCCCTCCGTATAAGCGGCATCTGTCAGCTCCCGCTCCTCAAATATCGCATATTCCCCGTAAATCCCATCCTCGAACAGGATTTTGCAGCCCGCATCAGAGTTTTTAAAAGCATAGGCAAGCGGATACGTCTCCTCCAGCCAATCCAGCCGGTCAATATACCTGTCCTTCTGCCCTGCTTCCACAATAACAAAAAAATCCAAATCCGAATACTCATCCAGCCGCTCCAGCTCCACCCCAACCGAGCCCACACCCAGCAGCAGAAGCGCCCCACCCTTACGTCCAAGCGTCTCCCCAATCTCATCCAGCCTTTGTAAAAGCAACTCTGTCCGCAGCACGCTAATATTCCCCCTATGTCGGAATGCAAAAAGGGCCCAACCCACACTTGTCAGCGAGGTTGAACCCTAAGGTTACATTGCCTTTGATTTTCTAGAGTAAAAATAGCATATAATGGGAGTGGGTGTCAAAGGAACAAAGCAGGACATTTATATTTC
Organism: Paenibacillus typhae; assembly: GCF_900099765.1. Lineage (GTDB taxonomy): Bacteria > Bacillota > Bacilli > Paenibacillales > Paenibacillaceae > Paenibacillus_AQ > Paenibacillus_AQ typhae. The sequence goes on along the minus strand of NZ_FNDX01000022.1, from coordinate 70,715 downwards.
CCTGGTTTCTTCCCTCAGCCATGCGCTCTCTTCATCATTTAAATAAGGCGCCAGCTTCGTATATACCTCTTGATGATAATGGTTTAACCACTCTTTTTCACTCTCTGTCAGCATATCTGTATGAATACCGGCCAGATCAATTGGACAATACGTAATGGCTTCGAACTTCATAAATTGACCAAACTCTGTTTTCTCATCTTCAACTACCAGCATCATATTTTCAGTTCTAATTCCATATTTACCTTCAAGGTAGATTCCCGGTTCATTCGTAATGATCATGCCTTTTTCTAATACAACAGTACTAGTACCATTTCTTATACCCTGTGGTCCCTCATGAACATTCAAGAAAAACCCTACCCCGTGGCCCGTCCCGCACTTATAGTCGATACCATATTGCCATATTGGTTGTCTTGCCAGTACATCTAAGTTAGAGCCTGTAGCCCCATATAAATATTTGACTGAGCTTAATGCAATAAATCCTTTTAACACCAAAGTAAAATCTCTTTTCTGCTCATCGGTAAGCTTTCCTAAAACAATCGTCCGTGTAATATCTGTTGTTCCATCATAATACTGTCCGCCGGAATCAACTAGTAAAAAGCCTTCATTCTGAAGTGTAAATTGCGTTTCTTTAGTGGCTTTATAATGCATCAACGCAGCATGTTCTCCATAACCAGCTATCGTATCAAAGCTAGGCCCAACAAATCCTTCCTGCGCTCTTCTGAAATCTTCTAACTTTTCTTCTGCGGCAATCTCTGTAATTTGTTCCTTAGGTACAACGGATTTTAACCATTTGATAAATTTCACCATGGCTACACCATCTTTTATTTCACACCATCTCACATTGTTAATCTCAATTTCACTTTTAACCGCTTTTAGATTCGTTGTGATGTCAGGACTTTCAATTTTTTTGGTATTAGTGTTGATGGCGTTATACAAGTTACTATTTGTTTTATTCGCATCTAAAATAATGGAATCTCCGCCCGAAAGATTTCCCAAGAACATATGTATGTCATCATACGCTTTTAACTCGATTCCTTCAGCCCCCAGCTCTAATTTACCACAGGAGGAACCTTGCAAGAATCAATAAATAAATAACAGTTTTCTTCTGCTACGATTACATTACTGATTACAACCGGATTGTTAGGCACATCGGCCCCTCTTATATTCAATAGCCATGCAATGTCATCTAAGGAGGTCAAAATATAGTAATTGGCCCCTATAGTTTTCATTTCTTTTCTTACTTCATTTAATTTATCTACCCGCGATTTGCCTGCATATTTTACGTCTAAAGTAAACATTGACCCCTTAGGAATCTCCGGCCGATCTTCCCACAGATCACCAATGAAATCTTGATTCATTTTTAACCCGATTTTTTTTGCTTTTAGATCTTTTTCCATCCGTCTAACCATATGAATTGAAAAAACATTGCCATCAAAGCCCACAACGCTTCCTTCATGAAGAACATCTGCTAACCATTCCGAATAAAAGGGTACCCCTGGATCCGCCATTCTAAATAATCTGATTCCTGAGCCCTCAAGCTGCTTGACTGCCTGAATATAGTATCTGCCATCTGTCCATAACCCGGCATCCTCTAAGGTAATCACTACTGTACCTGCAGACCCTGTAAATCCTGATATCCATTCTCTTCCTTTCCAATGTTCTGCTACATATTCGCTCTGATGTGCATCAAAGCTGGGAACGATATAAGCATCCATTTGATTTGTTCTCATTAGCTGTCTTAACTCTTCGACCCTATCCCTGATATTCATTTCCAATATCTCCATTTTTATTAAGACCAAATGCATTAGAAACTATTATATAAAATAACAACTCTTAATAATCCTACTCCTAATATAATGGCAAAACAAATATAGTTGCCTCCTCATCCTAAACAATCGGGGGAATTTCTCTCTTTGCCGGGGAAAAGATGCAGTGTGGTAAACCAGCGGATATAAGGAGCATGCACCGGAATTCCCGACAAATTTTATATAAAAATAAGGGTATGTTCTGCCGATAATTATCTTATTACAAAAAAAATATAGGTCTGAAGGGGCATTTACGATTAACCCAGACGGTAGAGTCTAAGGAGGAGAAGGATTTATGAGAAAAAAATGGCTTGCTTCATTTTTGGTTTTATTAATGTGTGCGTCTGGTAGTGCGCTTTATGCGGAGGCGAAGACTTCGGCAGACTTCACTGATCTAAAGGATTTGGATGCGGCCACGAAGGCAAAGTTTGATGCAATGATTAGCGCCGGGATTTTTGATGGCGTCAGTAATACGACGTTTGGGCTCAAAGAGGAAATGAACCGCGCCCAGTTCGCGAAGATTGCAGCATTGATTACGGGTATTGAAGTCAATAAAGATCTGAAGACATCCAGTTTCAATGACGTTAAGGCGGATGATGCCGCCAATGGTTATGCGCTGCCCTACATTGAAGCACTTAAAACTGCCGGCATAACGGACGGCTATGGCGAAGGTACATACAATCCGGCTGGCAAAGTGACTAAAGAGCAATTGGCTACGTTCTTGGTTCGAGTACTAGGCAAAGACGCGGAAGCAAAAGTGAAGACGGGTACCGATACAACCGTATCCAACTGGGCGCAGGGTTATGTGGCCGAAGCATTGCATCTTAAATTGTTAACCAACGGTGCTGATGGTACGTTTGGCGGCAAAGCGAATGCTACCCGTGATTTGCTGCTTACCGGTGCATACGAAGCAAAACAACAATATAAAGCGCCGACACCGACGACAACGCCAACACCGACACCAACGCCAACACCGACACCAACGCCAACACCGACAACAACACCGACACCGACAACAACGCCAACGCCGACACCAACGCCGACGCCAACGCCGACACCAACACCGACGCCAACGCCGACACCGACGCCGACACCAACGACAATGCCAACGCCGACACCAACGCCGACACCAACGCCAACACCAACACCAACGCCGACGCCAACGCCGACACCGACACCGACACCAACGCCGACACCGACACCGACGCCGACACCGACACCGACGCCGACACCGACACCGACACCGACGCCATCCAATCTCGCACTAGATATGATTAATGCATCTGTTGGGACATGGATCAATGTTGATGAGACGACGTTTGCTGAAGCCGGTATTACGGGTGTCACGCCGTCGAACCTAGCAGAGGTCGAAGATGCATTGGATGCGGACGGGACAGCTCCATGGACGGTTTCAGAAATTCAATCGATCGTAGATTCGGTTATTAACGGTAGTACTCAGCAAGCAGCACTGGATTTGATCAATGCTGCATCGGCTTCCGGTTTATGGACGAATGTTGATTTGACGACGTTTGCCAATGCAGGTATTACGGGCGTCACATTAGAGGACCTATTCTCCTACGAATACGCATTGGAAACCGGATTAACACCACTTCCAAGAACATTGTCTCAAATCCAAGCGATTGTAGACGAGACTAATCAGGCAATTGTGTTAGCAGCAATCTATGATTATTTGAATCCTTTTGGTGAAGGCTCTGCTCCTAATGAAGAAGTATTCGCTCTGGCTGGTATAACCGGAGTGACAGCTTCGAACTTAAGTGAGGTCTTATCTGCCCTTGAATCGGCCTATCAGGAGGCCAAAAACAATCCTTTTGGAACGCCTATGTCTACTAAACAAGATATTCAGGACGTTGTTGACCTTGTCTTAAGCTACTATACGGATTAAGGAGAGTTGTAATCGTAACACCGCAGAGGGGTTGCTTATTCTTGAGTTGAGGGCAGCTCTTAAGCGAGAAAACCATTTCAACTAGATAAATAACGGTGTAAGGGAGGCTATCCCTTCACCGTTATTTTTAGTTTTTGATTTTATTGGCGGTCTCACCCCAAACGAAGGTGCATTGATGGAGCGATGATCTCCTTGACCAAATCTCTGATACTGCTCACGCTCCTATGGTCTGCATGATATTCACTTCATCTAATGGGATCCCATTTCAGAAGAGCGTGTGGGAACAGCTAAAGAAGATTCCTTCAGGCAAAACCCGTTCTTACGCCGATATCGCACTGGTAACCGCAAAAAATTTGCTGTTATTTATGATACGGCTCCCCCCGATTGATCTTCACAGCGCGATAAATCTGCTCCACCAGCACCAGCCGCATGAGCTGATGAGGCAGCGTCATGCGGCCGAAGCTCATGCGCTGCTGGGCGCGGCGCATCACGTCATCGGAGAGGCCATGGCTGCCTCCGATGACGAACACGACATGGCTCGTCCCGTAGGTGCCGAGCCGGTCGATTTCCGCGGCAAGCTCCTCGGAGCTCCAGAGCTTGCCGTCGATCGCGAGCGCAATGACATGCGCGTCGCTCTTGATGTGCGCGAGGATGCGCTCGCCCTCGCGCGCTTTGACCTGGACAACCTCAGCATCGCTGAGATTGTCCGGGGCTTTTTCATCCGCCACCTCAATCACCTGAAACTTGAGGTATGGCGTCAGCCGCTTGGCATATTCTGCGATGCCGCTGACCAAATATTTTTCCTTCAATTTGCCTACGCCAATAATTTGAATGAACATGATATCCTCCATATGCCGGCCGGGAGACGGCTGTTGCTCGTTAATGTGAATGTATAATAAGAAGGCAGATTGTAACTGCCTGCTCCGCCTTAATTTGTCCGAAAATAAGCAATTCCATAAAATACAGCCACAATCACTACGGCCAAGACTACAAAAGCAATCACGCCGGTCATAAACGACCCGCCTGCCGATTCTTTTGCCAGTTCTTCTGCTCTCCGCTTGGCTGCATCTTCCTCTGAACCATTCAAGTTGCCAGGCTTCATAAACACGCTGCACCAGCTCCTCTCTATCACCATAGCTTACCATATCCCGCACCCGCTGTTTACTGGCATGTACATTTTGTCTGAAGTAATTGTTAAATAAATCAGGTTAACTGGTAGAACCTCTGCTTGAGCAGTGGTCTGTCAAAATTAAGTGGATTTCCGCCACCTAATTCAACCGTTCTCTAAATTTTCTGCTCATTAGGTGGAAAATCGCCACTTATTCTAGACGAAAACTCCCTCTTAGAGCAAAATCCGAGAAATTAAGTGTCGTTTTTCCAACTAACAACCTCCCACCTATGGCTATAGTAAGAAATAGTTTACCTTTTTCCACTTAGATCAGTCATGGGTAGCCTGTAAGGTTACTTTCATCCCTTCGTTAGGCAGATAGTCACCATAACTGTACAATCTCAGCTGCTCTTCTGCCCGAAAGTCCTCATATCCTTAGCTAATCACATTGTGCAACTTATACCGCCAAACATACAACCACGAACAAAAAGACCCTGCTACCGCAGAGTCCCCAAATCTATATTACTCCAGACACTAAGCCCGGCATTCGACGTCACACTCTACAACAAACTATCCCTGCATCCTAGAACAACTGTTATTACCAAGCTTTTACTCTCCACTCTTTACCCCTCACGCTCTTACCCTTCACTCTTCCATCCGCTCCCCAAACTCCACCGCCCCACCGGCAGATTCATAAGCCTCTAATATCGAATCCAGCACACCCGGAAACCGCTCATTCAAATCCTCTTCCCGCAGCGACAAAATACGCTGGGTGCCCTGTGCCCGTGTGTGCACAACGCCTGATTCGCGCAGGGTGCGGGCGTGGTGGGACAGGGTGGACTTGGCGATCGGTACCTTAAAGCTGTTGCAGGCCTGCTCGCCGTGCTTGCGGATTTCCGACACAACATATAAACGGATCGGATCGCTAAGCGCATACAAAACAGAGACAAGCTGTATGTCCTTACGGTCCGGATGATGGAGCAGCTTCATATATAAGACCCCTTTATGATTACTTAAAATGCATCTTATCTCTTCAACTTCTCAACGTATCTCTTCAATTGTTCATACTTTTATCTTTCAATTTCTCATACTCATTCCTTCAGCGCCATGCTAATTCTCATCTTCCTAATTGCATTTTACATCTTTGCATGCTATATTTCAATTGTTCGTAAGTAATCGAACTATTAAACAATAGAAACAAAGGAGTGACACCCCTTGAACTCATTACATACATCTAAAGGTACTGCGGACAAAGGCAGCAGTACCTTGCATCCTGGCCCTAACACTGGCTCCAATCCTGCCGCCCCAGAACCCTCCCTTCCACGGGAAGGCCTGCTGACCCTGCTGTTCAGTGTCGCAGTCGTGCTCGTCATCATGAACACGGCGATGTTCAATCTGGCGCTGCCGGATGTGACTGAAGCCTTCGGCATTACTGCGGCATCAGCATCCTGGATTGTGACCGGATATTCCATTATGTTCTCGATCGCTTCGATTACGTACAGCCGGCTTTCCGATTTCCTGCCGATCCGCCGGCTGTTGATTATCGGGCTGCTGACGCTGGGACTGTCCGCTGTGGCCGGCTTCTTCAGCACGAATTTCATCTTCCTGCTGATCGTGCGCATTCTGCAGGCATCCGGTGCGGGAGCCGTCATGTCGCTGTCGCTCGTCCTGTTCACCCGCTATGTTCCGCAGGCACGCCGCGGCAAAGCCATGGCAACTATTATGTCCGCCGTTTCACTCGGGCTGGGACTTGGCCCGGTAGCGGGCGGCTCCATCGTCGAGTATCTGGGCTGGCATTGGCTATTCGCTGTTACAGCAGCGATTTTGCTGCTGGTGCCGCTGTTTATGGTGCTGCTTCCTAAGGAAATACCTGCACGCGGCTCATTCGATATCTTGGGCGGGCTTTTTCTCGGAATCGGAACCACCGGCCTGCTGCTGTTCCTGACCAGCGGACTGTGGGTGGCCCTGATTGCCGGAATTGCTGCAATCGCCCTGTTCGTTGGCCGCATCCGCAGCACACCTGATCCGTTCGTGATGCCGGCGCTATTCGCCAACCGGTCCTATCTTGTGCTTGCACTGGTCGGAATCGCCTCTTACCTGTGCAGCTTCGCCACCCTGTTCCTGCTGCCGCAGATTTTGACCCACCGCTTCGGGTTCACAGCCAGCCATGCCGGGCTGGTGATTTTCCCGGGCTCCTTGCTGGCGATCTTCGTCTCCCGTGCCGTTGGTCGGGTCATTGACCGCTACGGCAATGCCGGAATCCTGCGCTACGCACCGCTCCTGGTGCTGCTGGCTACTGTGCTGTTCGCCTTCCTGGCCGGCCAGTCTTGGGTTGCCGTTATGCTCGTTTACATGATAATGAGCTTAGCCTTTACCGTACTATCGAGCAGTGTATCTAATGAAATTTCACGCATCCTCCCATCCTCGCAGATCGGCTCTGGAATGGGACTATTCCAGCTGCTGCAGTTCTTCAGCGGAGCATTCAGCGTGGCCATGGCTGCCAGCGCTCTGGAGTGGCAAAAGGGGCTACCGCTCTCTACAGCCTACTCCAATATCTACTGGGGACTTTCAGTAGCAGCGATAATCGCTATCGTTTCAGCGTTTGCCTACCACCGCAGCAGCCGGGGCGGCCGGCTTACTCCAATGGCAGATGCAGCAGACGCCTAAAATGCTGTTATCCTTCTACTGATTTTTGCCTAACTCCAAACACCAAAACACCCTCCAGATCCGCTTCCGCGGCTGCAGGGTGTTCTTTTGAATAAATGACAGCAGTCCTCAGACCACCAGATATTCCGCATTCTTCTCACATTCCGCACATTTCGCCGGCGGGTCCCAGTCCGAGAATTCGGTCTCCTTCAGATCCACAACATCCGGTGCATCCTCGTACTCGTCCACAAATCTGTCGATGGCCAGCTCAACGTGTTCTTTACATACTACATACATTCAATCAAGCATCCCTTTCTGTGCCGCTGCGGCGTATACTTCTACTATTGTTCTACCATACTTCCCCGTAAAAAGGAACCTTCCGCCGCGCAAAAATCCTCGCTTACTCCGCTCCCGCAAATTTCCTGACATCTCCGGCAATCAGCTGGAGCGCATCCCGCCAAAAAGCCAAAGAATGTACATCAATATCCATCAGCCTGGCGGCATCGGCAATATTCCGTGTGCTGGAGGCTGAGAGGAACTGCTCGTACCGGCTGACGAACGGCTGCCCCTGCTTTTTATATTGTGCATACAGCCCTTTGGAGAACAGCAGCCCAAACGAATACGGGAAGTTGAGAAACTCATTGCCTGCCATATAATATCCGGCCTTGCTGATCCACTGATAGGGATGTATGGAGTCCGGCAGCACACTTTCACCGTAAGCGGCAGTCATTGAGTCCAGCATTAATGCGTTTAACTCATCCACGGACAGATTGCCGGATTGTCTGCGCTCATACAAGCTGCTCTCGAAGCAATAACGCGCATAGAAATCAACGATATAATATCCGGCATCCGCCAGACTCCGCTCCAGAATGGCTGCCGCTTCACCAGCAGGTGCATTCTGCAGCAGCTCACCGCTGATCAGGCTCTCGCAAAAGATCGACGCCGTCTCGGCAACCGGCACCGGATAATCCGTATTGACCATACTCTGCCCGGCCAGCCGGCTGCTATGGTAAGCGTGTCCGATCTCATGCGCCAGCACGCTCACATCTATATAATTGCCGTGGAAGCTGGTAATCATCCGGCTCTCCCCGATCGGGATAATATCAACGCACATCCCGAAGCTTCCCTTACCGCTGCGCGGCTCGGCATCGATCCAGCGCTGTTCGAACACCTTTTGGGCAAAAGCGCCCAGCTCTGCACTGAAGCTGCTAAAGCCGGAGACAATCATCGCCTGCGCCTCGGCATAAGGAATTCCAGCCGATGATTCCCTGCCAACAGGCGCGAATATATCATAGAACGGAAGCGCGCCAGGATGCCCCAGCAGCTCAGCCTTCTTCGTATAGTACCGGTGGAAAACCGGCAGACTCTCCCGGATCGCCTGCAGCATCACTTCCAGCGTGGCTTCATCCATCCGCGAAGCTTCCAGCACCTTATGCAGCGGCGATGTATATCCCCGCAGCTCATAGACTGCCGCCGCTTCACCGGTCACGGCATTAATGCAGGCAGCACTCTGCTCTGCTACACTTCGGCAGGCTTCACCCTCCGCCGCTGCCGCTGCTTTTCGTACGGCTGCATCGGAATCATATGCTAAATTCCGCAGATCAGCCAGCGACATAATCCGGTCCTTGCCATCAATCTGAACATCCACCCGCAGTGTAGACAGCGTCCGCATGTACAGCCGCTCCCAAGCCTTCGAGCCGTTGGCCTGCATCCGGGCAATGACCGCTTCCCCTTCCGCGCTCAGCAGATGCCGTGACTTCATCTGCAGCTCATGCAAATAGAATCTATGCTCCGCCAGGTATGCATTGTCCGACAGACTCGCCTCCAACTCCTCCGCACCGGCCCCGGCCAGCCACTTTCTGAAGCTTACCCGTGCTTCCTCCGCCCCGCTGCTGACCTCCTCCAGCTCATCCATCAGATTGACGGCTTCCGCATTGCTGCTGTCGGCGCTGAACACCAGCTCCGCGTAGCTGAATAAGCGGAGGTAAATGCTTTTATAAGCGTTATATTGTTTAAGGAACTGCTCCATCACTCCGGAGGCATCCTGTACATCCTGTAGCTGTGAGGCTGCCCATGCAGCAAGCTCCCCGGTTATTTCCTCTACATGCCTGCGATCCCGCAGAAAGGATTCCGAGTGAAAGCCGGGATAGATGCTGCTTAAATCCCAAGTTAACTGCATTTTTTTACATCTCCTTATATTAGCTGCAGTAACCGCTGCTCCTCACATGCTTCCACCTCATTACATCATATTTTCACCGCTTACGTTGCTTCAAGTATATCATGCTTGCCAAATTGCTAGTCTATGGAAATAATAGATTTAGCTATATCAGCCCGAAAGGAGCATCACCCATGGTTAACCAGACAATCACCGAAGGGGTTATCCGCACACGCACGAAGCTGCGCAGAGACCTGCTGATTTCCATTTTAGACGAATTCGATGGCAGTATCATGGCCTTGAGCCATATCGACCGGGCAGAGAAATACGGCAAAATGGCGCAGAGCGCTTTTTCCTTCTACCGGGGCAGCGCCTATCTGTTTTATTTTGATACGACCAGGCAGTACTTTCCGTACCACAGCGCGCCCGACCGGCCTACCTGGATCCAGGGGGATCTCCATTTTGAGAATTTCGGCGCTTTCCGCAGTGAGGACGGGGCGATTGTCTATGATGTGAATGATTTTGACGAGGGGTATGTCGGCTCTTATCTCTATGATCTGCTGCGTATGGCTGTCAGTATTGCCCTTGTCGGCAGGCAGCTTGGCTATGGCGGGAAGGAGCAGCAGAGCTTCATATCGGATTATGCAAAAGCCTATGCGCGGCAAATCCGCCGCTTCTGCCAGGGTAAAGATGATCCCGCTGATTATGTGGTGGACGAGGATAACGCCAAAGGCCCGGTCAAAAAGCTCCTGCGCAAGCTGGAGAAACGCCGGCAGAGTCATTTTCTGGAGAAGGTTACGGCCCATATGCAGAGCAGCAGGGTGTTTCTGGAGAATGCCGAGCTGCTGATTCCTGATGCGGACGAACAGACTCAGCTGGAGCAGGCGTGGAGCTTTTACAAGCAGACAGTGGTGGCGCGCAAGCTGCAGGATGAGCATTTTCAGATTAAAGATATTGCCGTCAAACGCGGATCAGGAACGGCTTCCATCGGACTCGACCGCTACTATATTCTGATTGAGGGCGGCATGGAGCTGGAAGGCGCAGATGATCCTGTTCTTGAGGTAAAAGAGGTCCGCGCCCCCGTCCCCGCCTATTTCATGCCGTATTCGGAATCCTTCTGGCAGGCCTTTGCCCATCAGGGCAAACGGGTAACCGCTACCCAGCAGGCGATGCATCACAAGGCTGACCCTTATCTCGGGTTCCTAACGATGGACGGCCGGGAATTTTACGTACGGGAGCGTTCCCCTTACAAAAAAAGGCTGAAGCTGGAGGACATCACTGATGCCGGCGAACTGACCAAAGTACTGGAGCTGATGGGCAGCCTGACCGCCAAAATGCACGCCCGGGCCGATGCCGATGTAGACCGGGGAATTCTCGATTACCATAGCGAGCAGGAAATTGCCAGAGCCATGGGCGCAGATGTGGACGCTTTTGCCCGTTATATTGCCGAGTGGGCCTTCGGCTATGCCAACCAGGTGGAGAAGGATTATGTGATGTTCAAGGATTGGGTAACCGCAGAATTCGGCCTATAGATTTGTACAAAAAAAGAAGCTCTCACCGCCCCAAGCCGGGCAGGATGAGCTTCTTTTTCTATAGTACTATGCCTGTTCCGAAACGTCCGCCTCCATGAACTGAACCGGCCGGTCCAGCTCATACAGCTTGCGGTAGCGCGGCTCGCGCTCCATCAGCTCTGCATGAGTACCGCGCATTTCCACCTGCCCGTTCTCCATAAAGATCACTTCGTCCATCTGCTCTGCACCGACCAGATGATGCGTGACCCAAATCAGCGTCTTGCCGGCCATCGCCTCGAACATCGTGGCCAGCAGCTCACGCTCTGTCCGCGGATCAAGGCCTACCGTCGGCTCATCGAGCACAACCACCGGCGTATTCTGCAGCAGAATGCGGGCCAATGCCATCCGCTGGCGTTCACCGCCGGAGAAGCGCTGACCGGCTTCGCGCACCGGTGTGTTATACCCCTCCGGCAGCGAAGAGATCAGCGTATCCAGCTTGGCCAGGCTTGCCGCCCGGCGGATGTCTTCCTCCGATGCACCGGGATTGCCCAGACGGATGTTGTTCGCCACTGTAGTATCGAACAGATGCGGGCTCTGGTTCAGCACAGCAATGACCTGCGGAATCTGCTCACCGAAAGCAGAAGCCGCTACCCCGTTAATTGTTGCTGAGCCGGCAATCGGAGTAATGACACCCTGCACCATCTTGAGCAGCGTCGATTTGCCAGCTCCGCTGCGCCCGATAACGGCAACCTTCCGGCCCTGCGGAAGGTCGAGGCTTAAGTTTTGAACCGACCAGGCATCCTCTGCCGAATAGCGGTAGCCTGCCGACTTCAGTATAATATGGGCCAGCCCTGAAGCCTGAATGCTCCCGATTAGGGCTGCGGCTTCTTCATTAACAGCCGCCGGTGCCTGCAGCACTGTCCCCTTGGCCTCTTCTACACCGTCCAGGCGCTCCAGCGAATTCCGGTACTGCGGAATTTTCTCCACTGCCTCTGATACCGGCAGGAAAGCATCCGCTACCGGGAACACTACCAGCACGAACGCGGCAATCAGCGTTCCGGCTATCGTACCGTCAGCGAATTCTCCTGCTGACCAGTACAACATAGACAGCACGGCCAGCCCGACTACCGCCTGTCCGATAAACATCCGCAGACGGGCCCAGCTGCGCAGTGCCCCGTCCGTGCGGGCGACTTCCCGTTCATCTGCCTCATACGTTGCTACGAACTGGGCCTGCCGTCCGCTGATCATCCAGTCGCCCATGCCGAGCACGGCATCGGTCAGCTTCTGATAGAGCCGGTTGCGCTCCTGCTTGACCTGGCGCTGGCGTCTTTGGGTGAGCAGCAGCGAGATCAGCGGCAGGACAACCACCAGCACCAGCATGTATAGCCCCATCAGCAGGGCGAACGCCAGATCAAAGGTACCCAGCGCAATGATAGCTGCCGCATAGATTAGCAGCGCAATAATACTCGGGAACACCGTACGGAGATACACATTCTGCAGGTATTCAATATCATCTGCCAGCATACCGAGAATATCTCCGGTACGGAAACGGGAGGACAGGAACAAAGCCTGCGGCTCCAGAATGTTGTAGAGACGGGTGCGCATTTTGGACAGGATGCGCAGAATTGTATCGTGGCCGATCAGTCGCTCCACATAGTGGATAACGGCGCGGCTTGTCCCGAAGGTGCGTACGCCGACAATCGGCACATAGACCATCAGGATATTTTCCGGCGGGATGGAAGACTTCGAAATCAGGAAGCCCGAGGTGTACATCAGGGACGAGGCCGAGAAGATCGTCAGCGCACCCAGGACGATAATCAGCAGAAACCGCCAGAAATAGCTTGAGGCATAAGGAGCAAACCATCCTTCACGTTTCAATGGATTCCCTCCAGTTGACTTTGAATAAGCCCATAATAGGCGCCTCGGCGCCGGATCAGCTCAAGATGCGTGCCAACCTCTGCCACCCGGCCCTGCTGCATGACGATGATCTGATCCATGTCCATCATCCAATGCAGCCGGTGGGTGGCCAGAAACACCAGCTTCCCCTCAAACAGCGGAAGCATCGTCTCCTTGAGCTCATACTCCGTCTCAATATCAAGATGAGCTGTAGGCTCATCGAGCAGCATGACCGGACGGCTGCTAAGCAGGGCACGGGCCAGTGCAACGCGCTGCTCTTGTCCTCCGCTGACCGACCTTCCGCCGCCGCCGATCATTTCGTTTAGCCCTTCCGGGAATGACGCGGCAAGCTGCGATAACCCCGCAGCCTTCACTACTTCAGCTACATCCTCAAGCGTTGCCTCCGGGTAATAGAAACGCACATTATCGGCCAGCGTTCCGCTGAAGATATAAGGACGCTGAGGGATATAGGCAGTCTGTCTGCGCCATGCCTCATCAGTCAGCGCACTGACACGGTTTCCGTTAATGACCAGGCTGCCGGAGGTAGGATGCAGAAATCCGCCCAGAATATCGACCAGCGTCGATTTGCCGGCCCCGCTCTCCCCGATAATGCCGATCTTGGCAGCGCCGGTAAATGCAAGGTTCACCCCTGCCAGCGACGGGATTCCGTCTGCTTCATATTGAACGCTGATTCCTTCAAGCGTAAGAGTACTATCCGGCTTCCAGCTGAAGGCCCCTGCTTGCAGCGGCTGAGCAGCGGTCTGTCCGTCAGCCTCAACCGGCTCTGCCTTCACAGTTTCGCGGTCAATGATATCCTTCATCGCTTCTCCGGCTTCCTTGCCGTCCAGCGTAGCATGGAAGTCCGCACCGACCAGCCGGACCGGCAGGAAATATTCCGGGGCGAGAATCAGGATCGTCAGACCCGTAACCAGGGTCATCTCTTCATTGATCAGCCGCAGCCCAAGGCTTACGGCTACTGATGCAACAGATAACATGGTGAAGAAATCAAGTGCAAACGATGACAGGAACGCCACACGAAGGGTCTTCATCGTTGCCGAGCGGTACCTGTCACTGACAGCGGCAATACTCTCGCTGTGGCTGCGGCTGCGCCCGAGAAACCTCAGCGTCTCCAGTCCGCGCAGCGAATCGACGAAATGATTGGACAGGGTCCGGTAGGACTTCAGCTGCCGGTCCATCTGCTTGCGTGCGGTCATCCCGATCAGAATCATAAAGATAATAATGATCGGCATCGTCAGGGTCAGGATGACCCCGCTTGATGTATCAAGCCAGTAGATATAGGCCAGCAGCAGCCATGGAGTAATGCCCATCCCAACCATCCGCGGAATAATCAGCTCCAGATACGTACGGAACTTGGTCACTCCTTCAAGCACAATTGTAACCAGTGTTCCCGTTCCCCTGTCGCCAGCCAGCCTTGGTCCCAGCTGGAACAGCTTATCCATCATCTGTCTCCGCATACTGCTGCCCGTGGCCTCCGCGAAGCGGTAGGAGACACGGCTCATCAGCATGGCACAGGCATGACGCACAAGAAACGCAAGAAGGAACAAGAGCATGCTTGCCCCTTGTTCCTTCAGCGGTTCTCCCGCAAATAGCGCCGAGACAGCTTCTGCCAGCGATTTCGCCAGCAGAAGAATGGACAGGCTTTGCACCAGGGTAAGGAAGCCAACGATCAGAAAGACCGGCTTAACTCCTTTGTACCCAAGCAAATTTTTATCCATTAGTATTCAAGATGCTCCTTCTCGTGAACCCGTTTGTGGAAGATAAAATAACTCCAGATCTGATAGCCGAGCACGAACGGCAGCAGCGTCAGCGCCACAATAGTCATTACCTTCAGTGAATAATGGCCGGATGCAGCATTTGTAATAGTCAGGCTGAATGCCGAATCAATCGAGCTGATCATCACCCGCGGGAACAAGCCCACGAAGACGGACAGTACGGACAGCGCCATTACGGCTCCGGTCATTCCGAACGCCCAGCCGTCTTTCTTCTTGCTCATGAAATAACCGGCCAGCACGTAAGCGGCAATTCCCAGAATGACAAGAATCATCAGCACTGTTCCGCGCTGTTCAAAGATATCTGTCATGAAATAAGTCATAATAACAAATGCCACCAGCAGCACTGCCAGCGGAATCAGCAGCAGCTGGCCCAGCTTGCGGGCCCGAACCTGCAGATCGCCAACCGTACGCAGGGTAGTAAACATCAGTCCATGTACCAGACAGAGCATCACGACAGTAATACCCGCTACTACCGTATAAGGATTCACAATATCGAAGAATCCGGCATACATCTGCATGTCGCCGTCAATCGGCAGCCCCTTAATGAAGCTGGCGAAGACAACGGCCAGCAGGAACGGCGGCAGGAAGCTGCCGAAGAAAATGCAGGCATCCCACGTTTTTTTCCAGCCTAGCGAGTCTCGCTTGCCTCTGAATTCAAAGGCAACCCCGCGGGCAATCAGCGCCAGCAGCGCGAATACGAACGGAATGTAGAACCCGCTGAAGAGCGTAGCATACCAGTTCGGAAAGGCAGCGAACATCGCTCCGGCACCTGTAAGCAGCCATACTTCATTCGCATCCCAGAAAGGTCCGATCGAGTTAATCAGCAGACGGCGTTCTGTATCATTTTTAGCCAAAATCTGTGTTTCCATGCCTACGCCAAAGTCAAAGCCCTCAAGGAAGAAGAAACCGATAAAAAGAACCGCAATCAGCACAAACCATAATTCATTAAGAGAAAGCATGCGTGGTTCCCTCCTTGCTATACGGGTCATGGTCAACGCCGTGATCGTTATCCATGTGATAAGGTCCTTTTTTAATCACTTTAATGAACAATCCAACCAGTACGATACCCAGAATGGCATAGATAGCGTTGAATGTAATTACCGAGAACAGGACGGAGCCTGCAGTTACGTTAGGTGATACACTGTCTTCCGTCGTCATCAGGCCAAACACGGTCCACGGCTGACGCCCGATCTCCGTCATAATCCAGCCGGCGGTATTCGCAATCGGCGGCAGCAGAAGTCCCCAGAACATAAAGCGCAGGAACCAGGTATTCGGACGCTCCATCTTTTTACGCCACATCAGGTACATGGCATACAGCCCAAACACTACCATAAGCGAGCCGGCAGCAACCATGATCCGGAAGCTCCAGAACGTAGTCCGCACAGGCGGAATATAATTACCCGGGCCATATGCCTGTTCATATTCTGCCTGCAGTGTATTCATCCCCTTAACCTCACCGGAGAATTTACTGTAGGACAGGAAGCTGAGCAGGTATGGAATCTTGATTTCACCGGAGTTCACCTTATTTACAGGGTCGATAAAAGCGGAAACCGTCCAGGCAGCAGGATCACCGCTGTCTTCCCATAGTCCTTCGGATGCCGCCATCTTCATCGGCTGTGTCTCTACCAGGTATTGGGCCTGGGCATGACCGGCAACTGCCACACCCACAGAGGATACAATCCCGACGATGGCTGCAATTTCAAAAGATTTTCTGAAGAACGGCACATCCTGCTTCTTGAGCATTTTATAAGCACTGATCCCCGTTACCAGGAAGGCGCCTGTTGCATAAGCAGCCAGCAGAGTATGCGGCAGTTCAACAAGCAGCTGTCCGTTAGTAATCAGAGCCAGGAAATCATTCATTTCAGCCCGGCCGTTATTTATTTCGAACCCGACAGGGTGCTGCATAAAGGAGTTGGCTGTGAGAATCCAGAACGCTGACAGCGTTGTTCCCAGTGCAACCATCCAGATGGACAGCAGGTGAATCTTCTTGGAAACCTTGTCCCAACCGAAGATCCAGATTCCGATAAAAGTGGATTCCAGGAAGAAGGCCAATAGCGCTTCAATAGCAAGCGGAGCCCCGAACACGTCACCGACAAAGCGGGAGTAGTCAGACCAGTTCATTCCGAACTGAAACTCCTGTAAAATTCCTGTTACTACACCGACTGCAAAGTTAATCAGGAAAAGCTTTCCCCAAAACTGTGCCATTCTTTTGTACTCTTCGTTGCCCTTTCTGACATACATCGTCTCCATGATCGCGATCATCAGAGCCAGGCCAATCGACACCGGTACAAAGAAATAATGAAAGATTGTCGTCGACGCAAATTGTATACGCGACAGCATTACTGTATCCATATTTCTCCCCTTCCTTCTCCCCATTCAATACGTCTATTCTGTCAAAAATTTAAGGATTAAAGTGTGACAATAATCACATTATACGCCTCGTTTTATGTATAATTTCAATAAATTTGTGACAAATATCACAATATTCTGCTTAGAAAGCAAAAAAAATAAGACGGTTTACCCGTCTTGGATTTGTTCATCAATATATTGTAAGGTTGACTTATAATGGGTGATGGTCAGGTAATGGAAATACCCTTTTTGAGTGATTTCAGATCGCCGTTGGAATTCACCAGCTGCGGCAGCATCTTCATATTACGGGCCATTGGAGCATGGCAGAGGGGGCAAGACGGCGCATGTTCAAATGCGAAATTGTCCCTCATCCATCCATTGCAGTCATCATTGGTACAGGCCCAAATAGCGGTATTCTCTTCCGGTACTTCCTCGACAGGCTTTTTCCGGTAGTTCATTGCCGTTCCTCCCTTCCTTATATGTCACATGCCTGGACAACAAGTAAAAAAGCATCTGACGATGCCCTTACAGGTTGCTGACTGACAAATCCTTTGTTACAGAACGTGTGCCCAGCGTATTCTACTTAGATCAGGCTGTGTTTACAAGGGTGAGTTATACTTCTGATCTTTATAAAAAAAGACCGTCCCGACTTACGTGTAAGCAGGGACGGCGCTTCTATTATTACAGTTTTACAACGTTTTCGGCTTGTGGTCCACGGTTGCCTTGAACAACGTTGAATTCAACGCGTTGGCCTTCGTCCAAAGTTTTGAATCCTTCGCCAGTGATAGCGGAGAAGTGTACGAATACGTCGCTTCCGCCTTCAACTTCGATGAATCCGAATCCTTTTTCTGCGTTGAACCATTTAACTGTACCTGTTTGCATGTGTGTTACCTCCACAAATTTAAATTAATATGTTCTTTTTATCTTCAAACAAAGAAAAAATTCACACATTGAAAAGGGTTGTATTCCAATTGACAGCCCTTTTCAATACGAGAATTAGGTATCAAATGTATGATTATTCTCATGTTACCACACCCGGGGAACAAAGGCAAGCTGGCTTATCCGATATTCTCCGTTTTTTCCCTTAAAAGGTTCACTTTCCAATGTAAGGGCTGTCAGTCCAGTTGTAACTTGCGCTTCTGCACGATACTTCTTATTACCCTGCTTATTCTGCTTTGAAACGAAAGAAACGGTGCCGCCCCAAAAAAGTTTCTGTTCAGGGCGGCCGTGCCGCTTCCCTTTCTCATGACTGCCTCTTTATTATATACAGCCTGTGCAGCATTTATTCCTGCGGCTTCTCAAGAAGTTTCACAGTAGCCTGCTTTACTTCCCCGTTCCGGTAATACGTAATTTTTAGTTCATCGCCAATCTCTGTCTGCTCGTAGAGATACTTGCGCAACGACAGCGTTGAGGTAATCGGTTGATCATCAAATTTGGTAATGACATCGTTGAACTGAAGGCCTGCCTCCTCTGCCGGTCCTACCGCATCAAGCACAACCACGCCTTCTTTGACTGATGAAGGCAGGTTAAGCTCCTTCACCTGATCCTCAGCCAGCGGAACATAAGGATTGTTCAGATCTACCGAATACACGCCCAGGTAGGAACGTGATATTTTGCCCTTGGCCGCCAGCTCATCCGCCGTCTTCACCACATGGTTGGCGGGGATGGCGAATCCGAGTCCTTCTACGCCGGTGTCGGAAATTTTCATCGTATTGATTCCGATCACTTTACCATCCAGATCGACAAGTGCCCCTCCGCTGTTACCTTCGTTAATGGCGGCATCCGTCTGGATAACCTCCTGCTCCCAGTCATAAACCCCGTCCTGGTTCAGTGATACCGGGATAGTACGCTCTGTGTAGCTTACAATTCCGGAGGTCAGGGTATCCCCGAGACCAAGCGGATTGCCGATGGCAATCACCGTCTCGCCCAGCCGCAGCTTGGAGGAATCACCGATCTGGGCAACCGTTGTCACATCCTTGGCATCCATTGACAGTACAGCAATATCCGTAACCTTGTCTGCTCCTACCAGAACTGCCTTATGTGTCACACCGTCTACCGTTACCACTTCAAGCTTGCCTGAGCCTTCAATGACATGATTATTCGTAATGATAAAGGCCTTAGTATCGTCCTTCTTATAGATAACTCCCGATCCGAGTGCCGATTCATCGAGAATGTTAAGTTCCTCATTATCTTCTTTATGATTAATGATACTCACGACCGCGGGACGGACCAGTGCGGCAGCCTGAATAATCCGGTCATATGGATCCCCGCTGCTCGCTGTAACTTTCTGCCCTACTTCCGGTACATAGGCTTCCCTCTCGGCTGCAAATTGTCCTGTAACGAGACTGAACAGCAGCACGGCAACTACTGCACTGACTGCTGAGCTGATTACAGAGACCTGCCATGTGGCCATGGTGCGCCTTGATCTGTGCACGGTCCATTTCCGGCTGGTAAGCACTTTGCTTTTCTCCAGCTCTTTTCTTTTGCGGCGCGGTACTTTGGTTGAATAGAAATCGTCATCGAACAATCCCACGGGTACATCCTCTCCCCTCTATTGCTACTGCATTCACGACTGAACGCCAAGCAACTGCCCCCGGACTTCTCGCTCTCTCTTAGACTGTGCAGAGCGCTAAAAGGTTTCACTTTATACTATATACCGCCAAATCTGCGGTTTATAAGCGCCAAGGGTCTCTGATTCTTGCAACTTGCATGATAAACACCGTGAGTCTCAGGAATATTTTGCAGCTTAAAAGACTACAATAATAGAAGTAATGTACGTCTGATGCTTATATCTGTCGGTACCTTATAATTGTATCACAAGCGGGCGTACCGCCCACATTTTTCTTGAAGCAAAAACACATGAAATTGTTTACAGTTCCGTATCATCTCCAGCCGGAAAGGAGCGGGTGTCATGGAATCTTTTTCAACCAGCATGGATCTTGTGCAATTTATCGGTAAGCTTGGTGACCTCAAGGATGAACACTATCATTTGCTGCTTGTGCAGAGTGCACTGATCGAGCTTATGATTGATAAAGGAGTATTCTCCCGCCAGGAGCTTGACCGCAAAATGGCTGAGCTCGACCGGCTTATGGCTGGCTCACCTTATCCCATGGCGTAGGCCGGTCATAGTAGGTATCACATAATTTAAATTCACTGTCCTTGTAGAAGCAGCCCCGGTCCTCCATGGCTCCTCTCACCGACATTCTGGCCAAATCGATCATGTTATGATCGAGGCTTAGATGCGCCAGGTAGGTCCGCTTGGTCCGCCCGGTCAGAATCTCGCTTAATGCCGCCCCGGCCGCCTCATTGGAGAGATGGCCCATATCGCCAAGAATCCGCCGCTTGGTATTCCACGGATACCGGCCCATCCGCAGCATCTCGATATCATGATTCGCTTCCAGCACAAGCACGTCCGACCCTTCGAGTGCCATTCTGACCTTATCGCTGACATACCCAAGGTCTGTTGCTACGCATAGCTTCTCTTTGCCGTCATAAAAGTTATAGCCTACCGGTTCAGCAGCATCATGGGAGATGGCAAAGGACTCCACCCGCATGCTGCCAAAATCACGGTGCGTACCGGTCTCCAGAATAATCCGGTTATGCTCGGCAATATTGCCTATGCCTTTTTCGATGGCTCCCCAGGTCTTGCTGTTGGCGTAGATCGGCAGGTCGTATTTACGTGCAACAGCCCCAAGTCCTTTAATGTGGTCGGAATGCTCATGGGTCACCAGAATTCCGTCTATATCTTTCCCCGTCAGCTCGCGCATCCCCAGCAGCTCATCAATCCGCTTGGCGCTGAGCCCCGCGTCGATCATCAGTGTTGTTTCCCCGTTGCGTACTACTGTCGCATTACCGGTAGAACCGCTGGACAGCACTGTAAATGAAATTCCCATCTCTCCTGCTCCTTCTACTCTGTTGTCTTGGGACTGATAATGTCCGCACTGATCGCATCTACGTAATAGGCGCTGCCGTCCTCCAGCCAGAATCTCCACATCGGTGAAGCCACCTGGCTCTCAGAATTAAACAGCTCCCCGTAATAACCCAGTTCAATTTCTTTCACTACCGCGTCCGCCGGAAAATATTTTTCAATCAGGCTGCTGAGCGCCTGGGAGGCCGGGAGCACCTTCTGCACATCCGCATTTTCGTTGTCGCTGCCGGTCGCTACAATTTCAATTTTTGGCGAACGGTAGGCAACGATTTTCTGGTTGCTGTTGATGAGCTCCAGCTTTACCCGGAATAGAGAGTATTTCTGGTCCACCAGCGGGTGAAGCACGAACTTGCCGACCTCACTCTCCTGGGAATCGAAACGGTAACCTGCAATATCCGGGATCTCCCCCTGCAGGGCCTCGCTGAGCTCCGGGAATGAAGAATACATGAGCCCGCTGTCTATAGGCTCCTTCAGCAGGACCGGCGGAGCGTTCTGCTCCTCACCGGAATAGATGTAGGTGATATCCGGCAGCTGCGGCGTAGCTGCCGGAATCGGACTGAGTACCCGAATGCCCTTCTGTTCCATCACTGCCTGCGTTTCTGCCGAGAGGGAAGTAAAATCCAGGTTGGCAGTGGCCTGATCGCGCAAATCCATCCACAGCTGATAGCACAGCAGCAGATTCAGCACCAGAAAAGCGTAAATCAGCACACTCTTTGCTCTGCCCCAGTCCATACTTTCCCTCCTCTATGTTTATAACTCCGCAATTATTCATTATACCGCCTAGCTGATTGTAAGCACACTGCCATCATTTAGGGTAACCCGCCATACCGGTGTAAGGCGCAGGGTATCCCGCTGCAATACAGGAATATAGGCCGGAATCAGATCCTTCACAGCTGAGCCGGAGCTGATCTGGGCCAGCTTGGCCTTAAGCTCATCACCGCCCGGAAGCTGTACAATCCGCTTCACCGCCTGTTCTTCCTCAGTATACATCAGCGAACGTTCATAGGAAGAGACGGTACCCTGCTGCAGCTCCAGGATGATAACCCCGTACTGCAGCTGCGGCCGGCTCATAATCGGGTAAGAGCTGTAATACTGCTGAAATGACACCTTGCGCTCCTGCTTTTCCTCTTCCGTCGAAGCCAGCCGGTAGGTCCCGTTCCATCCGCCGTGCTGATTGACGAAATCAACAGCCTCCAGCGCATCCTTGGCAGACGTGCTCTCGCCGGCCGGCAGCGCCGCAGGATCACTGTAGCTCATCCAGTTCAGCTCCTGATCAACCTGAAGACTGCGTTTACTGTCGGTATAGATCTTGGAGCCGTCTTTTTCCGGAATATATCTGGTGCTTCCCGCATCAAAGAAAAGATTGCTCTGCATCTGTTCAATGGTATACATGCCGGACGGCATCTCGGCCTCGACCAGATCCAGCTTCTCCTCGGGCACATAATAATCCCCGTTCACCACTGTATAGGGAGTCCAGTTGATGCCGAAGTCGACATGCTGCTGCACGTCCTGTACGGTAAGATCGGCTTTGGCCGCCTCATACACAATGTCGCCTCTGGTGCTGAAAAAGACGGCATGCGCCTTCGAATCATTTTTGACATTGTAAATCCAGATCCGGTCAATGCTTTCTCCCTCAAACAGCGAATCAGGCGACAGCTGCATTACCCGCTGCAGCAGCGTAACGGGGATGCCGGCGCCGAAGCTCAGCTCAATACCGGCATTTTCGCTGCGGATTTTGTCCCAGTCGAAGTCCTCTACCGAGCGCCGCTGGAAGCTTTCAAAGCTCCGCCCCTTGAGCCGGTTAAAGATCAGATCATAGAAGGTAGAGTCGGGGTAGAACAGCGTATGCTTCCCTCCGCCCATATGAATGATCATCCGGTCGGGATAGAGCAGGTTTTCCACCTTTTCCTCAGGGCCCATATTATCGGTTTTGACATACAGATTCTCAGACATGACTGCTGAATCACTGCCCGGAAGCCGGTAGATCAGATAATAGCTTTCTACCAGACTGCCGAGGACCAGGATAGCAAGAATCCAGGTTTTCAGTTTCTCTCTCATCCTTCACTCCCCCTTTGCTGGTTCAGCAGAGGCAGCGTAAATGTGACTAATGAGCCTTCGTTAAGCTCCGATTGCAGGGAAATGGAACCGCCGTGCGCTTTGACAATTTCCCGGGCAATGGAAAGTCCGAGACCGGTACCGCCCATATTCCTTGAACGGGCCTTATCTACCCTGTAAAAGCGTTCAAAGATTCGCTCAATATCCTTCTTGGGAATTCCGATCCCGGAATCGCGTACCGATATGGCCAGCATCCCGTCCTCGCTTTTTACGGCCTGAAGGCTGATCGTGCCGCCCTCAGGCGTATATTTCAGTGCATTGGACACCAGATTGCCAAGCACCTGATCAATCTGGTCCCGGTCCAGCCAGGCCATGGCGACATCCTTGTGCACGATCGTGCTGATGTGAATCCGCTTCTGGCGGATCTGGAACGAGAAGCGGTCGGCCACATCCTCCAGCATCTCGGAGATATCGGTCTGCTGGATACGCAGGCTGGATTCCTTGGAATCCAGCCGCGAAAGATGCAGCAGGTCGGTGACAAGCCGGATCATCCGTTCCGTTTCGTTGCGGATAACGCCGACGAACCGCACGGCCAGCTGCTGGTCATCCAGTGCCCCGTCATCCAGCGCTTCTACATAGCTCTTGATCGTCGTCAGCGGGGTCCGCAGCTCATGGGAGACGTTGGCCACGAATTCACGCCGTGACTCCTCCAGATTCTCCTGCTCCGTGACATCCTGAAGCACGGCAATTGTCCCGGCGATCCCCCCGCCCTCGCGCCGGTGGATCGGAGTGAATGTCACCCGCACAATATTCGGGTCTCCCCCGCCCATCGGCGACAGGTGAATCAGCGCCGACTGGGCATTGCCCTCGGCAAGCGACCCTGTCTGCTCATGATCCAGTCCGAGCAGCTCATCCAGCGGCGCCCCCTCGGGCAGCGGACCCTCAGATCCAAGCATATCGGCAGCACGGGTATTCATCAGAATTACCCTTCCGCTCTCATCGGTAGCGACCACGCCATCGCTCATGTTGGTCAGGATGGAAGCCAGCTTCTCCTTCTCCTCCTCATTCTGCGATAGCGCCTCACGCAGCCGGCCGGTCATATAGTTGAATGCCTGGCTCAGCTGGCCGATTTCGTCATTGCCAAACTCGGGCATCCTGCGGTTGAACTTGCCTTCGGCAAGGGCAGTGGCATGACGGGTCATCTCTTTAATCGGATGGGTAATCGTATGGGCCAGAATGACGCATAACACAGCCGTCAACGCCAGGGCCAGCAGCAGCCCGGAGAGAAACACGCTGTTGATCCGGCTCATCGTTGCATAAAGATCCTTCATATCGGCGGCAATATAAATCGCTCCAACGACCTTGTCACCGGCAAGCACAGGCTTGGCTACAACTTTCTTGCGCACATTATCATCCGCGATGATATATTCCTCATTGTCGCTGATGCCCTGCAGCGCCCGGCTGACCACAGTCTGCGTATTGCGCTGCCCCACATAGTCATTCTGAGACGGAACCGAGGTCGTAATGATCTTGCCGCTTGCATCAAGCACCTGAATTTCCGCACCGTTGATGTACAGGTTATTGACCATACCGCGCAGGCTCTCCACCGCGGTCTCCTCATCCGTTGTTCCGGTCTCACTGCCAAGCTTGTCCGCAGTCAGTATGGACAGCATCTCCGCTCTTGCCTTCAGATCCTTGGTAAAATTCTCAGTCAGGGAATTCTTCATCGAGCTGACAAAATAAACCCCGATCAGCTGCATCGCCACCAGAATCAGCAAAACATAAATAACGGTCAGCCTGGCCTGAATTGTCCGGAAAAAGGACAGCCCTTTCTTCATCACAGGCCCCCGCTTTTGGGGCTGTGCATCAGATAGCCCAGTCCCCGCCGGGTAAAAATATATTCCGGCTTGCTGGGATTCTCCTCAATTTTCTCTCTCAGGCGCCGGATCGTGACATCGACAGTCCGGACATCCCCGAAATATTCGAATCCCCATACCGCCTGCAGCAGATGTTCCCGTGTCATTACTTTGCCGGCATGGCGGATCATATAATAGAGCAGCTCATATTCGCGGTGGGTCAGATCCAGCGGTTCTCCGTCCTTATAGACCATGTACATGTCGGTATCCACGAACAGCCCGAAATGCTGGATACCCTGCTTGCTCTCCACAGTCTCATTCAGCGATCCGGCGGATACCGGTTTATGCTGGCGCCGCATCTGCGCTTTGACTCTGGCCAGCAGCTCGCGTGTGCTGAAGGGCTTGGTCACATAATCATCGGCGCCCAGCTCAAGGCCCAGCACCTTATCGATTTCCCCGTCCTTGGCGGTCAGCATGATAATCGGAATATCCAGATGCGCAAGCCGTACCTCGCGGCACACATCCATACCGTCCTTGCCTGGAAGCATGAGATCGAGCAGCATCAGATCAGGCCGTTTGGATAGTGCCAGTTCCACCGCGCTGTTGCCGTCAAACGCGCAGATCACCTCATAGCCTTCTTTTTCTAAATTGAATTTCAAAATATCCGCAATAGGCTGTTCATCGTCAACTACCAGAATCGTCCCCATCTGCATATGCTCAGCTTCACCTTTCTCGCCATACTTGTCATTGATTCTCTTATTTTAACATACCTGTCCTGACGTCACATCCTACTCCCGGTAAATATAAAGCCGCCCGAAACGATTTCGGACGGCTGGTTATAACGAATGGATTATTTCAAATATTTCAGCGGATTGACTGCTGTGCCGTTCTTGCGGATTTCAAAATGCAGGTGGGTTCCCGTCGAGCGGCCCGTATTACCCATAATCCCGATCTTGCCTCCCTGCTCAAGCCGTTGTCCGACTGATACGGAAATACTGCGCAAGTGACCGTAATAGGTCACGTAACCGTTCCTGTGATCGACAATAACTACATTGCCGTATCCGCTCTGTACACCGGCAAAGGTAACAGTTCCTGCATCGGCCGCCTTAATCGTACGGTTGCCCGATACGAGGTCAATACCCTTATGGGCGCGTCCCCAGCGTTCGCCGAAGCTGCTGGATAACGTTGCGCCGCTGACCGGCCAGGCGAACATGCCGGTGCCTTCACCGACAACCTTAGTCCCGCGGTAGACGACTTCGGGCAGCGATTCCTTGAGCACCGTCTGTCCCAGCCATTCCTCCTTGACCACCAGACCGTTCTCCTTCGTTAACCGGTACTGCATTTCCTTCAGGCCGGTCTGGCCGGGACGAACAACCTTGCTCTTGCCGGCAGCCAGTTGATCGCTTGTACGGACAATGACCTCAGGCTCTGTAACCACCTGCTCTGTTACCTGCTCAACCGTCGTAACGGTAAGCTCAGGCTGCGGCACCGTCAGCTGCAGCTCATCCCCGATCTGCAGGGTAAGCTCTTTGACGGTCGGGTTATTGCGGAATATATCAGCCTGAGTGATGCTGAACCGTTTGGCAATTCCGGAAACCGTATCGCCTTCCTGTACGGTATAGACCAGCGGCTCTTCCTTGCCTTCCGTCAGTGCCTTGACCGCTTCCTCCAGCGTTAGCACCTTGTTAGGGTCAGCCTTGATCGGAACAATGGTTACTTCTTCCTCGATGGAAGCCGAATCCACCTTGCCCGTGCTTGCGGAAACCGCCGCCTTGCTGGTGGCCGCCATCTTCTTCAGCTGTGCACCTGCTGTTTCTGCTGCCGCCGGCAGATAATGCGCCTTCACGCCCTGCAATACAGCATTTGCCGTTTCCTGGTCCTTAACAATACCGATCGATTTGCCGTCTACAGTCAGCTGAACACCGACTGCATATGCCTTGAGCATGCCATCCAGCTTGTCCAGCGTAGCTGCAGTGTCAACCACCGGCTTATACGCCGCTTCTTCCTCGGTAGTAATCCCGGTTGTCTGTAGTACCATAACTGAGTCGGGATACTTGGTCTGGTATTCCTTGCGTTTCTGTTCAAACAGCTGGTCCAGCTCAGACTGCTGGCTGATCTTGCCGATCTCCTCGCCCTTCACCAGCACCTTGTAATAGGTGACTGTATTGGCGGCCACATACTTCCTCTCTGCCCCGACCAGGAAGGCAGACAAAAGCACCAGCCCGGCTGATGCCGCAATCCAGGAACGCCGCAGTCTCCGCGGTTTGGGTTCCTGATGAAAGACAATAGCGTCGCCGGAGGCACGTGTGCCCTGTTGACTC
The DNA here is from genome assembly GCF_900099765.1 of Paenibacillus typhae. GTDB lineage: Bacteria > Bacillota > Bacilli > Paenibacillales > Paenibacillaceae > Paenibacillus_AQ > Paenibacillus_AQ typhae. Next base: position 43,389 of record NZ_FNDX01000022.1, on the reverse strand, counting down.
TCTGCGCCCGATCCTGCGGATGTTCCTTCGCTGCCCCGCAGCTTCCCCATCAGGCGCATGAACTTAAATCCCTTCATGAAACTCTCCCTTTCAATCTGCCCGTTCAGCCCGCCCCTGAAGAGCGGCCAAGCTTGTTTTGCGACCCCTTATTATATAATCTGCTGTGTCTTATTTTTCTTTTTACATTAGTGTGAATGGTTCGTGTTGTATGTTATAAATTTTCACGGTGTTACCAGTGTCTTTCAGCACTGAAAAGGTTACAAAAAATTAACCCCTTCTAGTCCTTTTTTACTGTACCATAGCCCGAAGAATAATTTCAACTTTCTAAACATGGCAAAACCCGCGTTTATTGCGGGTTTTTATCAATAATTTGCAGTTTAAACACCATTCCTGTGTCTAAAAACTGACTCTTTTGTAATTTATGGATTTACGGAAGACTCCGGTGTAAGCATTTTCATCAGCAGCTCATATTCATCCTGATTTACGTATTTGGCAATAACCCCCTGTATTTCCTTAACTTCAGCCTCTGTTAACCCATCCTCCATTGCTGTGGAGATCGCCTGCATTTCCTCCTGCGGAAGCTTTTTCATCAGAATATTAAAGATCCCGACTTTGTCCTCCTCCGGTATATTATCCTTCATTTCACTCATCGCATCCGGGGTCATAACCAGCTGTTGATCCTGGCCCTCCGCATCCGAAGCTTCAGAGGCTCCCGCGGTATCCTCTTCGGCCGGCTGGCCCATAACGGCCACAGCATCCTCTGGCACCTTCTCCTCTACTGCCTTATCGCCGGTGTCCTTGGCCGGATTCTCCCCGGTATCCTCTTTCTCCTTCTGGCCGGTGACCCCATCTGATTCAGTCTTACTGCCCATTCCCGTCAGACTCTTCACAAAGCCGCCGATTCCCGGCGCCGGGCTATCCAGCTTAATATCAAAGCTTGCCAGCACCGACTGAATGTAGGTATTAACCACATAGGCTGTTGTCAGCACTGACAGCGCACTGGCCAGTACAACAATCAGGCATATGCCAACTGCATTTTTTACAATCTTCATTATGATCACTTCTCCCTTGCTCTCTGTCATACTCCATCTTTCGGAAAAGGAATTCTTTACCGCCCTAAATTCCAGTATTGACCATATTATGCGGCGGGAAACGTATAAACGGTGAACAGAGCCAGGCGCAAGTGAAAAAAGGACATGCAAAAAGGACCCCTTTGCAGAGGTCCTCTCGTTATAAACCGTTTATTATACGTAGATTGGCAGCACTTGATTGGTCTGTTCGCGGTTACGTCCAACCGAGAAGATAGCAATTGGAATACCTGTCAGTTCAGATACACGCTCCACGTAACGGCGGGTATTGGCCGGCAGATCCTCCAGAGTCTTAGCAGCAGTAATATCCTCGCTCCAGCCTGGAAGCTCTTCATACACCGCTTCGCATTCAGCCAGCATTTTGAGGCTGGCCGGATAATGGGTGATGATCTCTCCGCGGTATTTGTAGCCGGTGCAGATCTTCACAGTTTCCAGCCCGCTGAGCACGTCCAGCGAGTTAAGCGACAAGCCGGTAATTCCGCTCACGCGGCGGGCATGACGCACCACTACGCTGTCGAACCAGCCCACACGGCGCGGACGTCCGGTAACCGTACCGTATTCATGTCCGGTTTCACGGATGTAGTCACCTGTTGCATCACTGAGTTCTGTCGGGAACGGGCCGTCACCAACACGTGTAGTGTAGGCTTTGGCAACACCGATAACCTGCTTGATCTTCGACGGGCCTACCCCGGAGCCGATGCACACACCGCCAGCGGACGGATTCGAGGAGGTTACGAATGGATATGTTCCCTGGTCGATATCCAGCATAACGCCTTGAGCACCTTCGAACAGCACCTTGGAATCCCCATCAATGGCATCGTTCAGAATAACGGAGGTGTCCGTTACATATCCGCGGAGCACTTCTGCATATTCCAGGTATTTCGCCAGAATCTCTTCCACATCCAGCGGTTCTGCACCATAAACCTGTGTTATAACCTGATTTTTCTCTGTTACCAGATGACGCAGTCTCAGCTCGAATTCCTCGGCATCCATCAGATCGGCGATCCGGATGCCGTTGCGGGCAGCTTTGTCCATATAAGCTGGGCCGATCCCTTTGCGGGTGGTTCCGATCTTGTTCGGGCCCTTGCGGTCTTCTTCCAGCGCATCGAGCAGCATGTGGTACGGCATGATGACATGGGCGCGGTCGCTGATGACCAGGTTCTTCGTATCAAAGCCATTTTCATGAATATAATTAATTTCTTGGATCAGGGCTTCAGGATTGATGACCATTCCGTTACCGATTACACAAGTTTTCTCTTTATAAAATACACCAGATGGAATCAGGCTAAGCTTGAACTTCTTCCCGTCAATCAGAATCGTGTGACCGGCATTGTTGCCCCCCTGATACCGGGCGACCACATCTGCGCTCTCTGCCAGAAAATCAGTGATCTTCCCTTTGCCTTCGTCTCCCCATTGTGTTCCCACGACGACTACCGTTGACATATTCATTCCTCCGTTGGCGCCACTTTAGCACCATTATTTATAATAATATGGGCCCTGTACAACGTTCCTATGTACGCAGCCCTCCGGACGCTATGCGGGTTTAACCCGCTAAAGCACAATAACCAGTGTAACAGCGGTACTTTTTAAAGTCAAATAAAAACGAACGATCACACAGGTAAATGTATGATCGTTCGGATATTGTGCATAAATTGCCTAACCTGCAAACGGTTCAGAGTGCGCTCGCTCGTAGTTGACGAACTTGTTAAAGTTCTTCAGAAATACAAGCTCCACGGTGCCTACTGGACCGTTACGCTGCTTGGCAATAATGATTTCGATAATATTCTTTTTCTCCGTATCCTGGTTATAGTAATCGTCACGGTACAGGAACGCTACAATATCGGCATCCTGCTCGATTGAACCGGATTCACGGAGGTCACTCATCATCGGGCGCTTGTCCTGACGCTGCTCTACACCGCGGCTGAGCTGGGACAGGGCAATAACCGGAACGTCCAGCTCACGGGCAATCTGCTTCAGCGTACGGGAAATCTCTGAGACCTCCTGCTGGCGGTTCTCGCCAGGCTTGCCGCGTCCCTGAATCAGCTGCAGGTAGTCGATGACGATCATGCCAAGGCCTTTTTCCTTCTTCAGCCTGCGGCATTTGGCGCGGATATCGGTAACCGTAATCCCCGGAGTATCATCAATGTAGATTTCTGACTCGGCCAAGGCCTGAATTCCCATGGTCAGCTTGGACCAGTCGTCATCATTTTTGAATTCGCCGGTACGCATGATATTGGCATCCAGATTAGCCTCGGCGCAGATCATACGCTGTACCAGCTGGGCCGCCGACATTTCCAAACTGAAGATCGCCACGGTCTCCTGAGCGCGGACTGCCACGTTCTGGGCTATATTCAGCGCGAACGCTGTCTTGCCGACAGACGGACGGGCAGCAACAATAATCAGGTCATTGCGCTGAAAGCCGTTGGTCATATGATCAAGGTCAACGAAGCCGGTCGGAATCCCCGAGGTATTGCCTTTATTCTGATGGAGCATTTCTACTCGGTCGAATACTTCCATCACGACATCACGGATGGCAATAAAGCCGCTGCCGCTGCGCCGGTTGGAGATTTCCAGGATCCGCCGCTCGGCATCGCTCAGCATAATGCCTACATCTTCGCCCCCGGTGTAGCCTTCGCTGACAATCTGCGTAGCTGTGCGGATCAGCCGCCGCAGCATCGCCTTTTCTTCAATGATCTGGGCATAGTAGTCCACGTTGGCTGCAGTCGGCACTGCATGGGCCAGCTTAGCCAGATAGCTGACACCGCCGATATCCTCAAGCTCTCCCTTATCCTGTAACCGGGAGGTCAGTGTAATCAGGTCAATCGGCTGGCTCTCTTCTCCGAGCTGCACCATCGCCTCAAAGATCATCTGATGCGGTTTGTCGTAGAAGTCTTCGGTTTGCACCCGCTCCATCGCTGTAATCAGCGCCTCATCATGCAGCAGAACAGCACCTAGTACGGCCTGCTCCGCCTCCAGATTCTGCGGGGGAATCCGATCGAAAAAGAGATCTCCACCCATTTTACTCCTCCGTTACCTGAACCGTGAGGTTAGCCTTTACTTCAGTATGCAGCTTCACATGAATCTGGAATGTGCCGATATGTCGGATAGGATCGTTCAGCTCAATCTTGCGTTTGTCGATTACGATGCCCTGTGTCGCTGCAAGCGTCTCGGCAATCTGCTTGCTGGTGATTGCCCCGAACAGCCGGCCGCCTTCACCTGATTTTGCTTTGAGCGTCAGGGTGAGCTCGTCCAGCTTCTTGCCAAGCTGTACTGCTTCCTCTTTCTCCTGTTCCTTCTTGCGCTGTTCGGCGGCAGCCTGGTTCTCCAGTGTCTTAACGTTGCCGTCAGTAGCCGGACGTACGAGTCCGCGCGGAAGCAGGAAGTTCGTTGCGTAGCCTTCCGAAACCTCTTTAACCTGCCCTTTTTTACCTTGTCCCTTAACATCTTTTATAAAAATGACCTTCATTCGAACAGCCCCTCTTTCGCTTCAATTTCCGCCAGCACTTCAAGCAGTCTGGCCTCTGCTTCCTTACAGGTTCCTTCAAGCTGCACCGCCGCATTGGACAGGTGTCCGCCGCCGCCCAGCTTCTCCATCACGACCTGCACGTTCATCCGTCCCAGTGAACGCGCGCTGATGCCGATCAGGCCGTCAGGCCGCTCGCTGATGACAAAGGACGCCACCACATTGGTCATGCCCAGTAGAGTATCTGCAGTCTGGGCAATCAGCAGCTGCGGGATTTTCATGCCCGGTGACGTTACAACCAGTGCAATATGATCATACACCATCCGCGCATGTTTGATAATTTCGGCTTTGGAGATATACTCCTGCAGATCCTCCTTCAGCATACGCTGGATCAGGATTGTATCTGCCCCAATCCGCCGCAGGAAGCCTGCTGCCTCAAAGGTGCGGGAGCCGGTATGGAGGGCAAAATGCTTCGTATCCACCGTAATACCGGCTAGCAGCATGGTCGCCTCCAGCGGGCTTAGCTTGATCTTGTCGTGAATATACTGCAGCAGCTCCGTTACCAGCTCACAGGTTGAGGAGGCATACGGCTCCAGATAGACCAGCACGGCATCATTGATGAACTCCTCACCCCGCCGGTGATGGTCAACGACAACGATCCGGCTGGCATACTGCACCAGCCGCGGCTCCATAGTCATTGAGGCTTTATGGGTATCTACAACGATGAGCAGCGTATGCTCGGTCATCATCTGGAGTGCCTGCTCGGTGGTGATGAAATTGCTGTACAGCTCCTCATCCCGCTTGATCTGTTCCAGCATCCGGGTTATGGACGGGTTCGGCCCCTCCGTGACAATGCTGGCTTCCACATTGTACATCTGTGCCGCCTTCAGCAGGCCGATTGAAGCACCGATCGCGTCAATGTCTGGCGTGCGGTGGCCCATAATCAGCACCTTGTCGCTCTCCTGCATAAGGTCGCGCAGCGCATGGGCGATGACCCTTGCCCGGACCCGGGTCCGCTTCTCTGCAGCATTGCTCTTGCCGCCGTAGAAGGACAGGCGCTGGCCTGCCTTCACCGCAGCCTGGTCGCCGCCGCGTCCGAGCGCCATATCCAGGCTGGACTGGGCCAGCGCCCCGAGCTCGCTTGCAGACTCCGTTCCGTAAGCAAGTCCGATGCTCAGGGTCATCGGCACTTTAAGATCAGCCGTCATCTCGCGCACTTCATCGAGTATGACGAACCGGCTCTCTTCCAGCGCCTGCAGGCTGCGGTGATTAAGCAGCATCAGATACCGCTCTGAAGACAGCCGCCGCAGATAGACCTCGAACTGCTTGCTCCATTCCGTAATCTCGCTGGCTACCTTGGCAATCAGCGAAGTCCGCTGCTGGTCATCCATGCCCTGGGCGGCCTCATCCAGATTGTCCATCATGACAATACCGATGGCCAGCTTCTCTTCCTCATAGCGTTCACGAAGCACCACAAGCTCCGTAATATCGTATAAGTACAGCATGCGTTCACTGGGAATGATCACCGCTTGGTAATACCGGTCGTCTACAGTGATTTCCTGTCTGACATCCTTCAGTGCGCCGGTATCCCTGGCCGCCTCCCGCTTCACCGGACCGCCTGCGGCCAGTGCAGGCACTACACCAGGCAGCAGCTCCTGCAGCTCTTCACCTACCAGTGTCTTGCGGCTGAAGATATCACTGGCGTTGCGGTTATGCCATTCCACAGTTCGGTCCTCACTGTACAGGATGATGCCAAGGGGAAGCATGCTGACCGCCTCGCCTTCCACCCTTTTGATCCGGAAGGACAGCCCGTTGATATACTCCACCAGATTGCGCCGGAACGAGAGCTCCGCCTGCAGCATTGAGAAGCACAGCGTGCCAGCCAGAAACAGGCTGGCCACACCGAGAACCCAGTTATAGCTGCTGACAATGATAATAAGGACCAGCATCAGCAGGAACGCCCATACGGTATGATAGCCGTGCCAGCGTCTTTGCAGAAATTTAGGCATGACCTCTCACCCTATCGTTTCGATTTCTTCACAAACTCCCGCAGCGGGAAGGCAATGTCGATAACACCGATAATCCAAAGTCCCGGTATCCAGAGAACCAGCAGTGACAGCACAACCGCCACAACCTTGCTCCACTTGAGCTCATGGACAATAAAGAACATGAAGCCGATGGTCTGGATGATAAAGACAGCCTGGAGCAGCGGCAGCAGGTTGGCGCTGATCATCGGCATAAAGCCGCTGTCCGAATTGCCGAAGATAAAGCTGATGATGACGCCAATCAAGTAGTACCAGATAAATGATCTGGAGAGTCTCCATTCACGTGCAGGCTTCAGTTTCGGAACCGCATATTCCATACTGTTAAGAATAGGGCGGACAATGGAATGGGTGATTACAGCCATTATAAAAGAGCTCATAATCAGCGTTATTGGAATCACCTGTATGGTCATAAAGCTGATATCACTTACATCCTTGGAAGTAAGAACGAATTCACTGGCCAGCGGGTTGCCTGTGCCAAGTTCAGCCAATATGTCTGCAACCATCTGCACCGTATCTGTTACATAACTGGTTAGGCTAAAATCAAACAACGCGGTACCCACGACAAGAAGCAGCAGAAACTGCCCGAGAATCGTAATGGTTCCGGCCAGAATGGTAGACAATGCCGAGGAGCGCTTCCTGTACCATCTTCCCATCACGAGCGCAGGAATCAGGAAATAGAGCGCTAACAGCACATAGACAGGTGTAATCAGGCCTACGATCAGCAGGACTGGCAATAGATGAAGAATAAACTGTTTCGTGTTCAGGGTAGTGAACAGCACTACAGCCGGAATAATCAGGAATAGTGTAGTAATAATGAGCAGCGGGGTGGACAGGGATAACAGCAGCAGTAAGTATGCGATGCTCCATGCCACAGATGTCCAGCGGAATTTCAACAGTTTTCACCTCTTACGCATATGTTCTTCTAATGCAGATATATCATTGTACCATTCTTCAAGCTGGTGCCCTTCCTGCCTGTGCTTCCTTAGCTTCTCCAGCAGCAGGTCATCAAGCTCCCGGTAAGGGAGTCCAAGCCGGCGTCCCAGGATGTAAGAGCTCATAATCAGGCTGGCCAGACTGTCACCTACACGGGCGGTGCTGCCTTCCCAAAGCGCCTTAAACAGCCGTGACACTTGGTCGATCACTTCGGTCTTTAACCACTCAATTACTTTGGCGCGTTTGGCTACATCCAGATCCTTCGGCACATTCGGCACGTCTCTCTACCTCCGGCAAAAGCATTATTCTCCATTATAGCATAAATATTTCCCGGTCACACGGAACCCCCAGCGCCTGAAAGCCTTAGCTAAAGAGCCCTTCAAAAAAGGCCCGCATTCCGTTATATGCCGGAAATACAGGCCTTATCAGTGCTCCATCTGCTTCTGCAATCAGTTAATCATTATAATGATTCCTGCGCCTGGGCTTGCGATTGACGCGAAACGACCTTCTCGCAGTATTCAATAATCTGGCTCCGGCGGACAATACCGATGAAACGGTTCATATCATCGACCACCGGCACGAAATTCTGCACCTTGGCCAAATTAATCAGATCCTCCATATCAGCATCAATGGATACCGGCAGATTATTCATCCGCAGCGGCACATCCTTAAGCAGAAACTTGGAAGCATTCTCAAAAGTAACCGTTCCGCCTGAATCCTTCATGTACCACAGCAGATCGCCTTCTGTTACCGTTCCGGCGTATTCTCCGTTCCTGTTAAGAATCGGTACAGCAGTATAGCGGTGAAACTCCATCCTTTCCAGGGTCTGGCGCAGCGTCGAATCCAGTGTAACGCAGGCCACCTCCTGCTTGGGAAGTAAAAAAAACGCAATATTCATCTCTGATCCTCCTCAAAGAATTCCGAAGGAATTAACCCTGCTTCTAAGGGCACCCGTAATCATACGTTTCACCCGGCGAGTCGTTCCATTTCATTATACCACGAAGACAGTAAGCAGCAGCCACTAACATTACACATGGCTGCTGCATTTATACTTCTATGGTATTTACGTGCGGTTATTCTGCTGTTGCTGTAGCCTTCGGCTCCAGTGCATTTGCCGCTTTGCCGGGCTCAATCAGCTGGCTGACCGGTGTGCTGGCATTCATCCAGTTATCAATCATAGCCTGCGCCTCACTCAAATCCTCTTCATCAACGATGTCATAATACACACCGTCAATCTTTTTGCCTTCACCCATAACGGTAAAGCTGGATATATCCATATCCTTGCCGCCCATGAACTTCTTGGCCAGACTGATAATCAGCGACGGCTCCATGTCGGTCTTGAAATTCTCGCCCATAATATCAAGCAGCTCAGGGATTTTGCCGATTTGGCTGATCGATAACATTTTATTCGCAACCACATCAATAAAGACCTGCTGGCGCTTGGTCCGGTTAAAATCACTGTCCTCGCGGTAACGGGTATAGTTGAGCGCCTCTTCACCGCTATAATTGGATTTGCCGCCTACAATAGTGAATTTCTCATGATCAGCGCCTTTATTGACAATATCCTTCTTGATGGGCAGCGGAACGCCGCCAATGGCATCAACTGCATCCTTCAGGCCCTGGAAGTTGATTGTCGCATAATACTGGATATCATGTCCGAGCAGCGCCTCCAGTGTATCTTTGGCCATCTGCTGGCCGCCGAATGCATAGGCATGGGTGATTTTGTCTTTTTTGTTGTCCCTGTGACCGATGATTTCTGTGTACGTATCTCGGGGAATGGAAATCAGCAGGAGCTTGTAATCCTCCGGCCGGACAACGGCGTAGATCATCGTATCCGAACGAGCAGTTTCATTTCCGCGCTGGTCCGTTCCGAGCAGCATCAGGGAGAATGGATCGCTTTTGAAGACGACAGGCTCCGGTTTAACAGCAGATGTGCTGTCCTTAACGAGCGGCACGTAGGACTCCTCTTCCAGCTTCGCCTCTACCCGGTCAGAGAGGAACAGGTCAAAAGCCAGCACTGCAAGCTGCTTCTGAAACAGAAACCCTCCTAAAATTATGACAGCTAGAGCTATAAGAGCTATATACCTTTTCTTCAGCTTTTTCATATTCATCAAATGATTCCTTCTTTATTGTGGAATATAATCATTGCTTGCATCTATTTACAATGGCTGCCTGCGGTTTGCAGGCGCTCATATCCGGACTTCTCTCGGCTGTTGTTCGTCTGCCCCACTTCTGTCTTAGTGTTCCCCCTTTCAGGAATTAGGGTCGTTCTAATTGTAGAATAAACCTGGAAAACGGCTTTGACACAAACAATATTTCTATTGTAATCACTTGGCCTGTAAAAAGAAATATCAAAAAACGACAATTATGATGCTGCAGCAGCCGTTCGTTCCTAAAGTATATGACGTGCTAAATCCGCTTTTGATTTTATTTTCACAAAAAAAAGCAGAACCATCCGGTCCGCAGCCTTTCTGCCGCTGATCCTTCAGGTTCTGCTTATTATTCAGTTCATTTATTTAATCCACCATTTATCAGGCTCATTGATATTGCTGATGGAGTTGACCCGCACGCCCTGCAGGCGTTTGCTCACGGCGGTAATGTTCGTCCGTTCCGCGAAAAAGATCATCGGCACCTCTTCATTGATCAGCTGCTGCCATTCATGGTAGACCTGCATGCGATAATCCCTGTCATAAGCCTTGGCCTGCACCCCTTCAAGGATCAGCTCTTCGCTTCGCTCAGATGACCAGCGGGAATAATTCCACAGATCAGAGACACGCCACAGCCCGGAAGGATCAGGATCACTTGCGAGTCCCCATACCCCATTGAACACTTCCACTGTAGGATCATCGTTCTCAACCGCTTCATAAAAAGTGTTCAAATCCTTAAGCTTGCCCCCATTAAGCTGCACATTAAGGCCGATGTCGCGCCAGTTCTGCATAACCGCCTGCGTCCGCTCCTCCGCTGTTGCGTTCCCGCTCATCGCATCATAGTGGATAATAAGCTTTTGTCCCTGCGGATCTTCACGCCAGCCGTCGCCGTCAATATCGGTATACCCCGCTTCCTGCAGCAGTGTCTCCGCCTTCTGCGGGTCATAGGGGTACGTGTTAATTTCAGAGTCCGGTATTTTGGCCCAGCTGGTGCTTGGGATCGGCGTTTCAATCAATTCACCCAGACCGTAAGAGAAGCGTTCAATGATTCCCTCCCGGTCCAGCGCATAATACATGGCCTGCCGCAGGCGCTTATCAGCAAACTTAGGGTTGTCCATAACATTCTGCCGGGCTGACTCGTCCCAGTGTCCGAATTTGAAGCCTATGTATTCGTATGAAAGCTCTGCCGATTGCATTAGCGTTATGTTGTCAAGCTGTTGGAGTGCAGAATACGTATCTCTTGGTACAGTACTGATATCAATGCTGCCATCTTCCAGCAGTCCGGTTAACTCTTCATCGCCGACGACTTTATAGTCAACTCCGTCGAGCAGCGCCTTACCCTTGTAATAGTTATCAAATCTTTTCATCCGGACAAGCTGGCCGGGCTGAATCTCCGTCACCTCAAAGGGCCCGATACCGATCGGCCTCTTGCGCACCTGGTCGCTGTCCGCCATATCCTTCACTGCGACTCCCTCAAAATATTTTTTGTTCATCGGGTACGGCCACAGATTATCAATCGTATTCACCCGGGCAGAGTTTACTGTAATCTTCAGCGTATACGGGTCGATGACCTTGACTCCCGCCAGTTCGTCCGTTTCTCCCCGGTGATAGGCCTCGGCCCCTTTAATCATCTCTACACTATAGTATCTGGAGCCCGTATAATCAGGACTGGCGATGGTCTCCAGTGCGAATTTCCAGTCCTCAACCGTCAGCTCATCACCGTTATGCCAGCGGACACCAGGCCTGATTTTGAAGGTAAACACAGTATGATCCTCAGATTCCTTCCAGGATGCGATATTGGGGACGGTCGTCAGGTCATCTCTTACCGTGAACATGCCCTCTGTAATGAAATCAAGCACATTTGAATCATCCTCCCCTTCAAAAAAAGCGGGATCAAATATTCCCTGAAACGGGGAGGTATAAGCATAGGTAACTGTACCGCCCGGCACAGCTTTCTCTTCAGCTTTACTGTAACGTACCGCGTAGGAATTACTGCCTGTCCCCGCGCCATTGCATGCTGTCAATATACAGGTAAGGAGCAGCAGCAAAGTGCCGATCTTGGATTTATGCATGTAGCTCTTCCTTTCTAAGGTACAACCCGCTAATGTAAGCGTTTTCCAACGAATATTATTTTAAATGATATCCCGTCATATTTTCAATTACATTCCATCTTAAGCTATATATATCATGCACTGCGTAAATTTTTTATATATAAATTTAATCAGCTACAACTTAGAGAATAACGAATAATGCCAGGAATGGGAAGTCAATAATTGGAGGCCGCCTGTTTGGAAACTATATTTGCAGCCTAAAAAGCCTGCCTTTTCAGGCAGGCCTAAGCGTTCTGCAGCCGGTTTATACCTCTTCCTCCGAATGGATAATGCTAAGTCCTTCTACATGTCTTTTCCGCATCAGCTTGCGCTTTTTCCGGTTTTCCTTAGTCTCGAACAGGATATCAAAGTCATAGTCCTCCGGGTACAGCTCATCTTTTGACAGGTAAGGCTTCAGACGTTTATGGTTTATGCGCATCTTCTCTTTCTGGACCATAACTCCGACAATACCCATGCTGTCCTGTCTGGCATAAACAATTCCCGTCCGGTCAAGGGAATTGATATATACTGCATCACCAATTTCAAAGCCGGATTCCACTGTTTTACCGTTCTTTGGGTGATTGCTGTCCCCTTCCTCCTCCTGAAATCCACCTTCAGTACTTCCTGGCGTTTTATAACCGGGATCCGGCTTTATGGCTGCTTTTCTGCCGACACCGTGGGTACGGCTCCCAGATGTCCGTTGCTGCCCTGCAAGCTCATGGGAACGCCGGATCACCTCAGGCGGGATGCCCAGCTTCTCGGCAATCTGCAGGGCATAGCTTTCACCTGCCTCACCGATAGTCAGCTTATACAGCGGCTGCAGCGTATGCTTATCAAACTCCATCCGCGCATTTTCGAATCCCGGCGTAGAGGCGGCGAACGCTTTTAACTCATTGAAATGAGTAGTCACAATAATATTGGCTCCCTTGCGGTTTAGCTCTTCAAGTATAGCAATTGAAAGGGCAAAGCCCTCACCAGGGTCCGTTCCGGCGGCCAGCTCATCGATCAGCAGCAGTACGTCCCTGCCTGCAGCACGCAGCATGCCCTCAATACTCTTCATCTGGGCCGAGAAGGTACTGAGCGACTGGGTCAGGCTCTGCCCGTCTCCGATCACACTGATAATGTCCCTGAATACTGAAAATTCACTATGCTCCTCCACAGGAACAAGCAGTCCGGATTGTGCCATGGCTGCCAGCAGCCCGAGTGTTTTGAGGACAACGGTTTTTCCGCCGGTATTAGGGCCTGTTACGATTAGCGATTTATAGCCGTGACCGAACTTCAGGCTGACCGGCACCATATCCTTCAGCTCGGGATGCCTGCCTCCATTCATCCGGAACCATCCCCGCTCATTCAGAGTCACATTCCGTGCCCCTATACTCCGGGCATATTTAGCCTTGGCAAAGATGAAATCGTAGGTGCCCGTTACCTCAATATTAATGCGCAGCGCCTCCTGCTCCCGTTCTACAAGGCCGCTCAGCATGCTCAGGATAATGCCCTCCTCTCTCGCCTCCTCAGCTGTAAGAAGCTCCAACTCGCTCTGGAGGGCGGCAATCTCGTAAGGCTCTACGAACACCGTCTGTCCGCTTGTGGACTGATCGAGCACAGTCCCTTTTACCTGCTTATGGTACTCCCTCTTCACGGGTATAACGTACCTGCCGCCCCGCATACTGACCAGACTCTCCTGCAGGATAGACTGATGCCGGGCCATAATGCTCTCCAGCTTGCGCTGCAGCCGCTCCTTAGCCACGGTCAGCCGTTTCCGCACCCGCTCGAGCCCTTTGCTGGCCTGGCTCTCAATGACACCAAACCGGATGCAGCGGTCAATTTCATCCCTTAGCTGCCGCAGCTCCTGCAGCGAAGCCCCATAGGCCGCAATCCGCGGTGCGCTTTGCTCCTTGGAGGCCATATATTTGCGGAGCTGGGTGCAGCTGTTCAGAAAGGTAGCAATGGCTGTGAAGTCCTGCTCATTGTATAAATATCCCGTCCCCAGCAGCGAGATAATCCATTCAATACCCTCAAGGGACGGTAACGGCACGCTTGCCCCGCGCTCCAGCAGCTCCTTGGCCTCCTCTGTTTCTTCCAGCGCCCGCTGTATTGCCGGAAGATAAACCATCGGAGCGAGCTCCCCTGCCAGCCTTTTCCCTTCGTAGGAAACCGCGTACCGCGTAATCTCACCTTTAATTTCCTCATATCCGAGTGTGCACAGACTTTCTGTATTCACTGATAATCCTCCTTTTTTCCTGCCTGTAGTATGAACAGCTCCTGATAACGTAAAAAAGGGCAAAGACTGCACAATGCAGTCCTTGCCCTCACTTAGATGGTATTGCCCCTTTGGAAAACAGAAAAAACCGTGCTCAAGAGCACGGTTTATCACAAAGAGAACAATAGCCGAAAAAGAGGCCAATGTTGACGCTTCGCGTGTTCTTAACTAATCATCCACCATAAACACAGGTGATAAGTATGCTACCGTGCATACTTAAACAGAGCAAGCCCTCAGCCAAGACTGAACCTGCTAACGCCTATCTTCAGGTGATATGAAATTGCTTAGTTAAGAACGCTCACCGACATCAAAATTTCCCCTTTTGTTATAGGATACCTGTAATTTACTACATTCCGCTGATGACGTCAATTGCCGGCGAAATAATTAAACACCCAGATAATGCCGTTTTTAACATCTGATACTTGTCCATGAAGCGCCCCGAAAAAGGTCTTCTGCAGCTCTACCTGAACTTTACCGCCGTCTTCCACCAGCCTGCCGTAGATTGCACGCAGCGCTTCTTCGCTCTCCAGTGCCATAATAATGCTGACATTGGCTGTCTTGGCACCACGGCCGTAATCATCCGAGAAATGGATCAGGCTGGAACCCAGGTGCAGCTCTGCATGCAGCAGCTTGCCGTTATGCTCGTTCAGCACTTTAATTTCGCCGCCGAAAACGCTCTGGTAGTAATCGACCGATTCCCGCACATTCTCAATTATTACAAATGGGCTTGCACTGATCATGGTTATGCCTCCAGGATTATTAATTGGACAACTGCTGTGTGCCGCCGTCATTGCTTATTATTATATACAATTGAACACACCAAACAACCCCGCATAGGTACATTGAGGGGCTCTTAAACATATAATCCTTATCAATCAAAAAAGCAGCCGGCTTAGCCGGCTGCTTCATAAAACGTCCTACTCCGTTGTGTAAGGCAGCAGCGCGATTTGACGCGAGCGTTTTACAGCAATGGTCAGAGCGCGTTGGTATTTTGCACTTGTACCAGTTACACGACGCGGCAGAATCTTTCCGCGTTCGCTGATGAACTTCTTGAGAAGCTCAGTGTCTTTATAGTCAATGTGAGTAATTTTGTTCACAGTGAAGTAGCACACTTTTTTGCGCTTGTTGCGTCCACCACGACGTGCCGGTCTTTTGTCGTTGTCTCCGCCTTCTCTTTGTTTGAAAGCCATGTTCTTTTCAGTCCTTCCTTATTAAAATGGCAAATCATCATCCGATATATCGATCGGTTTTCCATCGCCCGAAAAAGGATCTTGATTATTGTTGCTGCGCGAGAAATTGTTGTTATTTCCGCGTGCACTGTTACCGCCGTTACCCCCGCCATAGGCAGGCTCTTCAGGCATACTTCCGCCACTTGCATTTCCGCCTTCACGGTTCTGCGAGGATTCCAGGAAACGGACGTTATCAGCAATAACTTCAGTTACGTATACACGTTTGCCTTCGTTATTCTCATAGTTCCGTACTTGGATGCGTCCTTCTACGGCTGCCAGACGGCCTTTGCGCAAATAATTGGCACAGGTCTCAGCCAGCTGTCTCCAGGTTACTACCGGGATGAAGTCCGCTTCGCGTTCACCGTTCTGGCCCGTAAAGTTACGGTCTACGGCAAGCGTAAACTGTGTTACGGCAACACCAGCAGGAGTATAACGAAGTTCCGGGTCACGGGTCAACCGACCGATCAGAATGATACGGTTCAACAATTCAATCCCCTCCTTATAGCGCGATTTCTTACAAAGCTTGTCTCGATCTTAGGCAACGTCGTTCGTAATGAGATAACGAATAACTTCGTCGGAAATCTTCATGATACGCTCAAGCTCAGTAACTACTGCAGGTTCTGCAGTAAAGTTAACCAATACATAAACGCCATCACGGAATTTCTTGATCTCATACGCAAGACGGCGTTTACCCTGCACATCGTGCTTTGTAATTTCCCCGCCGTTGGAGATGATGCCTTGGAATTTTTCGACTGCTGCTTGAACGGCTTCTTGTTCAATATCAGGACGAATAATGTACATCACTTCGTATTTGCGCATAATTTTCACCTCCTTATGGTCTGCGGCCCCTGATCATGTCAGGAGCAAGGAGCGAGCACAAACATAGACTCGCACCAAATCAGTTTACCAAATTGCTCTGCTGATTGCAAGTAATATCATACAACGGATTCCGCAGGTACTTTTTAGCTACATGAAGCCTTCCGCTGCTGCACACAATAGATCTGTATTTATCACTCTTGAGAAGGAGGATTTATAATGGGCGAGCAGACAGAATATGAAAAAGGGGACCGGGCACCGAACCCGGGTGTTTACACAGAGGTAGGCGAAGCGCGCAGCTTCCACACGCAAATTCAGAATCCAAAGCGGATTACAATGGAGAAAGGCGATATTTTCCCTGAGACAACCAACAAGGACCGTAAATGGAAAAAGGTCGAAAAGGCGCGTGTCCATTAATTTTTCGGCCCGTGTATAAAAAGCATACAGACGCACATAATATTCTCAGGCAGTACAAAAGAGAGGTGTGGTTCCGTTGTACGTCGATGACGAACACAATCACTGGGATTCTGATTCAGCAACTATTGTAATCCGGGAACCGTGAAGCTGGCTTTCAAGTAGAAATGGCTTTGCCGTCCTCAAAGACGGTATCCGTTTCTGCGGGAAAGGTAAGGATAAAGTATGAGGCAACTTATACTTTCTTATCTTTTAAAAAAGGGCATCAGCTTTTGCAATACCCAGCACTTTAGCGGCTTTAGACAGAAATAATCCGAACATCATTGATGTACTGCCTCTGGAGGGAGATCCGCAAGGGTCTCCCTTTTTGCGTGTATTTAACGTACCTCCGCACGCTTCCTGAACGCAGTAACTTTACACAAAAAAACCTCCGCAGCAGCGAAGGTCTGATTAGTAATATTATTAAAAGCTGTGGTGGCGGAGAGGGTGGGATTCGAACCCACGCACGCTTTGACACGCCTAACTGATTTCGAGTCAGCCCCCTTGGGCCTCTTGGGTACCTCTCCGCAGCAAGACCTATTGTATCATGGTGTATTTGCTTTTGCAAGCTTAATTATCTTGCCCGTCCGATTCTGTTGAAGCACTCTTTGAGCGGAGTACTTTCTTGAGGTTTTTCTCGAACTTGGCGCGGGGAATCAGCACGCTGTGCTGGCAGCCGGTGCATTTTATGCGGATATCCATCCCCATCCGGATGATCTCCATTTCGTTCGTTCCGCAGGGATGGGGCTTTTTCATCAGCACAATATCCCCAAGTTCAAAGACCTTCCGTTCCATCAGTTATCCCCCTCTTCTCCCTCTTGGGCTGCTGCAATCTGCCTTCTCGGGACCGCTCCTGCCGTCTCACTGGCTTCCCTGGCTGCCTTTACAAGCTCAGCCTCTATCGCCACTCTTGATGCCTGCTCTTCCTGCTCCAGCGCTTTACGCGCTGCCTCAGCCTCTTCCTGGGCTGTCTGCTTCTCCAGCGCCTGTTTGATATCGCTCTGAATCTGCCGCTGCGCAGCTTCCCGGGCATTAGGCTGGCAGTTGGCGGCTATACGGATCACAAACTCCGATGTGCTCATGGACTGAATACCGAGAATATTCGGGTAAGCGATAATGTTATCACTCCGCTCCTCAATTCCCTGCAGTGCTTCACCTATCAGGGCAAGCGTATTTTCCAGACCGCGCTCAATCTTCACCGGAACGTCTACCACAGCCATCGCATTAGCCAAGGAATAGTTGGTTACATTGACAATCGAACCGTTAGGAACAATATGAACCTCACCCGTAAAGCTGAGCAGCCTGGTCGTTCTGAGCCCGATCATCTCCACCGTGCCTTTATAAGTACCGGTCTGAATCACATCGCCGACCGCAAACTGATCCTCAAAAATGATAAAGAAGCCGGTAATTACATCCTTGACCAAACTTTGCGCCCCAAACCCGATGGCCAAACCGACTACACCTGCACCGGCCAGTAACGGGCCCAGATCGAAGTTGAATTCGGAGAGAATAAGCATAATCATGATAAAATTACAGATTACCGTGACCACATTTTTCAAAAGCCCGCCCACTGTAGAAAAACGGCGGCTGTTCGCCAGCAGTCTACTTCTGCTTCCTGTTACCTCTTTTTCCATTGAACGGTCAATGACTTTGTAGACTACTTTAATAATCAGCCGGGTCAAAAGAAAAATAGCCAGAATTCTGAGTCCCGAAAACAATACATTCGCCCACATATCAGCATCCGTTAACCAGTTCCACACCCTATCCTTAAAACGGACAGCATCATCCAAAGCACCAGATGCCGCAGATTCCAACAACCAGGTTTGCATTCAGGTCCCTCCCTCTTTACTCATGTATCTCTATATACCCGTTTCCCTCTTCATTCCTGCCAAAGATCCCGCGGATCTCCACGTTCTGTCCAGCGATGATTTCCCTCACCCCTGCCAGATCATTACGAAAAAACTGAATCGACATCGCACAGCCTGCTGTAATTTCCTTGGGAGTCGGGAAGATATCAATTTCCATTTCCGCATACTCCAGCAGCATCTCAGCACGCAGTGCCTGCTGGGTTGAGTCAAACGCAATCAGCAGCTCTTCCCCCATCTCCATCGCTCCCTCTGGTCTTAAGGTCCTATCTCTTGCACCTGTAGTATAAAAAGCTTTTTTCATCCATATACTAGGATCATCAACACTCTCCTGCGGAATAGCGCCATACCTTATCAGCAATCTTTGAAATGGAATGAACATCCTGCTGGTATTTTCGTAGATGCTCCGCCTGAAGAAAGGAAGGTTATATGAATTTATCTTCTAAAGCTGTACCGCTGCCAGAGCCGTCCTGCCTTAAAATTTCACATGCTGATCCAAATATTTATTCGGCCATAACCCACCGTCTGCTGTTTCACTTTTCACGTACCCGCCCGGATACTCCGATCGTTATTGTATGTGTGGGCACTGACCGCTCCACCGGTGATTCGCTGGGCCCTCTTGTGGGCACCGCTTTATCCCGCTTCCACAGTCCGTTATTCCATCTGTACGGAACTTTGGACGAGCCGGTGCACGCCGTTAATTTGGCGGAGACTCTAACGCTCATTTATAACAAGCATAATGATCCTTTTATTATCGGCATTGATGCCTGCCTCGGGCATTCAGCCAGCGTAGGCTGCATACAGGTTGTTGACGGTCCTCTGCGCCCTGGTGCCGGTGTTAACAAGCAGCTGCCTCCTGTCGGAGATATTCATTTAACCGGTATTGTCAATGTGGGCGGATTCATGGAATACTTCGTCCTTCAGAATACCCGCCTGAGCCTCGTCATGCGCTTATCGGACATCATTGCCGTCAGCCTCTACTCTGCCTTAAAACAATGGAACCTCCATGCTAAATCTGCTGCTGCGCTTGAGCAATAACTTCCTTTTCTTCCGGGGACAATGGATATTGCGATGACCCGTTCTCAAGCGGTTTGGCATAGATATAAGAATTCTCCCGGTTATGCAGGCTTGTTAAGACTACACCGTTACTGCCGTCATCTATAATGGCTATGGAGAAGCTCAAATCGCTTCCGCGCTCACCAAATGCGTTATACCGCTTCACAGCTACTTTCGATTTCATGCCGCGCATTTTATTCTGAGCCGTTTCAATCAGCGTCTTATGTTCACGCTGTTCTTCATCCAGACGCTCACTATGATTTTTCAGATCAATCAGCAGACTTTCCAAATCCTCAATACCGTTACCGCCCATCATTGCCTCATACTTACGCCGCATCCTGCGGAGCTTGCTGCCTTGAACAATCTGCATAATCAACAATATTAATATGATCATTACTGCAGCGAACATAACCAGAGAAATTTGTTCATTAATCATTTGATTCAGCTCTAACATGTATGGACCATCCTTTTGTATTTATCTGCTGCTGCGGGACCGGCCGTATAGCTCCTCCATGGCATCCAGCATTCTTTTTATATCATGCTCAGTTGAACTGATGCCTACACTTGCTCTGACAGCCCCGCTCTCCAGCGTGGCTGCTGCTTTATGGGCTAACGGAGTACAGTGCATACCCGCCCTTACAGCAATGTTATACTCGCGGTCCAGCCGATGGGCAATGGCTGCTGATTCCTCACCGTCAATAGTAAACGAAACAATTCCGCTCCGCGGCGCTCCTATTCCAGGTCCAAGCAGCCTTAGGCCCGGAATTGATGACAGACCCTCCATCAATTGCTGGGTCAGCAGCCATTCCTGCTTATGGATATGGTGGGTACCCAGCGCTTTGATTTTACGTACTCCGGCCAGCAGTCCGGCAATCCCGACAGCATTTTGGGTTCCTGCCTCATAACGGTCAGGGCGGACCGTCGGCTGCTCACTGCTCTCAGACTGGCTGCCGGTTCCCCCGTGCATTAATGGCTCCGGATTAAGTTCCGGAGAGATATACAATCCCCCTGTCCCTTGCGGGCCAAGCAGGCCTTTATGTCCCGGAAAAGCAAGCATATCAATATTCATCTTTTGCACATCGATTTCCAGCGTGCCGGCACTCTGTGCCGCATCAACCAGAAAAACAGCCTTATGCGCCCTGGCGATCTCTCCGATCTCACCAACAGGGAGTATGCTCCCCAGCAGATTTGAACTATGATTACAGATGACCATCCTGGTATTAGGTCTAAACAGCCGTTCAAGTTCCACCAGATCAACCTGTCCTTCTTCATTTACACAAAGATAGTCGACCTGTATACCGATCGTCCGGCGAAGGTACTCCAACGGACGGCGTACCGAATTATGTTCGGTCATTGTCGAGATGACATGATCCCCTGCCTGAAGAGTCCCCTTTATAGCCAGATTCAGACCCATTGTCGTGTTATGAGTAAATGCGATGTCCTGTGCATTTGATACCCCAAACAGCTCAGCAAGCATACTGCGAGCCCTCACAAGCACTCTGCCCGTCCCTATGGCCAACGAGTGGCTGCCTCTGCCTGCATTTGCACCCGACTGTTCCAAGGCTTCCAGCATAGCTGCAGCTACCTCTGGCGGCTTAGGCCAGGAGGTTGCCGCATGATCCAAATACAATAACGGTTCCATTCTCCACCTCCCTTTTTAAGTGTAAAAAACATATCCCTCCATATCCGTGTTAGGGATACCTCAGGATATGTTTTGGTCTCTGCATATTCAAATCAGTTCCCCAGCAGTTCCAGCAGTCTTTCCAGGTCTTGGGCACTGTAGTAATTGATTTCGATCTTCCCTTTATCCTTACCCTGTTTAATCTTCACTGTGGTTTTAAATCTTTCACGCAGTCCCTCTTCCACATTGTCGATATATGGATCGCGTTTCACAACTTTCGCTTTGACTCCTGCAGCCGGCTTACGGTCAAGGTTTTTGACAACCTCTTCAAGCTGTCTTACACTCCACTGCTGCTCTACACACTGCTCAGCCAACTGTTTCACAATCTCCGGATCTTTAAGCCCTACAATAGCCCGCGCATGTCCCATAGAAATTGTTCCACGTGAAACATAATCCTTCACTTCCTCCGGCAAAGTCAGCAGCCGCAGAAAATTAGCAATATGCGATCGAGATTTCCCCACCTTAAGTGAGAGCTCTTCCTGAGTTAGTGAAAATTGATCCATTAGCCCCTGGTAAGCTACTGCAATCTCCATTGCATTGAGATTCTCACGCTGCAGATTCTCAATCAGGGCAATTTCCATTACCTGCTGGTCACTCAAACTTCTTACAACAGCAGGAATTGTTGATTTTCCGCAATACTGGGAAGCCCGGAATCTTCGTTCCCCGGCTATAATTTCGTATCCCTTGAGTACGCTGCGGACAATAATCGGCTGAATCACTCCATGCTGTCTGATAGACTCTGCCAGTTCCTGAATTGCTTCTTCATTAAAGTCCTTACGCGGCTGATAAGGATTGGCCCGCAACTGGCCTAAAGGTATCTCTACAACCTTATCATCTTCATTAATAGATAAGGATGGAATCAGTGCATCTAGACCTTTCCCTAAACGCTTACTCATATGAGATCACTTCCTTTGCCAACTCTAAATACACTTCTGCCCCCTTGGAGCGGGAATCATAAGTAATAATGGACTGTCCATGTGAAGGTGCTTCACTCAGACGGACATTACGCGGAATAATGGTACGATACACCTTTTCCTGGAAGTACTTCTTAACCTCTTCGATGACCTGAATTCCCAGGTTTGTCCGGGCATCCAGCATAGTCAGCAGAACGCCTTCAATGCTTAAATGCGGATTAAGATTTTTCTGCACCAGGCGAACCGTATTGAGCAATTGGCTCAGTCCTTCAAGTGCATAATACTCACATTGAATTGGAATGATTACCGAATCAGCTGCTGTCAGAGAGTTAATAGTCAAAATGCCGAGAGACGGCGGGCAGTCAATAATGATGTAATCATAATTGTTTTTCACGGTGTTCAGCGCTTTTTTGAGCTTCAATTCCCGCGAAATCGTTGATACTAATTCGATTTCCGCACCAGCCAGCTGGATGGTCGCCGGAACAATATGCAGCCCTTCTATTTGTGTGTGCAGGATCGCATCCTGCGGATTGACCTCATTGATGAGAATATCATAAATGCAATTCGCTACATCCGCTTTGTTGACGCCAACGCCGCTTGTAGTGTTGCCTTGCGGGTCAATATCGACAAGAAGTACTCGCTTCCCCATTGTAGCCATACCGGCACCCAGGTTCACAGAGGTTGTCGTTTTTCCGACTCCGCCTTTTTGATTTGCTATGGCAATAATCTTGGACACTTATTTCACCTCGAATTGTTAGAAAGAATCATCTTGTAGTTCGTGAAGTTGTAACGTTTTGAACGGCATCAAATCTGCGAGAAAATAGACAAATATACAAGTAGGGGTTCAAGTAATGGATTGCAGCGGTACAACCCGCATGTAGTCACAGAAAAGGCGGCCAATCACCTCAGGGCCGCCTTCAGCTTTTGAAACAATTTATCGTT
Source organism: Paenibacillus typhae (assembly GCF_900099765.1). Taxonomy (GTDB): domain Bacteria; phylum Bacillota; class Bacilli; order Paenibacillales; family Paenibacillaceae; genus Paenibacillus_AQ; species Paenibacillus_AQ typhae. The sequence continues at coordinate 20,407 of NZ_FNDX01000022.1, read as the reverse complement.
TAGGGATCTGAATCACAATCTCATAATGGTCACCGCGGTCGTTTTCCGAGGTCTTAATCTCCATTCCTGAGCCTGTTACCATATCAATGGATTGACGAATTGTATTAAGAGCGAGACGAACATCCTTGGTGTAGGAAACCCGTTTTGATTTTTTGGCAGTCTGGCTTAGTGCCTTATAGAAGGCAATACGTGCTTCTGTCTGCTTAACATTCAGTTCCTTGGAGATGATCTCTGCCAGTACCTTTAGCTGCATCTCAACACTATCCAGAGAAAGCAAGGAACGGGCATGCCGCTCGGTGATTTGGCGCTCCATCAGCGCTGTCTTCACTTCTTCCGGCAGCTGCAGCAAGCGGATCTTATTAGCAATGGTAGACTGGCTTTTACCTAAACGCTGGGCTAGGCTTTCCTGGGTCAGCTGATGAAGATCAATCAATTTCTGATAGGCGATTGCTTCCTCAATCGATGTCAGACCCTCACGCTGTAAATTTTCGATTAGAGCGATTGAGGCAGCCTGGGAATCATTGAACTCACGGACAATGGCAGGGACGGTATCCATACCGAGCTTCTTAACCGCACGCCAACGCCGTTCTCCGGCAATAATCTCATACTGCGAGTCACGTACGCGTACAACAATCGGTTGAATGACTCCGTGGGTTTTGATGGTCTGACAGAGCTCGTCTATCTTCTCGTCATCAAAAATGGTCCGGGGCTGATAAGGACTGCTGATAACCTCATGAACCGGGATTTGTTTGACCTCTTCTCCGCTGCTCCGCTCGCTAAATCCAAAAAGCTTGGTGAATTGTTCTTTCATTCCGTTCATAACCACCTAGTTTCATTATATTACGATCCTCTTAACCTAGCCTGGCAAAAAGCCCATCATACAACCTACTCTAAAAACTGATACTATATCATTCTATCACTTTTCCTCAGATAATCCTATTCTCCATAAAGACCTATTTTTCCTGCCTTATAGAAATATGTTACGGCATAGTCTGCAAAATAAAAAGCCCTTAGCAACTAAGGACTTCTTATTAAGAATGCTATTCAACTGGATAAAAATGTTTCACGTGAAACAATTAAACGAGCGGTGCTTTCGCCGGCATTCCGGCTTTACGGGGGTACTTGGCGGGTGTAGCACCTGTCTTGCGGATCATAACGATATGCCGCGCCGATTCTTCTACCGGCAGGCTGAACGATTCAACCTTCTTAAGCTCAGCACGCAATTCCTTGAGGCTGCGTCCTGCTTCATTCAATTCCTCAGCCGGGTCATTCCCCTTCATTGCCGCAAAAATCCCATCCTTCCGGGTAAACGGAAGGCAAAATTCATTGAGCAGTGACAAGCGGGCAACCGCACGTGCAGTAACTACATCATACGCATCGCGGTGAACAAACTGTCTGGCAACATCCTCTGCCCGGCCATGAATCAGCTGGACTCCGCTAAGTCCCAGCGTGTCACAGATATGCTGGAGGAAGGAAATTCTTTTGCTGAGTGAATCAACGATTGTCAGCTTAATATGCGGGAAGCATATTTTTAGCGGAATACCGGGAAAGCCTGCACCTGATCCGATATCCGCCAGGCTGTTCACTTGAGTCAGATCGACATAAAAGGCAAGTGACAGCGAATCATAAAAATGCTTGGTATAAACCTGATCCCGTTCCGTAATACCAGTCAGATTCATCTTCTCATTCCATGACACGAGCTCCTGATAATAAAGCTCAAACTGCTCCAGCTGACGGGAAGAAAGCTCAATGCCCTTCTCCTGCAATAGAGCAATAAACTGTGTTGTTGTGCTGTCCATAAATTATCCTTTCGCTGCTGTCACCCGGTTATAATGCTCTAAGTGTACAAGCAGAATCGAAATATCAGCCGGAGTTACTCCGGCAATCCGAGAGGCCTGTCCGATGGAAATCGGCGCAATCTTGGTCAGCTTCTGCCGCGCTTCCATCGCAAGTCCATGAATCTCGTTATAGTCGATATCATCCGGAATTTTCTTTTTCTCCATCTTCTGCAGCTTCTCTACATGGGCCAGTTGCTTCTCAATGTAGCCGGCATATTTAATCTGAATTTCTACCTGCTCCTTCATCTCATCATCCAGTTCTTCAGGTGAAGGTGAGATCTGATCAACAAAGCTGTAAGCGACCTCCGGACGGCGCATCAGTACAAGCAGGTTAGAGCCGTCAACGATTGGAGCTGATTCATAAGCCGCCAAAGCTTCATTGACCTCGACAGGCTTAACCTTCGTTTCCCGGAGACGGACAATCTCGCGTTCAACTGTTTCCTTCTTATGGACAAAGGCATCATAACGCTCCTGCGAAATTAGCCCGATGTCATATCCGATAGGAGTAAGTCGCAGATCGGCATTGTCATGGCGAAGCAGCAGCCGGTATTCGGCACGGGAAGTAAGCAGGCGGTAAGGCTCATTCGTGCCTTTGGTCACCAGATCATCAATCAAAACACCGATATAACCCTGGGAACGGTCAAGCACTACAGGTTCCTTATCCTGTACCTTACGGGCTGCATTGATACCAGCCATAACCCCCTGTCCCGCTGCTTCCTCATAACCAGAAGTACCGTTAATCTGTCCCGCGGTGAACAATCCCGGCAGACGTTTGGTTTCCAGTGACGGCCACAGCTGTGTAGGCACCATGGCATCATACTCAATTGCATAACCGTTACGCATCATTTCAACCTTTTCCATCCCTGGAATGGAGCGAAGTACAGCTAACTGTACATCCTCAGGCAGACTGGTGGACAGTCCCTGCACGTAATACTCTGAAGTGTTTTTTCCTTCCGGTTCAAGAAAAATCTGGTGTTGCGACTTATCGCTAAAGCGCACAACCTTGTCTTCAATAGACGGACAATAACGCGGGCCTGTTCCTTCAATAATACCGGTGAACATCGGGGCACGGTGCAGGTTGTCATTAATAATCTGGTGCGTTACAGGCTGGGTATAAGTCAGCCAGCATGGCAGCTGTTCGTTATCCGAAGATTTGGTTTCAAAAGAGAAGAATTTCGGTTTATCATCTCCGGGCTGAATTTCTGTCTTCGAGAAATCAATCGTATCCTTATGGACACGCGGCGGTGTACCTGTCTTGAAGCGGACCAGCTCAAAGCCGAGCTCACGCAGGTTCTCGGACAGGCGTACAGAAGGCTGCTGATTGTTCGGTCCGCTCTCATAGGTCAGTTCGCCAATAATGACTTTACCGCGCAGATACGTTCCAGTCGTCAAAATAACGGTCTTGCTGCGGTACACTGTACCGGTCTTGGTAATGACACCGGCACATTTTCCATCCTCCACAATCAGTTCCTCAACCATCCCCTGGCGAAGCGTCAGATTCGGCGTCTTCTCCATCGTTTCTTTCATGGCATGCTGATAAAGGAATTTATCCGCCTGGGCACGCAGTGCATGAACTGCCGGTCCTTTGCCTGTGTTAAGCATGCGCAGCTGGATAAAGGTCTTATCAATGTTGCGGCCCATCTCGCCGCCCAGCGCATCGATTTCGCGGACGACATGCCCTTTGGCCGGACCGCCGATCGAAGGATTACATGGCATAAAAGCCACCATATCCAGGTTAATGGTAATCATCAGCGTATTGCAGCCCATCCGGGCTGCAGCCAGAGCAGCCTCGCAGCCGGCATGGCCGGCGCCTATGACCACTACGTCATAGCTGCCTCCTTCATAACTCATTTCTATTCCTCCCGACTGCTTATATGAGCAGTAATAATATATATGAACGGTCTATTTCCCCAGGCAAAATTGCGAGAAAATCTGATCAAGCAGTGAATCGGCAGCGGTATCCCCGATAATCTCCCCAAGCTGTTCCCAGGCCAGCCGCACGTCAATCTGGATCATATCTATCGGAACCAGCATATCTGCAGCCTCATAAGCATCCTGCAGAGACTTATGCGCTTTTTTGAGCAGAGCGATATGCCGCACATTACTTACATAGGTGAGATCGCCTGATTCCAGCTTGCCTCCGAAGAACAGCTCTGAGATAGCTTCCTCCAGCTTATCCAGTCCTTCCTCCTCAAGGACAGACATCGGCACAATACTGGACTCCTCAAAAAAGGTGAGCAGCTTGGCTTTGTCCAGCCGAGGCGGTAAGTCCATTTTATTCATGATGACCAAAGCTTGTCTACCGTGGATTTGTTCCATAAGTGCCAGTTCGTCCTCGTGCAGCTCTTCATTTGCATTAAGAACAAGCAGAATCAGATCGGCATCGCTGAATGCAGCTTTGGAACGTTCCACTCCGATCCGTTCAACCACATCCATTGTTTCACGGATGCCCGCAGTATCCAGCAGCTTCAGCGGGATGTTGTTGATTGTAACATACTCTTCTATTACATCACGCGTTGTCCCCGGAATATCGGTTACAATCGCTTTATTGTCACGGGCAAGCGCATTGAGCAAGGAAGATTTGCCGACATTGGGGCGGCCGACAATGGCTGTCGTGATGCCTTCACGCAGAATCTTACCTTCATTGGCAGTTTTCAGCAGCTTATCAATACCTGCCATAACCTCACTGCTTTTCTCTTTAATGAATTCTGCAGTCAGTGCTTCCACATCATGCTCAGGGTAATCAATATTTACTTCTATATGAGCCAGCGTTTCAATCAGTGTATGGCGCAATGTCTTAATGCGCTCAGACAAAGAACCGCTGACCTGCTTCAGGGCAACGGAGAATGCCCGGTCTGACTTTGAACGGATCAGGTCGATTACCGCTTCAGCCTGGGAAAGGTCAATCCGCCCGCCCAAAAATGCACGCTTGGTGAATTCACCGGGCTCAGCCAGACGGATATCCTGCTGCAGCAGTAGATCCATTACTCTCCTTACTGAAATAACGCCGCCATGGGCACTGATCTCAACTACATCCTCTGTGGTAAAAGAACGTGGTCCCTTCATAACTGTAACCAGTACCTCTTCCATCCGCTCCCCGCTCACAGGATTAATGATATGCCCGTAATGGACGGTATGGGATGGAACCTCTGTAAGCGGAGTACCGCCGCGGAATAAAAGGGCAACCTGCGATATCGCCTCCGGCCCGCTCACGCGGACAATCGCAATTCCTCCTTCACCCAGTGCCGTCGATACGGCAGCAATGGTGTCACTAAGCATGCTGTTTCTCACCTCAATATAATGTTTAATATCTCAAGTAGGAGTCACTTGCAACAAACAAGAGATACATAAATGATTATCTTTCAAAAAAAGCAATGACCCCTTACATTGGACAAGGAGTCATTGCAGCATATTTAATCTCTACTTCAATGTTATAACAACACGCCGGTTCGGTTCTTCACCCTTGCTGAGTGTGCTGACCTGGCGATGATCCTGCAGCCTGGAGTGAATAATCTTGCGCTCCTGCGGTGACATCGGTTCAAGCACAACCTCTTTGCGGGTCCGAACCACCCGGCCGGCAAGGCGGTCTGCCAGCTCCTCCAGCGTCTTCTTGCGGCGCTCGCGGAAGTTCTCTGCATCCAGCACCAGACGGACGAAGCTGTCAGAATAACGGTTGGCCACAATATTAGCCAAATACTGCAGAGCATCGAGAGTCTGTCCTCTTCTGCCAATCAGGAGTCCCAGATCTGGACCGGAAATTTGCAGAATGGTCGATTCCTTAGTATGAACGATTTCTACTTCCACTGTAAGCCCCATGCTCTTAGCGACATCAACTATGAATTGAACGGCCTGTTGGTAAGCTTCCTCTGCGGGTTGTCCGGAATCGTGGCGCGGCACACCGCCGCCAGCCTCCTGTTTGCTCTCTCGTGTTGACTGCTGAGGCAGTGACGGAGCACTCGCCGCTGATGCCGGTGCGGCCTCAGGAATCAAGGTAAGCTCTACCTTGGCCCCTTTCGCACCGATCAATCCCAGGAATCCTTTTGACGGCTGTTCAAGTACGTTGACCGTTACCCGGTCCTTTTGAACTCCAAGCTGGCTCAGGCCACGTTCTACAGCTTCTTCAATGGTTTTCCCTGTTGCGACGACTTTGCTCATTTTGACTTTTTGGCTCCCTTCGCTTTGCCGCTATTGCCTTTTGCAGCGGGAGTAACATCCTTGCGAGCGCTTGAATCCTTGCCCTTCACAAGATTGACTTCTTTGCTGGTACCGGCACCTGCGACAGCCAATTTGGTCTTATCGTTGTTGCGGTATAAGAAGTAGTTCTGAATGATAGTGTACACGTTACTGTAAACCCAGTATAGCGGCAGTGCTGCCGGGAAATTGTAAGACATGATGAAAATCAGAACCGGGTATACCATCATCATGAACTGCATCGGACCCTGCTGCTGAACCGGATTCATCTTGGTCATCATCCGGGTCTGGAGGAACGTTGTAGCCGCAGCCAGCAGCGGCAGGATAAACAGCTTATCCGGTTCGCCGAGCTGGAGCCACAGGAACGAATGCTCACGAAGGTCCGGATTATAGTAGATCGAGTTGTACAGAGCGATAAAAATCGGCATTTGCACGATCAGCGGCAGACAGCCGGCCATCGGATTGACTTTGTTCTCCTGGAACAGGCGCATCGTTTCCTGCTGCACCTTTTCAGGCTGATCTTTATATTTTTTCTGGATTTTCTGGAGCTCCGGTTGAATGGCCTGCATTGCACGCGAGCTTTTTACCTGTTTCATAGTAAGCGGCAGGATCAGCGTGCGGACAATGATCACCATTACAAGTACGGCCAGTCCATATTGTCCATTAAACCACTTGGCAAACGTATCTAGGGCGATGGCGAAATAATAAACTACGTTACTTTGCCAAAAGCCTCCATTCTTCAAATCCTCCGTCGTGTGCGTAACCGTTGATGATGGAGCGCACCCTGACAGGACGGCAATCATCAATACCATTAACCCGAGGATAAGAAACATTTTTCCCCGTTTAGTCTTCATTAGAGACACCTCAAAACCCCTCTCTTAAACATTCCACTGCACCGTAAATCATACCATAATTATGAAGACAAATAAACAAGCCTGTTCCCGGCCTGTTACTTGCGTGAAGCCTTAAGCAGCTTGGCTTTGCGGAGTACATGCAGTGCGCTTTTTTCGAGCTCCGCGTAATCCTTGTCCAGCGCTCCCTTTCTAACGATGAATACTATATCCAGCCCGCCGGCAATTTCCGGCTCATGATGGCGGACAATCTCCTTTACCAGCCGTCTCATGCGGTTTCGCACGACAGCGTTTCCGACCTTCTTGCTGACCGACACACCAAGCCGGAACCGTTCCACTTCTCTTTTGCTGAACCAGTACACCACAAATTGATGATTCGCAAAAGACTTCCCATGGCGGTATACGCGGCTGAAGTCCGCACGGTTTCGTAATCGTAGACTTTTGTGCACGGGAATCTCCTATTCAAATACCGGATACTCGGCTAAGCTCCGGAAAATGATCTTCTACTTAGTATTGTCATCCGGCTGCCCTCATAAACGGCTGTCCTCCGGACCAGCATGTTACTTCCCCTGTTTGCATGTACATAAACCCTTAAATTCCAAACCATCTAAAAAAGGCCCGCAAAGTGTAACGAACAGCCTTTGCAGAGCCTCATCAATATCCATTCGCATCCGGCAGAAGCGGCTCGGCCCCCTGTTTGCGGCCGGCATCCGTTTCTGCCCTATATAAGGAAGCAAAAATTCCGGGACAGCTTATCAGCTTCCTTATCTATCCCCCAAAAACTTATGAATTCTTTAATAGTAAAAAAGGACCACCGCAGTGGTCCCTAAGTGGCCTAACTTACGCACTCAAAACTTTTCTGCCTTTCAGGCGGCGGGCTGCCAGCACTTTACGGCCGTTTTTCGTGCTCATTCTTTTGCGGAAACCATGTACCTTCTTGCGTTTGCTCACATTCGGTTTGAACGTCGGTCTCATGTATTGCACCTCCCTTACAGGATCTTAATTACTGTCATATTAGCAGAAACGGTCTAAGCCGTCCTTTTGAGTAGGGACAGTATCTACAAGTATCATCAATTAATTTTGGAGACATATCCTCACAGAAAACACCTTTATATATTAAAGCATATCATTGTCCCAAAAGTCAACTATGTCTTGCAGCTTCCTTCCTCTTTTTGAAAACCGATTATCCACAGCTCCCGCCGCCAAAAAAAGTATCCACAAGCTTATGCAGTTATCCACCTGTGACTAAAAAAATTATCCACGCTCAAAATTTTGAGTACAACCTGTGTATAAAAAAAATAGACCGCTGACAGAAACTGTCGAACGGTAAACAAATTATCAACAATATCTAGTGTTGTTCTTAAAAATTATACACAAGTGATTGAATTTGTGGATAAAATGGCTCCGCTCATTGAAAAACAAGGGACGTTTTGCTATGATGGTATTACTTTTGAATGTGAATAGATTTGTTTGTTCTATATATTATCAACAAGCTGTGGATAAAGTTGTGAACAATTCAAGTTTATCCATATTTTTTTGTCTCTATATATTGCTTACTGGGGATAAGATTCAGCACGAACCCATTTTCTTCGACATTTCCACTTCATGGCTGACGCCACATTGGAAGATTTAAAGGAGTGACAGTCTGTGGACAGCCATACTTCTGAATTATGGCAGCAAATATTATCGATTATTCAAACTAAACTAAGCAAACCGAGCTTCGATACATGGTTCAAGGCGACGAAGGCGATTTCGTTCAGCCCGCAAGCCCTGATCATCTCGGCGCCTACAACTTTTGCCGTAGAATGGCTGGAAAGTCGTTATACCAAGCTGGTAGGAGCTACAGTTTATGAAGTTACAGGACAACAGGTAGAGGTCAAATTTGTCATTGAGGAGAACAAGCCTGCAGAGCCTGTAGTACAACAGGCCGCACCTTCGCCGGCAGTATCGCGTGAAGAAGCGCAGACTCATCTGCTTAATCCGAAATATACGTTCGACACGTTCGTAATCGGTTCCGGCAACCGTTTTGCACACGCAGCCTCACTGGCTGTAGCCGAAGCGCCTGCCAAAGCCTACAATCCCCTGTTCCTGTATGGCGGAGTAGGTCTCGGAAAGACCCACTTAATGCATGCCATCGGGCACTATGTGCTGGAGCATAACCCCAACAATAAGGTTATTTACATCTCATCTGAGAAGTTCACGAATGAATTTATCAATTCCATCCGTGATAACCGCGGTGAGAGCTTCCGCAACAAATACCGCAATGTTGATATTCTGCTGATTGATGACATTCAATTCCTGGCCGGCAAAGAATCTACTCAAGAAGAATTTTTCCATACGTTTAATGCCCTGCATGAAGAACGCAAGCAGATTATCATCTCCAGCGACCGCCCGCCCAAGGAAATACCGACGCTGGAAGAACGGCTGCGTTCCAGGTTTGAATGGGGACTGATTACCGACATCCAGCCGCCGGATCTGGAGACGCGGATCGCCATCCTGCGCAAAAAGGCCAAGGCGGAGAACCTCGACATTCCCAATGAGGCTATGATGTATATCGCCAACCAGATCGACACGAATATCCGAGAGCTGGAAGGCGCGCTGATCCGGGTTGTCGCCTATTCGTCCTTGACCAATCAGGATGTCACGACCCATCTGGCAGCTGAAGCACTGAAGGATATTATCCCGTCGAGCCGGCCGAAGATGATCACCATCGGAGATATTCAGCAAAAGGTCGGGGAATACTACAATTTGCGCATGGAGGATTTCAAAGCGCGCAAACGCACCAAAGCTGTCGCTTTTCCGCGGCAAATTGCTATGTATCTGTCCCGCGAGCTGACGGATTACTCGCTGCCCAAGATCGGAGAAGCCTTCGGAGGGCGCGACCATACCACCGTCATTCATGCTCATGAGAAGATTACACAGTCATTAAAGGTCGATCAGGAGTTGTACAAAGTGGTAAATAATCTAGCAGAGAAAATTAAAAATCCTTCCTAAGAGGAATCAAGAGCCTATACACAATCTATACACATGTGGGTAGGCTTAATTTTATGCTGTTTTGGACACTTATCCACATAAACGGAGCCCCTACTACTAATACTATTAAAGATCTATAATAATTAATCTTCTAAGAGCAGCTGCAAAAGAGCATAAACAAAGCTCAAACCCCAACTTTCCAGCTAGGAGTGAAATCATGAAAATAAGCATTCTTAAAAATGAGCTCAATGAATCCATCGGACATGTATCAAAGGCGATTTCCAGCAGAACAACCATTCCGATTCTCACCGGTATTAAATTTGAGGTTAGCCATCAGGGTGTTACACTAACTGCAAGCGATACCGATATCTCCATCCAATCCTTTATTCCCGCAGAAAACGACAGCCATACGATCGTTAAGGTAGAGCAGCCGGGGAGCGTTGTGCTTCCAGCGAAGTTTTTTGTCGAAATTATCAAAAAGCTGCCCTCTAAAGAAATACACATGGAAGTGAAGGAAGGCTTCCAGACTTATATCTCTTCGGGTTCCACCGAGATTCAGATTGTCGGTCTTGATCCGGAGGAATTCCCGGTTCTGCCTAACATCGAGGAGAATGAAACCATCTCCCTGCCCGGAGATCTGCTCAAAAATATGATCAAGCAGACCGCTTTTTCCATTTCCACTCAGGAAACAACACCGATTCTTACCGGTATCCTGTGGAATCTGGCCAATAACGAATTCAAATTTACAGCGACGGACCGCCACCGCCTGGCTACGAGGGCTGCACATCTGGAAGGCACCGAAAGTGTCCAATTCTCCAACGTGGTCATTGCCGGTAAAACACTGAACGAGCTCAGTAAAATCATTCCGGACCAGAATATGCTGGTGGATATTGTCGTGGCCGATAACCAGGTCCTGTTCAAAATTGATAAAGTCCTGTTCTATTCCCGCATCCTGGACGGCATTTATCCGGATACTTCTAGAATTATTCCGACAACCTACAAAACAGAACTTACCTTGGATACAAAAAAGTTAAGCGAATCGATCGACCGTGCTTATTTGCTGTCCCGTGAAGAAAAAACGAATATTGTCCGCATGCAGACGCTGGATAACGGTGATGTTGAAATTTCCTCCAGCTCCTCAGAACTCGGTAAGGTCCGGGAAGAGCTGGAAGTGATTGATTTCAAAGGCGAGCCGCTCAAAATCTCCTTTAACTCGAAATATATGCTGGATGTGCTGAAGGTTGTCGAAAGCGAGCAGCTGGTGATTGCTTTTACCGGGATGATGAGCCCGATTATTCTGCGTCCGCTTGACGAAAGCCGCAGCCTGTACGTGATCCTGCCTTACCGCACAACTAACTAAAATGCCGCTGTTCACGGACCTGTGGATAAGTGGTGGAAAGGATAAAAATCATGAAAAAAATACTTATCCACAGTGGATATATTAAACTCGACCAGTTTTTGAAGCTCTCCGATTGTGTATCCACAGGGGGAATGGCCAAGGCTCTGCTGCAGGAGGGCCAGGTGCTTGTTAACGGTGAAGTGGAAGAACGGCGTGGAAGAAAGCTATACCCTGGTGATAGAATAGAGGTTCAGGACAACGGCGTTTTCGAGGTTGAAGGCGGCGGAATACAAGAGTAGTACTTCGGGGAGGCCTAGCTTCGTGTTCGTTAAAAATATCGGTCTGCAGCATTATCGCAACTATGAGCTGCTGCGTCTGGAAAGCCTGGGCGATGTCAATCTGATTCTCGGGCGGAATGCCCAGGGCAAAACCAACCTCATGGAGGCTCTGTTTGTACTGGCTATGACCAAAAGCCACCGCACCTCCAAGGACAAGGAGCTGATTTCATTCGATGCTCCGGCAGGGTCCGCGCAGATTGTCGCTGAGGTTGAGCGCAAATACGGGGATCTCAAGCTGGAGCTGACCTTGTCCGCCGGAGGCAAGAAGGCTAAAATAAATGGACTGGAGCAGCGCCGGTTAAGTGAATTTGTCGGCTCGCTGAATGTTGTCATGTTTGCTCCGGAGGATCTGGAGATTGTCAAAGGTACGCCGGGTATACGCCGCCGTTTTCTCGATATGGAGATTGGCCAGGTGCAGCCCAGCTACCTTTTTCACTTACAGCAGTATCAGAAGGTGCTGCTCCAGCGGGGCAACCTGCTGAAGCAGCTATGGGGTAAAGAGGCAGCCGCCAAGGAGCTGCTCGACATTTGGGATGCCCAACTTGTAGAACATGGTGTTAAAATCGTCAAAAAAAGGAAACAATTCATAAAGAAGCTGCAGATATGGGCAGAAAGCATTCATAAGGGCATTACGAACGGCGGAGAAGAGCTTAAACTGCAGTATGTTCCATCCTTTGGAGAGCGCGAAGAGGAAGATGAAGCTGTCTTATTGGACAAATTTATGTTAAAGTTATCACAAACGAGAGAACAGGAAATTAGGCGCGGCATGACGCTGACGGGTCCCCATAGGGATGACCTGTCCTTTTTTATCAACGGAAGAGAAGCTCAGGTCTACGGCTCCCAGGGACAGCAGCGTACGGCAGCTTTATCGCTCAAGCTGGCGGAAATTGAACTGATCCATGAGGAGATCGGAGAGTATCCTGTGCTGCTTCTTGATGATGTTTTGTCCGAACTTGATCCCTATCGTCAGACCCAGCTTATAGAGACCTTCCAGAGCAAGGTACAGACCTTCATTACCGCTACCGGGGTGGAGACGCTGAATACGGATAAGCTGAAAGGCGCAAGCCTGTACCATGTTCATGATGGAAAAGTGGAGAATTAAAGAGCGGAGGCAGAGCATGTATATTCATTTGGGCGGGGAGAAGGTTATAAGATCTTCAGAGCTGATAGCTATATTTGATATATCGATCGAGAAATCATCTAAGGTATCGAAGCAGTTCATCCTTCATTCCGGCCAGGACAAGAAACTGGAACGGATCGGTGAAGAGGAAGCAAAATCTATCGTCGTCACTAAAAATACGGTTTACTACTCCCCTATATCCTCCTCCACTCTCAAAAAAAGAGCCAAAATCTTGTTTGAAATATAAATCGCTCAAGGTTTCAAGAGATAATCTGAAAGAAGTAGGTGAAGGCATGTCAATGAATCAACCGACATATGATGAGAGCCAGATTCAGGTGCTTGAAGGGCTGGAAGCCGTTCGCAAGCGTCCCGGCATGTATATCGGCTCTACCAGCGCCAAAGGTCTGCATCATTTGGTCTGGGAGGTTGTCGATAATAGTATCGATGAGGCGCTGGCAGGTTTTTGCGACCGGATTCAAGTGATTATTCATGAAGATAACAGTATTACCGTAATTGATAACGGGCGGGGTATTCCTGTCGGCGAGAATGTGAAGCTGAAGAAATCCACGCTAGAGGTTGTAATGACCGTTCTGCATGCCGGCGGTAAATTCGGCGGCGGGGGATACAAGGTATCCGGCGGTCTGCACGGCGTAGGGATTTCCGTTGTAAATGCGTTGTCCGAGCGGGTAGAGGTTACCGTCAAGCGTGACGGCCATGCCTACCGGCAGGAGTACAGACGCGGCGTTCCACAGTATGATATCAAGATTATCGGGGATTCCGATGAAACCGGGACAACCACAACCTTTCTTCCGGACCCGGAGATCTTTACTGAGACCACAGTTTATGAATATACAACCCTGCTGACCCGTATCCGTGAGCTTGCCTTCCTGAACAAGGGCATTGAGCTCTCGCTGCTGGATGAGCGCACGGGAACCAGCAATACGTTCAAATATGACGGCGGTATTGTTGAATATGTGAAATACCTGAATGAGAAAAAAGAAGCGCTGCACGAAGAGCCGATCTACGTGGAAGGTTCACGGGATATGATCGCTGTTGAAGTAGCTCTGCAATACAATGATTCTTATACAGAGAATATTTACTCTTTTGCCAATAATATTAATACACATGAAGGCGGAACGCATGAATCGGGCTTCAAGAGTGCGCTCACCCGGATCATTAACGATTATGCCCGCAAGACCGGCGTAATCAAGGACAGCAGCGGCAACCTCACCGGAGATGACGTGCGTGAAGGATTGACGGCTATTATTTCTGTCAAAATTCCTGAGCCGCAATTTGAAGGCCAGACGAAGACCAAGCTGGGCAACAGTGAAGTCCGCGGCGTAGTGGAATCGCTGTTCGGCGAAAAGCTGCAGGAATTCCTGGAAGAGAATCCGGCGGTTTCCCGCCGGGTACTGGAGAAGTCGCTGCAGGCTTCCCGTGCCCGTGAAGCAGCCCGCAAAGCGCGTGAGCTGACACGCCGCAAGAGTGCACTGGAGGTTAGCGCCCTTCCAGGTAAGCTGGCTGACTGCTCTTCCAAGGATGCTTCGATCAGTGAGCTTTATATCGTCGAAGGAGACTCTGCCGGCGGCTCAGCCAAGCAGGGGCGTGACCGTCATTTCCAGGCAATTCTGCCGCTGCGCGGTAAGATCCTGAACGTTGAAAAGGCGCGGCTGGACCGTATTTTGTCCAATGCCGAGATCCGGGCGATTATTACGGCACTGGGCACAGGGATCAGCGATGACTTTGACATATCCAAAGCGCGCTACCACAAAATCGTCATCATGACCGATGCCGATGTCGACGGGGCCCATATCCGTACCCTGCTGCTGACCTTCTTCTACCGTTACATGCGGAAGATTATCGAAGCAGGCTTTATCTATATTGCCCAGCCGCCGCTCTTCAAGATTGAGCGTAACAAGGTAATCCGCTATGCGCAGTCCGAGAAGGAACGTGATGAGATTATTGCCGGCTTCGGCGAGAATGTGAAGGTCAATGTTCAGCGTTACAAAGGACTTGGAGAGATGAACGCGGAGCAGCTGTGGGATACGACAATGGATCCTGAGAGCCGTACAATGCTTCAGGTGACCATTGAGGATGCCATACTGGCTGACGGTATCTTCGATACGCTGATGGGCGATAACGTAGAACCGCGCCGTGAGTTTATCCAGGAGCATGCGCAGTCTGTCCGTAACCTGGACGTTTAATATTTTTACTATGACAAGAACCTCCGGCTTCTCTATTCGGATTGAATAGCGGGCTGGAGGTTCTTTTTTCAGATATTATCCTTCGGTTTTACGTTCTGGCAACAAACTTTTTGCGGGCAGATGCTGTAGTCCGGGGTTTCTTCAGCCGTCCATAAGCTATGGCATAACGGCGGATTTTGCGGTATATCGATTTGTCGGGAAATGTTTTGAATATCATAATGGCGGGGAGCGTATTGACCTCTAGCAGCCACGGATCATGATGCTGATCAAGTGCGACATCAAGCCCGATTTCCTTAAGTCCCGGATAGGCGGTTTCAAGCTGATTCCCGATTCTGACTCCCAGTGACTTCAGCTGCTGGATCATGCCGGCCGTCTCTCCCGGATTCATATGCTCTTTGAACAAAGCATCAACTGAAAAAATGCTGCCGCCGTTATGATAGTTGGTGACCACCTTCTGAGGGGCGGCCACTCTTCCTAGCATACCGGTTGTTTCCCAGCCGCCTGAAGGTGTTTTTTGCGTAAGTACACGAAGATCAAACGGCCGTTCATGATACTTCAGCAGGTCGATGCCCTGCTGCACCAGATAGGGGCGCCCCTTCAGCTTGGGGAGAATGGCATTATGGAGCTCAGCTGCTGAGCTATATACCTCGGCATCTTTTGCATAGCGCAGTACATACATAATCTGCTCCTGAGTTCCAGGCTCTTCAGCTTCTTCACCTGCTGAATCCCTGTTTTTTGTCTGCCCGCCCGGACTTAAATGTACGATACGCCGTTCAGCCCGCATTACCCCAATGCCGTAAGTACCCCGGTCAGGCTTAATATATACAGTGCCGTAGACATCAAGCAGCTCGGTCAAATGGTCCAGACTGTATCTTCGCGTTTCCGGAATAAAGATCGCCAGCTGGCGGTTTTGCAGGATGACTCTGGTTTTGGCCCATTTGCTGGACACGCGTTGAATCCTCATTATTTTCCTCCCAGCCTATTTCTTAATTGCAGACTGCGCTCTTAATTGTCAGGACAAGTTAACTAAATAATGTTATAATATTAGGATATGGGGCTATACCTGTATGGCCTTAAAATAGGGTCATAAACCCGTTCCACTTGTCTGTATAGTCTATGTACTGGAGGCATTGGCGGAAAGGGCATTTACCCTAGCCGGTGCTAAAAGAAATGAATAATAGCAGATATAAGGCTACCCTGTTTAATTGTGCTGTTTTTGTGAAAGTAATATAATTAAGGGTAGCGGTTTTTAACTGAAGGAGGTCCAGCAACTCATGGCTGAACAAAATAACCCGCAAATCAAAGACCGGGACATTGGCGAGGAAATGCGCGAATCCTTTATGGATTATGCGATGAGCATCATTGTCAGCCGGGCTTTGCCGGATGTGCGGGACGGACTCAAGCCTGTTCACCGGCGCATTCTGTTTGCAATGTCAGAACTCGGAATGTCTCCGGATAAACCTCATAAGAAGTCAGCGAGAATCGTCGGCGAGGTTATCGGTAAGTATCATCCGCACGGTGACTCTGCCGTATATGAGACCATGGTACGTATGGCTCAGGATTTCTCTATGCGTTATATGCTTATAGACGGGCACGGGAACTTCGGTTCTATCGATGGCGACATGGCTGCGGCAATGCGTTATACAGAAGCACGTCTATCCAAAATTGCAGGCGAAATGCTGCGGGACCTTAACAAGGAAACGGTTGATTTTGCGCCTAACTATGACGGTGAAGAGCATGAGCCCGTAGTTCTGCCTGCCCGTTATCCGAATCTGCTCGTTAACGGGGTATCAGGGATCGCAGTAGGTATGGCCACCAACATTCCTCCGCATAATCTGGGCGAGGTCATTGACGGCGTACAGGCCATGATCAAGAATCCGGATATTACCCCTATGGAGCTTATGGAATATATTCAGGGTCCTGACTTCCCGACGGCCGGGTATATCCTGGGTCGTGAAGGTATCCGCCAGGCCTACCGCACCGGACGCGGATCGGTTACGATGCGCGCCAAAGCGACTATTGAAGAAAATAACGGTAAGGCCCGGATCATTGTGCATGAGCTTCCTTACCAGGTTAACAAAGCCAGACTGGTCGAGAAAATTGCCGAGCTGGTCCGCGAGAAGCGGATTGAAGGCATTACGGATCTGCGTGATGAGTCAGACCGTACCGGTATGCGTGTCGTTATCGAGATGCGCCGCGACGTTAATCCTAACGTTGTCCTTAACAATCTGTATAAGCATACGGCTATGCAGTCGACCTTCGGCATTAATATGCTGGCGATTGTGAACAACGAGCCTAAGATTCTCAATCTCCGTGATGTGCTGTATCACTATCTGCAACACCAGATTGAAGTTATCCGCCGCCGGACGATCTTTGATCTGAAGAAGGCTGAGGCACGTGCTCATATTCTGGAAGGTCTGCGAATAGCGCTTGATAATCTGGATGAGATTATTGCTCTAATCAGAGGTTCACGCACAACGGATATTGCCCGCGAAGGCTTAATGGAAAGATTTAACCTCAGCGTCGAGCAGGCACAGGCCATCCTCGATATGCGGATGCAGCGCCTGACCGGACTGGAACGGGAGAAGATCGAGAACGAATATAACGAGCTGGTAGCCAAAATTGCCGAGTACAAGGAAATTCTGGCTAACGAGCATCTTGTTCTGGAGATTATCAGCAACGAGCTGCAGGAAATCCGGGATAAATATTCTGATGAACGCCGTACTGAAATTACGGTGGGTGAAGAAAGTATTCTGGATGAGGATCTGATTCCGCGTGAAGAGGTCGTTATTACGATTACACACACCGGCTACATCAAACGCCTGCCGGTCAGCACGTACCGCAGCCAGAAGCGTGGCGGACGCGGCGTAATCGGAATGGATACCAAGGATGAGGATTTTGTGGAGCATCTCTTCGTGAGCAACTCCCACAACTATCTGATGTTCTTTACCGATAAGGGTAAGGTATACCGGATCAAAGCCTATGAAATCCCAGAGCTTGGACGCACAGCGCGTGGAACACCGATCATCAACCTGATTCAAATTGAACAGGGTGAGAAGATCAGCGCTGTAATTCAAGTGCAGGAGACAGACAGCGATAAGTATCTTTTCTTTGCTACCCGCGAAGGTATTGTGAAGAAGACACCGCTTGAGGATTACAACAATATCCGTAAAGGCGGTCTCATTGCAATCAACCTTCGTGAAGAGGACTCCCTGATTGAGGTGAAGCTGACCGACGGTGAGCAGAATCTGATTATCGGTACGGCGCGCGGCATGTCCATTACCTTCTCTGAGAATGATGTCCGTTCTATGGGACGCAGTGCAACCGGCGTTAAGGGGATCACTCTTGATGAAGATGATCATGTCATCGGAATGGACTGCGTAGATAAGGATCTTGAAGTCCTGATCGTAACGGCCAAAGGCTACGGGAAACGGACGCCTGCCGGCGATTACCGTTCGCAGACCCGCGGAGGTAAGGGGATCAAGACGATTAATCTTACTGACAAGAACGGTCTGGTGGTCGGTCTGAAGGTTGTTAAGAGTGATGAGGACCTGATGATTATCACAACCAGCGGAACACTGATCCGTACCAGCATGGATGGAATATCGACAATGGGCCGTTATGCGCAGGGCGTTAAGCTGATTAACATCCGTGAGGATGATGCTGTAGCTACGCTGTGCAGAGCGGATAAAGAAGAAGACGAGCTTCCTGGTCATGAGGACGGGGAAGAAGGACAAGACACACTGGCAGTGGATACAGAGGGAGTGACTGAATCAGAGCCTTCAGAAGACGCTGAGGGTGAAGAGGATAGTCTGGAATAGAACGCATTAAAGGAGCACGGGTTTCTGATTATAGAAACCTGTGCTTTTTTAATTATTTTACGGAATTGGCTGCACCCTATCTAGTCGCTTCCAGATATCCATAATATAATTAAAGGATTAAGCAGTAGGTAAGTTTTACAGAAACAGAGGGGCTGAGTGTATGCCAAGTATATCCGTGGCAGAAGTAAAACCGGGTTCGAAAATTATTAAAGATGTCAACACTCCATTGGGAGGGCTGCTTTTTACTAAGGGAAAAGTAATCCTGCCGCGGGATATCGAGATTCTGCAGGCATTTCTCGTACAATACGTGGAAATAGAGGGTACACAGAGTGAGAATAAAGCTCCGGAGCCGTCCAAAACGGCAGCCAAAGCTACACCTGTTAAAGCAGGAGCAACGGTGGATGAGTCACTGCTGGCCAAGAACAATTCTACGCTGCATGACGAATACGACAAAATGCTGGCCCTGGTTAAGCAGATTTACCGTTCTGTGGCTGCTGCCCCGCTGCCGATCCTGGAGATACGCAGTCAATTGGAAGCACTGATCAATGAGCTCAAGGATTATCATGTTTTAAAGTTTTCCCCGCGTGTCATTCATGAAGAGGATTATAATTATCATAACGCTGTACTGTCCGCCTTAACCTCATATAAAATTGCCCAGTGGTGCGGCTATCCGCAAAAGGATTGGATGCAGGCTGCTTTTGCCGGCTTGCTGCATGATATAGGAAATGCAAAGGTTGATGCCTCATTGCTCCAGAAGCCGTCGCCGCTGACAGGAGCTGAACTTGAAGAAGTGCGCAGACATACAACCTATGGCTACCAGCTGCTGCGTAATGTTACGGCAATCAATGAAGGTGTCAGGCTTGCAGCACTTCAGCATCATGAAAAAATAGACGGTTCAGGTTATCCGCTGCGTCTGGAAGGCACCCAGATTCATTTCTACGCCAAAATTGTGGCTGTAGCAGATATCTTCCACGCAATGACGCTGAGAAAGGCTTATAGAAAGGCACAGTCGCCTTATCTGGTACTTGAACAGATTCTGGCTGAGAGCTTTGGCAAGCTGGATCCGGTTATTGTTCAGACCTTCATTCAGAAAACAACAGATCTCTATAACGGAACCAGAATCAAGCTGAGTGACGGACGCCATGGAGAGATCATCTTTACGGACCGAAGCAATCCTACACGCCCTATGGTACAGGTAGATGGCAAGATTGTTAATCTCATGGTAGAACGCGATCTGCATATTAAGGAGATTATTGCTTAACGCTATGTCCCTATGCATATAACTGAGTAGAGCTGTCTTATGGCCGAATCCTGTTTTAGGGGAGAACGGATATGAGTACAGCTTTTGTTTTTATATTTCAAAATAATGCTTGCAATCTATTTCTGTACATGGTATATTCTTATTCCGGCCAAGAAATGCTGAAAAGCATCGACGCCAAGCTCGAAAAAAGAAATTAAAAAAGAGCTTGCAACGAACGACCGGATGTGATATAGTATAAGAGTTGCTGCTGACGAGAACATCGAAAGCGACAACGAGCTTGATCTTTGAAAACTGAACAACGAGTGAGTATCGGAATTCACTTCGGTGATTCCAAAACTGATGATTTTCACAGCGTCTTGTACGCTTTAGAAATTCATCTTGAGAATGTAAATTCTCGTCAGATGTTTCAAAATGAGCGAATCGCTCTTTTCGATAGTTTTCGGATGGTTATTTCCTTGAAGTGATTCAAGT
>NZ_FNDX01000001.1 GCF_900099765.1 Paenibacillus typhae | reverse complement strand
TCACTGCATTATCTTTCAAACCATGCCGTTCCCTCTACGCCGGAGGGTTCTTCGCTGTTGTACCAAGTTCTTTACAGCTTCCATGGCCTTCGTCCAGTTTAGCGAGACTCGGCTCCCTCTTTTCCCCTTTGCAGGGCCTTTTTGACGACGCGGCAGGATTCACTTGATGTTGCGGCCTGGGTTGTTGCTCGCCCGGTCTCTGACCGGTACTTTTGTCGATGCGCTTTTACACACAGATTTCGCCATGCGCAAGCATCCTAGCTACAAGAGTGGCTTGGCCCCTCTCTTGGTTGGACTTGCACCAACTAGATAATGCGTGCCTCTGGGCACGCCTACACCAAAAAAGCAGCCCATTGGGGGCTGCCCTTCATAATAGAGGCCGTTCCATGACCAGGAATTCCATACTGTTATTTCCGCCGGTTCTTTCAAAGCTCCCGGTCAGCCCGAATCCGGCTTTCCGGTACAGTGCAGCCGCCCTCAGATTAAAGGCAGCTACCGTGAGCCTTAGCTTCGCGGGTGCATATTGCTGCTCCGCAAAAGTAATGCCGGCTCGCAGAAAATCCATTCCTTGTCCGGCACCGGTATATTCCGGCTTCATGCCGAGGCCGATATCCAATACATTATCCCCAGAGTACAAACCTTGTTCTGCCCCTCCCCGAACACGTGCATTGCCCCCGTAACAGAAAAAACCGGCCAGCTGGTTCCCCGGTAAAGTAACAGCATAATAGCTGCCATCCTGCAGCTCCAGAAGACCCGCCCGATCATCCCCTATATCGTACAGGTCGTAAGGCGGCTCATATTTCCATCCGCTAATCTCCCTGGCATCCTGCTCCTCCATCTGTCTAAGCACATAACGTAAACTATTGCTGCCTGTCATCTGACATTGTCACCCCGGCAATTTATTAATTACTGCTGAGGCAACTGTATAGCAATGCATACGATCCGTCAACAAAGACGTCACAAAAGAAACGCTATAACAGCAGGTTTCCGGCATATCCAGGCATATAAAGCGCTTTATTACATATATATCCCACTAGACAAAACATTCATTTGTCTTTACAAGTCATAAGGAGGCTTGAGAAAATGTTCACATTCGCCAGTGTTAATCAGGAGGAATGCATTGCCTGCGGTGCCTGTAATTCGGCGGCTCCGGATATCTTTGATCTGGATGACAGCGGAATTGCTTCGGTCATTTTTGCAGGAGACAACAACCGAGGTGTTACCGCTATCGCCGAGGAGCTGCAGGAGGAGCTGCAGGACGCAATAGACAGCTGTCCGACCCAGTGCATCCAGCTGTCCGATGCCCCATTTGCTTAGGAAATCCGCTGCTGTCCCTGTTAATCATTGAAAAGTCATTGAAACCATGACCCGACGATAGTGTTGAACGGCTTGTAAATCATTATAACGAGCAGAAGCGGACTCGGGAGTTTCACCTGCAGCAAGGCCCGCTTATTGATCTGAGACACAGCATCCTTCATCCGCTCGATAAACCGCTCCTCCGTCTTCTTTTCCAGCTCAAGAATAACCCGATCCGTCTCAAGTTGGTCTGTGCCCTGCACTTCCTGAACATTGCAGATCGCCTGGACCTCTACCCCGTTCAGGGAAACGCTTGTCCCGGGGTTCATGAGGCGCTATGATTGAACCGGAGGAGGCTAGTCAAGCATGGATATCAATCAGTACGAGCAGCTGGTGCCGGATGTTTTTCTCTTTGTCGACCGGAAGTGCTTTGAAGGCTGGGGAATCGGCCGGAGTACCATCGACTTTCATGATCTCACTTTTATCGTTGAAGGCAAGGCCAACTATTATATCAACGGAGTCCAGTACACGGTAGAGGCCGGTGATCTGCTGTATGCGCCTGCGGGCAGCATCCGTGAGGCCCATACCTTCAAAGATGCGCCGATGCATTCCTTCGCGTTCAACTTCTTCTGGCTGGGCGGGCACAATGAGGTGCAGCTTCCTTTTGAGACGGTGACCCGCAACTGGAGAACGAAAGAAATTATGGATGACATACGCGATTTCTCCCATGTATGGATGGGGAAGCACCCTCTCTACCGGATGAAAGCGAGAGCTGTTTTTCAGCAGATCATCTACCGTCTGCTGGTTATTGCACACCATCAGCAGACCCCGTTTATGGATCCCCGGATTCAGAAGGCAACCGCCTTTATTATGGATCACTATGCGGAAGAAATCACGATCGGCGAGCTTGCCGCACCGGCCGGGCTGAACCCTGAATATATGGGCAAGCTGTTCAAGCAGAACACCGGTGTGGCCTTGAAGGAATACATCAACCGGGTTAGGGCCAATAATGCCGAAATGCTGCTGTCTGCCGGCGGCTTCAATGTCTCCGAAGTCGCCGCCCACTGCGGCTACCGGGATGCCGCATACTTCAGCAATGTATTCAAACAGATCAAAGGCTATCCTCCGTCAGCTCTGCTGAAGTGATGTAGCTTTCCTCCGGCCCAAGATAAGAATACGGCAGCGGGCCGGCGGACAGCACGAGCTTCTGCAGCACCAGCCCGGCATCCAGCCCATAGAAACGCAGTGTATGGACACCTTTTGATAAGGTGTGGGTGGTGACGGTAACATGGATGTTATTCATTACCGCCCGGCACCAGGGCCCATTATTATGATTGCCGCCTTCAAAGCCCGGAGGCAGAGCATCGGCGATGACAGGATTGTGACCTTCAAAGCCTGCTGCATACTTCAAGCCGCTGACCGGCGAGAGGTGATTCGTCGGTGCAACGTAGGCCGTCAGGCTGTATTCGCCGTCCCGCCGGACGAATACCCGGTACTCCAGGTAAGGCGATTGCGCCGGTTCACTGAAGGCTACAGTTTCCGGGTACATTTTGACTGAGGATAAAGTCTTTCCATAGCTGCTGATCTTCTTCCATTCCACCCCGTCTGCCGAAATGCGATTAACGGTATGCTCCGCCTCAATGGATATAACATGATGCGTTTCAACAAAGGTCCCCCGCGGCACCCCGCTCAGATCAATCCAGTCTATCTCTGCACGGACCGTAACCGCGCCTTCGGCTCCGCTGATAACAATTTCGCCGCTGCATGCCCCCTGCACCTTATCCCAGTCAACGGATACGGTGATTGTCTCTCCCGTCTCGATCCAGCCGCAGGGAAGGTCCAGCCTGATCCAGTCCGCACTGACTGCCGCTTCATAGGCAAAGCCCGTGTCCCCGCCATTGCTGACCGTAACGGTATAAGCCTCCCTCTGTAGATTCGTAAAAACCGGCAGAGCCGCTGTTCCTGAAGTATACCCCTGCCCCGTGCCCTGCACATCGACGATCATAAGCGGTCCTTTTACCGGTACCACTGCTGCCGCCTGCGGATAACTCCATCCTGCCGCATCCCAGTTGACATAGCCGACATGTGCCGAGCTCATCATGCCACGCCATTTTCCGCCGGATATTCCGTTGTTATACGTCTGCTCCAGCTGTTTGTCCCGTTCGATGGCTTCCGCTGTCAGGCCTGCATACGTATTTGCAATAACGCTCCCCCGCTCTGCATAGAGCCGGCTAAGCCCTGCATACACTTGCATTTGCAGAACGTTAGCCGAAGCCGCAGCGGGAAAATAGACGAGCTGAAAATAAGCATCCTGCAGCCGTTCGGGGATAAGCCGGTTATACCTCTCTGTTGCTTCCACAAGCTTGCCAGCCTGCTCCAGCACCCGCCGTGCCTCATTATAATGCTCGAAGCTGAAGGTATCCGGCCGGATAATTTCCGGCTTGCGCCGCCCGTTCATCCTTGTGTAATCCGCCAGTATCCCGGCAATTCCGCACACAGCCGCTTCATCTGCAGCATGGCCGAACTGCTGCCGCACCCAACGCTCCGTATATTCTTTTGTCCTGTTCATCGCGGCCGTTCCCCAGGCTTCGAAATCATAAGCCAAATCAAGAAAGTAAGATACGGGCAGCTCCATCGGCTTCAAATCCCCGACATTCACAATCCACACATCCCGGATGCCGTAATCATAAGCCATACTCATCTGCTCCCAGACCTTCTCCAGAGGAGTCGTATTCACCCATTCGTAGGAATGCGGACCGCCGTGATAATCCAGATGATAGTACATCCCCCAGCCGGCGCTGCGGTGCTGCTCCTGACCCGCCGGGATTTTGCGGAGGTTGCCGAAATTATCATCTGACAGCAGAATGGTCACATCATTCAGAACCTCCCAGTCCTTCAGCCCCTCCGCTTCAGCCGTGCCGTACCAGTACTTCTCCACCTCTTTATAGACGGCCAGAACCTGCGGTGCCTGCTCAAGCCCGTACCGCTTAAGCAGTTCTTTTTGCGTGAGGATGATCTCCTTCAGCAGTTCAATGTTTTCCTGGTCGCTGCCTTCCAGCGCCGAATCACTTTCGCCCCGCATGCCCAGCGTAATCAGGTTCGGAAAATCTTTATTCCTCCTGATGCCGTCCTCCCAAAAGGCGGTGATCGCCTCCCGGTTCCGGGCAAAATCCCACAGATTGCTTGTTCCGTAATCCTTATACACTCTCTGCCATTCACTTCCGGCCCGGAACAGCGGCTCGTGATGCGAGGTACCCATGATGATGCCGTACTCCTTGGCAAGCTCAGCATTCGCAAGCGGATGACTCTTCCCGTTCACACTGAACTCAGCGCTCCACATCGCCGGCCACAGATAATTGCCCTTCAGCCTGAGAAGCAGCTCAAAGATTTTTTCATAG
This sequence comes from Paenibacillus typhae, assembly GCF_900099765.1. Classification (GTDB taxonomy): domain Bacteria; phylum Bacillota; class Bacilli; order Paenibacillales; family Paenibacillaceae; genus Paenibacillus_AQ; species Paenibacillus_AQ typhae. The sequence continues at coordinate 423,185 of NZ_FNDX01000001.1, read as the reverse complement.
AAAGCTTCGTTGAAATCCCCGAACGCCCCGGTTACCCAGGAACCGAGCGAAGGCCAGTCATCATTCAGAAAAAATCCCCGGTATTTGACTGAAGGCTCTTTGGAGCTGACATCCAGCTTACGATCCGGCAGGTCCAGCAGTGTTCTTCGCTCAGGCATGACATCGGCAAAATAAACCCACGGGCTCACTCCCATCATTTCAGAGACAGCGTAGGTCCCGTAAATAGTCCCCCGTTTGTCGCTGCCTGCGATAACCAGTGCCTGCTGCACTCCGTCACACGGATGCTCAATCCGCTGAATTCTGTAGCATTCCCGTTTACCTTGAATGGCGGATACATCCAACTTTCCCGCGGCAATCCATTCATCGATCAGCCGGCTTCTGCCGGCGGTTCCAATAACGATAGCAGTGCTGCCCAGCTCTCCGGGTTCAGTGACTATATCCGGCCTTGTTCCGGTTACCAGTTCTATATCTGCGGCAAAGGATTCCGCGACCCGGCGCAAGCCTCCATCGTATTCTGCTGCGTCCAGATATATTCCTGCCGCTGTTCCCCGCTCCACAACGATCATTGATTCCTCTTCCTTCCGTGTCGGCTTTTTAGGCTATTCAGGCACATTATATAAGTTAAGCGGTTACAGCAGCCATGTGTAAACCAGATACTTCTTGTAATTAACCGATATGATTTGTCATAAAAGAGCTCTAATGGAGCGGGAATGCATTTCGGGAAAGGCCGAATTCTGATAAAATGCAGGCATTGTATGGCGCACGTGCCCCCTTATACCGAACATAATTGTAGCGCCTTCAAAATATCAGCCGTGAGGATGATCATTACATGTCAGATTCAATAAGCTCAACCGACAGCTGCACCACCGGCAACGGCCCCAGAGCTCCTAAAGATCCTGCAGAGCGCAGAAACGGATTTTTTGTGCTGTTTGAAACGCAAATTGAAGCAACCGCGCGCCCTTCGGGCAAGCCTTCACAGGAGGTTTATCTGGAGGGCAGCTATCTGATTGATAAGGCCAAATATATCGGCGGGGTTGAGGACGAGGACATACTGTCCCTGCTTGGAACCTGTGCGGGATTCCGCAAGCTCGTCCATAGCATCGGAATATCTGTAAAAGCGGAGGATAGCCGGAGCGGTGTCTCCTTTCTGCTGCAGAACTGGGGAAAAACAGACAAATTTACATCCGGCACCTGCCTTCAGGTCCCCTGTCCGGCGGACGGGACTGAGCTTATTTTGCAGCTGGATCAGATCGAATGGTCGGCAGACGATGACGTCCCGGGCAAATTCGCTTTTGAGTTTGACGAGGCGGGCAGGCTGGCGGTGGCGAGTATTATTTTTTATCTGAATGACGGGTATACCGCACCTGAGCTGACCCCGGAAACGCCGGTAGCCTTCGGTTCGGAACCTTACCGGGAGATGATTGCGCGCTCCCTGATGCACCAGGGAAATAACGTGCGTCTGAAGGCTGCCATAGACAAAGCCTCCCGCGGAGAGGATGTTACGATTGCCTATATCGGAGGCTCCATTACCCAGGGTGCGGGAGCCAAACCGATCCATAGTGAGTGTTATGCCTATCAGTCCTATTTAGGATTTAAAGCGCTGTACGGTAAAGACGGAGGCGGGAATGTTCATTTTATCAAAGCCGGGGTTGGCGGCACTCCGTCCGAGCTTGGAATTATCCGCTATGATCGCGATGTGCTCAGAGATGGCGCTGTCCGGCCGGATATCGTTATTGTCGAATTTGCCGTCAACGACGCGGGGGATGAAACCAGGGGCAACTGCTATGAAAGCCTGTGTCTGAAGATATTGTCTGCCGATAACCAGCCTGCGGTCGTGCTGCTGTTCAGCGTTTTTGTGAATGACTGGAACCTTCAGGAGCGGCTCTCCCCTGTCGGACTCCGCTACAACCTCCCGATGGTAAGCATCAAGGATGCGGTAACAGAACAGTTCAAGCTGACCAAGGCCGGTGGAAATACGATCTCTAAAAGACAGTTTTTCTACGATATCTATCATCCAACCGGCGACGGGCACCGGGTCATGGCGGATTGCCTGATCCATCTGTTCACACAGGCTGCTGAGGCGCTGGCAGATGCTGAAGATATTGACCTTACAGTGCCGCCGGCCATCGGGAATGACTTTACAGGGATACGCCTTCTGGACCGCTCATATACCTTAAGCAGCGTACAGATCGAACCGGGCAGCTTCACAGCGTCTGATACGGACCTGCAGATGGTAGAGCTGGATGACAATCCGCACGGGACGCCGGAGTTCCCCTATAACTGGATGCGTCCGGAGGGAGGCGGAGCTGAGCCTTTCAGGCTGACAATAACGAGTAAAATCCTCATTCTGGTATTCAAGGATTCCGGCAGCGCAAGCTTCGGCAAAGCCGAAATCCGCTTGGACGGCAAGCAAGTGCTCACCGCCGACCCGCATGAGAACAACTGGACCCACTGCAATGCAGTCATTGTCTACCAGCAGGAGACCAGCGGCGAGCATACGGTGGAAATCACCATGTCCGGCGGCGACCAGGACAAGTGCTTTACGATCCTTGGGTTTGGGTATTGCTGACGACGATGGATGTGCAGATGAAAGCGGGATATTGAGGGATGGGATATTGAGGAGGGGATACGGAGCCGGATAGGTATGTGGTGTATGGTGTGTGGCGCGTGGTGTGTGGTGTGGTGCGTGGTGCGTGGTGTGTGGTGTGTGGCGTGTGGCTTGTGGTGTGTGGTGCGTGGCGCGTGGTGTGTGTTGCGTGGCGCGTGGTGTGTGCGTGGTGCGTGCTTTATACGTAGTAATATGGGGCGGGGTAGTTAAGTAACTGTTTCCTTCCTCTCGCTTGTTCCAGCCGGATCAAAGGGATTTTTCCCTTTGATTCCTCTCTCCCGCTGATTTCCACCACAATCAAGGGGATTTTTCCCTTTGATTTCTCTCTCCCGCTCGTTCCCGCCTCTATCAAAGGAATTATTCCCTTTCCTGCCGTTCTCTCCCGCCGCACCGGCTGCCCTACTCCCTGCAGATCGAATCCATGTGGCTGTGCAGCACGCGAAGGATCCGCTCTCTGTCGAGGCGCTTGGGCTCCAGCAGCGCGTGCAGAGCCAAGCCGTCAAGCAGCGCGTACAATCGCTCTGCTTCGATGTCCATATCCAGCTCCTCCCGCAGTAATCCTTCCTTCTTCAGATGGCCGAGCAGATTGACGATCCCCGGGTAGATGCCATCGTTCAGCCCGCCATAATCCTCCCCCGCATATTTATGGTGAAACACAAACGCGAACCAGACCTCCATTTCCGCCATTGAATTTTCATCTAAAGGAAGCAGCTCCATAAGCACCCTGGTTACCAGCTCTTTTGGCGGCAAGCCGAGTGCCATAACATCTCTGATCCGGGCATTGGCCCGGTCGCTGACAAGCTTCATGGCAAAAGCAAGCAGCTCATGCTGTGTAGTGAAATAATGACGCAGGGCCCCAAGCGAAACGCCGGCCTCCTGCGCGATTTTGCGTACCGTAGCCCCCTTCATGCCCTCTTTCAGGATGACACGCCAGGTAGCTTCGGCAATATGTGATTTCCGCTCTGAATGATCGACTAATTTGGGCATGTCCGTATTGTAGCATACAGCAAACTTCCGCTGCAATTTAAATAATACAGTTGTATTATTTAAAACCTGCTGTTATAATCTCCTTAATTAAATCTGTTCTACATTTATTCCCATAATCTATTTGCGTATGTGAGGTGCGATATGAATGTTGTAGCATGGGCCATTGTTGCCTGTGAAATCCTGTTCTGGGTTGTCATTATTACCGGTCTGAGCGTACGTTACCTCTTCAAACGCAAGAGGCTGGGCCTCTTCTTTCTTGCTCTGACTCCGCTGCTGGATCTTGTTCTGCTGGTTATTGCAGGAGTTGACCTGTCTAACGGTGCAACAGCTACCGTTGCCCATGCGCTCGCGGCTGTCTATATTTCCGTTTCTGTTGTTTTTGGCAAAAGCATGATCCGCTGGGCAGACGAACGCTTCCGTTACTATGTCACCAGGCAAGGCCCGCCCCCGCTCAAACGCACCGGCCGTGACCATGCGCTCCATTACTTCAAAAGCTGGCTGCTGCATCTGTTAGCTTTTCTGCTGGGAGCCGGGCTCCTCTACGGTCTGATTGTCTGGATTGATGACCCGTCCCGAACAGAAGCCTTGCAGAGTATTCTCAGCCTCTGGACAATCGTTGTCGGCATTGATCTGCTGATCGCGGGCTCATATTTCCTCTGGCCGCGCAAAGAAAAGACGAAAATATCGGCTTAACAAGACTGCCGTATAAACAGCGAAAAAACACACCGCCCGGTGTGTTTTTTCGTAAACAGGCCTGCTGCCGCTAAATCGAGCGAAACTTTTCAGCCAAGCAGTACCCTTTTCCCTAAACTGCCTCAGTTCACCTTGGTCAATGCCCATTTCTGCGCATCCGTTCCGTTATCGGTCCACTGCTGCACAGCCGCACCGTCGGCTGTTGAGGAGCCGGATACATCCACCGCCAGGCCGCTCACCTTGGAAATCAGCTTGTAGTAGCCTCCGCCAGCATCGACAATCCGCCATCTTTGCGCATCCGTCCCGTTATCGTTCCACTGCTGCAGCTGAACGCCCGTAGCTGTGGAGGAGTTCGGAACATCGAGCACTTTTCCGCTGTGTACAGCTGTAAGCTTGTAGTATCCGTCACCCGTACTGTCTACCCGGAACTGCTGGTTGGCAGCAGTATAATTGGTCCATTGATGGATTTTGGCGCCGGCTGCCGTGGACACGTCCACCACATCCATGACCTTACCGCTTGCCTTGGAGGCAAAAGTGTACACGCCCCCGCTGACAATGCTGGCCGATGAAGCCGCCTGATAGACCCGTACATAATCCACCAGCATCTGCGCCGGGAATGCAGTTGAGGCATTAGGGCTGCCCGGCCAGTTGCCGCCCACCGCTAGGTTCAGCAGCAGGAAGAACGGTTTCTGGAATTCCTCTGTGTTGCCGGTGTTATTTTCAATATAAAACTCATTGAACAGGCTGCCGTCCACGTACCATCTGATGTATTTGGCATCCCACTCGACACTGTACACATGATACTGGGAGAAATCGAGATTGCCCGACACCTTGCCGTACTCGGCATGGCCGTTGGCATCCCAATGAACGGTACCGTTAACATAAGCGTTGTTATTCACCCGTTCCATAATGTCGATCTCACCGCTTTTCGGCCAGCCAATTGTATCTATATTGGAGCCGAGCATCCAGAAGGCCGGCCAGATGCCCTGGCCTGAAGGCAGCTTCATCCGGGCTTCGATTTTTCCGTAGGTGAAGCTCTTTTTGCCCTGCGTCTTGATCCGGGCCGAAGTGTAGCTGCTGCCGTTGTACGATTCCTTCTGGGCCGTAATAACCAGATTCCCGCCCGTCACCTGCAGGTTCTGCGAACGGTTCGTATAATACTGGAGCTCGTTATTCCCCCAGCCGCTGCTGCCGGTACCGATTTCGGCAGTCCAGTCCGCCGTATTCAGCGACGTTCCGTTGAACTCATCGCTCCACACCAGGTTCCAGCTTGCTGCGGCATCGGCCGCTTTTCCTGCCGGAAATAACGTAATCAGAAGTGCAAAAGTCATAAACAGCGCTGCCCATTTCCTTCTACGCATCATATTCCTCCTAAAGTTTTCGGATAGCTGCTTATTTCAATACACGCCGCGCGTAACGTGCCTTTGAAATCATTGCGACAGCGGGAGCTGCGGTAACGAAACCGCTTTATTTCCACCCCCTTTGCATTCTATATCCTTTCCGGCGACAATATGACAGCAATCCGGCCAAGGCTGTCCACCCGGCTTGTTGACAATGCTTTGGCAGGAGCATAGATTTAAGAAGATCGGCGAAGTGCCTGCTTACCCAAATTTTGAAAGCGATTTATCCGCATAAAACATTCCATTTTTACAAGGAGAAACAGCGATGAAGCTATCTGTATTCTATGAGCATATCCGTGAAGCAGCCGGCCAGAGCAGCATGAGCCTGGAGGAAATCTGTACACTCGTCAAAAGCTTCGGAATTGACGCACTCGAGCTGGACGCAGACCGCTTTAAGGCAGAGGAAGACTCTATCCTGAGCCTGATTACGAAGACCGGACTGACGGTAAGCTGCATGTACGGCTTTTTTGACTTTGGCCACATCACCAGCAGTGAAGTGAAGGAGCAGATCACCTCCTTTCTGTCTATGGCCAGAAGGGCCGGGGCTTCGCGTGTGCTGGTTATTCCGGGCTTTCTGGAGTCGCATGAAACGGACCCGGCTTCCAGAGAATATCAGCAATGTGTGCAGTCAATGAAGGATAGCGTAGCCGCCATGTGCGCAGCTGCCAGGCCGCTTGGCATTACCGTTGGAATGGAGGATTTCGATGATTCCAGGGCACCGTTTGCCACAACAGCGCAGCTGCTGTCTTTTGTAGAGGAAATACCGGAGCTGTCCTGCTTCTTTGATACCGGGAATTTTCTGTACAGCGGAGAAGATGTGCTGGAAGCATACAGCCGGTGCAAGCCTTATATCGGCTATGTCCACTGCAAGGACCGGACGTTTGAGGTTCACCCGGGTGAGGAGCCCAAGCTGACCGTGGACGGCCGGGCCATGTATGCGGTACCTGCGGGAGGCGGCTGTATCCCGATGAAGGAGCTGGTTACTTACTTGCTCAAAAGCGGTTATGATGACACCTTTGTCATCGAGCATTTCGGCGCGCAGGATCAGCTGGCGTACATGAAGCAATCGGCAGAGTGGCTGCTGAACCTGAGAAAAGAGGTGCTCGGCGGATAGCCGTCGGCCAAAACTTTATCCAAACCTTAGATTGGGTTTAGAATAGATAAAGATTAGACCGCTATACTGGCCAGGGGTGATGGATTATATATACGATACTGATTGCTGATGACGAGCCTGAAATTGTTGAATTACTGCAGCTTTATCTTGAAAAAGACTACCATATTCTGAGCGCTTCCTCCGGTGTGGAGGCCCAGCAAAAAATCAGGGAGCAGCCGGTCGATCTGGCGATACTCGATATTATGATGCCGGGGATGGACGGGCTCCAGCTGCTGAAGAGCATCCGCGGATCGCACCACTTCCCCGTACTGTTCCTGTCGGCCAAAAGCCAGGATCATGACAAAATTCTGGGGCTTGAGCTTGGTGCCGACGACTATATCGCCAAGCCCTTCAATCCGCTGGAGGTTGTTGCGAGAGTGAACGCCCTGCTGCGCCGGGTCCATCATTTTGATGTGCCTGCACCTCCGCCGGAGCCCGAAGCCAAGCAGCTTGTACTCGGTGCGCTTACTCTGGATCTGAAGGAGTGTGTGCTGTATGTATCCGGCGAACCGGTAATGCTGACCTCTACCGAATACAAAATTCTCAAGCTGATGATGGAGGAGCCGGGCCGGGTCTTTACCCGCAAGCGGATTTATGAAGCTGTGTGGGAGGATTTCTACATGTACGAGGACAACAGCATCATGGTGCATATCAGCAACATCCGCGAGAAAATTGAACGTGATTCCAAAAAGCCGGAATATCTGAAAACGATCCGCGGACTTGGGTACAAAATCAATGCGCCTGCGGAAAACTAGACAGCAGCGGCCGCTGCAGGCATCGCTGGCAATTGATTTTCTGAAGTTTCTGCTCATTGTACTGTTTACAGTGATGATCATTATATTCGGCACGTATGCCTTCATGCAGCTGGATGTCGCCCAGAAGCTTCAGGATTATCAGCTTGCAGATCCGGATCTGAAGACGCAGGCCAGCCGGTATCTGGACAATCCGCAAAGCGGGCCGGAAACGGCCAAGCTGCTGCGCAGCGAAGGCTGGCTTGAGGTGCTGGACAGCAGCAAGACGGTCCGCGAGGTGATCGGCAGTAAGCATGATGAGCCGCAGGGCTATACGGAAGAGCAGCTGTACAAGCTGCTTGAGAATGATCCGGGTCAGCCTTACTACGTGTCACTGGCTGAATATCCGCAGAATGGAGCCTCAGGCTGGCTGCTGCTGAAGCTGCCCCGTGACCGCGTTGAAATTACAATTAACAGCTATGCCTTCATGACGCATTTCAATCAGTCGGTAACCTTTTATATTATGCTTGGTGCTATGCTGCTTCTGCTGCTGGTTATTACGTACAGCTATTCTGTGGCCCGCCGTATTCTGAAGCCGCTGAAAACGATTATTCAAGGACTCAAGGAAATGATCCAGGGGAATTACAGCACCCGCCTGACGGTTCATGCCGAGAAGGAATTTGAGCAGATGGCCGAAACCTTCAATTATATGGCGGACATGATTGAGCGGACCACCATTGCCAAGCAGCGGGCCGAAGACAGTAAGCAGCGGATGATTATGGATCTGTCCCATGATCTCAAAACGCCGATTACCAGTATCCAGGGCTACGCGCAGGCTTTGTACGAAGGCCGGGTTGAGGACGCCGAGCGGCAGCGGAAATATTTGCTCTACATTTACAACAAGTCTTTCCAGGTCACCAGGCTGATCCAGAATATGATGGAGCTGCTCAAGACGGACTCACCTGATTTTTTGCTGAAAATGGGCCGCCATGAGCTTGGCGATTTCCTGCGTGAGATTATTGCCGGCGCCTACGGGGAAATCGAACAGAAGCAGTTCATCCTGCGGCTTGAAGTACCCGATGACGATATCTTTGCCCAGTTCGATCCCGAGCTGCTGTCACGGGTAGTGCAGAATCTGATCGATAATGCGCTTGAGTACAATCCGCCGGGTACGACGCTGCGGGTCGGGCTGACTTCAAGGCCGGGTGCTGTAGTCATAGAAATCGCCGATAATGGAGTCGGCATCCCCAAAGAGCTGAGGTCGACCATTTTTGATCCGTTTGTGCGGGGCGATGAAGCAAGAACCGCCTCCGGCGGGACTGGCCTGGGACTCGCTATTGCCAGGAAGAATACGGAGCGGATGGGCGGAACTCTGGTCCTGACCAGCTCCAGGCAGGAAGCAACTGTGTTCACCCTCACTATATCTGAATAAAACCGCAGGCACAGCAAAAGCGGCAGCCAAGGAGAATCCTTCATCCTTGAACTGCCGCTTTTTTTCTGCTTCATGACCAGTGCATTACTGTGCTGCCACAACTCCGACCACCGTTACATTCACCACGGTTACCTGCAGCCCCGTCAGCCTTTCAATCCGGCTCTTGATGCTCTGCTGCAGGAGCTGGGCAAGCTGGTGTAGCGGAGTGCCCAGCGTAATAATCGGAGACAGGTCTACCGACAGCTCACTCCCGCTGATTTTTACCTTAATCGCTTTGTAGAATTCCTCCCGCTTTTTGCGTTTAGTACTGCCTTCCACAAGAGCCTGAACCGCCTCTGCCTCCTGGACAGCCATACCGGCTATCTTCGATATAACCTGATGTGACACCGTCAGCTTTCCTGCACAAGCTACGTCTTTTTCCGGTTGATTCATTCTGCTTCCTCCTCCAGCTCTCAAATGCCTACAGTCCCTCCCATTTCTCCTTGAGAAACAGCTGGTATGTATGCCTGGATATAATCTTGATTACCATGTACACAGGGATAATAATCAGCATACCGATAATGCCGAAGAAATTCCCAACGCCCAGTACAAGCACCGTTGTTGTAATCGGATGAATGTCGAGGCTTTTGCCAAAAACCAGCGGTGAGATAATATTATCCTGGATCTGCTGGGCAAGCAAAATGATGATGAGTGACCATAAGCCGACCATTGGCGAGACGGTCAGGCCGATGATTACGATCGGAATCGAGGAAATGATCGCTCCGAAAAAAGGAATAAAGTTCATTATGAAGGCAATCAGCGTCAGTACGAGGGCATAAGGCAGCCCGATCATTAAGAAACCAAGATACATCAGTACGCCAAGTGCCAGATTGACGATGACTCTGCTCACAATGTAGTTACTCAGTGCGCCGTCGATTTCACCTGTAATCATGCCTACCCGCTCCCGGAAACGCCTGGGTACCATTTTAACAAAGGTTTTGCCGAACTTGTCCCCTTCCTTAAGCATATAGAACAGCAGGATCGGAAAGGTGAACAGAATGATTGCCAGATTGGACACTGCTGAAAACAGTCCGGACACATAGCTGGTCAGCAAAGTAAAGCCCTGGCTCAAATAGTCATTTAACTGGGACAGCAGGCTGAAATCCTCGGGGAACAGCTTGGCGAAAAAGCCCGATTGCTGCAGCTCGGTGATTTTTTCATTTACGGAATCGAACAGCTGCGGGGCATTTTGCACCAGTGTCAGCAGCTGCGACTTCAGCGGAGGCCAAACTCCGCCAAAAAATCCGATCAGCAGTACTCCGAGTACCAGGTAGATCAACAGAATGGCCTGCGTCCGCTTCAGCTTCCAGCGCCTGATCTTCCAGCGCTCCATCAGCGGCAGCAGCGGCCGCAATAAATAATAGAAAAACACCGCCAGCAGCACCGGAATCAAAATTACTCCGGTCAGTGATTTTAACGGTTCAAAGATAAAATCGACCAATGACCCTACATATACAATGAGCAGAACCAGCAGTATGGCCTTTCCTATCGTTAAAAATTTGTTCAGCTGCTTCATCTGCCTCCTCCTGCTCCATTAACAACCTGGCAGCCGGAGCCCGCCGACTGCTGGTTTTGTTACAACTGTACCCCGGCAATCTTAATGCTGTCTAAGCTGAACCTAAAGATTAGCTAAATATTATGGAGTAGAGAAACAGTGAGGAAGGTTGAATTTATCAAGACCGTAAATCAGAGGCATTGTTACCTCTCATTTCACACACCTCATCTTATCTCCCTCCGCCTGCCACAGCACCGCCGTCCCGCTCACCCCCAATGTAAATTAGCCAGCCGAATTGTTTCAGCTGACCGATTAACACTAAGAATTTTTACATGACAAGGTCTTCTAATATAAAAGCATTCAAAGCTATACAAACCTGCTATTTCAGGTAAAAGACTTCCTTCAGGCTCTTGGACACCGGGCTGTTATCCGGATTGGTCTCCATCAGCGGCTCCATGTACACCCACCACTTCCGGCAGATCTCGGTCTGGGACATCTGATCCCACTTGGCTTCGTCCTCGATCTCCACGTAGGCAAACAGATTACCGGTTTCTTCGTCAAGAAAAATAGAATAGTTGTGTGAGCCGTGGTTTCTCAGCTCTTCAGCCATCTCCGGCCACAGCTCATCATGGCGGCGCTTGTATTCGTCATAACAATCCGGGTAAACACGCATAATGCTCGCTTTTCTAATCACTGTTCAGCACTCCAGACCTGTTTGGTTTTATAAAAAAAACATAAATGAACTATATTGAACATTATAGTAGATAAATGAACTTTTTTGAAGATAAATAAACGAAAATAAACTTCTGACAGTCAAGTTAGATTTCCATCATGAGGAAACATAGATTGGCCTTAAGACAGCGCTATACATCTGTCCACAGGTTCACATTGACAAATAATCCGCACGTCTATAATATTAGAAGTCCTGCCAGCTGTTTGCTGGCGATAAGGGGACCTGGCATTTCAGGTTCATTCTTATTGAAAAGGGTGGTTTGAATGGATAAAGAGCAATTGATGGAAAGCGCACGCAAGGTTAAAAAGGCGGCGTACATTCCCTACTCCAAATTTCCGGTCGGTGCGGCACTGCTGCTGAAGGACGGAACTGTCATTAACGGGGTTAACGTAGAAAATGTATCCTTTGGCGCAACGAATTGTGCTGAGCGGACCGCTTTTTTCACAGCAATTACTAACGGCTACTCCAAAGGTGATTTCAAGGCTATCGCTATAGCCGGTGATACGGAGGATTTCCTGCCGCCCTGCAGTATCTGCAGACAGGTAATGGCCGAATTCTGCTCGCCGGACATGCCGGTATACTTAACCAACAACAAGCAGGATATATTGGAACTGAAGCTGAGAGATTTGCTCCCCTATGCGTTTACTGATCTGGATATGTAATTAGCAACTTATAAAAAGCATGAAGCTGCGCATCTTTGCGCAGCTTTTTTTGGCATAGTACAATTATAGTTAAATTCTAACGGATAACTTGATAGGATACAGGTGCTGACTATGAAAACTATGTATTACAGCTTCACCGAAGGTTCAATCAGTAAAGGTAACGGATACAAACCGGCAAATCTGCATAAATGGGGACCAGGAGTCCGCGATGTATATGCCCTGCATTATATTGTCAGCGGCAAAGGCTATTTAAAGACACCTCAGGCTACTTTTCCGTTAAAAGCTGGCGAGAGCTTTATGATTTTTCCGCACATGGAAGTGTATTATTACCCTGACCACCAGGACCCGTGGGAGTATTACTGGATTGAGTTTAGCGGGCCGGAAGCCTCCCGTCTGCTGTCGATGATCAGCATTACACCGGACCATCCGGTGACGGAGGCTTCCCCGCAGAACTTCGAGGCATTATTTCAACTGTTTAAAACTGCCGGAGCAGAGCCGTTTGAACGGGAGCGTGCGGATGCAGGTCTGCAGCTTCTATTGTCCTATTATATGGAATACTATCCGAGTGCCCAGGCTTTGTCCAAAAAAGATTACGCACTGTCAGCAAAGGAATTCATCGAAAGCAACTATTGGAAATCTTCCTTATCCGTTCTTGATGTAGTCGATTACGTGAAGATTGAGCGCAGCTATCTGTTCCGGCTGTTTAAGGAAGTTAACGGCCTCTCCGTATCCGCTTATCTGACGGCCTTCCGGGTTCAGCGTGCCTGTGAGCTGTTAATTCATTCTGAATTATCCGTCAAGTCATTAGCTTATTCTGTCGGCTATCAGGACCCGTTATATTTCTCCAAGGTGTTCAAAAAAGCAACCGCGTACACTCCATCGGAGTATAGATCAGTTTACCGTGTCCTTTAGCGGAACAGCACACATTTTCCGGAATCCCGGTAATACTTGATCAGCTGCTCAATCGGTCCGCGTCCGCATTTCAGCTGCTCGCCAAGACAGTCTATACACAGGAAGTCCTTGGCGTTCCGTGTTACAAGCTTCAGGTAAATGGCCACATCGTCCGTCATTAGCGGAACCCGGCAGGTCCGGCAGATCCGGTTCATATTCATGCTGCCCTCACACCAGTTTAGCCCGCACGATCAGACAGTCATGGGCCGCAACTACAGGAGCATATCTTTCTTTGAATACACCGATTTCTTTATGTTCCCAGCAGTCGTATAACGACAACGATTTCCCTGACGCATACGGGAGCCCGACATCCCAGAACTGTAACGAAATTTCCCTTTGCCCGTCACTCAGATTGAAGAAGCCGATCGCTAGGTCTCCGTCTGCCAGTACTTTTACCAGCATAAATACATCATCTGTATGGAACCACTGCGGCTCGGGCTTGATCCGGTAGGCCCCGCGGCTCTCCGCATCCTGGTTGATGGCGAGCAGATCCTTGTTCAGAAGGATATCCTTGGTGACCTGATTGGCTGAACGGATATCGCTGCCGATCATCAGCGGAGACCCCATCATACACCACAGTGAAAAATGGGTCTTGTATTCTGCATCGCTGCAGCCGCCGATCTGATTCCCGATAAAGCTGCTGTTGCTGCCCCCATACATACCGACCACCAGCATATCCATATCATTATGACAATACGAGCCTGTAGTGCTCGCTTTATCCAGCTGGGACAAGGTAAGCTTCTTGATGGATTCCCAGCTGTCCTGAATATCCTCTGTAGACCGGTACATGTGCGCCCCTGATTCCCGGATCCAGTGATAGACATTATCCTCGCCCCAGTTGCATGCCGAGAACAGGATATCTCTGCCGCAGTTTTTAAGCGCCAGGCTCATGCGTTTGTACAGCAGCTCCCCTGAAATATGTCTTGGCTTGAAGCAATAGTCATATTTCAGTAAATCCACGCCCCACGCTGCCAGTAATGCCGCATCCTGAAATTCATGCTCGAAGCTGCCGGGATACCCCGCGCAGGTATGGGTGCCTACACAGGAATACATTCCGAATTTGAGCCCTTTGGAATGGATATAATCTGCAAGCGCCTTCATTCCGCTCGGGAATTTCTCGGGATCGGCGACCAGATTGCCCTCGGTGTCTCTTTCCTTCAGGCTCCAGCAGTCATCAATTACAATGTACTCATATCCGGCATCCTTGTACCCCTCAGCAACAAAAGTATCGGCGGCCTCCCGGATCAGCTGCTCATTAATGTCCCAGGTAAAGGTGTTCCAGGAGTTCCAGCCTAAAGGGGGCTTCAGGCCGAGCTGTTGTATGTTCATTTGAAATGCGCTTCCCTTCTTTAGTTCAAGTATAGAATCTTAGTGTATTTAATCATATCCGGGCGCATTGGAACTATAGCCTGGCGTTGCTTTTATATGGACAATTGTTGCTTTTAAGCAAAAATAATTCACAGCTCTGAACAACTACTGCTGCCGGCTATAATGGAAATAACCGAAATCTGCATAACCGCCAGCCTGTCGGGTCGCATAATGAAACAGCCCGATTCTATAGCCCATAAAATGATCCAGTGTGTACTTCATATGCAGTGTCCGGCCGATCGGGGTCCATGCTGTCCCATCCTCCGAATAGAAGAAGGCTGCCTCATCCAGGCTATCTTCAAAATTGAAATCAATCCTGAGATAAATCCGTTCACCCGTGAAGCTTACACTTTCCACCGGCTCTTCGCGGCCGTCGCCGCCGTTAACACACATGTCGACTGTGAACTGCCCGTGCTCTCCGGCTGCGATCCCTACGGTACCGAATTGATTTTGGAGAGCTGCCATACCCGCCCGGTCACCGGGCTGCATGCCCGAAATCTCCACCACCGTTTCGGCGCGGCAAGTCGGACCTTCTGTCCGTTGTGTCAATGTATTGCGCGCCGTCAGGATGCTGTCAGCCGGCTTGCCGGTGCGCAGTCGCAGATAGCCTGGCCGCTCTGTAACAGACCATAACGTGTTGTCAGGATTATGGTTCCACTGCCAGTTCAGGGCCAGCTTATTCGTCTCATAGTCAAATTCATCACTTATGACAATCGGCTTTGCTTCTGCGGCAGGAAGCCTCGTCTCAAAGCGTTGAGGTGCCGTGCCATCATCCCCGATGACCGGCCAATCCTCAACCCAGCGTACAGGAAGCACACAGGGAATCCGTCCGACAGCATCATGATCCTGGAACAACACGGCATACCAGTCGTTATCCGGAGTATCGACGATTCCGCCCTGCGCCACACCGTTATTATGGTAGCCCAGATCGTCATCCAGAATGATCTTGAGCTCGTAGGAACCGAGAAGTTCACGGGAACGGTAGCATACCTGACGTCTTCGTTTATTACCGGTTGTTGGCCATTCTATAAAGAATAAATAATAGTAACCATTCAGCTTGTAGGCATGGCAGCCTTCGATCCGCAGCCCCATATCTGTCCGTTCGCCCTCTAGCAGCAGCTGATCGGCTCCGCCCGGCTCCACAGCCGTAAGATCTCCCGTCAGCTCCTTGATTCGGATATCACCATTACCATAGATCACATAATTGCGTCCATCGTCATCCAGCAGCAGGGCGGGATCATGATGGAGCCCAGGTATGACTGAACGTTCCCATATGCCTTGTTCAATATCATCCGTGCGGTAAATATAGAACTGATCCATATCATTGGATGAGAAACAGACGTAAAACAACCCGTCTTTGTATTTAAGCGAAGCTGCCCAGGAGCCCTTGCCGTAGATGCCCTTACCATCCAGCAGCCGGTGGGCATCGTTATCCTCGAAGGTATCATATACGTAATTTACAATCTCCCAATCTTTGAGATTAACCGATTTCATAATCGGACAGCCCGGCATGGAGTGCATACTTGTACTTACCATATAAAAGAAAGGTCCTACCCGGATAACGTCAACATCCGGTACATCGGCCCACATGATAGGATTCGTTATAGTAGCGGTATTCACTTATATGCCCTCCTTAAGATCTATAGCTTTATTCGGTAAATTGCCAGGATATAAGCTCGAACAATTCAGCATCGTTTGTACCCGTAAACACCAGATAGAGATCATGTACCCCTTCTGCTCCGCTAACAGCTGTCTTCCACTCACCCTGTATCTCCGGCCCGTTAGCAGCAGGAACGGACAGCTCACCAATCAATGGCCCCGCCGGATCATCCAGATGAAGCTCTATAGAACCGCCCTCCAGGCTTACGACAGCGGCAATGAATGCTGCTGCACCCTTTTCCCCAAAATCAACACCGGACAATCCGATCCAGTCGCCGTTGCCTATACCGGTTACCCGCCGTTCTGCTGTATCAGCCTTACCTTCTGTCTGTATTCCGGCACTCCACCCTATGGTGACAGCCTGGACGCTTTCGTACGGGTTCAGGCATCGAATCTGCTCTACACCTTTATAATCAGCTTCAACATCACGGATGGAACCATCCCCGTTATGAAACAGCAGGTTGAGGTGCGTAGAGCGGTACCCGTTGGCAATTCCCTGTGCCTTGGACAAGGTTTGTGCATGATAGGCGATATACCAACTATCATTAAACTGGAAAATCGCATGGTGGTTATTGCCCGACACTCCGAAAAAATGTCCCGGATTACGCAGAATCGTCCCTTGATACGTCCAGGGTCCCATCGGATGGCTGCTCGTCATATACGCAATCTCTCCTGCAGGAGGACTGCCTTCCGGACGTTCACCGTCATAGAAATTTGAACAGTAGGTAAAATAATAGACGCCACCGTGTTTATGTATGCCGGCATCTTCAAACATGAACGGTGCAGGTATAACCTCGGCTGTACCGGTAACGCTGATCATGTCCTCGCCCAGCCTCATCATCCGTGCCGTGCCGGGCTCCGCGTATTCTCCTTCCGGCACTCCGCCTCCGAAATAAATGTAACCATTGCCGTCATCATCTACCAGAACCGCCGGATCGAACAGCCAGGTTACTTCCTCGACTCCCGGAGTCGAACGCAGGATGAGGGCTTCTCCGATAGGATCTATCCAGGGTCCCACCGGACTGTCACTCGACAGAACACCTATACCGCTGGCATTATTTGCGAAATACAAAAAGAATTTATCCTTGCCGCCGATTACCTTATGCACCGCTGCAGGCGCCCAGGATTGGGTTGCCCACTTGGCTTCGCCATGCGGTCCTGCCACTTTGATCTCGCCGTGATCAGTCCAGTTGACCAGATCACTGGAGGAAATAACGGCGATCTTATTGATGCTGCTGTAAGTATTTTCTTTTACCGTACCGTTCTCATCGTGTTCCAGCGCGTCATTGGTCATGTAGAGATAGACCCGGTCACCGAACACAAGGGCATAAGGATCAGCTCCGTACCGGTGTGCAACCAGCGGATTACCATTAGGAGGAACCTTACCGGATGCTTGATTCAACTGAACTCTCATTTTATCTCCTCCAAGTTATTAATAGACAGCGTCCATTCTGCCTGAGGCCTAAGCTGGCCCGATTCATATTGATTATAGTCAGACGTTTTTCAGGAAGTCCATGACAGATAGACACTCAGAATTGATCTATTCTCATATCATTGGCAGAACACATTCCCTATAATTTTCAAAGAAAACGCTTTAATTTCTTCACCTCCGCTTATGCTATACTTTGTGGCAAATACAGATCAATTGGAGGGCGGTTATGAAAATAGTCCAAGAGGGTTCCTTTTATACTGGGGAATATAGAAGCTTGTTCAGAGAAACGGGAGTACCGGAGGAGGTCATCCGAAAGAGGCTTGAGGATACCTGGAACGAACTGTTTTATGGTGCACCCGATGTCCGGATCTATCATCCGATGGGTGAAGATAAGGGATACATCGTCGATACCGGCAATAATGATGTGCGGACTGAAGGCATGTCGTACGGAATGATGATGGCTGTTCAAATGGACAAAAAAGAGGAATTTGACCGGCTCTGGAAATTCGCCAAGGAGCATATGCAGCATACGGAGGGCCGTTACAAGGATTATTTCGCCTGGCATTGCACACTGGACGGAACACAGCTGTCGCCGGGTCCGGCTCCGGACGGGGAAGAGTTTTTTGCCATGGCCCTGTTCTTTGCCTCTAACCGCTGGGGAGACAGTGCCGAACCGTTCAATTATTCCGAGCAGGCACGGATCATTCTCAGAGCCTGTGTCCACAAAGGGGAAGATGGTGAAGGCGATCCGATGTGGGATCCGGCGACCAGGCTGATTAAATTCGTTCCCGAAAGTCCCTTCAGCGATCCTTCCTATCATCTGCCGCATTTCTATGAATTATTTGCCCTGCAGGCGGATGAACCGGACAGGGCTTTCTGGAAAGAAGCTGCTGACAGAAGCAGAGCTTATCTGCAAAAAGCCTGTCACCCGGAAACCGGCTTGTCTCCCGAATATGCCAACTATGACGGAACCCCGGCTGAACCGCAGCCGCATGGGGACTTCCGCCATTTCTTCAGCGATGCTTACCGGGTAGCGGCCAATATCGGGCTGGATTATGAATGGTTCCGCAGCGACCCCTGGCAGGTGGAGCAATCCAACCGGATTCAGGCCTTCTTCCGGAACATTGAAGTTGCCGATTACCGCCGATACACGATAGACGGCCAGCCTTTTGAAGAGCCGTCCCTGCATCCGGTCGGCCTTCTGGCAACACTGGCCATGGCTTCGCTCGCTGCCGACGGACCTGATGCCGGACATTTCGTCAAGCTGTTCTGGGATACACCGCTGCGCACCGGAGTCCGCCGGTATTACGACAACTGTCTGTACTTTTTCAGCCTGCTGGCTCTCAGCGGTAACTACCGTATCTATTCTTAATGATCGCAAGAATGACACCATGACTGGTCAGGAGGAAATAAGATGGCCCATATTCACTTTGTTGAGTGCAATACCGCGCACACTGGCAGTTTTGCTATTGATGTTCCGGCGGGCCAACACTGGCTCCTTGTGATCACCAAGACACCGGCGCAATTCTGGGTAAACGGCGGACTCAAGGAATACCCTTCCCACAGTGTAGTCCTCTACCGCCCGCAGCAGAAAGTCTATTACCGGTCCTGCACCGGTCATTTCGTCAATGACTGGATTCGCTTTGAATCCGATGAAGCTTATATTACGGAATCTCCGCTGCCGTTCGGCATTCCTTTTGCGCTCAGTGACCCGCAATATTGCCAGAAGCTGATAGAGCTGCTTGTCGTTGAACGCAGTTTCAACCTGGACTGCAAAGAATCCTCCACCGATCACCTGCTGCGGACACTGTTCAACAAGCTCTGGGAGTCGTACTTTCAGGATAAAATTACACCTCAGCACTACAACTTACTGAAGCTGCGGACCGCTATCCAGAGTAATCCCGGCGATTACTGGACTGTGTCCAGAATGGCTGATTTTCTCCGTATCAGTCCGGGCTATCTCCAGAATATTTACAAAAAGACATTTGGAATTTCATGTATGGATGACGTCATCAATAGCCGGATCCGTATGGCAAAAGAATATTTGATTCACAATGCCCAGAGTATCGCTGAAGTGGCTTCCCGGTGCGGATATCAGAATGTGGAGCACTTCTGCAGGCAATTCAAGCAAATAACCGGACGCACACCGGGCAACTTCCAAAAGTATGCAAAAAATTAAATGAAAATCCCCTCCGGCCGAACAGCGTCAAGTACATCTGGCAGATGTCTTTGTATGCTGTGTGCATGAGGGGATTTCCTTTTAGGGGCTATTGCCCCAGCAGTATTTTGGCATAAGGCGAATCAATCGGAATCATGATCACCGGTTCATTCTGCAGCGTGGTCACATAACTTTCCAGGGTACGGTAGAAGCTGTAGAATTCCGGAGACTTGCCGTAAGCCTGATTATAGATTCTGGCCGCTTCCCCTTCGCCTTCAGCGATTATTTTCTTGGAATCGGCTTCGGCCTGGGCCATCAGCTCTGTGGAGGTACGGTCAGCTCTGGAGGTTATTTTCTTGGACTCCTCGTCGCCTTCGGACAGGTAACGTGCAGCAATGGATTGACGGTCAGAAATCATCCGGTTGTACACGCTCTGTTTGTTCTCTTCCGGCAGATCGGTACGTTTGATCCGTACATCAATCACTTCAATCCCGTAATTATCGCGGGTTAAGGCGGAGATTACGTCTTTGGTGATCTCATCGTTAATATTGCCCCGTCCGGTGTCCTCACTGATAATATTTTCATAATTGATCTCTGACAGCTTACGGCGTACCGAGTTATATACCGCTTCATCAATACGCTGTATCCCGCCTCCCACCGTCTGTACGGTTCTCAGGAACTGCGAGGCGTTGGTAATTCTCCAGACGGTATAGTTGTCGACCACAATCGGCTTCTGGTCCTTGGTCAGAATGTTGGTAGGCGAGCTTTCGTACGTCATCTGATATTTAGGCAACGCGGAGACATTCTCGATAAATGGAATCTTAAGCTTCAGTCCGGGCTCCTCAACGGTACGCATCGCTTCACCGAAACGGAGGACCACCTTGTATTCGCCTTCCTTCACTACATACATCGAGCCGGCTAACAGTATAACGAGAACTACAGCTGATATTAGGGTGATGATCTGGTTTCTTTTCACTGTGCATCTCCTCCTTGCGGCGCTGCTGAAGCGGCCGGGCTGGCCGTAGTACTGCGCATCAGCTCATTCAGCGGCAGGTAATTGACTGTGTCACTGTTCGAGTTGGTGATGAAGATTTTGGCGTTAGGCAGAATCGTCTCCAGTGTCTCCAGAATCAGCCGGCTTTCAGTTACACTCTTATTGTTGATATACTCGGTATATATGGCATTAAACTGGGCCACATCACCCTGCGCGTTGAGGATACGCGACTTCTTCTCCCCTTCGGCTCTCTCGAGCAGCGCCTGCGCTTCACCGCGTGCTTTGGGAATGATATCGTTCTCATACTTCTTGGCATTGTTTATCTTCGTGTTCTTCTCTTCACGGGCATTGGTTACCTCGCGGAAGGCTTCCTCTACCTGGCCGCTCGGCGGCTCAATATCCTGGAATTTGATATCAATGATCTGAATGCCGGTGTTGTATTTATTCTGCAGATCGACTAGCAGCTCACGGACTTTATCCTGGATCACTGTCTTTCCGTCCGTAATTGCATAATCCAGCTTCTCGGAACCAATGACAGCACGAATCGATGAGCTTGCCGAGTTGCGCAGGAATTGTTCCGCGTCGTCAATGTTATACAGATAATCACGGATATTGCTGATCTTCCACTGGACTACTGCATCGGCAGATACAATATTCTCATCGCCCGTAATCATCATCGCTTCATCTTCAACGGGTACAGCTCCATCGGCCTCCTGACGGTAACCGATATGTATTCTCTGGGTCAGCTCCGCAGGCACTGTGATGACTTCCTGTATGGGATAAGGCCATTTGAAATGAAGTCCTGCCGAGGATTCATTGGTATATTTGCCGAATGTCAGAATAGCTGCACGCTCCTGCTCCTGCACGGTATAAAATGATGTTGAGCCCAAATAAATCAACACCACAGCAGCAGCTCCCCATAGTCCAACCTTCTTGAAGTTTCCCGGCTTCAACCCGGGCAGCTTACGTCCCGGTACCGGATTCCCGCCATCTCCATTCATGAAATTCAAGATGCATCGCTCCTTTTTGCGTATTTAAGCCTATAATAAGATACATATACGTGAATAAAACAAAAAAGTCGCAAATTTCGCGACTTTTTTCATTCTTGCTGTATTTTACTGCATTTCCCTCTTTCTCAGGATGTATTTTTCGTCTGCCCTGAGCGGGTTTTATGGAGTAGTTGCTTGCTGAAACTTACAGTCCCTGTATCCGGTAGATGATTACAGCCGCTTCTGCTCTGGTGGCTGTCCCGGACGGGTTGATGGCTTTTCCGTCTCCCTGGACAATCTCTTCCTTAATCAGAGCGGCTACGCTGTCAACAGCGTATTTTGCGACCTTTGCTCCATCTGTGAAGCTGCTTAAATCCCCGGCACTGCCGCTGGCGGATAATTTATTCACTGCTCTCAAGGCTCTGGCTGCTATAACCATCATATCCTGCCTGGAGACTTCGCCCTTCGGATTAAAGTTATTGCCGTCCATTCCATTTATGATCCCCAGCTTCCTGGCAATACCAAGCGCTTCATAATAGTAGGTGCCTTGAGTGACATCCGCAAAATTGGAACCGGCTTCGGCTTCAAGGCCGAGAGCACGCACAAGCAGTACTACAAAGTCCGCTCTTGTGATGTTCTTTCCCGGACTAAAGGCCGTCTCGGACGTTCCTTTTATGACGCCCTTCGCATACAACGCATCTATAGCCTCGGAAGCCCAGCTATATTTGCCGTCAATATCTTTAAATCCGCTAGATGGTACAGGTGCCGGCGTTGCTGCCGGCGGCGGTGTTGCTGTTCCCGGCGCGGTGCTCGGAGTTGGTGTTGGTGTTGATGTTGGTACTGGTGTCGGTGCCGGACCCGATGGCCCGCCGCTGTTGCTCAATGTGGTAACAGTAAGGCCAAGACCGTCCTTGCTCCAGTTTCCTGCCGCATCCCCGGCCTGAACCATGAATACATATCCGGTGCCTGCCGAAAGTCCGGACACCTCATAGCGGCGCGCCGTTCCAGACAGCGCTGCGATCTCCTCAGCTCCCCTGTAGATCTTGTAGCCTGTGACCGCTTTATCATCTGCTGCACTGTCCCATGTCAGGGTGAGTCCGGAAGTGGTTACCCCGGTGGCTTCAAGCTTGCTGCCTGCCGGCCATGACGGCGGGGCAGTATCCGCAGCAGGCAGTGTAACAGCCGCAACGGAAGGTCCGCCGGTACTCCAGTTCCCGCCTGTATCCCCGGCCTCCACTGTAAATGTATACTTCGTATCCGGTTTTAAGCCTTTGACCTGATAGTGGTATACTGCCCCGGTTACAGTCTCCGTGTATACGGCATCGGTAACTGTAACTGGCTTATCGTCAACTCCGTTAGTAATTCTATAAGCGGAGATTCCGCTTTCATCGGTTGCTGTTGCTGACCATGTCAACGTTAACTCCGTGTCGGTAACGCCGGAGGCTTCAAGCGTACTGCCTCCCTGCCATACCGGTGGTGTAGTATCGGAAGTCGGCAGAGTTGTTACTGTAACAGAAGGTCCGTCCGTACTCCAGTTGCCGTCTGCATCCCCTGCTTCTACCTTGAAGATATACAGGGTATTCGGAAGCAATCCGGTAAGCTGATAACGGTATACAGCGCCTGATACAGTTAGCTCATCCCCGCTCACAGTAACCGGGTCTGAATCTGCACCCGTATAAATCCGGTATCCGGTGACTCCGGCTTCATCTGCAGCTGCCGGCCACGACAAGGTAACTCCAGTGCTTGTTAGATCGGAAGCTTCAAGCTTACTGCCCTCCTCCCATGACGGCGGAACTGCAGCTTCGAAGCTGAAATCGTCGATATAATACGATGCCGTAGCGCTGTTAATGCTTTCTACATATAGAGTGACATCATCGTGCAGATAACGATAGGTGCCTTCCAGCTTGACCCAATCTCCTGTTGTACTTACAGTCTGGGTTGAAAGGCTGATGTAATAAGGCACAGGAGAATTGACCAGTGCGGTCAGCTTCAGCTGGGCGCTTGCCGGCTCAATCAGCTTGACCCATACGGAAGCTTTGTACGCATTACCGGTCTTGAGCATATCCTTCACATTAACAGACGGGCCGTCGGAATTGGCTGTTCTGCCGGTAACCTTCAGGGCATAAGCTCCGCCTGGAGTATGGTTGGCATCTTTGACAGGCATAAGCGTCACGCCTGCGCCGCCTTTGGGCTTGAAGCCTTGAACCGTCTGATCCTCAAAATCCCTTACGGCTTTCATACCCGCCGCAATGGTTAACGGACTGATCAATACGCTTGCATTGCCCTTTGACAGCGTTAGTGAGAATTCTCCATTCTGAGACGCAAGAGCAGCGTTCACTCCAAGCGCCTTCAGCTCCTTATGGTTGTTCAGATATTCCTGAGCTTTGGCCAACAGTGCTGCTGCATCATCACCGGCTGTATCCGGAACTGTAATCCGGGTGCCGATCAGCGCCGCAGCTTCTTCTACCGCCAGCTGATCCGGACTGACCTCGCCGGTCCCCCCTGATGTCTTGATCAGATTTACATTGGAGAAGGTTACCTGGAAATCGGTTGAGGCACTGGTGTTGGTTCCATACAATTGTACCTTTGCTTCCTTAAAGAATTCCGGGGTATACGTTGACGGACTGCCCATAGCCGTCCAGCTGGAGCCGCTATTCGTTGAAAAATACCCTTGAACAACATTCCCTTCTTTTACAATACGCAGGAAATAGTTCACCCCGCTCAAATTGGTCTGATTGGTGTTGTTGGTAAAGGAAGTGCTGCCTGTTTTGCCCGAGTTATTAACTTTAATATTCGTGTTTACTTTTCTCGCATTGATCCGGTAGAACTCACCGCTCGAAACCCGGCTGATGCCAAGTCCAACCTGCGAATTCTCACCCATTGACGAATCATTAAGCGGTTTATCCACAATCAGCTTTGCTGTAAGCGTCCAGTTACCTTCAGCAGAACCGGGAAACTGCAGCATATTGTGGCTGGCCGGATATTCGGTATCGCCTTTGAGTGTCTTGATCGTAGCTCCGTCAGCGTTATAGCTTAAAGCATTCTGCGGATCTGCCGGATTGATGATTTCCCAGCCTGCCGGAAGACCACCTGCAAATGAAATCAGCTCGTTGGTGCTGAAGGAAATTTTATACGTCTTGACCTTTTCACCTTTTATAAACCGGACTATTGCCGTTCCCTGCGCGCTGTCTGCCTGTGAAATACTAATGAGTTCTGCAGGGTCACTGGAAACCGCCGTTACCTCCGGAATGGCATTTCCGGACACATTATACGTGTATTCATATTTAGCTGCATCAAAATTGGAGGGCTGAATACCGTCAATAAAGATGCTGTATGACGCTACAAGTTCTGGAGTCAGCGACAGCTGATCTGCATACAGGATGTTGGCATCCTTTGCATATACCGCCAGCAATACCTTGACGGTGCCTGCAGGTTCGTCATAAGTAAACGGCCGGTTTGGCGTCTCATGCCAGTCTGCGACCTTAACGTCAACAGGCTGGAAGGAGCTTAAAGTAAGCGGTCCGCCCTCCAGGATGCGTCCGGTAAACTTGCCGGTGCTCCAGTAAGCCGGATCACCAGCCTCACGGGCTGCATACGGCTCAGGCATGTCACGGCCATTGATCGGAGTTATGCCCAGCTGATTGCCGTTCTGGTCATAATACACCAGCGCAGCCTCCACATCACCGGGATTCTCCGCGGCGAGATCATAGCTCTCAGCCCTGCTCGTCATCGAGAGGAAATAGCCCTTGAAATTATAGCTTTCTCCCTTGCTGAGCTTACCGGTAACATCCTGCCACATGCCGTCATACTGCCCGGCAGCGTCGATGCGTCCCGCTATTTTTCCGGATCCGGCAACCTTTGAGGTGGCATTGTTTTTCAGGTAACGGGACAGACCCGAATAGCTCTGGATGGTATCTGCCGTTAACACCGGTCCAGTCACAGACGGTTCAAAGGCTCCATTGTTGTAACGCCCTGTGGACCAATGGTCTGTGGTGGAGGAGTTAGCTGTATCGAAATCTCCATTCTGCAGAAGGTTCCCCGGAATGGATACTGTCGAATTATTAGCGGCAATACTCCAGTCAGAATCGTTTGCTCCGAACAGGAAACGGTCAACGGTGATTGTACCCTCAGCTCCGTTCGGTTCGGCAACAATGTACAGATCCTTATGGCCATAGGCGCTCAGATCACCCGTATCAACCATGTCCTGGTACTTGCCAAAAATCTCATTGGCCGGTACTGTAATTTCCGCTACACGCGTACCCTTGGACAGGATATCGGCTCCGCTGCTGATTGTTGTGCCTACCGGAAGGACATAAGCGGCAAGCTTTCCTCCCTGGGCCGATTTCGTCTGGGCAGTCAGATACAGCAAATGCCTGCGGACCACACCGCCGTTAGCGGAGCCGTCGGCAAAATTCAGGTTTTTGTATGCTAGATAACGGCCTTCAGCCAGTGTGACGGCTTCATTGGCCCGGCCTGCATTTCCCGCACTGTCTCCCGGTATGCCGTTGTCATTCCCTTCTGCTTCCAGGGTAGAGAAAATATCACGCTCTCCGTCAAGACCGCTGTAAGTGGCGAATGTCCCTTGTGACGGAACTATGGTAACAATGCTGGCGGACGGGATGTCAATGACGAATTTGCCGCTGGTCACCGGAATGGTTGCCAGCTTCTTCATATTTTCACTGCCCGAAGTTCGGAACACAGTTATACTGTTGGTACCCGACGGAAAGTCCTTCAGGCTGAATTCAAGCGGTTGAATGCTGTCATCATTTTTGGCATTGGAAACCGTAATCGAGTAATCATTGGTATTCGGGTTCTTGAACCCGACAACATTAATATCAGCTGCCGGATTTCTCGTTACATCAAACCGGACATCGCCGGGATTCATAAACCTGGAGAAATGCCCGTAGCCGTAAAAGCGCTTGAACAGGCGATATTCACCCGTTAATGTACTGATACGCCCCGGCTCCTGCTGAGAGTTGGTAGTGACGAAGCGGATCAGGTCGGAGCCATCCGCACCGTTGCTATCCCACATGCTCCACCAGACAAAGCCGTTAAAGCCCGGATTGCTGTTGAACATATTCGTCATAAGATTCGACCAGCGCACAGCGTCATTAATATTCTGATTGCCGTACCGCTGGGTATAGGCTCCGGCCGATCCGTCAGAGGTATCCTGATTCATGAACTCGGCCTGCCAAAGTTTATATTTAGTCAAATATTCCGGGTACTTGCTTCCATCCCTTGAATAATCCAGCGGGCTCTGGGAAAAGTCGCCGGTGTGATACAGTTTGTTTTCATCTGTACCTATGCCGACCGTACCGTACAAGTGGGTCGTAAATACGTCGAGATACGGATTTTTGTCGAGTGCATTATCAGGATCCGTCTGGGAGAATACTTCCCCTCCTCTGCTGAGCGAGGCACCGAGATTGGTGCCGTCTACTGCTGCGAGCTGAGGAATGAAGTCTATCAGCTTGCCGTCAGGATTCTTGATATCATAAAGGGCTCCGCCTGGCTGCATGGACTTCTTCAGAGTCGGGCCTATATAGCCGTTAATCAGCTCGGTTACATAGGAAGCGGTCCCGCCTGCCAGATCGACCTCGTTAAAGGGGTTGATATGTGTGATCGGAATTCCCCATTGCTCCCACATGCCGCGGATATAATTAACGAGATAATCGGCATAGGCCTGATAATAGATTTTTACCGGCTTCCCGTCTATGGTAGCCGTATCGTTACGGATGATTTTGCTTGGATTATTAGTCGAAGACTGGCTCATCCAGTAAGGCACAGTCCAGGTACAGGCATAGAATTGCTTAACGCCGTATTGCATGGCCTGCCGCATCGTCCAGACCTGATCCACATCGAACAGCTCCTTGCGGGTACGCGGCGAATTCTTTATAACAACCGGAGCTTCTCCCGGCGCGCTTAGAAGATTGGTCGGGCCCCCGTCATCATTGCCGGCCGGCTGATTCCATGAAGGATAATCCCAGACGAAATCCTGTACCGGTACCAGCGTTCCGGGAGCATGCTCAGGTTCAACAGGCCAGATACTGTCGGTGTTGCCGTCATAGTAACGGTTCTCAGCTTCGATTTTATACCCGTATTGTCCTGCTGATCCCCGCATCGGAATCGCATTGCCTTCAACATCGAAGCCGGGTTTGCTGACATCTGCCAGCAGCCCTGTTAACGGGTTGAACCCCGGACTGGCCGCAGTGGCTCCTGTAGTGGTTAGACCACCGTTATCACCGATAATTACCCGGACAATATCATGACCTGTGCCTTCCTTTTCACTGAAGGTCAAATCCAGCAGATGCCTGACCGTATCCTGATGACCGGCTGTGGCCAGCTGCAGCATATGGATGGAATCTGTATACGCATAAGCGGCCCCTACACCATCCATCGTCTGGTAGGTCTTGTACCAGTCGGCGGTTACCTGTGCCGGGGCCGCTTCTGCCGCAGCAGCCAGAACCGGGTTGGAAAACGGCACCGGGACAATAACGGACAGCGCCAGTGCGCCGGCCATTGAAACCGCAAGTGTCTTTCTCCAGATCTTTTTCCTCATTCTGCGTGTTCCTCCTTAGGTAATTTTGTATACGCTTACATCGTCTTTCCTGGTTATAGCTTATCAATTCAAAAATGGAATTTGTATGAGAGCGATGCACGAAACATTTTAAAATAACACTGTAATGCTTCAAATTTTCTATTTATTACGCAGAAAATCCCGGTCTGCAAGCCGCATTTATACATGCGGGGTTTACAAACCGGGATTTTCAGAAATCCGAAATATGCAATTAAAGGGCTATTTCACTTAATTTAGCGTGACCGTAATGCTGTCTATATTAGGACCTTCAGTACCGGTAGTGACCACTTTGAGCGTATTGATTCCTACGTTCATTCCAACTTGAATCGTTTTCTCGCCCCAGGTTGTCCAGCTTCCCGTTGCTGTAAATGCGAGATTGCTGATCACCTTGGTTCCATTTACATAGACATCCAGGTTTCTCGTGCCTGACTCCAGTGCATAACGGAATTTCACATTTTTGCTGCTGGCAGTAGCACAGTAGATATTGTTCCACTGAATGGCGGCATCCGTTGCTGCATTAAAATTGACGTATCCGCTGCCGTTATAGCCGGAGTTAATTGTTTCTGTTACTGCAGCAGTCAAGGTTGTGCCTGTTTCGGCTTCGTAGGTGGTTCCGGTGCTGCCGCTGCCGCTTCCCAGTGCAGCTACAAAGGTGGTTACACTCTGGGCAGGCAGCTGGGCTGTAAACGCATTGTTGGACACATTGATTGCAGCTCCTGCAGCAACCTTCCTGGTCGCATCGGTAACCCATGGGGATACGCTTGAAGCTGTCCCGTTCTGCAGGACAAAGTTCTGATTGACCGCCGAGGTGCCTTTGTTAATGGCTACAATGACAACCTTGTTGTCCCCCTTGTAAGCCGAGGTGTACACATTTGTATCCGGATTCTTGGTTGCGTCAACTCTTACATAGCCCGGACGGATGAATTTGGAGAACTGGGCCATACTGTCCCCGCGTTTGCTGATTGTGCCGTCCTCATTCATCGGGCCGTATTGGCGGCGGATGTACCACCACACATAGGCCTGGAAATCCGCTTCGGCCATTGCATTATGCATATGGTAAGCGACTTCCAGTGCCTCAGGCCACAGGTTGGCTGAATTGTTATTGCTGTTGGGATAGTACACCTCCGTCATCCACAGCTCCTTCCCAGCCCCTTTTTGCTTAAACAGCGGGTAAGGGAAATTGCTGAACGAGGTGCCATAAGTATGTGCACCCAGAATATCCATATTGGCAAGAGCCTGCGGGTCATTCAGAATCGGGTCGGACATATTTTTGAGATAGGAGAAGGATTCGGGAGCGATAACCCGGCAATTGATGGACCCTGCATTTTCTTTCATGAACTTAAGCATTTCCTCAGGTGTCCACCAGGTCCAGGTATGGGCATAATCCGGTTCATTCTGCACAGAAATCGCGTAGAGGTCTACTCCGTTATTCTTCATGTACGTAACAAAGTCATTAAGATGCTGCGCATAGGCAGCATACTTGTCATACCGGAGCCGTTTGGCTGACTCGCCGTTGCGGGTAAAGGTCTCTGTCATGTCACTTGGAGGATTCCAGGGCGAAGCGAAGACGATCGCACCTTTGGCAATAGCGGCTTTTGCCGTGTCCACTTCCCTGTACCAGTTATTTTTGTTCTCATCCACATAGATTCGCAGTACAGAGAAGCCCAGCTGGTTCGCGCCATTGCCGAACGCGGTTTCTCTTTGCGCAGGCGTCAGATCTCCAATCCAGGCCGGAAGATTGATTCCCCCAAAACCGCGGATGACTTGCTTCTCTGCCGACAAATTAACAATGACATCACTTGCTGCCGACACTTTGGGTGGTGCAGGAACCAGTACTGCCGTCAGTACAGTTACAGCTGCCAGGAAGGTACACATTGATTTTTTTACACCAGTTAACATTTATCCATCTCCTCACTGAATATGTCACTGCATCAATGAAACCTGTACCACCTCCCGTCTATTGAAGCGGCTTTCCTATGCACTAGCTTGTCTATAATTCTTGCAGCACTTGCAAGCGCTTCCTTATAATGTATTATAATAGTTATTAGTGTTATATTCCTTGCAATAGAACAAATGATTATTGCGTGGATGCCACATATTCCATATATTTCAAGTAAAGGATTGGATGCGATGCTGCAGGATACCGGCCACATTTTTTCACCGATCAGGGAAGAGATGATTTGCTTTCACAATACGTCCACGACAGAGCTGATCGATCCGACGCTGCCTTATCACCGTCATGATGCTTACGAGGTTTATCTCTTCCTAAGGGGCAATTCCCTAATGTATCTTGAACAATCCTGCTACAAGCTGGTGCCTGGAGATTTAATCATTATCAGCCCGGGCGAGCTGCACCGGTGTATCTGCCTGGATACCCAGACGTATGAGCGGATCGGATTGAATATCAAAAGAACCGCACTGGAAAAGCTATCAAGTGCCCGCACCAGCCTGGCCTCCTGTTTCGAGACACACGCTTTTGGACAGAACAATCTGACCCGGCTTACGCAGGAGCAAATGGTATTTTACACCGGATTAGCTGAACAACTGATCAGCTGCCTAAGCTCGGACGAATATGGACAGGATGTTCTGGCCGAAGCCTACGCAGCCCAGCTGCTTGTATTCATCAACACCCTTTACCGCTCCTCGACGCATAGTCCGGATAATATCATGCCTGATCTGGTCAGCAATACGATGTCCTATATCAAAAGCCATCTGGCAGAAGACATCACTTCCGGACGTTTGGAGCAGGAGTTTCATTACAGCAGCAAATATATCAGCCGTTTATTCAGAGAGCATACCGGACTTACAATACGCTCCTATATCATTGACCAGCGAATATCGCTCGCCAAAAGCCATCTCGCAGCCGGCAAATCCGTTGCGGAGGCCTGCGGGCTCTCCGGATTCAGCGATTATGCCAATTTCATCCGCAGCTTCAAGAAGACAGCAGGCATCTCCCCCGGAAAATATAAAACCAATATGCATTCGGACCGGTACCGGAATGAAGCTGCCGCGGCGGCCGGCAGAATAAAAAGATGGAGCTGACCCGTGACCGGGCAGTTCCATCCGTCAATCAGGGAGAACGATTACTTGGCGTCCGCTTCCCAATAATCTCCGACCAGACCTTCTAATACGCTCCCGGCGGCCCAGGGCATCAGACAGAACCAGGTGCTCGCGGGCGAACCGTCGCTGTAGGTTTCCGTTAACAGCCCTTCAGAATGACAAAACCGTTCGGACATCCAGCCTCTTTTGCCATAATCAAATTCGTTATCGTAACGGTTATAGGTCTGGCAGCCCCAGCCCACTGTATCCAGCATCCGCTGCCGGACATAAGGATCATCACGCTGCTGTACATAGTAATAGAGTTCATCAACAAGATTGCCGGACATCGGATGAATATGCGGATTGGCAACGGAAGTCACACTCCCCCCGCAGCTGGACCAGCCAATTGTACTTAACGGAGGCACCTTAACCGGTGAGTTGTAAGCAAATTTAAAGCTGAATTCATAATCGATCGCATCTCTCATATGCTCCAGGAACAGCTCCTCCCCGGTTATCGCATGCAGAAATCTGACAGCCTTAATATAGGCCAGAATGCCTTCTGAATCTGCCGCCTTATCCGCATCAAGCGGAGCCCCGTAGCATTCCATCCGCTTCACGTAAGCTTCGTAGTAGTGCTTCTCGCTATGCTTCAAGCCTTCCAGACTGGTTTTGTCTCCGGTAAGCCAGCTGTAGTAGGCCATAGCAGCCATACACCATACCCCGCCAAAGGAATCATACTCAAGTCCGGCACCGGTTTTCTCCGACAGTATGGCGGGATATTCCCCGTCTGTGTTTTTACTTTTTTCCAGTACAGGCAGTACCTTGCTGACGAAAAGCAACCAATCCTCGTGATGGACATTTTTGATTTTTTTCTCAAATTCATACGCCTTCATAATATAAAATAATGCCTGTGCACACAGGTAGGCAGAATGTCCCGGCGTACGCATTCCGTCAAACCACCAGCCGGATATACTCCATTTCCCGTCCTGATAGGCCTCGTAGGGAAGCCCGGAATCCGGGTTCAGACTATTCGTGATAATGTTCCTGATACAGGAAAGGGCCTGCTCGCGCACGGGCTCCTCTTCAAGCCTCAGTGCAGCCATCAGGACCGGAACAGCTGCGGTCAGACCGCCCGTCCAGCTGATCGAGATTATTTTATTGTAGCGGTAGCCGCCCTTCTCCTTGTCCTCATAGACAAAGGTGGAATAGCTCCGGTCCCCGGGCAGCCATGCATCCTGATAAATCGCATTCGACAGGTCAGCTGCGGCTGTCCGGATATCGCTCCCCTGTCTCGGTGGCTGGTGATAACGGAAATAGATCTCCTGCAGCGCAGGGTTGATACCGAGCTCCGACCCGGCTTCATATGCATACAGCTCCAATGTGAATTCCACTTCTTCGCCGGCAGCCAGCTCAAAGCAATTGTTATCCAGAGCCGCCCGTTCCTTCACAAGCCGTGATTTGATGAACAGCAGCGGGGCATTCTCATAACCCAGCGTATACCCGACGGTTCCTTTGGCAAGCGAGCACGTGAAGCCGCCATACTGGTAGAACTCACCCGAAAGCTCAGGCTTCCACTCTGTTTTGACCCCATCCCTAAAGATAAAATAAGGGCTGGCGCAAAGACCGTATACGAAGCCGTTGTCAAAGGCAAAAGCCGCCGGATGGGATAACCGGTCGCTGCGCACCATCCACCAAGGGGAAGAAGGGCGTGAAGGCTTGCCTTCCCTCAGCCTGGGGAATTCATTCGGAACATTCTGCGGGGCTTCACCGCGGTTTCGCCCGTACATAAAGGCTGGCAGGAAGAATCGCGGATTCTGTTTGGGAAAAGGGAGCTCAACATGAATGACTCCCGACCATGCAGCGCCGGAAAAGTTACAGACCCGCACCCGGGCCTGTGCCGGGTCTGACGCACTACCGGTTCCGCCTGTAACGGTCACAGATGTACTTAGTCCGTGCCTGTCCGGCTCCGTATAGTCCGGCTCATCCCGAAATTTGCTTCTTGCTGTTATTACAAGCTCCACAATAACACGCTCCATTCT
The DNA here is from genome assembly GCF_900099765.1 of Paenibacillus typhae. Classification (GTDB taxonomy): domain Bacteria; phylum Bacillota; class Bacilli; order Paenibacillales; family Paenibacillaceae; genus Paenibacillus_AQ; species Paenibacillus_AQ typhae. The sequence goes on along the minus strand of NZ_FNDX01000001.1, from coordinate 390,049 downwards.
GCTTCATGCCACAAAGCACTTGTATTTATCAACCTAACATGTTAGGATATTGACATTTTAAAGTACCTTCAGCGAATAATCATTGCGGTTTCCGCAGTATTTATTGCGCGAACAGATCAGGAGGCTGCAAAGTGAACGAGCCTGTCGAGCTTCGATATGATTTTATCCATAAGGATTTCCTCTACCTGCACAGGACCACTACTTACAATATGGGGACCTTCTATCACCGGCACGAAGCTTATGAGCTATACCTGTTTCTCCGCGGCAACGTCAATTTCTATATTGAAAACAGCTGCTACCGCCTGCAGCCCGGTGATTTGATTGTCATCAGCCCGGAAGAAATGCACCGCTCCTTCAGCCTGGATGATACCGAATATGAACGGATTACCATTAATCTTCAAAAATCCTATCTGCATCGCCTCTCTACTCCGGCCACACTTTTATCCGCGTGCTTCCACTACCGGCCAATGGGAAAAGGAAACATTGTTCATCTAACGCAAGCGCAGCTGGAGCAATTCCTGCAGCTTACCGGTGAACTGGAACAGGCCCTTTCCTCTGATGCGTATGGTACAGATATTCAGGCCAATTGCTGCATCGCTCAGCTCCTGGTGCTGGCCAATACGGTTTTTCAGCAGGCCAGCTTTATCCCGGCAGATATTATGCCTGCACTGGTACGCCAAACAATGGACTATATTGAAGGACATCTTGCGGAGGACATCACATTGGAACAGCTTGCCGGCCTGTTTCATTTGAACAGCACCTATATCAGCCGCCAGTTCAAAAAACATACCGGACTAACCCTCCGTTCCTATATCCTGGACCGCCGCATCGCACTCGCCAAATCCTTGCTGGGAGAAGGGCTAAGCATTACCGAAGCCTGCTATCAATCCGGTTTCAGCGATTATGCGAATTTTATCCGTAGTTTTACCAGGGTCACGGGAATATCCCCCGGCAGGTATGCCAAAAAAAACGCAAGTCCTCCAGAGTAGAGGGCTTGCGCTATAGGCTTGAATTTTCGTATTTATTGGGGCATGCCATTACGCGGAGTCAGTTTTTTATCAGTTCTGTCGGATTCATGCCGGTAATCTTTTTGAACAGTGTACTGAAATAGGGAATGTTTCTGTAGCCGACCCGTTCCGCCACTTCATACACCAGCATGTTCCGCTCCATTAAGAGCTCACGCGCCTTCTCGATGCGTACCCGGGTCAAATAGTTGTTAAACGTCTCTCCGGTAATATTCTTGAAAATGATAGACAGATGATTCCGCGAGATGAATACTTTATCCGAAAGCTCGGCGAGGGTGAGCTCCTCCGCATAATGCTCGTGGATATAGCTGGTCATGAAATCGACCACCTGCCGGTGCTTGCTGCTTCCCTTCCATTGTCTGCTGCTGCAGATTTTGCTGATTTTGTCCATAAGCCAGCTGGCCAGCTGATCCGGCACAACAAGGCCGCTGATCTCCTTGGCGATCAGGTCATTGGTGAACAGATCATCCAGAACGAATCCGGATTCATAAAGTGAGTAGGCTATAATGCCCCACAGCTCGCTCCCAAGCATCTGTACATATCCCTGGGAAATCCCTTCTTGCTTTTTCATCTCCGTTATATAGTCCAGCACAAGGTCATGGGCTTCTGTTTCCTGTGAGGCTTTCATTGCTGCTGCAAGTTTATAAGAAAATTTCACAGGAAAGAGGGCGACCTTAACCGGTGCGCCGCTGCCGCTGCTCTCCCTGTACCTGTACACCTCATGACCCGAAGCGGACCGTAAATCAGTCTGGTCCATGGCCCGGAACGCCTCCTCCGTCGAGTCGGAGAGCCTTGTCCAGCAATTCTTTACTCCCCCGATTCCTATACGGGTAACAAGCTTAAGATAACTGCCTATACTGTCGGTCAGCCTGATACCAAGCTCATCAAGCCTGTATTCCAGCTGTTCCTGCTGCTCTGCCCCCGGATGAATAATCAGTAATGCCCTGGTACTGTGCAGCTCCGTGTATTCCAGATCCGGGAACATCCTGCGCGTCACTTCACAGGCGATGTTGCTGACCGCAAAGCGGAACAGATTCCAGTCCGAGACGGATAGACACTTGGCCCGTTCATCCCGGATCAGCTCGATCCCGACTGTAACATGCCTGCGTTCCTGCCAGTATTGGTAGGCCGGCGGAAGACGCATGCTGTCCCTGTACGCAGAGTCGAGCGTACCGACAGCAGCCGAGCGGACCCACTCCTTTTCTACAAAAGGCTCATACAGCGTCATTTTGAATTCAAGCTCCCATTGGCGGATACGCTTTTCCTCCTCTGCCTCAAGCTCCTGTATGACCTTGCCCAGAATGGATTTTAAAGTCGGCAGGCTGATGGGCTTGGATACATAGTCGGTCACCTGAAACCGCAGGGCCTGCCTGGCATGCTCGAAATCGGAATAGCCGCTCAGGATAATGATTTTACCCTGGAAGCCTTCCTTTCGGAGCCGCTCCATCATATCCAGACCGCTCATGACCGGCATATACAAGTCAGTGATTACTATATCCGGCAGAGTTCTGCGGATAACCTCCAGCCCGTCTTCTCCGTTCATCGCCTCTCCAGCCCATTCGGCTCCCAGCTCATCCCAGGGTATCGCACTTTTCATTCCCTTAAGAACCTGCCGTTCATCATCAATGATTGCGATTTTCCACATGGCTCTTCCCCCTTAACTCCTTTAGCGAAAGCACGCTCCCAAAGGAAGCGCTTACGATAAATCAGCATAGCCTTTTGCCCTATACCAGTCTGCCAGTAATTATTCCTTACTGGCTGGAGGCTCTGCCAGCAGCGGCAGTGTAATCAGCACTCTTGTTCCGCCCTCTTCCCGGTCCTCCAGAACAATGCCATAGCCTGCTCCGAAATATCAGTCAATCCGTTCTCTCACATTGCGGACGCCATAACCTCCGGTGTGCCGGTTATGCGGCCTTTCTTCAGGCTGCTTCAGTCCAGACCCGTTATCCTCAATCCTGATCTGCAGCTTATCACCGCTTTGCTCCATCTTAATAGAGACATAGCCGCTCCGCTGCTTGTTAAAGCCATGGACGATCGAATTCTCAACAAACGGCTGCAGCGTAAGCTTGGGAATGTATAAAGTCTGAAGAGCTGAGGAAGCTTCAATGCTATATTCCAGACCCTCCCCCCAGCGCAGCTGCTGGATTTCAAGATAACAATTAATATGCAAAAGTTCATCGGCAATGGTGATGAAGCTGTTCCCGTTGGACAATCCGATCCGGAACATCCGGCCCATCAGCTCCAGAATCCGGCTTAACTCATCCTGGCCGGCCTCAATCGCCATCCAGTTAAGCTGATCCAGCATGTTATACAGGAAATGCGGATTAATATTGGCCTGAAGCGCTTCAATTTCAGCTTTGCGCTGCTGCTCGTAGCGGCGCTCCAGCGAAAGGTACAGCTCTTCAATCCGCTCATTCTGCTTACGGTAGCCCGCGAATAAATACCCGAATTCATTTTCATAATCTGAAGGGAGCTCCACGTTATCCCCGCCCACGGAATATACCCGCATCGCATTTACAAGCTTCTTGATCGGCTTGGTAAACTGCCTGCTCAAAAAATGGGTCAGCAGCACAACCAGCAGCACTGCACCAATTCCGATCAGACCGATCCATTCTGCCAGCTTCAGACTGCTTGCCGTGATTTGCTTCCAGGAAGTAAACTCTATGAGCGTCCAGATGGAATTATCCATTCTGGAGTAGACAAGCAGCGTATCGCGTGATCCGTCCTTTGCCGGAATATGCACATACCCTGAGCTGTTACTCCTCAGATCGATCCACTGCGGCCAGTCGTCCTGGGCCAGCGTATCGCCGATCTTCATAATCTGCCGGCCTTCGCTGTCTGCCATGATCCGGTTGGAGCCGTCTGAATTCCCTGTTAAGATCTTCCGGATTTCGCCAGCTTTGATGTGGATCATCAGGACGCCAAGATAGTCATTCTCATACACTATTTTTCTGAAAAAGCTGAGTACAGGAACATCCCCCTGCGAAGTAGATAAATTATATTCTTTGGACCAGCAGAAGTCGCTTTTCTCCAGACACCTGATTCCCTCCTGCTTGTTCAGATCATTAAGGCTGCGGAATTGTATATAATTTTGCCGTTCACTGAAGATGGGGTTATCCATATAGAGATCTATGCCCTGGATCAGCGGAATCGCATAGGTCAGATTCGCGAGTGCGCTCTCCACACCTGCACGCCTCCGGTACCTCTCGAATTCATCCTGCCTGTTCAGGAGAAAATTGGTCAGTTCACTGTCACGGGTGCTGGACAGGGAAATCTGCTCAATCATGACCAGCTTGGTTGTTATTTCATTATTAAGCTCATCCAGCAGCTGCTGCTGGTAATGGGATGTCGTCTTTACAAGCGCCTTGGAAGAATTGCTGTAGCTGGTCCATGCGGTAACCCCGATTACTGCAATCAGCACGATGGCAAAGCTATGAAAAAACAGCCGGTCGATTCTATATTTTTTAAAAGGATTTGTCAGTTGCTTCACTTCCCTCCGGCTCCGGTTCAGACAAAATAAACGGTAAAGCAGCGAAAGAGATTCGAGGCTTTACCGTTAACAGACCAATGTTTTTTACATCTTATCCTTTAATTCCCGTAGTTGCAATCCCTTCCACGAAATACTTCTGAAGGAACATGAACACGATGGTTGCCGGAAGGATCGATACAAGTGACATGGCAAGCAGCTGGCCCCATTCCTGGGCGGATTGGGAATCATTAATCATCCGGAGCGCCAGACCGACCGTATACTTGTCTACCGTGTTGATATACAGGAGATGGCCCAGGAAGTCATCCCAGTTCCACAGGAAGCAGAAGATCGTCACGGTTACAATTGCCGGAAAAGCAAGCGGCATCACCACTCTCCAGAAGATGCCGAACCAGGAGCAGCCGTCTATTTTGGCAGATTCGTCAAGCTCTCTGGGAACGCCGCGTATAAACTGGATCAGCAGGAAGACGAAGAAGCTGCCGCCTGCCCCGCCCGCGAGAAGATGGGGGATAATGAACGGGAGATACGTATTTACCCAGCCAAGCTGATAAAACAGCGCATACTGGGGAATGATCAGCACCTGTCCGGGCATCATCAAAGTTAGCATCAGGATGGAGAACCAGAAGTTTTTAAGCGGAAAATCCAGTCTCGCAAACCCGAAGGCAACCAGCGTAGTAGATAACAGTGTTACGACAATGACTGCCAGCTCAAGGCCGAACGTATTCAGATAGAAATCGGTGAATGTATGTCCGGGAACCGAATTCCAGCCGTCGCTGAAGTTGCTCCACTGCGGAACAGACGGAAAAATGGACGGCGAGTTTAGCTCCGTAGTATGCTTCAGCGATGCGCCGATCCACCAGATCACCGGATAGACCATCACAAAGCTGAAGAGAATCATAAAAAGATGACGAAGAACCGGCTTTACCTTTAATGTGGTCATTTACGTTTTCTCCCTCCAGTGTCAGCTTCATAGAATACCCAATATTTCGAGGTATAAGAGATCAGCAGCGTAGCTGCGATGATGGCCAAGAGCATAATCCAGGCGAGCGCCGAAGCATACCCCAGCTCGTAACGGCTGAACGCTCTTTCATACAAATACATTGCATACACATAAGTAGCATTCATCGGGCCGCCGTTCGTAATGACAAATGCGGATGTAAACATCTGAAAGGCGTTGATAACAGACATGATTAGATTGAAATAGAGAATCGGCGAAAGCATCGGCAGCGTAATTCTGAAGAATTGGGTCACTTTATTGGCTCCGTCTACGGAAGAGGCTTCATACAGATCATTCGGAATTTGCTTCAGGCCTGCCAGAAAAATAACCATCGTTGAGCCGAATTGCCAGACCGTCAGCAGAATCAGCGTGCCAAGTGCCGTATCAGGACTTGTGATCCAGCCCTTTCCTTCAAAGCCGAAGACAGCGATCAGCTTGTTGAAAACCCCGTCAACCCCAAAGATGTTGCGCCAGAGCAGCGAAACCCCGATACTGCCTCCGATCAGTGAGGGAAAATAAATGGCAGTGCGGTAGATGCTGATCCCCTTAACCGCCTTGCTGAGGATCATTGCTACAAAAAGCGCAGCTATCAGCTTTAAAGGTACGGAAGCGAGCACATAAGTGAAGGTTACCTTGGCGGATTGAACGAATCTGGGGTCTGCTGTAAAGATCCGCTCATAGTTGCGGACTCCGATCCACTTCATCGGCTGCATCAAGGTGTAGTCGGTAAAGGAATAGTACAGGGATAGGAATAACGGGTACGCCGTAAGCGCTAGAAACCCGATCAGCCAGGGGGAAATAAACAAATAGCCTGCTAACGGTGCGTTCCATCTGCTTTTGAAATAGGAGCTTTTTTTCGGCTTCGCAGCAGTTTTGGCTATGGCGGCTGTGGAACGGTTCATCTGTGGTCACCTCTTGTGGTTAATTTATACCTTAAGTATATAGGCCGCCTATGGCCTGCTAAAGGAGGGCAATGCTCGAATTCTTTCAAAATATAACGATAAACGAACCGTCTCCCGCCCTTCCCGCCATAAAAAAAGAAGCGGAATGCTCCGCCTCTTTCCCGTAATAACATTAATAGATTGTTCTCCCGTGCTGGTCGGGTATACCGCTTTTCCGGAGGAAGTACGTATTGATCCGGTCCCGCCATTCTTTACTGTGCCCGGCCTGCTCCGTTAGACGCTCTTCCACATGCCTGTACGCCCGATCATCCACCTGTCCCTTCATAAGCTTCCAGTCCGACAGCAGCCCGTATGCCCGCTCTGCGCCTTCAAAATGAGTGTCATAAATATGCTGGATCACGGTTTTACCCGAATGCAGCACATGTGTATACGGGACATGATGGAAGAACAGCAGCAGGTCATCCGGACAGCTGTCAAGGGACTCATATTGTTCCATATTGGCCTGCACATATTGGGAGGTATACCCCGTACCTGTAGCTGTTGTCCGGTCAACACCCATTCCATGGCAATCTGCAAAATGATAGGTGCCCCACATGGAGTACTCATATCCGTCCACATTTGGCCCGTAATGATGATCGGGATTCACCATAAACCCTACGCCCAGCGGGGCCGTGTAAGATTCATAGATTTCCCAGGATTCCATGAGGATTCTTAACAGGAGCTGAAACGGTTCATGGGCTGAAGCAAAGCCAAAAGTCAGCGTAATCCATTCCCCGGCAATCGCATCGGCAGACAGCCCGGGATTCCAGGCAAGACGTCCGTAACCGTATAAATTAGCCTGTGCAAGCAAATGGCCCGTCCAGTTGCTGTCATTTCCTATATTAGAGACGGCAGCAAAGCCGCTGTAGGGATTGCCGTGAACGGAACCATCCACAATGCGCCGGACAGTCGTCCCCTTCCCCTGAAGCTGTGTATCAAAATCCAGAATTTCCTTCCACTGGGGCACCAGATAGCACACGTGGCGCTGCTGGCCGGTATACTCCTGGGCAATCTGGAATTCAATGACCTGATTCGTCTTGGGCATAGCGCCCAGCAGCGGGGAGACCGGCTCCCTTACCTGAAAGTCAATCGGCCCATTCTTTATCTGCAGAATGACATTGTCCATGAAGCGTCCGTCCAAGGGCTGAAAATGGTCATAGGCTGCCCTTGCGCGGTCGGTGGAACGGTCACGCCAGTCCTGCTTGCAGTTGTAGACGAAGCAGCGCCAGATGACAATGCCGCCATACGGCTGCAGCGCTTCAGCCAGCATATTGGCCCCGTCTGCATGATCTCTGCCGTAGGTGAACGGTCCCGGCCGGTTCTCCGAATCGGCCTTGACCAGAAATCCCCCGAAATCAGGGATAGCTTCATATACTGCAGCTGCTGTCATCCGCCACCACTCGCGGACGTCCGGGTCCAGGGGATCTGCCGTCTCAAGACCACCGATCTCCATTGTGCTGGCGTAATTAATGCTCAGAAACAGCCTGATGGCATAGCTGCGGAAAATCGCTGCCAGCCTCGCTACATCCGGCAGGAAATCTGTCAGAAGCCGGCTTTCGGTCTGGTGGACGTTCACATTATTGATCGTTATGGCATTGATGCCGGTGGAAGCCAGCAGACGGGCGTAATCCTGAATCCGTTCCAGCTGGCCGGTGATCATGTTATTCTCATAAAAAACGGATTGCCCGGCATACCCCCGCTCGACACTCCCGTCCATGTTATCCCACTGGTTGATCATGCGCAGCTGATTGGCCGGATTCTCCAGAATATTCAACTGCCGGACAGAACCTCCTGTCCCCATAATCCGCAGCAGATGGAACACGCCATATAATACACCTGCAGGGGTAAGCGCCCCGATAACAATACTGCCGGTCTTGTTGTCGGTTTGAATGGCATAACCTTCCGCTTGAACAGCATTGCTTACCTCCGTGCTGAAGAATCCGTCAACCACTGAGTCTGCACCGAAGGTTCCAATAATAATACTTGGGGACGCTGCTATTGTCTCCGAGACCGAAATCTCTAAACCTGTAATTCCCTTAAGGCCTTGAACCAGCTCGTCCGCAGCCGTACGAAGCACAGTATTGTCCAGGCCAGCGGCAACAATCCGCTGGTATTCCTGATAACGTCCCGCCCCTCCAGCCGCAGGATTGCGGTATTGCAGCCAGGCCAGATACCCGTCTCCCGGCTGATAATGCACCGAATATTCCATATTCATAAATCCTCCTATACTCTAGTTAAGATTAGGCATCCAGGTAACGGCAAGGCCCGGAACAAAATGCTCCGGGCCTTTCGTTCTGGAACTATTTTTCGTAAGCCTGCGACGCTTCCTTCAGCTGCTCAAAGGCTTTCTCCGGTGTCACTTTTCCAAAGCTGAGCTGGTCACGCACCAGTACCCAGTCCTTGTCGATAAAGTTGGTCCAGCCGCCGGCTCCGGCCGACCAGGTCTGGCCGTCCGGCTCTGTAGCACGGAGCAAGCCCAAACCAACCTTATCCAGATCACTCATGCTGGCTTCCAGCGCCGTTGCAATTTCCTTGTTGGCCGGAAGGCCGCGGAAAGTCTTGAGAATATTCCCTGCTTCCTGGTCATTTACAAACCAGTTAATGAATTTCTTGGCTTCCTCAGCATGTTTGGAGTTTTCGGAAACGGACAGATACATGGATGGCTTCAGCCAGCCGCCCGCTTCTTCCGCCCGCGGCATCGTAACAAGGGCATAAGCACCCGGCTTGATGCTGTCCCAGGTACCAAGGTTATTGGAGAAGCTGTACCGGAACAGAACCTTACCTGCTGCCAGCAGGTCCATTTGCGGATCATTTTCTTTATCGGAAGCATTTTCATCCGCCGGAGGAACCAGGCCTTCCTTGCGCAGCTCTTCAAATTTCTTGGTCCACTCCAGGAAGACAGCCTGATCGACGTTAAAGTGGCCGTCATCTGTAATGACCTGGCCCTTGCCTTTGGCGTACTGGTAGGCCGAGTACATAAAGTAGTTGCCGCCATAGTCCAGGGTGAAATATTGCCCCTCAGGCAGCTTGGATTTGGACTCCTTGGCCAGTGCGAAGAAATCATCCCATGTCCAGCCGTTAGCCGGATTTGCAATGCCGAGCTTATCCATGGCCGCCTTGTCGTATACCATCCCGAAGGCTACCGAGCCAAGCGGAACCGCGTATTGCTTGCCGTCAAGCTGTCCGCCGGACAGCAGCTTGGCATCGAATTTACTGACATCCACCTCAGGCGCCAGGTCGGCTAATTGGCCCCGGGACATCCAGTCCGGCATCCAGCCCGGATCAAGCTGAACGATATCCGGTGCATTTTTTGCTGCAGCCTGTGTCGATAATTTGTCCAGGTATCCATCCATACCTGAATATTCCGGTTCGAAGGTAACATTCGGATTGTTCTTTGTGTATAACTCCAGCGCAGCCAAGGTAGCCTCGTGCCGCGGCTGGGATCCCCACCACATAATACGCAGTTTCACAGGCTCATTGCTGGGAGCAGCCGTCGCCGCTGCAGTAGTGCTGGCAGGCTCGGGAGTAGCCTCCGCCTTGTTTGTAGCTCCGTTGCCGTTGCCGTTGCCGCCGCAGGCCGCCATCGTTCCCAGTAAGGCCGTCATGGCCAGCACTGTAAGAGAACGCTTCCATTTTAACATCTTTAACCCTCCTAATTTAATCTGTATTCACTTGCTACACCGTTATAGTAACAATTAAAGATGGAAGTTCATATGAGGGTGATGCACGATTTATTTTAAAATCGCACGAAAAAAGCTGCAGCCCTTACAAGTCATAAGGGCTGCAGCCGGGAAGAAGTGCTATTTCATTACAGAGTCAAAAACATTTGCAGAGTCCGGTCTGCGAGATAGGGCAGATACTCATGGCCGTATTCGTGATAGACCAGTAATTCCTTCGGTGCCGTAATCTTGTTATATGCGGCAAATTGGGTCGATGGCGGACAAATCGGATCCATTAATCCGGTAACCCATAACACTCTACCTTTTATGCGCTCTGCCAGATTTTGAATATCGATATAACCGAGACGGTTAAAAATATCCTGTTCACGCAGATGATGCGGATCGAAGAACCGGAAATAATAGTTAAGCTCCTCATAGGCAGACGCAGTGATGTTTGCTTCCCATGCCCGCTTATAGTCGGAGAGGAACGGATAGACCGGCACTGCTATTTTGATCCGGGGCTCCAGCGAAGCACAGGCAACCGTAAGACCGCCGCCCTGGGACAGTCCGAACGCACCGACGCGTTCCGGATCGACCTCCGGCATGGCCATCAAGATACGCGCCGCCTGGGCTGTATCCAGAAATACATTCCGGTAGTACAGGTTATCCGGATCGGGATCATCTATTCCGCGGATGATATGACCGCGGATCGTCGTGCCCTGAACGGTCAGGTTATCCTCGGACATCCCGCCCTGGCCGCGGCAATCCATAGCCAGCACGCTGATTCCGTGGGCCGCATATCCTACCTTCTCCAGCCAGTCGCCGCTGTCGCAGGCATAGCCGTGGAACATGACAACACCCGGTCCTTTTCCGGCGGACGGCAGCTTAGGTCTCACATATTTACAGTGTATTCTGGCTCCGCCTACACCGGTGAAGTACAGATGAAAGCATTCCGCCAGCCCGCTCGTAAATGCCGCCGGTACCAGCTCATAATCCAGAGGCTGGGCATCCAGTTCACTTAGAGCGCGCTCCCAGTAAAGGTCAAAATCACCCGGCTTCGGGCTGATCCCCTCATAAGTCTGCAGGTGGGACAAAGATCGTTCATTCATGGATGGTTCTCCTTATGTCCGGCTCAGATTTTGCCCAGCCCGGCATCGTCACCGACTTCTTCATGGGTATTAATGACATAGCTGACGATTTCCTGAACAGTGGTATAGGCTACGCCTACATAAGTATCAGCGGCACCATAATAAATGGCGATGCGGCCCGTTTCTGCGTCAGTAAGGGCTGCGCAAGGGAACAGCACGTTATTAACGAAGCCTCTCTCCTCATACCATTCTTCGGGTGTAAGGACGAAGTTTCTGGAGCGGTATTTGACTCTGGATGGCTCATCTTTATCCAGGATTACTGCCCCCATGCTGTACACAAGCCCGTTGCAGGTTGTAGTTACGCCATGATAGAACATCAGCCAGCCTTCACTGGTCTCAATCGGCGCCGGGCCGCCGCCGATTTTGGTGCTCTGCCACCAGCCTTGTCCGCCCTTGGTCATGACATGACGATGCTTGCCCCAATAGACAAAGTCCGGGCTTTCGCTCAGAAACACATCACCGAACGGCGTGTGGCCGCTGTCGCTCGGACGGGACAGCATTACAAAATTACCGTTAATTTTTTTGGGGAACAGTACCCCGTTACGGTTAAAGGGCAGGAACGGATTTTCCAGGCTGACAAAGGTTTTGAAGTCTTGCGTCTTGGCTACCCCAATCGCCGCTCCGTAAAAATCGGTACACCAGATGATATAATACGTATCTTCCACTTTGACGAGACGGGGATCGTAAGCATAGCGCGGTGTGTACGGGTTGCCGGCTTCGTCAATGAACGGAATCGGCTCATCCGCGATCTTCCAGTCCAGGCCGTCGGCGCTGTAGCCCATCCGGAGATGAGGGCGGGTCGTGTTGTCCTCTACACGGAACACGCCGAGGAAGCTGCCTTCGTAAGCTATTACGGCACTGTTAAAAATCCGCGCAACCCCTTTGGCCGGATTGCGTTTGATAACCGGGTTATCATTATGTCTCCACACCGGATTGTCATTGCCGGCCAGTCTGTCCTGCCAGGGGATATTCGGCAGATTCGTTCCAATCAGTTCTACTTGTTTCATCTTATTTTCTCCTCTCGAATCTGGTTCTGCGATACGTGCTTTATTTAACCGAGCCTTGGGCAAACCCGTTGTAAATATATTTTTGCAGGGAAATGAAGGCAATCAGCGTAGGGATAATGGCAATCATAATCGCCGCACAGATTACCTCCCACTGCGAGCCGTAAGGACCCTTAAATTTAAAAAGCGCGGTTGAGACAACCTGAAGGCTGCTTTTTGGCATATACAGAAAAGGGGTATAGAAGTCGTTATAGATATTGACACCCTTCACAATGATGACCGTAACAATTGCGGGACTCAGCAGCGGCAGAATGATCCTCCAGTAAATAGTCCAGTAGGAGGCACCGTCAAGCATAGCCGATTCATCCAGCGACTCGGAGATCGAGTCCAGGAACTGCATGAAAATATAAACAGCTATAATGTCCGTGCCCAGGTACATCAGGATCGGCGCCCAGCGTGTATTAAACAAATCGAGCGAGTTGATGATCTGAAAGGTGGCAACCTGAGTTGTTACTCCGGGAATCAGGGTAGCCAGCAGAAAAGCGCCCATCAGCAGCTTGCTGCCTTTGAATTTGAAGCGGGCCAGAATGTAGGCCATCATCGATCCGGTCAATGTCGCTCCTGCAATAGAGATCAGCACGATAATGATAGTATTCATGAAGCCCAGCAGCATGTTGCCGTCAACAAAGGCCTTGGTGTAATTGCTGAAGTTAAGCCAGTTCTCCGGTAAAGTAAGCGGACCGGTACTGGCGTATTCGGCATTGGTTTTAAGTGATGCGAAAAAGACCACGATGATTGGAATAAGAGCGGCTAGAGCTCCAAAAACCAAAGTAAGATATTTAAAGAAGGAGGCTGCGCTGTATTTAAGGGTATGCATCTCTTACTTCTCCTCCTTTATCAGAACACGCTGCAGAATGGTTACGATGATAACAATGCCCAGCAGAACCACTGCCATTGCCGATGCAAGACCCAGCTTGCTGTATTTAAAGGCCACATCGACGGTCTGAATGACAAAGGTGCTGCTGCCGTTGGAACCGCCGGTCATGACGTAAGGAATTTCAAATACGCCGATTGCTCCACTTACCGCCAAAATCAGATTGAGCTGCAGAATACGTTTGATGCTCGGCAAAATAATATGTCTGAACTGGTGCCAGCGGTTGGCACCGTCAATCTCCGAAGCTTCATAAATATCGCTGCCGATGGATGAAATGGCACCCAGGAAAATAATAAAGTTCATCCCCATGTATCTCCATACCGAAGCAAACGCAAGCGAAATGTTGATCAAATGCGGATTCAGCAGCCACTTCTGCTGCCAGGCTCCGAGACCTGCCAGATCAAGCAGCGTGTTCAAAGTACCTTCCGGCTTGAAGAAGAACAGGAAGATAAAACCGATCGCCACACCGTTAAGCAGTGTAGGAAAGAACAAAATGCCTTTGAACCAGTTCTTCAGCCTGACATTAAAGCTCAGAATCGTCGCAAAATAGAGCGCCAGCCCCATCTGCACAAACGTGGCAAAGAAGTAATACAGGCTGACCTTAAATACGGCAAAATACTCCGGTCTCGTAAAAATCGTCTTATAGTTGTCGAACCCGACGTACTCCATATTTTTGCTGAAGCCGTCCCAGCTTGTGAAGCTGTACTGGAACATTTTAATTACAGGTAGATATGAGAATGTTAACAGCAGGACAACCGGAACTAGCGAGAATAAAAAGATGATCAGAATACGCTGATTTTTATAACTTAAGTTGGACACTCTCTCCACACCTCCCAGGAACAAACACAGGCTACTTACTCCAGATCCTCAATGAACGCGGCAAAAGTGAAGGGGAAAATGCGCCAGGCGCATCCCCCCGATCTCTTGATTCTGTCTTCACTCCTGCGTTAATGAATTTCAGCTTCCATTCCGGTATTTATTGGGCAGCTGTAACCTTGGCTCTTGCCGCTTTCCATTTATCGTTCAGATCCTTCATGATGTCATCATAAGAATCTTTGCGGTTGCCGATTGCCGCTTCAATAATGACCTTCTTGAAGTCAGGCTGCCAAAGTCCGATTTCAGCTTCCTTGTCAATCGCATCCACCCAGCCTTCTTCGCCCTCTTTGGCAGGGGCAAGGGTATCAAATGTAACTTCTGTACCATCGAATTGCTTCAGGATTTCAGGAAGCTCGGCGCCTTTAACAGGGCTCATGCCGCCGCCTTCAGTTGTCGGATAGCCGGATTCATTAATGAACCAGTCCACCCAGGCTCTGGCTGCTTCTTTGTTTTTACTGTGGATGCTGATCCCGAGGTTATAATCGTCTGCAAGGGGTACAAGCACCTTCTCTGCATTGGTAGGGAACGGCATGAAGCCTACATCATCAGGATTGGTTGCCAAGCCTTTAACCTGGCCAATCGCCCATGAGCCAAGTACCATTGTTCCGATTTTACCGTTGGCCAGGTCAGCCTTGGAGGATTCCCAGTCGGTAGTTGTCGGGTCTTCTTCAATCAGGCCATTTTTGGCAGCATCATACATTACCTTGTACAAATCATAGTGAGGCTGTCCCTGCACAAAGTTATCATCTGTAGCAACTTGAGTAATATTTACATAGTCGCGGTTGCCGGCAACCGTTGCCAGAACGGCTTCCCACTGGGTCAGCGTCCAGCCTGCTGCGTAATTGGTATACAGCGGAACAGCATCCGTTTTGTCTTTGATATTCTGCAGTGCAGTCATGAACTGATCAATGGTTCTTGGAACTTCAGTGATGCCAGCATCCTTGAACACTTGCTTGTTATAGATAATTCCCGAGTAATTAACGGTGATCGGAATGCCGTAAGAAACACCGTCCACACTGCGCTCCTCCAGACCGGTATATTGCTGCTCAAGGTCGGCTTTTTGGCCCAGCGGTTCGAAGAAATCCGGAAGGTCTTTGATGGCCACACTTGTAGGCAGCAGGAGCACATCACCGTAATCATCCGTGCTCATACGGATCTTGATCTGGTCCTCGTAAGTGGAGAGCGCTTCAAAGTTCACTTTGACATCCGGGTATTTTTCATTAAATTTGGCTGCATAATCTTTGAATACGGTATCAACAATGTCTGTTCTTTGCGTAATTACGGTGATATCGCCTTTAATGTCCTTTGCCGCATCTCCTTCGGGAGCTGCCGTTGCTGCCGTACCGGCTCCATTATTTCCGGCATTGGTTGCTGCAGCATTATCTGGATTATTGTTCGATGAACAGCCTGCGAATAAGCCTGCCATCAGTGTCAACGCTGCCAAACCGGTAATTGCTTTTGTTTTTTTCATTGTTAAGCCCCTCTCTCCATTCGAACATCATAATAACAAAACACTAACACTATTTGGATATAACAGACGATATACAACTTGAAAAGGATAATTATCTCCCATCCACTCTTTTCAAAGAGCGTTGTTATCGCTTACAAACACATTATAATGCGTTAAAAGTATGAAAACGATGGTTTGAATTGTTTTTTCTGGTCTTGTATTTGTTATTTTTGTTTTATTAATTAGTATATTTTATGCAAATAAAATAGAAAAAGAGGGCTGTCCGCCCTCTGATGATCCATTTACCCTATTCTGTTGCATCTTTAGCAGCCTAGACTTTCGGAATTCTGCAACCGCTTTTATAATCCTTTGGCGTCACACCGCATATTTTCTTAAACAGCTTGTTGAAATACACCGGATCACTGTAGCCGACCTTTTCGGCAATCTCGTAATTTTTAAGATCAGGCTGGCTGATCAACAGTTCTTTGGCTTTGGCAATCCGTATACCGATCAGGTAATCAGTAATAGTCTGACCGGTCTTATATTTAAACAGGCGGCTAAGATAGCTGGCATTCATCCCGACTGTCTCTGCCAGACGCTCAAGCTCAAAGATATGTCCATATTCCTTTTCAAGAATAGCTTTGGCCTGCTCGACCACGTAATGTTCTCCGCCTTCGGAAGTCTGGACTACCGGCTGCTGCGGTTCGGTTAAGTTCGTTTGTTTATTCTCCTCCACCCGTTTCAGCAGCTCATACAGCTGTACTTTCTCTATCGGCTTGAGCAGATAATCCAGCACGCCAAAACGTATCGCCCGCCGGGCATATTCAAAATCACTAAAACCGCTCAGCACCGCGATCGGCAAATCCTTCATCCAGCCTCTGGCCTTTTCAATCAGCATAAAGCCGTCCATCCGGGGCATTTTGATATCCGTAATCAGCAGATCAATATCCTCCGCTGTAATAGTTGAGAGCTGATTCCAAGCCTCCATGCCATTGCCGTGCGAACCGATAACCTCCACTTCCAGATCCATTCTGGAAGTAATCTTTTCAAGCCCGCGGCGGATAACCTCCTCATCATCCGCAATCATGATTCTAATCACTTAGAAAATCGCCTCCGGTTGTAATACATGTGCAAAATGATGGCGCTGCCATTTTAATTATAGGCCTGATGTCTTCAATATAAAATGTGTTGTATTGCACTTTTATAGTCTTGTCTTTACCTTACATATTCGCCTCTTGTAATCCGGCATAAAAACCGTTATAACTTAAATGTGTTTTGTTATTGCTAACATAACATTTTATCAATAACTTTGCTATTTTGTTATTTGTTATCTTGCAGAGTGAGAAAAGGAGACAGTGTAATGACAACAGTATTCGAGAAGCGCAAAGCCCTGTTAACCGGACGTTACGAGGCATTGATTGCCCGCAAAAATGAAAAACTGCCTTTCGGCAACGGGATCTATGACCGTTATCAATATCCGCTGCTGACCGCAGAACATGCACCACTAATCTGGCGTTATGATTTTAATCCTGAGACCAATCCGTATTTCGCTGAGAGAATCGGCGTGAACGGTGTTTTCAATCCGGGTGCGATTGAACTGGACGGCAAATTCTACATAGTAGCCCGTGTAGAAGGCAATGACCGCAAGTCCTTCTTTGCTGTGGCTGAGAGCAGCAGCGGGGTAGACGGCTTCCGCTTCTGGGATCACCCGGTCGTCCTGCCCGAGACCGAAATTCCCGATACCAACGTCTATGATATGCGTCTGGTCAAACACGCCGACGGCTGGATTTACGGGCTGTTCTGTACTGAACGCAAAGATCCGGAAGCTGCGCCCGGCGATCTGTCCAGTGCTGTAGCCCAGTGCGGCATCACCCGCACCAAGGATCTCAAGACCTGGGAACGGCTGCCGGATCTCAAGACCGGTTCTGCCCAGCAGCGTAATGTTGTCCTTCACCCTGAATTCGTAGAGGGTAAATATGCCTTCTACACCCGCCCTCAGGACGGCTTCATTGACGCAGGCTCCGGCGGCGGTATCGGCTGGGGCCTGTCTGACTCCATCGAGAACGCTGTCATCACCAGCGAAACAATCATGGATCAGCGCTACTACCATACAATCAAGGAAGTAAAGAACGGACAAGGTCCGGCTCCGATCAAGACGGCCCGCGGCTGGCTCCACATTGCTCATGGCGTGCGCAATACGGCTGCCGGTCTGCGTTACGTGCTCTACGCCTTCCTGTCCGATCTGGAGCAGCCTAACAAGGTTACCCATGCTCCCGGCGGCCATTTCATTGCCCCGGACGGCGAAGAACGTGTCGGGGATGTATCGAATGTCGTGTTCTGTAACGGTGTTATTGCCCGCGATAACGGGGAGATTTATATCTATTACGCCTCATCGGATACCCGCATACATGTCGCTACCACCACAGTTGACCAGATGCTGGATTATGTTTTGAATACTCCTGAGGACCCGCTCCGCTCTTACGCCTGCGTTCAGCAGCGCATTGAGCTGATAGACCGTAATCTGCAGCAGTAATCTGTAAATTATGCGCCATCAGCAAAGACGGCCCCGGCAGAATTAACGTTCTGTCCGGGGCTGTTTTTCTGCTACTTGGCCTTTTTGGGGATTGAATTGCCGGACCGTCTAAGGTTGAAAGGAAGCGGGCTGCCCTTCACGGGCTTCCTTCCATCTTGCATTCAGCTCATCAAAGGATTTCTGTAGATCAGGTGCGGCAATCAGCTCCTGTATGTAGTCCCCGGTCGCAAAAGAAAGCTTCGAGCGGTTAGCCATATCAATAAATGCGTCTGTCTGCACTACTGCTTCCACCAGCTCAGGATGATAAGAATTAAACTCAGCATACTGTTCCATCGAAGGCTCTGATGTACCATCTACCGGAAGAAAGCTCTCTGCGGTATAAGCAGTTTCCTTGACCAGAAAGTTCACCCAAGCCATCGACAGCTCCTTATTTTTACTGAATTTGCTGACGCCGATAAACCAGTCGGGATTCAGCGGGGCATAGTGTGTCTGGCCATTATCATAAGGAAACGGAAAAAAACCGATATCCTCCGAAGCAGCGCCGGCATCAAGAACCTGACGGATCGTCCAGTTTCCGCTCAGGTACATCCCGGCTTCCCCCTTGGCCAGCCTGGTTTTGGAAACCTCCCAGTTGTTCGAGAATAGCTCATCCTCCACATATCCCCGGGCAACCAGCGTACGGGCGATACCAAGCGAGCGCCCCCATTCGTTATCTGTCTGCCAAGGATTGTTGGTATGAACCATTTCATTCAGATATTCAGCATTACCGGTCATATAATTGACCATATTGTTGCCCCATTCCCGGAGCGGCCAGACTGCGCCATAATTCAAGTACAGCGGAATGATGCCGGCTTGCTTGAGCTGGGCGCAGATTGCGTAGAAATCATCCAGGGTCTGCGGAATTTCCGTAATACCCGCCTTTTCAAAGGCCTTCTTATTGTATATGATCCCGCTTGTAGTTGTCCCGGTGGATAGACCATACCGCTTACCGTCGAACGCCGTAAAGCTTATGAACTTCTCATCGGCGGACATCTCCTCACTCAGCGGTTCAAAAAAATAGCTCAGTTCCTTAGCAGGCAGATTAACCGGTAGCAGCAGCACATCCCCGGCATCCTTGGTAGAAAGCCGGACCATTATATCTGTTGCATAGTTCGATAATCCTTCGAACTCCACCGCAGCTTCGGGATACTTCTTTTTAAACTGATCGGCGTAACCCTGCATTGTGCCATTCTCTATCAGGTCAATCCGGTTTGTAAGCATAAGAATGCTGCCGGACAGGCTTGCCTGCTCATTATCTGCAGCGGGTGTAGCCGGGATTGCCTGTTTACTGCCCGGTTTGTAACATCCTGCAGAGAATAGGATAAGGAGAAGCAGCACTGCATGCAGCGGCCAATGCCCTCTAGCCTTCTTCAATCCAGATCGCCCCCTTCTGTTTCTGATATGCTTTCTTGGCGGTACAAGGGAAGCGGCAGTGCGAGGATTACATCCGTTCCCTCCCCTTGCTTACTAAACAGCTCAATACCATAAGCTGCACCATAGTTAAGCTGCACCCGCTGATGAACATTTTTCATGCCGATTCCGCCGTTAATGCTCTTCTTGTGAGGGGTCTCCCGCCTCAAATCGTCTTTCAGCTTATCCAGGGTCTGCTGATCCATTCCACAGCCGTCATCGCGGATATGGAACAGCAGTTTATGTGCTGTGAATTCACATCTGATGCTGATATGCATGTGCTCCTTGCTGTCATCCAGTCCGTGATAGGCGGCATTCTCTATGATCGGCTGGAACACCAGCTTGATGATGTTGTAATCATTTAATTCTTCCGGAACATCGGTCTGCAGCACAAATCTTCCGGGATAACGGCAGTTTAACAGCTCAACATAGTTGCGGACATACAAAAGCTCCTGCTTCATTGTTGTTTGCCCGGTTAATTCGCCTGTGCTGTAACGCAGCAGCTTGCCCAGAATCGAAATCATATCGGCAGCTTCCACATCATCGTTAATTTCTGCGGTCATCCGTATAGATTCCAATGTATTATATATGAAATGCGGATTGATCTGGCTCTGCAGGGCATGAAGCTCCGCCTCTTTCTTTTGCTCCTCAATCCGGTAAATATCCTGAATCAGCTCCCTGATGCGGGCGAGCATCCGGTTAAACTGATGACCCAGCAGCCCGATCTCATCCCGCCGCTTCACTAGAAAGTTTACATCAAGCTCCCCATTCTGGACCCTCTTCATCAGCTGGATCATTTGTTTCAGCGGTTTAGTGAGTGCGAAGGACAGGATGATAGAAATGAATAACGCCACGACAATAATAATCAGGGTGGCCAGCAAGGTTGCGTTGCGGGTCAGCTTGACATCACGGGTCAGCTCATCGACAGGAATGGAGATAATCACCTTCCAATTGGTCTTGGCCGAGCTGGAATAGATATTAAGCCGCTGCTTGCCTGATACTGTATCATAAAAGCTCCCTGCCGCTCCCTGAGCATTCCGGAACAGCATGGTTTGCGAAATATCCATTGTCAGCAGCTTCTGGTCACTGTCATAAACCACCTTGCCATCCTGATCCACGATCAGGGATTTACCCCTGGTTACCTTGTCCAGTTCAGCTACCTGGGTCTCCATATTGCTTATATTAGCCTCTACAGCAATCAGCCCGATAGGATTCCAGAGACCGTCAACAATTTTTCGGACTACAGTATAGGCATAACGTGTACTCTGAAGGTTAGTCGTATAGGCCTGTGTGCCAAAAAGCAAGGCTTCACCACTGGAATCCCTCGCCTGCCGGCTCCAGAATTTGTAGCTCTGATCCAGATCCAGCCGGACACCGCCGTCTTTGGCAGAATAATAGCCGTTTCCATATGCATCAAAAATATAGACAGAGTTCGTACCCCGTTTAATATTGTTGATAAAAGAGATATTGCCTTCAATCCCCCGCTGGATGGACAACAGCAGGTCAAAGTCTCCCGGTGCAACGGTTCTGCTGCCTGTGTCGCCTACATTCCCGCTCTTTTGTTCATGATAGCGGTTGGAGGCAATCAGATTTTGTTTGATCTCGTTCACATAAGCCGGCATGGAAGAAATCCGTTTCATATCTTCTATGTAGTCGTCGATCCCGTCCATCATTTGATCAATCAGCTTCTCTGAATAAGCAACTGTATTGGCTTCAATCGACTCTGAATAGCTCTTATAACTGATTATGCCGATAATGGAAAGCGGCAGTGTAACGATAACCAGGAAGACCAGCAGCAGTTTGCGTTCCATGCTCATGTCTCCAATAAAGGGCCACCCGTTGAATTTGCCTTGTTCCTTCATTAGTCTTCCCCTTTTTGGCTGTATCCTGATTGAGTATAATCATATTAACACTAAATGCCCTTTCATTTCTCACGGAGGAGTGAAAGGGCATTATGGTTCACTGATGTAAGCGATTTAATTATTATCATATCAGTTCGTTTTTCACAGAAACAGGGGCTGTATTTACATTTCTAGTGCTCTGTTTGTATTTTGAAAGTAGACACAAATGCAAAACAGCGACGCTCCCGGTAGCGGGAAAATCGCTGCTCTGCTTAAAGCCGCACATTTTGCGGCTTTTTATGATTACTGGATTTTACTGCATTCTCACTTTCTCAGTTTGCCGTTAATCCTTAAAATTCTCTGTAAAAATCATTCCGCATTTCTGATACCGCAAGATAACACTCTTTCCCCTCCAGCAGCTTTGCCGGAACTCTCCAGACTTCCCCGTAATAGTAGCTGTCCGCCACTAATTCTCCATCCGCAAAGATCTGTGCAGTATCACCGTAATAATCAATATTTACAAAGCCTTGGGAGCCTGTAACCTTTATTTTCTGCCAGGTAATCTTGCGCTCCCCGCCGATATGCAGCTCCTCTGCGTACTTAGGCTCGAATGGAGCTTGTTCCACATCTTCGAGAGATAGGACAGGTTCAGTGTAGGGCTTCTGGACAGTGTTATATTCAAAGCCTTCGCCGTTCCATTGCCAATACCCGAAACTACCTTCGGCAACGGAACGGATTTCGCCGTCAGCCTTGTACAAATCGCTCTCCTCGCCCACAAATACTTCTCCGTCCAGCTTCCGCAAATATTTCGCCTGTTCCCAAGTGAGTGTAACTATGGTAATGCCGTTCACCTGGAATCCGGATATGAGTCCTGCTTCAGGCGTGAACCTCTGATCATTCTCAAACTGATATTCCGCAGCAATCCCGGGAATCTGTGTGAAGAAATAGGTATTGCCTTGTCTGCACAGCGGCTGGGCCGTCGCGTACTTCAGGATATTGCCTGACAGCTCCAGCTTGAACGGCATAAAGAAGCTGACCTCACCGCTAACGTCAATCGGCGGGAAGGTGACGGTTCCTGTATCAATCACCGCCCCGCGGATATCTTCGAGCTGCGACAGCCGCTGGTAATGGTTAATAAAAACAAATCCGCTTACACCATCTGTACGCATCACATACCGTAAAGAAGCTGTATCCTCCCGTTTCACTGTATGCTCGGCCTCTACCCTGGTCATAGGCGCCAAGGTCTGGTCCCATTCCTGCACAAACAGATGCAGCAGATTCAGCAGCCTGTACTGCCCGCGCACCTCGCCATACTCGGAAAGCGCTGTCTGAAAATCATAGGAAAGGATCGGATAATCGTTCGGATAGCCCGTTGCCTTCGACTCCTGAAAAGTGGACAGCTTGCCGATCTGATTCGTCCCGCCGTGATACATGTAGTAACCGATCAGGTTGTTGCCGTCACCAAGCTTCACAAGTGAAATGGCGTAGATATCCATCTCTCGGATAATTGGCCTGCGGTGATGCGTTACCTGCAATCCTCCGCCGAGCTCACAGGTTGCAAAAGGATACCGTTCGTACGGCAGCTGCCATTCGCCGTCTTCTTCGCTGCCCCGGGGAAGTAAATCTGCTCCGATGCCTGTATCATTACGCATACCGGTAAAGAAATAATGGGGTGACGGCGGAAGCGGGTCCATATGCTCCTCCCATGGAGCTTCACAGTAGCCCCCGAATACAGGAACCACTTCGTCTACAGGAATCTTGGCACCGGAGACTGCATTCCAGCCCGTTACCGTATAAAGAGGGGCTATCATCCCGCACGCTATGGCCAGCTCTTTCAGTTTAGCCAGATGTTCGGCATCATTCGTCAGCTCATTCTCTAACTGGACAGCAATGATATTCCCCCCATCCTTGTAAAAGAGTCCCTGGACCTGCTCCGCGATTTTCTCATACAGAACGGTTACCTTCTCCAGGTATTGCGGATTATTCTCGCGCAGCTTGAACGGCTTCGCAAGCAGCCAATCCGGATATCCGCCGTTTCTGCATTCGCCATGCGCCCAGGGACCGATTCGCAGGACAACCTCCAGCCCGGCCTTCTGGCACTCCAGTATAAAAGCACGCAGATCATTGTCGCCGGAGAAGTCGAATACGCCTTCAATCTCCTCATGGTAAATCCAGAACACATACGTAGATACAAGCGTTATACCGCCTGCTTTCATTTTACACAGCTCATCATACCAGTCTTCTCTGGCACATCTGGAATAATGGAATTCACCGGTTACCGGAATGATCGGCTTGCCGTCCCGGGTAATATATAAGCTTGTTACATCGATTCTCTCTCCTGCCGGATTATCGCCTCCAAGCTTTAAATGATTACGGAGGATTTCAGGCTGCTTGTAGTTTTTAAAGGTATACACTTGTAATCTCCCTCTCTGTAGCTTCCCGTCAAAGATAACCCTAATGTAACGCAGGCCTGCGCACAAGCCAATCGATCATCTTCGGCTAAGCATGGATTATATTCTTGCCATTGCCATTGTAACGTAGAGAATAACAGGGCTGTTAGGATTATAAGACTTAAAAACTAGTATAGAATGAACATTTCCGGTAAAAGTGTATGTAAACATCAGCGGCACTCCGCACAAAAACAGCCCGCCGGGAAAATCCCGGCAGGCTGCAACCATTCAATTCTTCGAATCCTGTTTTTTATTTGGCTTAAGTAAATATCTCCTCCAGCCCTCTTCCGTCTCCGTGGGAGAAATCAACACCCAGAATCCGGCCCATTGTCGGCGCGATGTCAACCATTTCGAGCTCCCCGAAGGCATAGTCCTGCCTGATCTGCCTGCCGGAGACAACGATGTTGCAGCGGTAGCCGGCTTTATCGGGAGAATAACCGTGTGTGGCATAACGGATGCCTTGTGCTTCAAGATCAACCAGCAGCGGCTGATCCAGGCTTTCGTCAAAGCTGTAGCCCTTCCTGGCTTCCAGCATGATATTGGCGGCGTGACTGGCATGCAGCGAGTCCAGCATATCTCTCGTATACACCTCTTCAACGCCTGACGCAGCATCCTCCATGTACTCTTTTACAGCTTGAAGGGCTAATTGCTCTGCTTCAGTATCCCCCGGCCGGATATGCAGGTAAGCCGAACCGCCGCCGCACTGGAAGTATGCCCGCCATTTCCTTTCGCCGTTCTCCTCATAGATCAGGCCCTTGTCCTGCAAAAGCTTGTTCAAATGCACCTTGTACCGCACATTGAACTGTCCGTGATCCCCGAGCACCATAATCACCGTATCATCCTTGATTCCCGCTTCCTCGACAGCCTGCATAATCTCACCCAGCCGGTAATCCATCCGCAGGATGACCTGCTTCACTTCCTCGCTGTCGGTTCCGTACTGGTGCTTGGCATCATCGAGATCGATCAGATGCAGCATAAGAAGATTGGGCTTTTTGCGCCTGATCGTATCCGCAGCACACTTTGAGGTGAAGTCATCCAGATAAGGCTGCTGAATCCCCCGCCTGAGCTTCCCGTGCCTCAGCTCCATCTGGATGGAGTACAGCGGGCTGCCGCTGCGGAGCACCTTAAGCGCCTGATTCTCCCCCTTCAGGGCTTTGATCTCCGGGATATTATATTGAATGGAGGACTTGCCGGACACCGGCCAGAGTATTCCTGCGGTGCTCATCCCGGCCTTCCGCACAGCATCATAAATCGTCGGAGCCTTGATCGCCTCGCGGAACCAGAACCAGTGCTGGTCCTCCTCATGGACGAACGGCTGCAATGGATTGTTATGATGAATCCCGTGCCTGGCCGGATAAACACCGGTAGCTGTAGTGGTATGAACGACATAGGTTAGCGTCGGATATACGCTGCGGAGCCGGTTACTGTAAGCACCGCTCTTCATTAATTTAGCCAGATTAGGCTGACGGCTCGCCAGCTCCCAGTTGTCCTCCGAAAAGGCATCGTAGGAGATGACGATCAGATGCTTCGCTTTTGGCGTAAGCGCCGTGTTCGGTTCCATATTAGTTCCCCTTAGGCAATGTGATAAAGATAAAGAATCCGATCAGAAACAGCGGGATAATCGACAAAATACTGTAGCTGGCGTTGCCCGTCAGCGTCGTGGTCAAAGCCATCAGGGCAGGCCCGAGGATCGCCGCAAATTTTCCAAAGATATTATAGAAGCCGAAGAACTCATTGGAGTTCTCCTTCGGAATGATTTTGGCGAAATACGACCGGCTGAGCGCCTGAATCCCTCCCTGGGCAGAGCCGATCAGCGCCCCCAGAACGAAGATATGCCACACCGACGTGATAAAGAAAGCGGCAATACAGGATATGATATATGTAAAAATACCGGTGATGATCATATTGCGCGCGGAGTATTTTTTGGCCAGATTGCCGTAAAGAATCGCACACGGAAAAGCGATAATCTGAATAATGAGCAGAATCCCCAGCAGCGTAAAGGTGTCCATGGCGTCGGCACCAAGCACGGAGGTTGCATAGGGTACTACCATCTTAATAATCGTATCGACTCCGTCTATATAGAAGAAATAAGCAAGCAGGAACACGAACACGATTTTGTGCTGGCGGATGTTAGCGAAGGTGACGGCTAATCTCTTAAAGCTTTTGGCAACAGGCTTCGGCTCCGGCTCAATGTAATATCGCTGCTTCACATCCCGGATCATCGGTACAGTCAGCAGTCCCCACCACAGCGCCGTAATGATGAACCCGATCTGGTAGCCGATGGCTTTATCCATCCCCAGGACAAAAATCAGCAGCAGACTGATCCCGAACGGAATCACGCTAAAAATATACCCGAATGCAAAGCCTCTCGTTGACACCTTGTCCATCCGCTCATCCGCAGCAACATCCACCAGGAAGGAGTCATAGAAAATATTGGCCCCGGCGAACCCGATCGCTGACAGGATGTAAAAAGCAACCAGCAGCTGCCACTGCCCGCTGTCCGGTGAGACGAACGCCAATGAAGCCGTAGCCAGGATCCCTAAGGCCGCAAAAAACATAAAAAAGCGCTTCTTCCGGTCCTTGTAGTCGGCTATCGTGCCCAGGATCGGGCTGAGTACGGCCACCAGTATACTGGCGATGGAATTGAAGTAGCCCAAATCCATGCTGCTGTCCACATCCTTGAACATGCCGAACACAATCGGCAGCAGCGCCGTCGTCACCGCCATTGAATACGCCGAATTGCCGCAGTCATACAGAATCCATGATTTCTCCTCTTTGCTCAGCTTCATCTGATCTTCTCCTCTTTTACAACTGATTGTTTCAGTTATATCACATGAACGTATGGAGCAAGTTAAACGGATGTAAAATCATAGAAGCCTTATGCCTCAGTACTCTCCTTTGATCACAAAAAAGGACCCGCGGATTGTTCCGGCCAGCTTTGATTTCTGACGTGCAAATTTGAACTTGTCCTCCAGCTCTTTGGGCACGTCCATCCCTTCGGACAGCTTGAAGCCGACCGCCCGCTTCTTCGGGTCATCCACGGTATACATTACATTAACAGCAAGACCGTCCTCATAAAAAACATAGGTAAACCGGATATTTTCCACCTGAAAGCTTGAGGTTTCCAGCGGCTTGGCGGCAAATTCGATATTGCGCTCTTCCTTCAAAATCCGGTTCACATAATCAAGGTTCTCCTGGCTCTCACCGGCCGGTACGGTTGTATACGTATGCTTGTACTTGTTCATAAAATAACGCGCTTCATTCGCCCGCAATCCGGCCAGCGCCTCTGCCACAGGGGATGACTCCAGTCCAACTGTAGACAC
This sequence comes from Paenibacillus typhae, assembly GCF_900099765.1. Classification (GTDB taxonomy): domain Bacteria; phylum Bacillota; class Bacilli; order Paenibacillales; family Paenibacillaceae; genus Paenibacillus_AQ; species Paenibacillus_AQ typhae. The sequence continues at coordinate 362,932 of NZ_FNDX01000001.1, read as the reverse complement.
CTCTTTAAAATCAACGGTATACGGCATGTCCATTCCTCGCTTTTCTCAAATGTGTATTCGTTTTCAATCAAATTTGATATTTACTATGATACCAGAAACTTGAATTGTAGAGTTAGTATTTACGCCTTTTAGGGCTCATAAACAAATAGCCATACAGGCTTTTAGGGAGCTGAAAAAATTAGTTTGATTTTCGCCACCAAATTCCAGAAACCCTCGCCGATATAAGGAATTAAGTGGAAAATCGCCACTTATTTCGGGCACTAATCCCTTTTTGGCGGGAAATTGGCTTAATTAGGTGACGTTTTTCCAACTAAATACGTTCTCCCGGCGCCCAGCTGCGAACTAGATGTAGTTTTTACAACTAATTAGCCAGGTGAGCAACATCCGCACGCCCTTAGTTCAGCAAAAAAAAGCGCCCCCCGCATGCGGAGAACGCTTAACGCTGTTACCGATGAATCTATTGTAGCGCCTTAACAAGATTAGACCAGAACGCAGAGTAATGCTGCCAGTCCATAAACTCTGTCGAGCCCCAGTGCGGGGAGCAATCGCTGGCAAAAGCGGCGGTTTTGCCCTCACCGTATGTGCCCACGGTCAGGATAGCATCCCCGTTATAGCTCAGCAGCTCATCTGCATCCGGCTTGGCCGCCAGCTTGTTATATCCGAGCAATCTCGGCCATTCGCCGTAACCCACCAGCGGATGCTCCTGCGCCACCACCGGCGAGAACCCGGCCGGCATCTCGACCCGGTCATCGCCCGGCTGCATCACAACCGGCAGCACCTCAGCGAGAACAGTGTTTACATAGTTCGCCTTGCCCTCAATGCCCATAAAGGTCAGGTATCCGCCGACCATCAGCAGCCCCCCGCCTTCGGCCACATACTGCTTAATGTTGTCCAGCGCATTCGGGATAATCTGCATCTGGTAAAAGGTCGGGTTCTGCAGCAGGAACGTATTCGCGCCAACATCACTAATCACGATGGCATCGTAGGCTTTTAACTCTTCAAGCGACTGGGGGAAGCGGACCTGGACCTCATGCGCCGGCATGTAAGTCACATCAATTCCCTCTGCCCGCAGGCAGGACAGCAGATAAGTAGCCCCTTCCTCATATTTCGTTGAAGTGAAGCTGTCATACCCCTTGGTATGGATCATATGAACCACCCAGGATTCACCGACAAATAGAATTTTCATGTTGTTATGGCACCTCCGTGTATGTTATAAAGGCCGTTGCAGCAGATTAATATCTGTCTTTAGGTCTTTTCACTAAGCCTTCCGTTATGCCTCTTCCGCACCGCACCAGTCGAGAATGGTCTTCGCCATCATTTTGACCGCCTGAATGACTTCAACGGTTGGCGTGAACTCATCGCTGTGATGAGCAAGGCTCGGGTCGCCGGGACCGAAGTTGATCGTCGGAATGCCGACATTGACCGGCCAGCCCATATCGGTATGGAAGCCGAGGCCTTCGATTGTTCCTTCCTCGCCAATCGCCTGAAGTGACTGGACACAGGTCTGCACGAACGGGTGAGCCACATCGGTTTCAGCACAGTCGGCATCGACCATCCACTCGATTTCCGGCAGATGCTCACTCAGCCACGGGTCTTGTTCAGCTGCCGCACGCAGGAAGTCAGTCAGCTCCTTTTTCACATGGCCGCCAACCAGCTTCTCATCACGCTCTGACGGCAGGTATTGGGCATTAAAGACAATCTCCGCTTCATTGGCAAAAGAGGTCGGGTACTCTCCCGCATTCAATTGTGCTACATGCACCTGACAGGGAATTGAAAGATACGGATGGGTCTTGCTTACAGCCCACTCTTCATTCAGCCGGTCGAATGCATCCAGGATGTACCGCGCTTTCTTGATGGCATCCACGGCTCCGCCGTCCTTCCAGTCCGCCTGCGGCATTTCAATATGCCCGCTGCGGCCCTGGATTTTGATCTTGCCCCACAGAATGCCCCTGCACAGCGGTGCAATGGTCAGTGAGGTCGGTTCAGTCAGGATGCAGGCATCCGCCCGGTAGCCATGGTGGATGAAATCCAGCGCCCCCATGCCTCCGGCTTCCTCATCGACGACAGTGCCCACGACAACCGGGCCTTTCAGCTTCAGGCCGCTGCGGAGCACAGCCTCGACCGCCATAATCATCGCGGCCACGCCGCCCTTCATATCGACGGTGCCGCGGCCGTACATTTTGCCGTCAATGATCTGGCCCTCAAACGGGTCTACTGTCCACTTCGAGCCTGCCATAACGACATCGATATGGCCGAACAGCAGGAGCGACTTGCCGTCTGTACCTTTGCCAAAGGTAGCTGCCAGATTCGGTCTGCCGGTAAAATCCCGTCCCGGATAATACCCGGCCATCCCCTCGTACTCCTTCAGGTCATCCGCAACCGGCTCCCACATTTCAATCTCGGCACCCAGACCTGCAAGCTTACGGGAGATAAACTCCTGTACATCCTTCTCTTTGGATGGACCCGGCTCATCGAAGAACCAGGGATTAACGCTCGGAATCTGAATAAGCTGCTGCAAAAAGCCGAGGATGTCGTCCTGATGTTCATCAATCCATTTCATAACCTGCTGTTCCTGTGCCATGTCTTCTGCTCCTTCTTGCCCGCCACCGCCGGGAAGATCCCTGCGCTGCGGAATCAGCTGTAGTCCTTCGCTTATTCCATTAACAATAAATTGCCGCTTATCCAAAAGTAACACTGTCACCGCCGGCAAAATCCACCCACGGATTGATCATCTCATCGCCGAACTTATCCTTCTTCTTCTCAATCGCAAAGAGATACCTTGCATCCTCAGCCGCCGGATAAGCAGGGCTGTGCCAGACGCCGCGGCCGATCACAATGGCCTGTCCCGGCCTGATTCTGAATGCCTTCACCGTAGCAGGATCAGGCTGCTCCTCCGGGTCGTCAATATCCAGACACCGGGCAACCGGCTGGATAATCTCCTTGTCAAAGGTAAGCAGCAGCTCTTCGCGGCTGACATGCCGCTCCATTGCCGTCACTGTGAACCCGCGCTGCTTCGTGTCCACCAGCCCGAACCCGATCGGCTCCGATACGTCGAGCATCTGGATATAGCTCCAGCAGTCCCAGCCGTCGCCGCTCTTGGACGGCTCTCCCGCAGGAATATCCACCACTTTTCCGTAAGGGGCAAAGTTTTCTGCCGTCAAATCTTCAATGATTATTGTGTGTTCCATGCAAGTTGCCTCCTATTACAGCTCTGACTAGAAGTCAAAGCTGCCCACATTTTCGCTGGTTACTTCAAGTGTGCCGATGAATACGTTCTGGCCGTCTACCTTGACGGCCCCCACGTTCGGGATTTCCATGCCGTCCGTAATTTCCTTGCCCTGAGCCAGCTGATCCAGAATGTATACAGTAGTGTAAGCCAGCTTGCCCGGATCCCAGATGATATCGGTTTTGATCGTACCACTCTCGATATAGCTCTTCACAACGCTCGGCACAGCAATACCGGTAATGGCGATCTGTCCCTGCTCAATCGTGCCTGCCTTGACCGCCTGTTCAACCACTTCAGCCGCTGCCGGCGGTTCGCCGCCCGCAAAGCCGATGATCCCTCTAAGATCAGGATAGGTCTGGATCAGGTTCTGGGCATTGGCGTAGGCCTTCTGCTGATCATCGTCACTGGCTACCATTGTTACCAGCTCGATGCCGGGATAGTTGGCTTCGAAGTAGGCTTTTGCCGCATCCGATTTGGCAATCTGGTTCTGTGAGCCAAGTCCGGCTACCATGAAGGCTACCTGTCCCTCGCCGCCGATTTCCTCACCGATCGTCTTGGCCAGCAGCTCGCCGACTTCCTCGTCAGTAGCAGGAGCTACGTAATATTGGCGGTCCGTTTCAGGAGCATCGCTGTCCCAGGTCACAATCTGCACATCCTGCTCGGCTGCTTTTTTGAACACCGGACCCACCGCCTTGGCATCATTCGGCGATACCCCGATACCACTCACCTTGCGGGTCAGCATATCCTGAATCATGTTGATCTGCTTGGAGGAATCCGCCTCAGTCGGTGCATTGAAGATTACCTCAACCCCCATATCCTCGCCTGCCTGGATAGCGCCTTTTTCCGCTGCCGCCCAATAAGCGGGGCCGATTGATTTCGGATTGATGAAGTAGGTTCTGGTGCCGGAAGCAGCCGCCCCGTCATTGCTTGAGGCCCCGGCATTATTAGCTGGAGAATTACCCGAATTTGCGCCGCAAGCACTCAAGGTCAAAGCAAGTACGCCAGTCAATACAGCCAATGTCATTTTTTTCATAGGTTTCACTCTCCGCTAATTTTTTTATTGGCCACTGCGAGCAGCAGCAGCGCCCCCAGAATAACCGCCTGATACAGCACAGAAACACCCAGCAAATTCAGACCATTGCGCAAAAACACGATAATCAGCAGCCCGACAAAGGTGCCGGTAAGACTCCCCCTTCCCCCAAAAATATGAGTACCGCCTATCAAAGTAGCTGTGATAACATCCAGCTCTATATTGGTACCCGATGTCGCTTCGGCGCTTGCCAGCCGTGACACCAGGAATACACCCGCCAGTGCAGAGAACAATCCGCTGAGCATGAAGAGAATAAACCGGACGCGGATTACGGAAATCCCGGAGAAACGCACAACCTCCTCGTTATTGCCGATCCCGTAAATGTACGTGCCGAACCTTGTCTTTTTCATAAAAAAGTTGGCAATCAGGAACATAATGACCAGGATGATCGCATTAAACGGAATTCCGGCAATATACTCCTGTCCGAGAAAGTAAAAGGAATCCGGAAAGCCGCTGATCGGCCTGCCTTCATTGACGACATAGACCAGCCCGCGGAGCATCACCAGCATCCCGATCGTGACTACAATCGCCTGCATCCGGTGCCTGGCAATGAGATAACCGTTAATTGCACCGCACATCAGACCGGCCAGCAGCCCGAAGATCACGCAGACCCAGATGTTATAGCCCCGTTCAAAAGCAACCCCCATCGACACCGCGGAAAAAGCGAGGATCGAGCCGACCGACAGGTCCATCGCACCGGAGATAATAATCATGGTCATCGGAATGGCGATCAGCCCGACCTCAACCATCTGGTTCAGCACATTCATGAAGTTGGTTACCGACAGGAAGTAGGGTGACAGGAAGCTGAACAGGATTAGAATGAACAGCAGCAGCACCAGCTGAACGAGCAGCGTACCCGACTTAAACGGCAGACGGCTTGTCCATGTTGTCATACGAGATCCCCTTCTTTCCCTTTATTTTGGCGTGCCCGTTGCAGCGTGTTGATCACGATGGCGAGGATAATCAAAAACCCGGTGGTTGCGTCCACCCAGAACGGAGAGACCTTGGAGATAATCAGCCCGTTTTTGACAATGCCCATGAACAGTACGCCGAGCATGGTTCCGGCAATTGTCCCTACCCCGCCGAAAATACTGCCGCCGCCGATCAGCACAGCTGCCATGACTTCAAAGGACAGGCTGTTGCCTGCTGTCGAGGCCTGGACACTGCCGACCTTGGCTGCAAAAATCACGGAGGCGATCCCGACCAGCAGCCCGGTCAGCACATAGACCATAAACTTGGTCTTGGGGACACTGATCCCGGCCAGCTTGGCTGCAGAGCTGTTGCCCCCGACCGAATAGATTCTCCGGCCAGCCCGGGTAAATTTCAGCAAATAAATGAAGACAGCAATCAGCAGGATGGCTACAAGGAGCGGAAACGAAATACTTGCCACCGTCCCTTGTCCGAAAAAGCGGAAGCCTTCAGGAAAATTGTTCATCCAGGTCCCGCCGCTGATGCCGACTGCCACGCCCCGGAAAATATACATCGTAGCCAGGGTGACAATGATGTCAGGAATTCGGCGGACGGCGATGAAATAGCCGTTAACCATCCCGCACAGGACGCCGATTACAATGCCGAGCAAAGCCGCTGCACCAGGAGAAATCCCCTTGCTGAGAAACAGGCCGACCGAGGTAGCTGTTACCGCCAGGACGGAGCCGACAGACAGGTCCATTCCCCCGAGCAGAATGACCATCGTCATACCGATTGCCACAATGAACATGGTGATGTTCTGGTCCAGGATCAGCCTGAAATTAGCAATTGCGAAAAAGTCGGGTGAAATAAGCGAGAACAGTACAATTACGAGTATCGTGAACATCATGATCGGTGCTTCATGCACATTTAAAATACGTTTCATATGGCGGCTCCTTCCGTCCGGGGATGGGATGCCCGCTGCAGCAGCTGCTCCTGATCGGCTTCACCGCGGGCAAATTCATGAACAATCTCCCCTTTGTACATCACGAGCACCCGGTCGCTTAAGCCCAGCACCTCCGGCATTTCGGAGGAAATCAGCAGAATGCTCAGCCCCTCCTGAGCCAGCCCGTGAATGATGCTGTATATCTCTGCTTTGGCGCCGACATCCACGCCCCGGGTCGGCTCTTCCAGAATCAGAATGTCAGGCTTCGCAGCAAGCCATTTGGCGATGACCACCTTCTGCTGGTTGCCTCCGCTGAGAAAGTCCACGCTCTGTCCGTCTCCGGGTGCCTTGATCCGCAGCTTTTCCATGTACTCTGCACTCACCCCGCGGATAGCTTCACCGTCCAGTACCAGCCCCTTGGACAAACCGGGCAGTGTCGGAAAAGAGATATTCTGCCTGACCGACATCGGCTTAATGATGCCCTGGCGGTGCCGGTCCGGCGGGACATAGGCTAACTTTTTAGCTTTGGCATCGCCGGGGCTGGCAATTTTGACCGGCTTCCCGTTGATTTCAAGCCCGCCGCTGCCCCGCTTGAGCCCGAACAGCCGCTCGGCAACAGTATGTGAGCCTGAGCCCGGTATGCCAAACAGTCCCAGAATTTCACCTTTGTGCAGCTCAAACGAAATCTTGTGGCTGGCATCCAGCGATAGTTCACTTACCTTCAGCACCACTTCTGTGCCGTGCGGCTGCTCCCGGACAGGGTACAGCTGCTGGACCTCTTTGCCGACCATCATCTGGATCAGGCTCTGCTCCGTCACTTCCCCGATCGGCCGGGTATCCATTTTGCGGCCGTCCCGCAGCACTGTGACCTTATCTGCAATCTCGAAGATCTCCTTCATCCGGTGGGAGACATATACTATGGCAACTCCTTGTGAACGCAGCTTCCGCACCACTTCAAACATCTTTTTCACTTCATTCTCCGGCAGCGCGGCTGACGGCTCATCCATAATCAGCACATCTGCTTTAAAAGATAAGGCTTTGGCGATCTCGACCACCTGCTGGCTATGTACACCAAGATGCCTGACCTCCCGGCGGACATCAATCTCTCCGCCTCCGATGGAATCTACCAGAGCCTGTGCCTCTTCAACCATTTTCGACCACTTGATCCGGCCGAATCTGCCAGCCATTTCGGGACGGTCAATAAAAATATTCTCCGCTGCAGACAGGTTGGTGAACAGATTGAACTCCTGGTGGATAATCGACACGCCCTGCAGCTGGGCATCCAGCGGATTGCCGAAAACCGCTTCTTTGCCCTTCAGCCTGATTACGCCCTTGGTTGGCGAATAGACACCGGACAAAATTTTCATCAGCGTCGATTTGCCGGCGCCATTCTCTCCCATCAGGGCGTGCACCTCACCGGGATAGAGCTCAAAATCGACATCCGTCAAAGCTTTGACACCCGGGAACTCTTTGCTGATCCCTTGCATGGACAGTACTGGCTGACTCATGGTCTTGACCCCCTTCTTCATTCACAGTGCTGAAACCGGGTTTGCAGATTACTTTATCGAGATTAAGCGTTAATTCATAAAAGTGCATAGGTACAGAATTGTATTCACCGCCGGTAAAAACGGATTGAATAAGTACTTATATTGTTTTGGAATTGGCCGCGGCTATAGAGAATATATGGACTCCGTCACGTTTGAGCCCGCCCAAGAAAAGCTTCCACCTGTCCTTTCACCGGTATGGAGCTCTGCGCTCCGGCAGCCGATACGGCAAGCGCTGCTGCCGCAGACGCATAATGCAGACTGGCCTTCAGGTCCATGCCACCGTAATAGGCGGCGGTAAATGCCCCGATAAAAGTGTCTCCGGCCGCTGTAGTGTCCACTGCGTTAACCGGATAAGACGGAGTCTCTATTACCGTTCCGTCTGCGTCCATATAGAGCGAGCCTTTGCTGCCCAGTGTAATGATCAGCTGCGGGATACCTTCCTTCATCAGCTGCTTTCCGGCTGAGCGGGCCTCCCCGAAACTTTCAACCGGGAGTCCGCTCAGCGCCTCCGCTTCAGTCTCGTTCACAATCAGCAGCCTGATCCGGCTAAGCTGGGCGGGGTCAAACCCGTGTACCGGTGCAGGATTTATACATACTGGAACCCCTGCTTCCTCTGCCCTTGTAAGCACCTCTTCGTTCACAGAACCCTGTATTTCATTCTGCAGCAGAATCACATCATAGCGGGAGAAATCAAGCACTTCCAGATCCGCTGCACTATAGCTGAAGTTCGCGCCGGGCGAGAGGATGATGCTGTTCTCCCCCGATGCTTCAGTCGTTATCAGAGCGATCCCGCTCGTTTCCGGCTTTATGGCAATCGCTGAGGTGTCAATCCCCTCCGCCTCAAGCTGACTATACAGCTGCCGGCCAAACGCGTCCGAACCGAGACCGCCTGCCATCGTTACGCTTGCTCCCGAGCGGGAGGCGGCACAGGCCTGGTTCGCTCCTTTACCGCCGGCGTGGAAGCCTGTATCCAGACCTTGTATCGTCTCGCCCGGCACTGGAAGACACCGGACCCGGGTGACAATATCCATATTCATGCTGCCTACGACAAGTATGTTGGCCATATGTCCTCCTTCGGGCTGCTAGTTCAGCTTTTTAACCGACCCGCGCTTGATCAGCTCGACATCCAGCACGATCCTTTTCAGCTTCGTCTGCTCACCGGGAGGTGTCTTGATCTTCTGGATAAGCATTTCCGTTGCCTGTATCCCCATCTCCCTCATCGGTCTGCCAACGACAGTGACCCGGGGCTGGACAAACTGGGCAAGCTCATTCTCGTCGAAGCCGATCAGGGAAATATCTTCTCCGATCCGGAGATCCAGATCCCGTATCGCCTTGATGGCGCCTGTGCAGATTACGTTGTTGGTGGCAAAGATAGCCGTCGGCGGCTCAGCGGACTGCATCAGCTCCATTGTGAACCTGTATCCGTCCTCCTCAAGCCACTTCCCCTGCTTGTGATAACCGGGCTCAGGCACTATGCCATGCTCATGTAACGCTTGATGATACCCCCAGTACCGGTCCTTACCGTCATTAAAGTCATGTGCCCCGTCAATAATGGCAATCCGCTCATGGCCGTATTCCACAAAATGCCTGGCCGCCTCGTACGCACCGCGGAAGTTATCAATCAGCACCCCGTCATGTCCGCAATCATTGATATAGCGGTCTACCAGTATCGTTGGCTTGCGGATATTCCGGTAAAAGCCCGCCTCTTTATGTGTACCGATTAGAATAATGCCGTCTACGTTTCGTCCCAGAAAGCCTTCAAAAAATTCCTCTTCCTCCGCCTCGTCGTTATAAGTGGACACAACCAGGGTGGAAAATCCCTCCTTCTTGGCTGCCTCGACCGTACCGCCGATAACCGCAGTGTAGAACGGGTTCTGAATTTCCGGGACAACGACCGCCAGCATATGCGTCTTTTTGTTCACCATGGATGCGGCCATCGTATTGGGCACGAAATTCAGTTCTTCAATAATCCGCTGGATTTTTTTGCGGGTGGCATCACTTACGCGGTCCCTGCCGTTCATCACCCGTGAGACGGTAGCCACGGAGACTCCGGCCAGCCTGGCTACATCTTTGATCGTTATTTCTTTCTCCGCCATATTTTTCCTCTCTGTCATAACGTTTACGCAACTCATTTCCTCATTGCAGCAGCGTTATGACCGGTAAAGTATCCTCATCTTTGCAAAAACGTTTACGCAATTTCTAGGTTCATTTTAGTATAGGCTTTTGAGGATTACAATCCCTTTTTACAAAAAAATTAAAATAAAAACGGTTTCAAGATCAATACTTAACACAGTTGTGTTATGTATTGTGGTTCATTTTTCCATATTAAAGAGTTTTTTCAGCATAAAATGTTATATTATATAACACCTAATCATGATAGATAGACTTTCCTTCTGTGAAATTATATTTCCGTTTACTGTTTATGCAGCTTCTTTTTTTTAATTTCATATAGAGATTTTCCGCAGGAAAATGGTGTAAAAACGTTTACGCAAATATAATGCATCGTACGCAAAAACACGGCCAGCATAGTCGGCATGCTGCCGTGTTTTTTACAAAAAATGTAGCTGGTTAACGCCGCTTATGCCGGAAAGAGGACACTGCCAGTAAAAACACGGGAATTGCGATCATATTGATCGGCAGCACATAACGGACCCAGACTCCCTTCAGCAATAGTCCGGCCGGCGGATTCAGCTTAATGACCAGCATGGTGAGGATGAAGGTGACAGGAGCCACAACCCAGATTAGTTTTTTCCAGCTGCGTGTTTTACCAATCCACTGAGCGACTCCGTAGCTGGTTATGAACATGTGGATCGACAGCTTGACGAAGATGCAGACCAGCCACACCGCCATCACAAAGATATCCATATTCTGAATGAATTCCATCAGATAGACGAGCTTGACCATCTCAAAAAAGGGAAATTGCAGCCGTCCGCCAACGGCCGGGCCAAAGGTCATGAGGACCCACAGAACCCCAAACAGCAGAATGACGGATGAGAAGCCGACTGCCAGCAGCAGCGCCTTGCGTGTTTCTTTGCCGGGATGATCCGTAAAGGGAAAGAGCATCATGAGCAGCACGGCTTCGCTTAGCAGCGAAAGTGGTGCAAGCGCCCCTCCTGCAATCGTCGCCGGTCCGGTGTCCGCATATACAGGCAGCAGCATGGGCCAGTTCAGATTATTAAAGGTCAGGCCAAAGGTAAGCGCAAGGATGATCATCAGAATCGGCCCCCACAGCTCACTGACTCTGCCGATCGCCTCCAGCCCGCCATGATATACAGTGTATAGCACGACCCCGATCATCGTTCCGATTACAATCCAGTCCGGTGTTTTATAGAGGACATTCAGGCGGATGAACAGATACTCGTCGCGCAATATCAGGCTCATCACCCAGAACCACTGGAGGATAAAAGGAATGACAATCAGCCTGCCGCCCCATTTTCCAAGTATAGCAGCACTGAACTCTATTAAAGTCTGCTTCGGATACCGGGAACTGAGCCGGGCGGCAATATAAGTAATGACCAGCGCCATGATCCCGGCCAAAATATAAGAAATCCAGGCATCCTGCTTGGTACTCCGGATCGTAGCCGTCATCGTAATAAGCAGGTTAATGCCGATCTCCATCATAATAATCATCCAGAACAGCTGCCGGTTGCTGATCTTCATCTACTTCTCACCGCCCTCTCTGGTAGGCAGCAGGGATTCACCTGTAATTCCCGTTCCGGTGATATTAAGCTTGACCCTAATGTCCAGCTCAACACCCGGAAAGACCGTTTCCCAGTCGGCGGAAAGGCTCTTCCAGCGGTAAGGGTGACGGCGGTGGATCGTATCTCCTAACCCGAAGATGTCCGTTTTGAACTCCTTCTGCACCTTTTTGACAACCTTTTCAATCCGTGCCTTAAGGTACTGGTTCATCCGGGCCTCCACCTTATCCACATTCTCCTGCTTGGACAGATTCAGCGGTGAATCATTCTCCTCTATATAGCCTTTGCCCTCCAGCAGGATCCGGAAACTTGGCAGCCCGCCGTCAAGCACAGGTGTAATATGACTTTTGAAGGTATCCACATTTACCGTAACCGTCTTCCCGCTGGTTGCCCCGGATAGTGCATCCTCAGCCGAACCGCCCGGCTTATCCGCATCTATTGAACTGAGAATCGTAGTAAAACTCCGGGCAGACAGCTGATTTGCAATCCAGAGTCTGACCCAGAATTCATCGTAATTCAGATAACCGGCCAGCTTCAGCTGACTGTTAAAAATAGCCGCCCCGTACAAACCGAGCGTCGTCTGCGGCGGACTGTCGTTTTTGCTTTTCTTGTCCGTTTTTACTTCCGGGGGCAGAATCGTGAGTGCGGGCATGATCCCGCAGCCGTTGCCATTAGCCATGATATAGAAATCCAGCAGGGAGCGGCTGATCGGTGCCCCGCTCTTTTCCTGGATTTTCTGCACAGCGATCGCCGGATTGGTCTCCAGCTGATAAGCCAGGCTCATTGCCTCCTGCGCTGTCCCGCCTCTGACGACAAAAATATTCGTCCGCGGCCGGACCTTCGGGCTGCGGCCATATTCATCCAGGATGGAGAAAACGCCCTGCTGCGCCAGCTTCTCCCCGATAAAGATATTCCGCCGGTGTCCCGGAAACAGCACCCTTGACAGCTTTCTTTGCATATTCTGCTCAGCGTCCCTGTTATTTTTGCCGAACGCGCTTTCCGTCATGAAGCCGGACCGGCCGCCCTGTTCCCCGCCCTGCTGTCCCCCGGATTTGGAGGCCAGCGGCAGCACCAGATTGGCAGTCGCCAGGTATTGTCCGTCCTCCGCCAGATCCATCCCCCAGCCCAGCACAATCGCCTGGTCGTTCAGCTCCTGCCTGTCCCAGCATCCGGTCAGCAGCAGCGGCGCGATGAGGAACAAGGCTATCATCTTCCTGTACATAGGCCAGATTCCCTTTCCTGCCTGTTATTTGGTCTGTTTGGGGAAACGTGCGGTTCTGCCCTGAGCAAGCCAGGGCAGCAGCCAGCGCATTTTCGATTTGGGTGCCCGCACAAGCACATCACTCAGATTGCGGATCGACATTGGAGCATATGGAGCCATATAAGGCACTCCGAAAGGCCTCAAGGTTACCATATGCACCGAGAGCACGATGAGAAATAATACAATGCCGTAGAAGCCCAATACACCTGCAGCGACCAGCAGCGGAAAACGGAGCATCCGGTAAGCCGTGCCCAGGTTATAGACCGGAAATGCGAAGGACGCAATTCCCGTCAGCGAAACGATGATGACCATCGGTGTGGAAATGATCCCCGCAGCTACTACTGCCTGTCCGATTACAAGCGCTCCTGCAATACTGACCGCCGGCCCCACCTGCTGAGGCAGCCTGATACCAGCCTCACGCAGGCCCTCGAAGATAAATTCCATAATAAGCGCTTCGATTACAGCCGGAAGCGGCACCCCTTCACGGGCTGAGGCAATGCTCACAACAAGCGGTGTCGGAATGACCTGCAGATGGTAGGTGGTCAATGCCACATACAGTGACGGCAGCAGGAGTGAAATGTGGACAAACGTATACCGGATCCAGCGCACAAACGTTGCGTAGATATACCTGTCCGTATAATCATCAACCGCCTGCAGCCCGGACCAGTACGTCATAGGCAAAATCAGCACAAAAGGCGTATTGTCCGTGATAATAACGACTTTGCCTTCCAGCAGGCTGGAGACCGCTACATCCGGCCGCTCTGTATTCTGGATTTGCGGAAAGGGCGAGAACACATTATCCTCGATATATTCCTCGATATTGCTGGAATGAATAATGCCGTCAAGCTCGATTTTTTGCAGCCGGCTTCTCACCTCTTTGACCAGGTCTTCCTTGACCACGCCCTCCATGTAGGCGATCACAACTTCCGTCTCAGTCAGCCTGCCCAGCTTCATGCATTCCAGCTTCAGACTGGAGGAGCGGATCCGCCGCCGCAGCAGGGAGGTGTTGGTCCGGAGTGACTCCATAAATGCATCCCGCGGTCCGCGGACGACCTTTTCGGAGGTGGCTTCCTCGATCGCACGCTTCTCCATCTTGACCAGATCGGCCAGCAGCACAAAGGCATTTCCCTCCGTAAAAACAGCGGTTTCCCCGCGCAGGATTGCCTGGATAACCTGCTGTGTCTCATACGCCATGCTGATTTTGAGCGATGGAATAAAGATGTCCTTCAGCTCCACCTTCCGGGCCTCCTCATCCACCCTGGAGCTGCTGCGGAAATGCTCAAACAGCGGCTGGAGCACAAACTCATCTACGGCCAGGACATCGCACATCCCATCCACATAGATCAGCGTAGCCCGGTCCAGTCCGCCGATACTGCAGTTTCGGTACATAATATCCGAGCAATTCAGGAATTCCAGCTTCATACGCTCTATATTGTATGCCAGGTCCGGAGACAGCATTTCCGGCTCCTCCTGCTTGCTGAATGTTGTCTGCTGTTTCATCTGCCATCCCCCCATGGTTGGTATTTGCAGGGAATGGGGGAATTATGCGCCCAGACAGGTATTTCGAGCCAGCCAAAAAATAAAAAGAGTACAGCCGCATCCCGCGGTCTGCACTCTTTCAGACATCACAACTACTTCAAATTTTGCAGCATATCCCTTATCTTCGTGTAGTGACCACTGACCTTATCGGCCATATAGTTATACATCAGCTGATTCTCCGCCAGATTCGCCATTTCCAGATCCATGTCCACATTGTTGCCGTTATTGTTCATCGCTGTATCCGTGTTCCGGACAATTTGATAAGGGATCAGGGAGGCATTGTCATCTTTAATTCCGAAATGCCTGAAATGGGTCTTCCTAATCTCCAGATCATCCCGTGAACTGCTGCTGATTGCCCGTCTGAGCTCGTCTTCAAACACTACCGTTTTCTTCTTATAGTGTGGCGTATCCGCATTGGCAATGTTCTCGGCGATCGTCTGGTGCCGTACGTTGAGTATCTGTAAAAAGGATTCATTAAGTCTGGAAGAATTGCTCTCGATCAAGGTTACACCTCCTTTCCGCTGCCGGCGGCCGGCTCATTTTTGTAGGGAAACCTCAGCGTTACCTTCGTCCATTCCCCGTACACACTATCGATCTGAAGCTCTCCGGCGTAGCCCTCCATCAAACGTTTTGCAATAGCCAGTCCGAGCCCGTTGCCTCCATGCTTGCGGCTGCGCGCCTTATCCACTCTGTAGAAACGGTTGGTGACCAGATACAGTTCATCCTCCGGTATGCCCATACCATAATCCATGACCGAAATGGCTAACAGGCCGGTTTCCATCGCCGCACTGACCCGGATCTCCTTCTGATCTCTGGTGTACTTCATCGCGTTGTCCAGAATAATGATCATCATCTGCTGAAAATGGTTCTTTTGCACAGGCAGCACACAATCATCGCTGATCTCCAGCCGGGTGAGCATCCTGAATTCGGGGTTCACAAACTTGAAATTTTCAATGATTTCCCCGATAACCTGCTTTACCCGGATATTCTCGGGAGCATATTCGGCAATGGCTGCGGAGTGGTTGGCCCGGGTCAAAATCAGCAGCTCGGAGACCATCTGGATCAGCCGGTTCGTTTCATTCAGGCTCAGCTGAATCGATCTGTTCAGAACCTCCGGATCATCCTTGCCCCAGCGTTTGATCATCGAAAGGTGTCCATGGATAATCGACAATGGTGTCTTTAATTCATGCGACGCATCTTCAATAAACTGCTGCTGCTGCCGGAAGGATTGCTCCAGGCTGTCCATTAGCTCGTTGAACATCAGGGAGAGCTCTGTCATCTCATCCTGCTGGTCGCTGATCTGAACCCGTTCCTTCAGCCCGTTTTCCCTGATCCTCCGCATCGTCCGGATCATGGAATTGATCGGATTCAGCAGCTGGAACGAGATCAGGCGGCCCCCGATCAGACTGAGTATAATGGCTACAAAGCCCGTAATGATGAACAGCGTAGTGATCAGATTAATCAGGCTTTCGAAATTCTCAAGATTGCGAACAATTTCTACGGAGCCGCTGAAGCCGCTGATTTCCAGAGGCTGTCTGTAGATTAACAGCGTATCTCCGCCCGGCGAGATTTCCAGCAGCTCCTCGGATGCAACATATTTGGGCTGTACCCAGTGCTCCGGTACTTTATCCGATATGGTGAGGATGGGAGAATCATTTCCGTCAACAATCCGGATGAGCTGATAGCGCTCGTTCAGTATTTTTAGATAATCCCCGCTGTCCGTAAGATCGCTTCCCGGTTCGAAATCCTGCAGATAAGCAACGACCTCGTCCATATTATTGCGGATAATTTCTTTTTCGTGATTGTTGACCCAGTTCTGGATCACAGTAAATTGCAGCAGATTATAGGAGAGAAACAGAAGCAGCATCAGAACAGCCGCCCACAGGGTCAGCTTCCATTTGATATTCATATTTCTCAAATAGAGTCTTTTAACTTTTATCATCCCGTATCAAATATCCTATTCCTCTGACCGTTTGTATATATTCTTCCTTGTTGGCGGTGTCCAGCTTGTTGCGCAGATGCCTGATATAGACATCAACCACATTGGTTTCAATCCCGACATCATAGTCCCAGACCTGTCCGACCAGCATTTCCCTGGTTAACACCCGGTTGATATTTTTCAACAAAATAAACAGCAGCTCGTATTCCTTCTTGGTCAGCTCGATCCAGCGGTCGCCCTTTTTCAACATTCTGGATTCGATATGCAGCTCCAGATCCTTGAACGTAAGCACCATCGGCGGCTGGCTGCCCAGCTTCTCCGCCCTTCTGGCAATGACCCTGATCCTGGCCAGCAGCTCTTCAATGGCAAACGGTTTCGGGATATAATCATCAGCGCCTGTATCAAGTCCCATGACCCTGTCCATCACGCTGTCCCTTGCCGTAATCATGATGATCGGCGTATCCTTCACTGCCTTCACTCGCCGGCAGATTTCGATTCCGTTCAGATTCGGCAGCATCAGGTCAAGCAGGATGATATCCCAATCCTCACCCAGGGCCAGCTCCAGCCCTTCTCTTCCATCGTAGACCGGCCGTGCCTCATATCCTTCATGCTTCAGTTCCAGTATGATAAAGTCGGACAACCCTTCCTCATCTTCAATAACCAGGATGCGCATCTTAAGGCCTCCAATACCGACATCACTTACTGCTCTCATTATAACCTGTTAAAATAACGCGGCGCTTAATGCAAAATGAAATTTTTTTCATAATCCATGGTACATAAAAAAAGACGGACCTCCTGTTACGGACGGATCTGTCTTCGGCAATTTGCCCGGCGCCCGGGATCGTATTTATACCGCTAATCAAACTAAGTGGAAAATCGCCTACTATTTCTTTGAATAGCAACAGGAGAGGGGATTCTAGTTGGAAAAAGGACACTTAATTTCACTATTTATGCGTCTATCGGGGGTTTTGGGCTGAAATAAGTAGCGTTTTTCCACCTAATGATAGGTAATACAGGAAAATCCTTAAATTAAGCAGCGAAAATCCAACTAAATAAAAAAAACAGACCGGAACCCCTCCGGTCTGCCTTAAAACCTATATTCCTACAGCTGCATGAAGCTGTACAACAGTTTAGCCATTTCCGCGCGGGTCACTCCGGCTTGCGGGTCAAAGCGGTTATCCGCTTTGCCGCTGAGCAGACCCTTCGCTTGCAGCTTGCCGACAGCCTGCACTGCCCATGCAGCAATGTCAGCTGTATCCTTGAAGCTTGGAGCAGCAGATGCTGCTTGAGCCCCGGCCTTGTACTCCAGCATTCTGCTGAGGACAACAGCCGCTTCCTCGCGGGTAATCTGATCCTGCGGCCGGAACTTGCCGCCGGCACCCTGGATGAACCCGAGCTCGGCCGCTTTGCCAACAGAGGCTGCATAATAAACATTGGCAGCTACGTCAGTAAATGTGCTTGCTCCCGCAGCTTCCAGTCCCAGTGCGCGAATGGCCAGCACCGCAAAGTCCGCTCTCGTTAATCCGGCCTGCGGCTGGAAGTGCGCAGCATCGACGCCTGTCGCGACATGCTTGGCAGCCAGCTTGGAGATGTAGCTCTCAGCCCAATGGCCTGCAGTATCACTGAACTGCTTGTGATACTCCGCGACAGCAAAGGTTGAGAAATGGCTGGTTGTAAATTCAAACCCGCCAGCTTTCAGCTCACCGCCCATGTACTCCAGCTGACCATTATTCAAGTAGTACACTCCGGCATAATCGGAATTGATGGCGCTGCGCTGCTGGGCTGTCAGCGGAATCGTTACCGTTACTTTGCCCTTCAGCTGATGAACCGCTGTTGGATTACCATTGCTTACGGTACTCAATTCCAGTGCGATCACTGCCTGCGGCTCTCTGAATTCATTGGTGCTGCCGCCTGCGGACAGAACCGTCTGCTTCAGGTCATCTGTCAAAGAGGTATCCACATTAAGCAGAACGGACTGTGTACCGTCTGTCAGTTCAGGCAGTGAGCCAGCCGGAATGGACAGCTCCATGCCCGCAGCCGAAATGTGCAGCGCAACCTGCTTGCTTACTGCCAGCTTCAATGCAGAAGCATCCAGCTGCAGTTTCGCTTGTCCCTGTGCGCCGCTGAGCTTAAGGTTAATCTCGCCGTTTACGGACTCCTCCACCAGTTTGCTCAGCGCAGCCTGACCGGCAGTATAGACACCTTCGCTGTTCTTCTCCAGCGTCAAGCTTCCCTGAACAGCAGGAGCCGGTGTGACTGTTGGTGAAGGCGTAGCCGGTGTTATTACACCGCCCGGTGCCGGTGTCACTTCCGGTTTCGGTGTTTCCACCGGAATCTCCTGCTTGCCGGTGTAGAAGCCCCAAATATCAGACAGTACCATACCGGAATGCTGATCTTCCGCTTTTACATACCATTGATAGTAGCTGTCAGGATTCAGAGCTTTCCATGCTGCTGTAACTTCGGAACCGCTGGCGACATCCTTTTGTGCAGCAATTTCCTGATCAGTGTACACTTTTACCCCGATATAGTCTGTAGCTACGCGCTTCGTCACCGGCTGAAGATCCAGATCCAGTGTGAACTCATCTTTGCCCGGATATTCCGGCTCATCATAGTAGTTGTAATCATCAAGGTATGGAGAATAGGTCTTCACATGCAGCTTGTTCCCCGCAGTATCGAACTGCAGCAAACGAATGTATCCGAGACCGCCTTCCGGCGCACCCTGATAATCGGCCAGCATCTGATACACGTTGCGGTCAGGCACGCCGTCACCGTTATCATCCAGCTGATCTACCTTCAGCTCAGCATCATGGTAGTGACCGGACAACGCCGCAATGACGTTTTTGTTCGGCTTAACCACCTTTTCAAAAATCTGATCGGCAATCGGTGCACGGTTATTGGAAACCAGCAGGTATTCATGCAGTGCCAGAATCGCTTTGCGCTCCGGATAGCGGGCGACGATCTCATTCATCCAGTTGATTTCTTCGTCTCCCAAACCCCAGCCCATATATACAATAAGGTAGTCGTTGCCGCCTGCAGATATCAGGTCATAATGACCCATATTATTGTTATAGGTACCGCCGTAGCCTGGAAGATTCTTGAATCTCCACTCGCCAAAATACTTCCAGAACTCCGTATAGTCCCCCGTCTGATGACCGACATCATGATTTCCGGCCAGGACGCCGTAAGGAATGCCCGCATCCTCCAGAACACGCATATTCTTGTCGGCTTCCAGCCACTGGTATTCCTGATACGACTTGTCCACCAGGTCACCGGTGTGAATGACATATTTCACATTGAGATTATCCTTGTTGTCGGCGATCCACTGCACATTTTTCTCATAGATGTACGGATAGCTCTGCGAATAGTACTGGGTATCCGACATCCATACAAAGGTATAGTCATAGGTATCCTCAGTAACTGTTGCAGGAGCATCTGTCTGGGCAATCTCATCCTGAACCATAACAGATATGCTGTCATTCTGGTTGTAATCGCCTGCCAGTACCGTTGCGCTGAGGGTAAAATCAGTATCCCCGGCAATCTTGTAGTCCAGCAGCTTCCAGCTTCCCGCTTCAGGACTCCAGGCATACAGGCTGACTTTACGGCCCGGCAAGGAGTTTCCCTTCCACTCGACATCCACACGGTCTGTACCCGACACAGACTCATCCAGTTTTATTTCATAACGCTGGTAAGGAAACTGCTCTACAGAATCGTTAATAAGGTACTGCCCGTCCGCGGAGCTTATTGCCGAATATTCTTCGCTGGTCAATGCGGCTTCTCCGGCAGACTCTTTCTGCTTAGGCGGCTCGGTGTCAGAAGCATTTTTGTACCCGCTGAAGCCCTGCTCCGCATGCTCTCCGTCATACTTGAAGCCCTTATAATAGGTAATGTCCATCCGGTCACCGGCAGGATCCTCCACTTTCACCTTCAGCTGAGGACTTGTTCCTGCAGCCGTTGCATCCTGAGCGGGGGAAATCAGCTGCGGGGCAAGCGGATTCTCGTCCGGCACCTTGAACTGCACGGTTTGATCGGCCTTGTTGCCGGCTTTGTCCACAGCGGTAATCTGCAGGGTATGCGCGCCTGCGGACAGCTGGCCGGAGCTCGTCTGATACGGCAGCGTGATCGCCTTACCGTCCAGCTTGACATTAACCTCGCTGACTCCGGCATACTGATCCTTAATGTCTGCTTTCATTTCAAACTGGCCGCGGTACGTCTCCCCGTCTTTTAGGTTCGGCTGGATGACCGGTGCCGTGTTATCTACAATGACAGATGACTCGATCTTTTCCCCGCCCTGCAACAATGACAAGCTGTGCGGCCCGTCCGCCCAGGCAGTAGTATCCCAGTCATAGGACTTAGACTCCAGCAGCTCCTGATTCAGATTGAACTGGAACCCGATCGATTCGTGTTTGCCGGCGCTGTCGCCCATTTTGATTTCTTTTTCGCGTTCAGCATAGGCCGGGTCCAGGATTTCTGTACCGTCCGCCAGCAGAAGACGCACGTTTTTAATCTCAAAATCATCCTTGTTCTCTTCAGGACGCGGATCAAACGGCGATGACTTGGAGCCCGCGCGGATGTAGATGGTATTGTCCGGGCCTGACTTCAGGGCAGTCGCTTTAATCGGGAAAGAAAGTGTAGTGTACGAAGTAATCGGGTCCATGAAGGTATACAGGATGCCGGCATCCCCCAGCTCTTCCGGTCCCATCGTAATTCCGTTTTTAAAATAGTAATCTACATTTTTGGCGTCAAAGACGAAATAGGCGTCATTTTCAAGTGAGACATACGTGTCTGCGGCATCTACTGCCTTGCTGTCAATTTGCAGGGCCAGCTCTTCAGGCTTGACTGTCGCAGAGGTTCCCTTCACAGTAACTTTGCCGCTGACCAGGCTGTCATCCTTAAGATTTAGACGGAGGGCCGACCGGTCGGGGCCGCCGGTGATTTTCACCGTATAGACCGGGGACTCTGTGATATTGGTGCCGTCAGAAACTGTGTAATAGTAACGGACCTCTGTTCTGCCGATCAGATCAGCCGAGGACAGCTTGTGGTGATACAGCGTATCGTTATAGTCCTGGGACAGGTTATAGGATACGTATTCCGGCTTCTTGTCGGTCGCAATATGGACTTCAACAGATTTAATATCCTTGTCATCGTCGGCAAAAGCTTTCAGCTCAAGCCCCTTGGACTGGTCGATCTCAGGAACCTCCGTCAGATCGTTGACCGTAGGAGGCACAGTATCAGGCTCAACATGCACCGGGGTTGCCGGCACCTGGAAGGCTTCAGCCTTGCCGGGAGTCGGGGCAGCAGCGCCAGAGCTGATCTTCAGCATTTTTTCGGCACCGTTCACCGGATATTTATACAGAAGCGCCTTGTTCTCCTTCGTCTCATCGCCTTTCGTACCACCGTTGTAAAGCGTGTCAGCATCGTAATAAGCTGAGGCGATATCCTTTTCGGTATTGCTCTTGATCACGATCGCCCGGCGGCCGGAGTTGGCCATGCCATCGCTTTTGATCTGGAACAGATTGGTGCCGAGTGTAAGATTCGTCTGGAATGCCGCGTTAAATTCATCGGCCGTGTAAGCCGTGTTTGCACTGTTAATGATCCAGAATACTACCGATTGCTGCGCCGGAATGATCAGGCTCTCTTCGGTAGACGGCCACTTCACATCAGCTGCCGGACCTTTGTCGGGATAGCGGTAGTACACCTTGTAATTTTTAAAATCGACCGGCTGATCCGTGTTATTGTATACCTCGATAAACTCGAACGCATCGGTGCTTGTCCCGGCGACGTTGCTTGAGTTCGGCAGCAGCTCGGTAATCAGCAGCGGCGGTACAGCGTCGTTGTTGTAATCGGGAAGATTCACGTGAACCGAATAGCTTTCGGCGGAGCCTTTGACGCGGATACTATAAAGCAGCTCCGGTTCTTCCATGGCCACGGCCGGTATTACTGCCTTGTATACATCGCCGCTCTCTTTGGTCATGGTTACGACCGTTTCCCGCTGCTGCGATTCCGTCCGGTATAAGAGTTCAACCGCGGGTGCAGGCGCATCGCCCTCAGTCTGCAGATTGCTGACCGTTGCCTGAATCGCAAGATCGGCCGGATCGGTGCTTGTTACCGGAACATGCTTGATTACCGGCTTCTGCTCTTCCCCGGGCACATTTTTATCGGGAACCTGGCTTGGGATAACCATACCCGGTGTAGCGTCAATAGTGCCGGATTCCGGCAGAAGAGTCATATCGGTTCCGCCCGCTGACGGGTAGGCAAAAATAATGCCCTTGTTCTCTTTTACCTGCTCTTTCTGATATGTAGCAGAGATGATCGTGTTATCATTGGCCCGGGAGCGGATCTGCAAATTGCGTGCAGCCGTGTTGGCCATTCCGCCTCCGCCGTTGATCCGGAACAAATTCACGCCTTCCTGCAGCGCCACATTAAAATTAGTGTTGAACTGATCTGCAGTCAGCTCTTCATTTGTGCCGTTCATCACCCAAAAGACAATGCTGCCATAGGCGGGAATTACAGCGTCCTGATCGTACTTCCAACTGTCTTTATTATTATAGAAGAAATAATAATCCTTGAAATTCACTGCGCTTCCGGTATTGTTGTACACTTCAACGAATTCATAGGCATCCGCCTTGTTGAAGTTGGACGTATCCGGCACCAGCTCGGTAATCATCAGGCCGCCTGCCTGCACGGGATCTGCATACACTGCTGCAGTGACAGATGCTGTTGCTTCCGGCTGCTGTACAGCAGGTTCTGCACTGATCGTATCTACAATACTGGCCGTCTGCTGATCCTGCAGCTCCTCCAGCCCGGCAGCATAACTGCCCGGGGTTACAGCCCCCATCATCAGCGTACCGGCAATTACGCCTGAGAATAACCGTTTACCTCTTGGTTGACTTTTCAAAGATGCACACTCCCCGCTATCGTCTATTAAATCTCATCATTCCAATTTTCGGCACTTTTAAAAGTATACGGGGCGTTTATTAAGCGGGGATCAGAGTTATGTAAAATTTTATATTTATCGTGTTTAACAATCTACAAATGTAAACATTCAATTCGGTACCGCCAACGCCAAAAAAAAGCAGCCGGCGATCCGGCTGCTCCTCTAAAACCACCCAGCATATTACTTGCTGACGGTTACCTTAATAATGTCACTTACGGTCACGCCCGCTGCGTTAACCAGCTCTGCGCGGTATTCATACTCCCCGGGAGCGCGGCCGCTGACGGATGTGACAGCGCTCTGTGCTGCAGGCGTGTTAGCATTCAGCGCCTGCGTGTCGATCAGCTTACCGTTCTCATACAGACGATACTCTGTAGCGTTAGTGCCCCACCACAGATTCATTGTTACTTTATAAGAGCCGTCTCCGTCCCAGTTGTCGTGGGCCAATACCGGCTTGCCCGGAGCAGCGTCACGAATCGTTACCGTGAGCGGCTGGCTCTTGGTGGTGCCGAATTTGTTGGTCAGCTCTGCTGTGTATACATAGGTGCCATTAGCTTTGCCTTGAACAACTGTGCTGGCCGTCTGGGCAGACGGGGAGGCATCCTTCAGCTGCTTGGAGTCAATCAGCGTGCCATTTTCGTAAAGCTTGTAGCTGGCAGCGTTATTGCCCCACCACAGATTCATCGTTACGGTAAAGTTACCGTCACTCAGCCCGCTGCTGTGGCCGCTGTTCGAAGACAGCACAGCCTGTCCAGGCTTGTCGGTTGCGAGAACTGCTCCGCCTGTAATCTGGAATGTGTAGCTCTTCTCGGCAGTGTTGCCCGCTGCATCGCTCACGATGTATTTCACTACGTGGGACCCGGCACCCAGTGCCGCAGCACTCAGGGTCTGCCCATCAGCGACCGGCTGTCCATCCAGCAGAAGCTGCCTTGCGGCAACGCCGGAGAGCTTGTCTTCCGCAGCAAGCTCAAATTTCAGCTGCGCTTCCTCTGTCACATCGCCAACCGCATGGCCGGACTCCGTCAGCTCCGCTGTTGGCAGAGCGGTATCAATGTTAAGGCTCAATGTCTTCGCAACTTCTGCCATGCCCTTGGCTGAAACCGCATGGTAAGTCACTGTATGCCGTCCGTCTTCCTTCACGGCCACCGGCGTGCTGTACAAAGCTTCTGCGCCGCTGTTCAGCGAGTAATAAATGTTGGCTGCATCGGAATCTGCCTTGAGGCTCACTTCAACGGACTTGTTCAGCCAGCCGGCGGCGTTTGGCTCTGCGGACAGCTTCGCTGTTGTTACCGGAGCAGCCTCCTCTAGCACGGCGCTGAAGTCTGCTAGGCTTCTCGGCTTGAGCTGGAAGACGCCTTTAAAAATCGCGGCAACCCCCGTAATATTCAGCTTCTGTCCTTTCGTATAAGGGAAGCTGTCCTGCGTAATGCCTGTCCGCACGTCTACCCGGATGTGATTGCTTGTCCCGTCACCGGCAATAGCATCGAATTCAAAGGAACCGCTTGGAGCAGCGGTGATTATATTCGTCACTTCCACATTATTAAGCCTGATCAGCTGACCCTGATTGCTGTCGCTTACCGCCGATGCAGTGACTGGCTCAGGCAGGGCGGCCGAGCCGGTCTTTTCAATCTTTACAACCTCAGTCAGCTCCAGCTCGGTATTGTACAGTGCTGTAGCTGCCGTTACCTTAACCGTGTCACCGGCATGAAAGCCGCTTTGGCTCTGGTAGACATACAGTCCGCCAGTCTCATCCTGCAGGTAAAAGGCCTGGCCGCCGAAGATACCCGGTTCGGTCGTTACAACGCCCTCTACCGTCACCAGGGTGCCGGCTGTTTGGGCACGGGCTTCAGAGATGGATACGGCCGCCGGAATCGGATCCTCCTCGGACGGCAGCGGCTCTGCCGGTACGTTACCGAGCGTTACCGCCTGGGTGATCAGGTTCGTGCCGTTCTGGCGCAGCCGCAGATTGGAGGCCGCCGTAGTGCCCGGCTTGATCTGCACAGTCAGGTCCTTATAGGCATGGCCATTCAGGTCTGCCGTCAGGCTGAAAGTCGAGCTGTAGCCGTAGCTTGCCGGCCAGGTGCCGTCACTGTTCTGGATCTTGGCAATCTGCGCCCCGCCGCTTACCTGGTAGATGCCCAGCTGAAAGCCGGATACGCTGGTACCCGCAGGAATGTTATCCGCACTGACACGGATCTGGAAGTTCTGCGCATTCGGCAGCACCGCCTGGTGCGTCAATTTGTACTCCGCATTGGCAGCGGATGCCGGTCCGCCGTAAGAGCCGGCTTTGAAGGTGCTGCGGTCATACCATTTGTAGCCGGCATTCGGCGCAGCCCATGGCTCCGGCTGCGGCTCGGTGGACAGTGCCGGCTCTTCGAACGGCAGCAGCTGGGTCGGCTGATCCAGCGTCAGGCCGCTGACCTGGGTGAAATCCGTATAGCTCTCCTGCTCTGCAAGCCAGTTAACGGTGTTCACCAGAAGCTCAGCATCGTCAGCCTCCTTGAAGCCGTCGTAGGTTGTTTTTTTGGCACCGGTATCCTCACGGAGATACTTCGGTGTTATATCCTCAACCGGGGAGGAATCGCCGATAAAGGCAGCTTTACCCGCGCCTTTTTTGGCAACAGCCACATAAGGTCCTTCCGCTACGCCGCCGCCGTTGTAGACGCCCTGGTCAACAGCATTACCCCAGGCGGCATTCGTTTTCGGCAGATAGACGATCCCCTTCGCCCGGGCCGGGTCAAGGATCGCCAGCGTGGAGCCGGCATGCATAGCTACTCCAGAAACGCCTGTTGTAATGCCAAATGCCTGTTCTGGAGCCACGATATTGTTTGCGGTAATATCGCCGAGCGCGTTGTAACGGAACCGCACGCCGAACTCTTCCGCCAGCCAGTCTGAGCTGACTACGCCCTGCATTGCAGCTGAACCGGCTTCTTCGGTACTCATGCCCTTGGACGGGTTGTCCCAGGCCCCGCGGCGGTAGCCGTTGAAGGACTCGTTGCCGTCCCAGCGGTTCTTGTTACGGTCCGCATTGTAGTGGTCGCCGATGAAAAAGATGCTGCCGCCATTCTCCACATATTCCGCCATCGCCGCCTGCTCGCTGGCTTTGTATGGAACATTGGCTTCAGCCACGATGAAAACATCATAGCTGGAAAGATCACTGGACGTGATCGGAGTCGTCTTGCGAAGCTCCTTGACGTAATAACCTTCCTGGGCAAGCGCATTGCCAAAGTCGGAAAAAGCACCGTCGATCACCCAATCAGCCGCCCCGGCTGTCTGGGCGTGGGTATTGTCGAACAGAATTTTCTGGCCCGCGTGCTCATTGACTACTTTCGCTTCAATATACGGTGCTGGATCGCTTGGCCCTTCAGCATACGCTGCCGGTCCGGCTCCAAATGCGAACCATTGCAGCGGCACAGCAACCGCTGCAGCCAGCGTACCTTTAAGCAGCCTCTTTTTCCAACCTGAATGCTTCTCCTTCATGTCCTGCCTCCTTAGGATATAAATCGGCGTCCTTTTCCATAATTGTCCACCGTTTGTCGTCTTATATGCTAGCATGCAAGAATCAAGAAAAACCCAGAAATTTGTAAAGCGCTGCAAAATTATACTTTTGGCCTAGACAGTGGAAGAGAACCGGGTCGAATCCTGTAATAGAATTATGAAAAAAGTCACAGTATCGCGCGAACCATTGCCTGCTATGTCCTAAACTTTTCAATACAAATACAGCAGCCGGCTATGAATGTCCGGCTGCTGTATAAACTGTGTATGAATTTGTGTTAACACAAAACATGATCAGCGGGAAACCTCACTTGGCAATGCCTTTAGTTCATTTCTGTCTTTCAATATCCGAGCTATACGGCACCGCTGTTTTCCGGATTCGTCTAACGATAATAAAAGCGGCTGCGGCCAAAAGAATGAGAACAGCCAGCAGCTGGGAGGTCCGGATATTTTCTCCGGCCTGCATTGTGCCCCAGCCCAGGAACGCTGCCGGGCTCCATAAGGCTTTTAATAGAGCTGCAAGCCACTCGGGTCCGGCAAAGGACAGGCTGTCTGTACGCACTCCTTCCACATAAAAGCGTCCAAGGGAGTACCATATGAAGTAGCCCATAAAGAGTTCACCGGATTTCAGGAATGTTCTCCGCCGCAGGATGAGCAGCAGAATCAGTCCGGTCAAGCTCCATACGGATTCATATAAGAAGGTCGGATGGTAATACTGGCCTTCTATGTACATCTGCTTCACAATGAAAGAAGGAAGCTTCAGCGTGCTGCTCAGAAATTCCTGTGATACGGGGCCGCCATGCGCCTCCTGATTGACAAAATTCCCCCAGCGGCCGATCATTTGTCCCGTAATTAATCCGGGGGCGCAAATATCGGCGATCCGCAAGAAAGGGTATCCCTTTGCTCTTGTATATATGACCGCTGCAATTACTGCTCCTATCAATGCCCCATAGATGGCGATCCCGCCGTTCCAGATCATGAAAACTTCGGCAATGTTATTCTTGTAGCTGTCCCACTCAAAAGCCACATAATAGATTCTTGCACCGACAATAGCGGATGGAAAGCCAATCAGCAGCAGATCGTAGAAAAAGTCCTTTTCGAGCCCAAACCGCCTTCCCTCACGGATAACAAGCAATAGGCCCAAAAGAGCCCCAATCCCAATAATGATACCGTACCAGTGGACGGGAACCGGCCCAACAGAAAAGGCAACCGGATTCAGCATGCCGCTGTCACCTCCTTATTATGTTTGTCTCGGGATGAGTTAAAATAAAACAATTCCGCCTACCGCCGACAAGAGAATCACCGCAAACGGATGGATTTTATACCGGATTACCGCTATAAGACTCGCCGCACAAATCAGGAGCATTCCGAAGCTCTGCCAGCTCAGCCAGGACGCCTCTGTGCTCCCCAGGCCGAAATGAATAGCGGCATATACAATAAGCCCTGTAATGATGGGACGTAATCCGTAGAAAGACGAGCGCACCCAATTATTGCTTTGCATCCGCAGAAAAAAGGCCGTAAACAAAATCACAATGAGCAGTGAAGGCAGGATAATGCCAATCGTAGAAACGATTCCGCCTATAATCCCCATTTGTGAATAGCCGATCAGAGTAGCTGTATTGGTCGCTATAGAGCCCGGGGCCATGCCCGCCAAGGCAACCAGCTCCTGGAAGTGCCCTGCGGTAATCCATCCTTTGTCTGCTATATCGCGTTGAATCAGCGTGATTACGGCATACCCGCCGCCAAATGAGATCAGTCCAACCTTAAGGAACAAAATAAATAATTCCCACAACATGCTACCAGCACCTTCAGATGTAATATTCAAGATAATTCAAATCCGCCTGCTGGTCCTTGACCTGCTTTTCTGTTTGGGCTGAAAGACCAAGCACCTTTTTGACGGCAATAATAGCGACTCCTGCAACAGGTCCTCCCAGTATAAGATATATGGAATGCAGCGGGGTGAACAGCAGCAGCAGCACACTGATACAGGCAATCAGCAGCGTAGGGATATCCATGATCGACGCCCTGCCTATTTTATAAGCGGCCACTATAATCAACGCGACAACCGCAGCATGAACACCCTTAAGTGCAGCCTGCACTTTGGGCACATCCTGGAACAGCATGCCTAAAATGCTCAGAATGAGCACAATCAGAAAGGTCGGCAGCGTAATAGCGAATACAGCAACGACAGCTCCCAGGACACCGGCCAGCTTATACCCTACAAAAGCAGCCGAGTTTACCGCTACCCCTCCCGGTGCTGAACCTGCGACCGAAACCATATCCCCGATCTCTCCCGGCTTCAGCCAGGCCTTCTTATTCACGATTTCCCGCTCGATAGCTGCAATCATGGCATACCCGCCCCCGAAGGTCGAAGGCCCCAGCTTAAAAAAAAGTGTAAATAACTGCAGCAATACTTTAATATCTTCCTTTTTCCACGCTTTCATTGCAAACCTCCGTACCCATATTGCCCCGTTTACCTGTTCAGACTTTAAAAGTATACCACGTTAATTCCATTTTGGTAAAAAGTATGCTCATATCATTATGTTTTTCTTGTTAACATTCTGATTTCTGGCATATCCTTGATTATTTTTCGTGTAACTCTAGTAACTTTTATCCAAAATGAAATTAACTTCATTATTCCTATATCAATAACTGGATAAAACTCCTTTTATCCGATATACTGGGCATATCCCGACTTATCCACTTGGAAATGGAGCAGATATTGATGCCTAATCCTTCCCTTTTTTCAATCAAAAAGCAAATCTATAACCGGATCGCCTATCTGGGAACCGTCTCCAAAGCCGATTTACTCGAGCATTTCTCCATTACAAGCAGCAGTATGACCCGGATTCTCGAAGAGCTGCTGGCGCAGGGGCTGATCCTTGTTTCGGGACTGGGTACATCCACCGGCGGACGCAAGCCTATTCTTTTTCAGGCCAATCCTTCATACCGCTATCTTCTGGGACTTGATATCTCGCGGATCAGTTCCTCCCTTGGCTTGTTCGATCTTCAGCTTAACTGTTTATCCTCTGTGTGCTGGGAGATGGGGCCTGAGCTTTCACCTGAACGTCTCATTGAACTAGTAGGACAAGAAACGGATGCCATGCTGCAAAAGCATAATCTACAATGTGAACAGTTACTCGGTTTGGGAATCGGGGCAGTCGGCCCGCTGGATGCACAAACGGGGGTTATCCTGAAGCCGGAATACTTTTTGTCAGACGCCTGGAGCAATGTTCCTATATGCAGACTCTTTGAAGAACGGCTGGGGATTCCGGTCAAGCTTGATAACGGGGCTAACACGGCGCTATTGGCCGAGCATTGGGCACTGCAGGATGAAGCCTGCAAGAATATGCTCTATGTACACGCAGGCGTTAACATACGGTCTTCCATTATGTCCGGAGGACAGATAATCCGGGGAACTGCTGATACGGAGGGAGCCATCGGCCAGATGATCATCAGGACCGGCGGACGAAGACTCGGGGATAAAGGGAATTACGGTGCACTGGAAGCTTATGTATCTCTTCCTTCACTCGAGGAACGCGTCCAGTCCCAGCTAAGGATTGGCCGCGAAAGCTCCCTGCCGTCTGTCCCGCCTGAACATATCACCTTTTCTACCCTGCTGGAGGCCTTGGAACGTAAGGACACTTTTGTACGGGAGATGTTCCTTGAAACAGCCTCCTACCTCGGAGTTGGACTTGCTAATATGATTAATACGGTTCATCCTCAGTATGTGATTGTCGGCGGGGCACTTATGAATGCTGATCCTATAGTCTATGAAACGGCAGTCAACGTGGCACGGAAAAATATATATGACTCTTCAAGCTACAAGCCTACATTTACCCCCGGTATTCTTAGAGAAGAAAGCGTTATGACCGGTGCGGCACTCCAGCTTCTTCAGGATTTGGAGATCTAAAAGACGCTCAGCTAATGGTTAAGGCAAAGTCTAATTTTCAAAAGAGTTTGACTTTGCGTCAACCATATCGTAATATTCGAATATAAGGATATACACCCCTGGAGGATATCATGAATAATACCGCTTTTCATAATAGTGATTCCAAGCAATACAACGAACTGGCTGAATTATTAAAAGCCTTGTCTCACCCTGTCCGGCTGTGCATTGTACGCGGCCTGATGCGCAAGAAGAAATGCAATGTATCCTATATGCAGGAATGCCTTGACCTTCCGCAGTCGACCGTTTCCCAGCATTTGCAGAAGCTGCGCAGTGCAGGCATTGTTGCTACCGAGCGCAATGGCCTGGAAGTAAACTACGTACTTGCAGATCAGCGGATTGAACAAATGATACCTATATTATTCGGAGAGGAAGATTGTGAATCATGAGCAAGAAAGTATTGATTGTGGGCGGAGTTGCCGGAGGTGCCTCCGCCGCAGCCCGCCTGCGCCGGCTCGATGAGCATGCCGACATTATTCTTTTTGAAAAAGGCCCCTACATCTCGTTCGCCAATTGCGGCTTACCCTATTATATAGGCGGTACCATTGCTGACCGTGAACGCCTGCTGGTACAGACCCCTAAAGGCATGGCAGACCGTTTCCGGATTGATGTGCGGATTCAAAGCGAAGTCATAGGCATTGATCCCGTCAAACGTACGGTTCAAGTTCAGAGCGAGGAGCGGGGACGGTACGAAGAAAGCTATGATGAGCTGATCCTGTCACCGGGTGCCCGGCCCATCGTTCCCGATCTGCCCGGAAAAGACCATCCGCTCATTCATACCGTGCGCAACATCCCGGATATTGACCGTATCAAAGACCTTATTACTTCTCATAACAACCAATCTTCCATTGTAATTGGCGGCGGATTCATCGGTGTTGAAATGGCCGAAAATTTAAAGGAAGCCGGATTAGAAGTGACGCTGGTTGAAGGAAACGGGCAGCTGCTGGCACCATTTGATCCCGAGCTGGCAGCATCCATTGCCCGGGAAATGGAACAGCATGGCATAAATCTGCTGTTTTCAGAGCGGGTTCAAGGCTTCCGTTCCCTTACTCAAGGTATTGGCGTAGAGCTTGCCGGCGGCCGCATGCTGACTGCGGATCTGGTCATTCTGGCAATCGGAGTTACGCCGGATACGGCTTTCCTGCGCGGCAGCGGTGTCGCGCTGGGCGCACGCGGACACATCCTTGTGGTTGAAACACTGGAAACCAATATCCCGCATATCTATGCTGCAGGCGATGCCATCGAGATTACGGATTACGTTCATGGCACCAAGACCGCGGTTCCGCTTGCCGGCCCTGCGAACAAACAAGGCCGGATTATCGCGGACCGGATTGCCGGACTCCCTTCCGTTTATAAAGGAACGCAGGGCTCATCCATTATCAAGGTGTTCGGATTGACCGGAGCATCAACAGGCAGTAATGAGAAGACATTGAAACGTCTTGGCGTCAGCTATCAGTCGGTCATCGTCCATCCCGGGTCACATGCGTCCTACTATCCTGGCGCAAGTCCGATAACACTTAAACTGCTGTACACGCCGGAAGGTAAAATTCTTGGCGCACAGGCAGTCGGCTATGACGGGGTTGACAAGCGGATTGATGCGATAGCCACCGCTATTCATTTTGGCGGACATATCAGTGATCTGGCTGAGCTTGAGCTGTGTTATGCCCCTCCTTATTCTTCTGCAAAAGACCCCGTCAACATGGCGGGTTACGCGGCAGAAAATAATGCAGCTGGCCGTGTTCAGCTTTTCACGTATGATCAGCTGGATTCGCGTAAGACGGATCAGACTATCCTTCTGGATGTGCGCAGTGCGCTGGAGCATAAGAACGGGCATATCCCGGAATCCTTGTCCATACCAGTAGATGAGCTCCGGGAGCGGATGCACGAACTGGATGCCTCCAAAGAGATCTGGGTCTATTGTCAGGTTGGCCTGCGCGGATATACAGCCGCCCAAATTCTGCGTCAGCATGGCTATCAGGTCAAAAATCTCAGCGGCGGATATAAGACATATAGGGAGTCGCAATATAAGCCTGCTTCATTTTCCGTGCCGGACGGCAGCAGCGGGACAGATCAGAAGGCCAGCGGGCATTCTTCTGCTGAAAGCAAGCCTGCCCTTCAGATAGACAACGATTTAAACGTATGCGGATTAAGCTGTCCCGGCCCGTTGATGCAGGTCAAGCAGGCCATGGATCAGCTTGCTGCAGGCCAGATTCTCCGTGTAACGGCATCCGATCCGGGATTCTATGAGGATGTGAAGGCATGGACGGCCATGTCCGGCTCTGAGCTTCTTCAGCTGGACCGCGGAAAAGGCGGTATCATTGAGGCCGTAATTGCCAAACAAAAGCCCTCCTCTTTACCTTCTTCAGACATAGCAGCTGCTGAGCCTGCAAGCACGATGGTTGTCTTCAGCGGCGATCTGGATAAAGCCATCGCCTCTTTTATCATCGCCAACGGCGCAGCTGCCAGCGGCCGCAAAGTAACGATGTTTTTCACCTTCTGGGGCCTAAGCATCCTTCGCAAGCCTCAGCCGCAGAAGCTATCGAAAACCATGCTCGGCCGGATGTTTGACATGATGCTGCCGGGGAGCAGCCGCAAGCTCGGCTTATCTAAAATGAATATGCTCGGAGCGGGTCCGAAGCTGATCCGCAGCATCATGTCGGGCAATAATGTTGCCTCCCTGGAAGAGCTCATTCAGAGCGCAGCCGCGCAGGGCGTAGAAATGGTGGCCTGCCAGATGTCCATGGATGTTATGGGCATCCGGCAGGAGGAGCTGATGGACGGGATCAAAATCGGCGGAGTCGGTTACTATCTGGGTGCGGCCGCTTCAGCGAACCATAATCTGTTTATCTAAAAGCTGCATAATATAAAAAGGCCTCGGTCAGCACAATTTGACCGGGGCCTTTTACGTTTTATTAAGAACCATTTTTCCGCCCTGATCCTCATAATTAAAGAAGCATTAAGATTCATTTAGCCCTGTTCAGATTACATTAAAAATCCAGAAATAACGTGATAAGTCCAGAAAAGCAGAGCTAACATATTCTTTGTTTAATTTTGAGCAGCTTTTTGGTCATTTTAGCCTTATTTCCGGACCATAGTATCTTTTCAGTATTTTACAAACAGAAAGGCCAGGCGTATGATTCCTTTCAAACCATTGCTGCAAGGGGTAGGGAAAATGACAGAGAATAGAACCTATTATTTCGGAATTCATCCTGATATGCTGGAGCCGGCGAGCCTGGAGTACTCCAGCTTCGGAGCTTTCTGGTATGTGGAAAATAATCAGAGATACATTGTCGGCTACGGGTTTGGTGCAGCGCAGCTTGCTGTGCTTGCTCAATTCAGAGCTTTTTCCGCACATCTTACTTGTTCGGATAAACAAATCCTATATGATATTTATAGAAGCATCAGAAATAAACAGCAGGAGCAGGATTGGGAGACCCGCAAGAGATTACCTGTTATGACCGCATTTAAAAACCCATGGAAAAACACGCCTGAGGGCTGGTACGTGCTGCGATCGCGCGAAACCTTTCCCTTGCACTTGTCTATTGTACAAAAAACGAAATATTTCGTCTGGCTTGAGCACTCAGCTGTTTGTGAGAATGAAGCTGAATTAACCGCATGTATAACCAGAGCGGAGCAAACCCATAACCTGCAGCGTAAGGTTAAAGGTCTAGACTCATCCGGAGGCATAAAATCATGATTAACAACAGGCTGTCACGTATCGAGCTCTTCGCCTTCAGCAGCCGCCCGTCCTTTATGCATCACTCTGAACCCTACGGCTGCTGGTACGGAGTATTAAAGCTCACATGCGGACAACAGATTTGCTACAGCGATTGTGTGCTCTGTGCGGGTGATCATGGGGTGGATTTGATAAAATGGGGTTCTTTTCTGAAGGGAATCTGTCACTGTACAATAGAGGAAGCTGCTGATTATGTACGATTGCACGGCCGGGAATGGAATGCAGATCAGCTTATTTTGCTCAAGACTGCTCTTGACAGTATGTTCATTTCAACCGGACACATTCCTATGAAGTCAGGAGACGGAGCGGACAGTTATCTGAATCCGGCCACTTTAATTACGGAAGCCGTTTCCTATTATTCGCTCCTCTCCTGATAAAAGGTACAATTCATACATTCTCTAAGGAGGGCTTAATAAAATGAAGAAACTTCTTTCTATTATCTCTGTTTGCTTTCTTTTCATTGGATGCTCAAATGACAATGTTAACAGTAGCAATCATTTGTCTAATAGCGATCCGGTGACTTGGCTAACCATTGATGGAAACAAATACTTTTATACAACTACTTATGACAGTATGGATGAGACCACACTGGTTGATACGGGAAACGTAACTGATAGTGAAGATGGGATTCAACCTGGTCTTAACATCTACAAAAGTAATCTTTTCGAAGACCGTTATTTCATAAAAAGCCAAGACTATGAAACAGCATGGCGGGAATATAAATTACGCGATTAAACCGCATTCCGTCTATACACACGCACCGCAAACAGATAGGCAACAATCAGGATTCCGGTACACCACGCCAGAGCAGCCCATATATCAGTGCCTACCGGCTGGTCAGACAGCAGGTTGCGAATGGCTTCGACAATCGGGGTCACCGGCTGATTTTCGGCAAAGACACGCACAGCTTTGGGCATCGAACCGGTCGGCACAAAGGCCGAGCTGATGAAGGGCAGGAAGATTAGCGGATAGGAAAAAGCGCTTGCGCCTTCCAGGGTTTTGGCGGATAATCCGGCGATGGCTGCGACCCAGGTCAAGGCCAGCGTAAACAGCACAAGTATACCTGCTACAGCCATCCAGGCCAAAATTCCTGCCGGAGAGCGGAAGCCCATAAGAAGGGCAACGAGGATGATGACAGCAACGGAAAGGATGTTGGATACCACCGAGGTCAGCACATGCCCCCACAGCACGGCGGATCGGGCAATCGGCATAGAGTTGAACCGTTCGATAATGCCGCGCTGCTTATCTATGAACAGCCGGTAAGCCACATATGCCACACCGCTGGCAATCGCCATAAGCAGGATGCCGGGCAACAGGTAATTAACATAATTATCGGCCCCTGTTTCTATAGCACCGCCAAATACATAGACGAACAGCAGCATCATGGCAATCGGAGTAATACAAACGGTGAGAATAGTGTCCATACTGCGGACAATATGGCGCATCGAACGGCCAAGCATCACACTCATGTCGCTGAAAAAATGGTTTTTTGCCGTCTCCATCAGATAGCCTCCTTGTTTCCTGTAATTGCGAGGAAGATTTCCTCTAGGGTCGGCTGCTTCTCAACATATTCAACCTTGGCAGCCGGAAAACGCTTCTTCAGCTCAGCCAGTGTACCGCCCGCGATAATCCGGCCCTCATGCAAAATGGAGATTTTGTCGGCAAGCTGCTCTGCTTCTTCAAGATATTGGGTAGTCAGGAACACTGTGGTCCCGCCGGCAGCAAGCTCTCTTACGATCTTCCAGACCTCCATCCGGGCCTCGGGGTCAAGACCGGTGGTTGGCTCATCCAGAAAAATAATTTGCGGTCTCCCCACAAGACTGAGTGCAATATCCAGCCTGCGGCGCATACCGCCCGAATAGGCAGACGGCTTGCGGTCCGCAGCGTCCGTTAAGCCAAATCGTCTCAGCAAATCCTCCGCCGCTTGACGCGGCTGCTCCAGATGCCGCAGCCTGGCGATCATGATCAGATTTTCCCGGCCGGTCAGCATCTCGTCTACGGCGGCAAATTGCCCGGTCAGACTGATAGCCTGCCGCACCTTCCTGGGATTTGACATCACGTCGAAGCCGTTAACGGATGCTGTGCCCCCATCTTGTCTGAGCAGCGTTGAGAGAATTCTGACGATCGTCGTCTTGCCTGCACCGTTACTCCCGAGCAGGGCAAAGATCTCACCCCGCTCCACTTCAAAATCAACTCCTTTTAACACCTCGGTGTTCTTAAAGGATTTACGCAGACCCTGCACTTGAATTGCTTTTCCCATCCCGTTAACCACCCTTCACTTCAGTTTATCCGTTGCCTTGTTCATGGCCTTGGCTGTCTTTTGGTCAACCGCCTCCTGATAAAGGTCAGCGTACGTTTTGGAATCCTTGATCAGCTCGTCGCAGAACGCTGCGACATCTTTGCCGGTCACTTCAAGCACGCCTTTTCCCAGTGAAGCCCCTTCTTCAAACAGATCAACAATTCCCGAGAGCAGCTCTGTTCCTTCACCCATGTCGACCGGACCGACTTTAAACAGATACTTTTGCAGCTCTTTATATACAATCTGGTAATCCTGCGGAAGTGCCTTAACACGCGCCATATGCGCCTTCCACTCTTTTCTGCCCTCGATCATATCCCGTATACTCATGTGAACCCCTCCTATTTGCCTAATTTCTTGGCTATGTTATTGTTAAGCTGCTCGCGCCACTTGTCGCGGTAAGACTTTGCCCCTTCTTCGCCGGCAAGCGCTGAGCAGAAGCCCTTAATGTCCTCACCCAAAACCTCAACGATGCTCTGGCCGTCAGCCGCCGATGTTTCCAGCAGGCCAAGCACACCGTCAAAGATCGGCATAAGATTACGGCCGGTGAAATCGGAGTGTGCCCAAAGATTCTCTTGTATAGTTGCCCAGGCCGCCCGGTAATCCGCAGGGAGCTCCTTTACCCGTAATTCAAAGGCCTTGAATTCTTTAGTCATATCCCTGCCGGTCATTTTTTCCCACAAATTCATTCTGCTCTCTCCTTTAACTCGCTCATTTTTGATGATACGAAGGCCCATTTATCCCAGAACCTCTGCAGCTCCTCACGCCCTGCAGCATTGATCGCGAAAAACTTCCGCGGCGGCCCCAGCTCGGAGGGCTTCTTGGTGGTCTCCACCAGCTTGTTTTTTTCAAGCCGGACCAGGATCGTGTACACCGTTCCCTCCACAACATCCGCGAAGCCGAGGGCATTCAGCTGCCGTGTGATTTCGTAGCCATAGGTATCCTTGCGGCTTATAATTTCCAGGACACAGCCCTCAAGCACGCCTTTGAGCATTTCTGTCAGGTTATCCAATGCAATCATCCTTTACTATTCTGTATGACTGGTATGCAGTATCACTTAGTACTACTACAAAGTATCACTAAGTAGACCCGATGTCAATAGCCGAATTCCTGAAAATAGAAAACCCGCGCATAGCGCGGGTTCTTAAGGGACTATTGTTCATGTCCTGTGACATTCTTAGAGTTATGAGGAAGCCGCTCAAAAAAAGGCTAAGCGCTCTGGCTTGGTTTCTTGCGGATGCTTGTAAGTTCAAAAGCCTCTTTCGGAATCCCCAGCTCCTGCGCCCTCTTCTTTTTGATCACCATGGCTTGTTGCAGGCTGGTAGCCTGAAATTCAATGGTGGTGCCGCGCGGATCCTCAAATGCATAGTAACTTTTTTTATTGGACATTCACTCCGGGCCTCCTAATCCTATACACGAATCATTTTTTTGGTAAATCACCCTGATAGTGTGTGCCTCAACCTGAGGAACTATGCGTGAATGCCGTCCACCCGGCCTGAAAAGACCGGATGGCTAATAATAGGATATAACGTTTATTGAGGCTCAAACCTGCCGGTTTACTTTATAGCATTATATATTACCTGTACCGCTTGAGCCCGGGTTGTATTGGCCATAGGAGCCAGCTTACTCCCGTCTCCGGTAATTACTCCGGCTTCCACTAATGCTCTCATGGATTCTGCTGCATAACCTGATACAGCAGCTGCATCAGCAAAGTTCTCATAGCTCTGGCCGGTCTTGCCGGATGGCAGTTCACCCAGATGCTTCAGAATATTATAGAAAATAACGGACATGTCCTGGCGGCTGATCACCGCTTCCGGCTTGAACTGGTTATCTCCGGTACCGGAAACCAATCCTAATTGCTTGGCCGTGCCCACGTATCCCGAGTAGTATTTGTTCCCTGCATCTGCGAAATTGCCGGTAACTGCGGAATCTGCTTCGATCCCGTAAGCGTTCATAATCATCATCAGGAAATCAGCCCGCGTCACCTTGCTCTCAGGGGCAAAGACATTACCGCCTGTGCCGTTAACGATCCCTCTGGCTGCCATATAACCGACTGCCTCACTGTACCAGTGACCGGAGCTGACATCGCTGAATTTCACTTCGTTATATCCCGCTGCATATTGCGACAAATGGGTGGTCTGAAGATTTACCCTCCCGGTCGAAACATCATACCCTCCCCTGACGGGCTTGAGGCTGCCAGCCGGGTCAATGTAGTAGGCGACAATTGTATTCGTCTGCTCACCTGTACGCGGAGTATAAGGCAGACTGATCTTTACCGTTCCGCCGTTAAATTGGGTAATTTCAGCATTGCCTGCTTTTACAGAGAAATCATATACCGCCCTGTCACCGATCACTCTCTGGACATTCTCCGGCAGTACTGATGCAGCAAGCTTGTTAATGCTGATTTCGCTGTCCGCTGCCGCACTGCCCATAGCCGTTACCGATTGATGGTCGAAGGTGATTGCGGCAAGTCCTGCTTCCACCTTTAAACCCGCTTTAGTGCCGTCTGCCAGTAGTTTGAGCGCTTCCTTCGAAACGGATAATTGGACAGCCTGTACATTTGCTGCGCTATCCAGCCTGATCTCAACTGCTGCGCTTTGTCCGGCCGCTTCAGACTGCTTCACTTTTTGCAGCAGACCGCTCATTACGCTTGGATCAAGCTTGGCAGTAGATACCCCTTTGCCTGCATCTGCTGCCGCCTTGATAATGACACTGTAGACCGTAGTGTTGTTAATGACAGAAGCTGTAGGCTCAGCCGCCGGAGTACCGCTTACTGCCGGAGTACTGCTGTCCCCCGGAACGCTACCCGGAATGCTTCCCGGAGAAGGATTAACCGGCTCTGTCGGCGGAACCTGCGTTCCTGGATCTGTTCCCGGCTCTGTAGGTGGAACCTCTGTACCCGGGTCCGTACCTGGCTCTGTCGGAGGAACCTCTGTGCCCGGATCTGTACCCGGCTGCTCAGTGCCTGGCTCATCACTGTTTTTAATCAGTACAAAATCGTCATAAGAGCCCCAATCCCCGGCTTTTGCATCCAGGGAAACGCCTATTCTCAGTGTTCCGCCCGTGACCTTGATATTTTCAACAACGGCCTGATTCCATTTGTTCCAGCCCTTATTCGCAAAGCTGGCCGTTAATGGCGCTTGATCGCCGCTCACAGCGTATAACTGATTCTTCACTTCATCTCCGGCGCCCTGCGACCAGGCCGACAACGTGTAGGTTCCATCCGTTAAACCTGTAAGCTCCTGATAGGCTTCAAAGGTGAACGCGCTATCCTTCCAGAATCCAAGTGACTTTTCACCGGTATAACCGGTCCCAGCCGTTAACGGAGTGGTATCCGGAATGGTCCAGCCTTCAGGGGTGCCGTCTTCCTTAACATTTTCAAAGCCGGGATTGATCACCGTAATATACTCAGTGTTATCCTTTTCTTTCAGCTCAAAATGGTCAAGGTTACCCCATTGACCGTCGGAAAGCTTATAATGCGCTCCGACCGTCAGCGTCCCATCTGTAACTTCAATGTCATTAATGACAGGCTTACTCCATTTTTGCCAGCCTGTATTGGTAAAGCTCTGCACGGAATCGCCGGCAAAAATCTCTGAAACCTCTTCGCCGCCGCCGCCGGAGACCCAGGCTGATAAGGTATAGACTCCGTTCTCCAGTCCCGTGATGGTCTGGGATACAGTAAATTCAGCAGGTGTTGGACTGTAATAGTGTAATGCCGACGAACCGGAATACACGTCCTTATCAATCGTTACTGCACTTTCATCCCCTGTAAGTGTCCATGAGGCCAATCCGTCCTCAAAACCGGGGTTCTGAACCAGGCTTGTGCTCGGGATAACAGTAACTTCGCTGGTGGCTGTAAATCCGCCGTCATAGGTAACAGCTGTTACCGTTGCCGTTCCGGGAGAAATTCCGGAGAGCGTTCCTTTGTAAAGATCCACTTTGACAACATCAGGCTCGGAGCTGGTAAATTTCACGCCCTTGTAGGTAGCATTCTCAGGGCTGAGGATTGCCGATAATTTACCGTTTCCGCCGACCTCAATCACCGTTTCAGGCTGATCTAGCGTAATGGATTGGACCGGATAACGGTTAATTTCTACCGCACCGTCGATAAAAGCATCCATGGCAATGGTTGGACTTCCGTCTTTATTCCAGGCAGATAACGGATAGTCAAACATAATTCCTGTCGGTTCCCAGTAGAATATACCGGTTCCCTTCTGGTTTGGAACAGCGTGCAGTTTATTCTGCGCCGCTACAAGCATATTGTGAACGCTATCAACATCCTCGGAGACGTTGCCGCCGACTTCGACAATCATAACTTCCTTGCCGTAATTTTGCTCCAGCTTATTCATATTCTCGCTTAATTCATCAATGGAAGTGGTAAAGGTAGATTCGGGATAATAAGACAATCCTATAATATCGTAATCGCTGTCCTTAAGACCGGCAGCTACAAGACCGGCATAAAAAGGATCTACGCCCGCTTCTGCTCCGTTTGCCCTATGAATAATCACTTTGATGTCCGGAAAAACGGCTTTGGCTGCACTTGACCCCGCCTGAATCAGCTGGACAAGGTTAAATATATTACTGTAGCTCCCCAGCGGGTGCAGCATGCCGTTGTTGATCTCATTGCCGATTTGCACCCACTCGGGGGTAACGCCCGCCTCTTGTAGCGCTTTCATAACATCGGTAGTATATTCCGATACATGAACTTTTAATTGCTCCAGATCTGCGTCAGCCCATGCTGCTGGCGTGACCTGCTTACCCGGGTCCGCCCAGCTGTCGCTATAGTGGAAATCAATCATCACCCGGAAACCGAGAGCGCTTACACGTGAAGCTAAAGCAACAACTTCTTCTGTACTGTTATGACCGTTTGCAGGATCGTCTGAAGGATTAACCCAGGCTCTGATCCGGATGGAATCAATTCCATGATCCTTTAGAATGTACAGAAGATCCTGTTCTTCCCCGTTATCATTATAAAATTTATACCCAAGCGCCTCTAATTGCGGCAGCCAGCTGATATCTGCGCCTTTGGCGAATGATCCGGGCGCAGCCGAAGCCTCTGTTCTTCCGGGTAAACCGGTAAATACCGTTGACAGCATCATTGAAATGAAGAGAATGATTGCCAGAACTCTTTTTCTGTTTTTCACATAACAACCTCCCCGAATGTGGTTAAGCCTGCAGCATACGGATAACGCTCACCCTATGTACGATAGCGACCCGGTTCTGCCTGTATATAAAAGGCTGCGCCAAAGCCGAACTTTGGCGCAGCCCCGAAGCACTGATCTTATTTGGCTTGAGCTGCCAGGAAGGCATCTACCTGAGCCTGCATTTCAGCCTGAACCTTGTCAATGCCAGCCGATTTCAGCTGCTTGATCAGATCTGCCTGACCTTTGGCAAGGTCATCGATCAAACCGTATTCCAGCGGAATCGCATAACGCAGCATAACATTACCGATGTTCGCTACTTCATTTTTCACTTTTGCAGTGTCAAATACAAACGTTTCAAGCGGGAAATGATAGACATTTGCCTGCCAAGCATTGAACATGTCGTCAGCTTCCTTAGGGTAAGCGGCATCCTGACGGTTCAGCGGGGAATTCCAGCCCCAGTTCGAGAACCCTGTGTAATTCCCGGCTGCAGGACCTGCAGAGAACTTATCGTCGCCTTCCGGATTGTAGTGGGTTCCGGCAATTCCGTACATAGTCAGGTCATGAATTTCCTTGTCGTTCTGCAGCAAATCGATCAGCATCAGGGCACGTTCCGGATTCTTCGAGGTTGCATGGATGGACATACCGTTCTGTGTGGCGATTGCAGCAATTTTCTTTTTGTCCGGTGTCAGATCAGCGATTCCCAGCTCCACATCGGGTTTATCACGGCGCATTTCAGACAGGTTGGCACCAACAGTACCCAGGTTGTGGGCATAGGAGGAAACCTTGCCTGCTTTGATATCCTGCCATACATCGTTTTTGTTGCTGACTACGTTCTTCGACCATGCGCCGTTGTCGGCCAGATCTTTATAGTATTCAAGCAGGGAAGTAAATTCAGGTGTATCGTAGATGTTGAAGATTTGGCCTGTAGCATCATCCAGCTTGTAAGCCAGCGGCAGCAGGTTGGCATCTACCAGATTGAAATTGTTGTTCTGCTCCAGCAGAATCTGGTCCAGCTCATGGAACTTCCAGCCGTCAGCAGGTTTTGCTCCAAATGCTGTAACGGCCTGCTCATCCTTAGCAACCGTTTTCAAATAATTGGCGTAGGTTTCAGGACTGTTGATTTCCGGAAGATTGTATTTCTTGCGCAGATCTTCACGGTATAATACCACTTTGTCTGTTACTTCCACGTTATTGTTCGGAACCATAAAGATCTTGCCGTCTACCTTGGCCTGCTCCCAGTTTACCTTCGGCATAGCTGCCCAGGTCTGCGGCATGTACTTGGAAAGCATGTCTTCCGTTAACTCCATGAATCCGCCCTTGAGCGCCTGGTCGTTATAGAAGGCCCAGTTCGCAGTGTACACCAGGTCGAAATCCTCATTAGCCGCGAATTTCAGCGGATACTTCTGCGTCCAGTCCGACCAGTCCAGAAATTCTGTTTCTACAGTAGCATTGATCTTCTCTTTCAATTTGGTATTCAGCTCTCCGAATACCTTGTCATAGTCGCCGGGCTGTCCGCCGACCAGGATCATCTTCAGCTTAACCTCTTTGGAAGTATCAGGAGCGCCGGAATCGGTCGCTGTATTGGCTGCATTCGTTCCGTTCGTTGCTTCTGCACCCGTGTTGGCAGCATTATTGCCGCCTCCGCATGCACTGAGGATGGTCCCCAGTGTCATCATAGTTGCCAGTGTAACCGTAAGTTTCTTTTTCTTGTTCATCATGACTGGTATTTCCCCCTAATGAAGTAATGAGTTAAATGTGATATATATTGATAACCGGGATAGCCCGGGGTTATCCTTTGACAGCACCGATGGTCAGGCCTTGCACAAAATATTTCTGAATAAACGGATAGGCCAGCAGAATTGGGCCGGTAGCCACAATGGTCATCGCCATTTTCAAGCTTTCCGTCGGCAGATCCGAGTTCACGACCGCTCCTGAAGCCATCATAGCTTTGCGCATTCCGTCCATATTGCCGAGCATTTTGTACAGATAGTACTGAAGCGGCATCAGATCGGACTTGGAGATATAGAGCAGTGCGTTATACCAGTCGTTCCAGTAAGCCAGGGCGATAAACAGGCCAATGGTAGCAAGAGCCGGCTTGGACAACGGAACAATCAGCTGCATGAAAATCCGGAAGTCACCTGCGCCGTCAATCTTGGCGGATTCGGTGATCGCATCAGGAATACTGCTCATGAACGATTTCATGACGATGATATAGAACACATTCATCAGCATCGGCAGGATCAATACAAGAAGCGTATCTTTAAGCTGCAGAAAATTAATGATCAGCAGGTAAGAAGGCACCAGGCCGCCGCTGAACAGGGTTGTGAAGAAGAAGTAGAACGAGAAGCGGCTGCGCCATTCAAAGTCTCTGCGGGACAGCACGTAGGCAGTCATGGAAGTAAGAAACAATCCGACAATAGTACCAATTACAGTAACAGTAATCGTTACTCCGTAAGCCCGGAGCATTTCAGCCGGGTATTCGAACAGCAGCCTGTAGGCTTCGGTCGAGAAGGTCGACGGAATAATCTGGAATCCATTCTGGATAATAGAGCTTTCCTCACTCAAGGAAGCAGAGATAACCAGCAGGAAGGGCACGATACAAAAAATTGCGAGAATGGTCAGAGTTACATATCCTATAATGGACAAGGTTAATTTGTCAACATTGGTACGCTTGCGTACTTTTTGAATATCTGCGTTTACAGTTGTAGTAGTAGTACTCATTAAGCTGCCTCCTTTGTTTAGAATAGAGCACGATCTTTATCGTATTTGCGCACTGCGTAGTTCGCGAGCATAATCGTCGCAAAGCCCAGCAGGGATTGGTAGAATCCGGCCGCT
The DNA here is from genome assembly GCF_900099765.1 of Paenibacillus typhae. GTDB lineage: Bacteria > Bacillota > Bacilli > Paenibacillales > Paenibacillaceae > Paenibacillus_AQ > Paenibacillus_AQ typhae. Next base: position 318,394 of record NZ_FNDX01000001.1, on the reverse strand, counting down.
GCAGACATACCAATTTCATTGGAAGTGGTCAGTGAGCGGAATACGAAAGTATCGATAACATCCGTGTTAGAGAACAGGAGACCATTATTACCAACCATGTTATAGAACATTCCGAAATCTCCGCGGAAGATATTACCTATGGCCAGCAGCACCAGAATAATAACGGTAGGAATCAGGTTCGGAACGGTAATTTTCATAATGCGCTGGAATATGTTCGCCCCGTCAATCTCGGCTGCTTCATACATCTCAGTATCAATGCTGGTAATTGCCGCAAGATACATAATGGTGCCGTAGCCCAGAGCTTTCCAGGCAGATACCAATACAAGAATGAACGGCCAATAGGATGCGGTGTTGTAAATATCAATCGGCTGCATTCCCAGTCCCTTCAGCAATACGTTCAGAGTACCCACATCAAAGTTGAACAAGTTGTAGGCAATGGCTCCAACGACTACCCAGGAAATGAAGTACGGCAGGAACAGGATGGTTTGCGTAATCTTCCGGAACCACTTGCCCGCAACCTCAAACAATAGAATGCCCGCAAAGATCTGCAGCACATTATTAACGATAATAAAAGCAATATTATACAGCGCTGTGTTCCTGGTTACCCGCCAGGCATCGCCTGAACCAAAGAAAAACCGGAAGTTATCGAGCCCGTTCCACGGACTGTGCAGGATACCTCCGCTGTAGTTGTACTGCTTGAATGCCAGTACGATCCCGGCCATAGGCACGTATGCAAACACCAGGAAGAATAAAACTGCCGGAGTCAGCATAAGCAGCAAGGTTCTATTCTTTTTTACTTTGTGCCAGAATCCGTATTGTTTCTGTTTCATTTCGAATCCCCTTTCCACTCCTCAATATCTCTATATATGTATTATAAAAAAGCGTTTCACTCCTGTGGATTGAGCGCGCCAACAAATACTAGTACTTTTCCAACGATAATTTAATTTATATATCGTTAACTTCATATAAAAACGCTGCCCCGGGCGATAATCGGCCCATGGCAGCATTTATTGGCTATACTTTATTTTTTTTACGATATTCTCCCGGGGTCATACCGGTCATTTGCTTAAATTGCCTGTTAAAATAAATCAGATTCTTGTAGCCCATCCGTTCGGCAATCTCATAAATCATCAGGGAAGGGTCCTTCAGCAGCTCTAATACCCGGCTCATTTTGCGTTCTTTGACGTAGTCAATAAACGGAATCCCGTAGTCTTCCTTGAACAGATAGCCCAGATAATTCGGCGTGAAGTTAAACTGAACCGCGACTTCCTTCAGTGTTATCTTCGATTCCAGATTTTCCTCCACGTAATGAATGATTTCATCAATCAGCTTACGCTTCTGGCGCTGGCGTTTTACATACAGCAGTTCGGACAATTCGAAGAATCTCCGTCTCATCCAGGATACAATGTCATGTATCGTCTCGAACTGGAACAAAATTTCCGGCTGATGGGATTCCCACTGCAGCAGCTCGTAGAGATTCTCGTTCTGCTGCTGCAGATCCGCGTGCAGCTTGGAGGTGATCCGGATAATCAGATCATAGACATCCTTCTTGCCGGCATTCATCAGGAGCTTGAGTAAATGATCATCAATGGCTACCAGATCATACGTGATGATCGCCTCAAGAAGCTGGTCTAACGTCTGGTCAAAGTCGGTGCCCGGCGTCCCGCGCAGCACAGGCTCCATGTTATCACGGATCAGCCGGTTTTTGCCAAGCAGCCATTTCGCACTGAGTGCAGCCTGGGCCTGTTTATACGAAGCATGCAGCTCAGCCTCCATCCGGGCATAACGGCCGACCCCGATCGTTACTGTGCACAGCGAGGACTCTGCGGTTTTCCGGATCAGCTCCTCCATGATTTGCAGAAACGCCTCCTGCGGCAGGCTGCACAGAATAATGAATCTCTGCCGGGACCCTATAATCATCGTTCCGCTCTTGTTCTCCTCAAGCAGAGAGCTAATCAATTGCTGGGTTTGCCGTATCATCATGCGCGCATTTTCTTCGGAGACATCCTGCATTTTCCATTCCAGATCATCGATTTCTATGATTGCTGCCGTTGCCCCGTTTACTAACAGCGGAAGAAGGGCGGCATGCAGCTGCGGCTCAACCGGTTCAGGTGAAGCCTCATCGAACCAGCGCAGGATAAGCTCCTTGTTTATTAGGGACAGGGCTTCGCTCAAGGACCGGTTCTGCTCCCGCTCCTGTTCAATGGAATGGCACAGATTCCCGAGCATATCGTACAGGTCCTTATCCTTGACAGGCTTCAACAAATACCCCGACGCACTGATCTGAATCGCTTCCTTGGCATAGCTGAAATCCTCGTGGCCGCTGATAAATACGATTTTTACGTTGGGATTGATGGTTTTGGCTCTTCTGGCAAATTCCGTTCCGGTCATAATCGGCATCCGGATATCAGACAGAATGATGTCTACACGCTCCTGTTCCAGCATTTCAAGCGCATCAAAGCCGTTATTGGCTGTTCCCGCTACTTCTATATCAAATCCGCTGGCCAACACTCTGCGCCGCAGCCATTCCAGATCAACGGCTTCATCGTCAACAAGCAGTACACTGATCGTCCTCACTATGAATTCCTCCTGTTGCTACTGATGCTCCACACTATTTTCTTCACCGGGACTGCTCCTCAATCTCCCTGCGGCCCGTAACTCCGGCCGGCAGCAGGAGCCGGACCGTTGTTCCTGCCCCGTAAATGCTCGCAATGGTCACACCGTATTCGTCCCCGTACCTAAGCTTAATCCGCTCATTCACATTTTTCACCCCGTAACCGCCTGACTGGCTTTGGCCGTACAGCATACTATTGATCTCTTCGCGCCGCATACCCACGCCATTGTCAATAACCTTAAGCTCAATATTATCGCCGACCCTCCGGCCTGTCAGACGGATCGAAATGGATTTTCCAAACCAGGCATGCTTGAATACATTCTCCACAAAAGGCTGCAATACCAGCTTGATTACCTGCAAATGCATAATGTCCTCATCCACATCGACATACAGAGTAAAAGTATCGGCATATTTGACCCGCTGGATTTCGAGGTATGTCTGTACCTGCTCCATTTCCTTCTCCAGCTCAATGTACACATTGCCCTGATTCAGGGTCAGACGGTAGAAATGGGACAATCCTTCCACCATCTGCGTAACCTTCCCGATTTCACCCAGATTAGCCAGACTGCCTATGGTCGAAAGTGTATTATACAGGAAATGCGGATTAATCTGCGCCTGCAGGGCTTCGAGCTCGGCTTGTTTTTTTGAAACCTCCTGCACATAAACCCTGTTAATAAGCTCCTGAATGTTAGCAGCCATGTCATTAAAGGAATCCGCAATCTGTACAAATTCATCATTTCCCGAGAACCGGATCCGTTTCTGAAAATTACCTTCCTGGAATGAACGCACCAGTCCTACAATCCGGCTCATCTTGCGCCCTGAAATACGCGCTACTACAAATCCGATCAGAGTCATGACCACAAAGCTGAGTGTACAGGCAGCCAGAATCACCATCCGCAGCCTGCCGGCATCCTGAGTCAGATATTTTTGCGGAACAAGGGTTTCAATGACCAGATCACTACCCGGAATCTGCTCATGCAGGCTCAGAAATTTTTCGTGTCCGGCATCATAATCGGCTGTTCCGCGTTGAAATATAGCGGTTCCGGCAGCCTTGTCCACCAGACGAAGCGTAATTCCCTCCTCGACAGGGAATGTCTCAAATCCGCCGAACAAATCCTCCAGCGGAACGGTGATCCGGATAAACCCAAGCATTGTTGTGTTATCACTGAAGCTGATCAGCCTGCGGACATGAGAGATATTGTTAAGCTTCTGATCCGTATCAATCTGCAGCCATATATTATCGCGCTTGGAGTTCTGAAGAGACTGGAACCACTCCTCGCCGGTAATCTCCTCCAGAGGGAGAATGTAATAGTCACTGTCTTCTATCGGCTCATTCAGGTTATCTCCGGGAATCACATTATGGATATTGTCCGGGGTATAGAGCATGAAGCGGATCTTGTTCCCGAACAGCTGCAATGGCGCTGTCAGCTGGGGAAGAATATCATCAATCAAGGTCAGGTAATTCTCGAACGGTGTCCCTTTCAATTCAATGGCCCGCTGAAAAGGCTGGCTTGAGAACAGGTTATCGGACATCCTCTGGATTTCATCCATCTGATACCTTATATTGTTTCTGGCCTGCTCCATCCCGGTGCGGATATTGGTCTCAGCCATCTCTGTCCGTGAATCCGTCAGCATAGAGTAGGAGATATAACCAATGAAGACATCTGTCAGCAGAACCAGAAGCAAATAAGGTATCATCATTTTGTAGGTGAAAGGCATGTATGTCGTAAGCCTGCGCATTGTTCAAGCCATCCTCTGTTCGAAATTTTTATATTTGTGTATCATCTCCGGATACAGCCTGCAGGTTCAGCTCCGCAGCCGCAAGTCCTTCAGACACGGCACTTAATGTAATGGATCCGCCGCGGGAGGAAGTCTGAACCAAGGCCAGGCACCAGCCGTTAAAGGCGCGGCGCAGGGAAGACTTGTCCGGCTCATGGCTGCTCGGATTTCCGTTGCCTACACCCAGCAAGGTGCCGGAGCCGGTAACCTCAAAGCGGATTTCATTATCGGCTGTCGGCACAATATTTCCATCCCTGTCGAGGACAGCAACGCGGACCGGAATCGTATCGGTTCCATCCGCCCGTGCTTCGTGCCGGTCAGGAATTAATTGAATCTGATGAGGCTGGCCTGCTGTTACCACAGACTTGCGGGCAGCTTCCAATCCACCGCGTTTGCCGACAGCTTCCAGCTGTCCCGGTTCGTAGATCACGTTCCAGGTCAAATAACCGTTCCTGTCTGCCTGCTGTTCTCCCAGGCTTCTGCCGTTCAGATACAGCTCCACTGTGTCAGTATTGGCGAACACACGAACCTCGACAGGCTTCCCTTCCGAGCCCGGCCAATTCCAGTGCGGAAGCAGATGGACCATCGGCTCTTCCCTCCATACAGCCCGCATATAATAATAGCTGTCTTTCGGGAATCCGCAAGTATCCATCAGACCGAAATGGGAATTGATACACGGCCACAGATACGGTGTCGGCTCTCCCCGGTAATCAAAGCCTGTCCACATAAAGACCCCGGTCAAAAAGCGGTTATTGACCAGATCTGTCCAGGCCTGCTGCGGAGTGCAGCCCCATGAAGGAATGTTCGTTCCATATTCGGAGCAGTAGCCTCTTGCCGGATCATCTTCATATATCCCTCTGGTTGCGGTATAACTTGCACATTCGCTTCCAATCATCAGACGTTCGGGATATTGCTCATGATCACGGATATCAAGATGATCCCGGTGTCCATAATTGTAGCCGGTAATCTCAACAACATCATTATAGCCATTTTCATTCCAGCCGTGATTCATGGCAGCACAGGTCGGACGTGTCGGATCAATACGGCGCGTGGTATCCGCTAACGTCTTCAGAATCCGTGCGCCTGTGACGGTGCCTTCCAATACCTCTTCATTCTCCATGCTCCAGATAATCACGCTTGGATGGTTGCGGTCACGGTAAAGCAGACGTTCCAGCTGGCTCAAGCCATTCGGGCTGCTGTCCAGCTTGCGGTTCTCATCCATGACCAGCATTCCGATCCGGTCGCAGATATCCAGCAGCTCGGGAGTAGGCGGATGATGTGCGCTGCGGTAGGCATTTGAGCCCATCTCCTGCAGAAGCTTAAGCTTATATTCAATCAGGCTATCTGGCAAGGCCACGCCAACGCCGGCAAAATCCTGATGGTTGCAAGTTCCTTTGATCACCAGCGGCTCACCGTTCAGGAAGAATCCCTCCTGCGGATCAAAACGGATACTGCGGATGCCGAACACTGTTTCATACCTGTCCAGCTCTTGTCCTTCATGGAGTACTATAGATACTGCCTTATACAAAAACGGCGAATCCGGTCCCCAGAGCATAGGCTGCTTCACCTGGAAGCTTTGCGCAAGCTCCGTCTCCGCGTACCACTCGGCATAGGTATCTGCGGAGCTGGCGCACACCTGAAGCCCGGCACCGTCATAAATCACGGTCTGCAGAGACACCCGAAGCCCTTCCGTATAGTTATTGCGGATGCGTGTGCGGATATTTACCGTTGCCTGTTCTTTGGCAACTTCGGGTGTCGTTATGTACGTACCATATTCCGCCACATGCAGCAGATCCATATTTTCCAGCCAGACATGCCGGTAAATGCCGCAGCCTTCGTACCACCAGCCCTCACATTCCGTCGCATCTACTTTGACAACGATAACATTTCTGCCTTCATCCCCGTAACGGAGCACATCCGACAAATCATAACTGAACCCTATATACCCGCCATGATGACTGCCGATTAAATGCCCGTTGACCCATACCGTGCTGGTCCCGGACACCCCGTCGAAACGGATCAGCCATTTGCTTCCCGCAGCCTCGGCCGGCAGCTCAAACACCTTGCGGTAAAAACCGATCCCGCCCGGCAAATAGCCATGGCTCCCGTCTCTGGCTCCAAGATGCTCATCCTGGACATACTGCTGCTCCACACACCAGTCATGGGGCAGGCTGACAGCGGACCAGTCCAGCTGCTGCTCGCCCATTCCTTTATCGTTAAACGCGATATCCAGCCATTCCCCATCCTTCCGGATGCCTGCGTCAGTAATGCCGCCTGTCATTCCGGCCTTTACGGCATAAGGAATCCGGATATCCCCTTTATGAAAGCTCCACTCTCTATCAAATAGGCTTTTGCTTCTTCCCGCTGTGCTTCTCATCCCGCGAATACCTCCAGTTGAAATAATAATCTCATTGTAGAGGAGTTTCGCAGACTTCGGTTAGGACAATCCTATTAATGAATAGCACAAAATGAACATGCATCTAAAATGTAAAACGAAGCTTATAGTTCCGGAGGCGTTTAATTCATCATTATATTATAAAACTGCTTGCTCATTTTAATATTTTTAATTTCAGTTGTTAAAAAAAAGCTCAAACCGCAGCGGTTTGAGCTTTTTTTGGTATCAGTTCTGCCATGCTGATATTTCATCTGCCAGCGCTGCCTCAAATAGTGAATCATTCCAGTATGCTAATATAACTGCACTGTCTTTCCAGGCGGAACCTCCACCGCATTACCGTCAGCAGAAACCCACACGGCCAAGGCACTCGGGTTATACGCCAGGGTGCAGTCAACCGAGAATTTCAGCCTGCTGCAAGCCTCCATGTAACGGATGATCTCAATATTTGTTGCGTACCACACCTCAGGGTGATTACTTATCTTTTGACTGAACTCTTCTATCCGCTCCCAGTTATCCTGCACGTCGAACTCATAGCTGTGTCCCCATACATAGAACAAAGACAGCGAACCGAAACGTTCTGCAAGGAAAGCCTCGGCCAGATTCATCAGCTCCGGATGATTATGATGGCAGGTCGGGTGCCATTCATACGGATTCTCCGGCAGATTAAACTTCAAGTGCGAGTTAACCGTTCTGGCGTATTCCAGCCCGGATGCCTTCAGCACCTCAATAACCGCAGCATTATAAGCTCCAAAGGGATAAGCCATCCCCGTCACCAGATAGCCGAATTTTTGCTCCAGGTTGCGCTTATCCTCTAATATTTCAGTCAGCATAAGCTCACGCGGAAGATCAGGAAGTATGGGATGAGTCAGGCTGTGTACAGCAATTTCGTGGCCTTCATACAAGGCCTCCAGCCCTTCCGGATTCATCCGCCGGATCGTCCGTCCCTTATCCACCCAGAAGCTGCCTTCATGCTGAATCCCGGAGTTCAGGTTAAACGTTGCTTTGAGATTGTACTTATTAAAAATTCCGATCAGCCTTCTGTCCTGCTCCACACCATCGTCATAGCTTAATGTAAAGGCTTTCGGTTTACCGCCGGGCCATAGCTTGGTTATTCGTTTCATTGGGGGGCTCCTTTTATAATTTTAGATAATAAAGTACGCTACCAAAGCGCAATTCCAACCTTATCTTTTTCTCTAAGCGCTATCTTGATCATCTCCAGGGCATTACCTGCTGCAAATTCAATAAATTCTTTATCAAAGGTTGTTCGCAAAATCAGAAAATCTAAATTTCCCAGTATAATGTGGAATTCTCTTTGCAGCTTTTCTATTTCTTCATCAAATACATAAACGTTTGTTTCCTTCAAAGAATATATTAACTCACATCCAAGCTCTTTAACTGCATTATTTCCCCAAAATGAATATCTGTAAGATTCAAAACCAAACAAATTATTATGCGGTTCAGGTACCCGCGCTTCTAAATCCTCCGTATCAACCTCTACATCTCTCTTTGCAATTATACTAACAATCAGACTCATAAAATCCCCTTTCCATCCACAATTTTAAACGAAGCTATCGATTAACAATATTATCCTTATTATAAAATAAAAAAGCTGTATCATATATCTTTTCATAACAGAGAAATCAGACTATGATTCAATTAGAATGAAAGCGTATACCTTACATATGGAGGGCGATTTTAAGATGCACACAAACATTGCAGCACATGATTTCAGCTGTACAAGGGACGGATTAACGGTTCGCGGAAGATCATTTATACCGGAGGGGGATCACCTCCCAGCCATCATTGTGAGCCATGGATTTAGCGGGAACTCGCGGGATCTGTTTGATTATTGCCAGAGCTTTGCATCCTGGGGCTACGCAGCGTTTTGTTTTGATTTCTGCGGCGGCAGTGCACCTGGACAAGGGACAAGTGACGGGGCGACAACTGAGATGAGCGTGCTGACTGAATGCGAAGATCTGATGGCCGTTATGGATTACGTGAAAGGTCTGGATGCTGTTGATGCAGACAAAGTCACTTTAATGGGCTTCAGCCAGGGCGGATTTGTTTCAGCGCTGGCAGCAGCGGGGCGTCCAAGTGAAGTCGAAGCACTGATTCTTGTCTACCCCGCACTCTGCATACCGGATGATGCCCGCAGGGGGGCTCTGGCCGGCTCCTCCTATGATGTCAATCATGTGCCGGAGGTGATCGATTGCGGCAATATGCGTATCGGTAAAAAGTACCATGAAGCTGTTGTTGAGATGGACCCGTACGAACAGATCGTTTCTTACAAAGGCCCGGTACTGCTGATGCATGGGACTGATGACCAGCTCGTTAATTACACCTATTCCGTTAAGGCTCAGGAAGCCTATGCGCCGGGGCAATGTCATTTGCAGCTGATTCAGGAGGCAGGACATTCCTTTACAGCCAATCAGAGCGAAAGTGCCCTGGCAGCGGTACAGCAGTTTTTGCTCGGTAAAAAAGAGATTTTAACCATCCATGTCCAGATTACGGGCCAAGAGCTCCGCAAGGAGGAAGGTCCGCGCAGGCAGATAGCTGTTCTTTTTACGGGAAACAGTGACAGCCGCTATTTTAAAGGAGATATTATACCAGGAGCAGAAGATTTGCAGGAGTATACCGATGATCAATTAGTCAGTATGAGGGCCGACTACACCTTGGAAGGAACGGCTTATACGGGTGAGGAGTGCCGGATACATATTATCAACCGGAATGTGAACGGCGAATGGAAGCCTGCCATCGAAACTGACAGCAAAGCGCTGGCTTTTCTGAATCAGGAGGATTTGACCGCAGTGCTGGAAGGATATACAAACGGGCTTACTGTGCGGATCTATTCGGCAGTGCCCGGAACATTTAGTGCTTCCCGTTAAAGGAGGCTGGCTGTTTGGAGCGCGCTGCAGTCTAGGGTGAAGCTGAGCGGCATGTCCGTTAGACGTTTGAAATGTGCAAGACCCCGGGTTCATTCCCGGGGTCTTGTTGGCATAGCTGTATGAAGTGCATGGCTCACTAAAGCATCGCTATTAAGAAAATTGCCAGCGGTATAACTGCAGCAGCCTTTTCCCGCCTTCTCCGCGGAATACAAAATACAGGTCGTGGATCCCCTCTGCTTCAGCAACCTCTGCCGTCCATTCGGCTGCCTTCTCTCCTGACCCGGCTGCTACCTTCACTGTGCCGATCAATTTTCCGTCCGGCTGGTCCAGCCGCAGTTCGATGATGGACGGCTGATCACCGCCTGCAGCGGACACCGTAATCGCCGAAGCGCCCGGTTGCCCGAAATCGACACCAGCCAAACCGGTCCAGCTTCCGTCTGTAAGTGCGGTTAAGACGCGCTCATTCACTGCTTCACCGCTGGCGGATACAGGGGGCTCAACCGCTATGCCTGCACTCCAGGCAGACGTTGCCGCTGGTACAGACTGATACGGATTAAAGGATTGAATGGCACTTACGCCTTCATAGTTAGCCTCAATCTCCTGAATGGCGCCATCCGCACCGCTGAAGTGCACTTCATTTAAATGAGTGGAGCGGTATCCTTGAGGAACCCCCAGCGCTTTGGACAAGGTCTGGGCATGATACGCGATATACCATTTGTCATGAAACGCAAAAATCGAATGATGGTTATTACCGCCAACGCCAAAGAAATGGCCGGGATTTTTGAGAATTGTGCCGCGGTATGTCCAAGGACCCATCGGATGGTCACTGGTCATATAGGCAATTTCACCGGCAGGCGGACTGCCTTCCGGACGTTCTCCGCTGAAGAAATTGGAGCAGTACGTAAAATAATACCGGCCGTCATATTTATTGATGCCTGCATCTTCAAACAGAAACGGAGCCGGAATAGGCTTGGCTTCACCTATCACACTGATCATATCCGGTCCCAGTTCCATCACACGGGCGGTATTCGGCCACTCCTCCTTGCCTTCCGGAATCCCGCCTCCGAAATAAATATATGCTTTGCCGTCATCGTCGACGAATACCGCCGGATCGAACAGCCAGGTCACATCTTCTACGCCCGGCACTGAACGCAGAATGAGCGCTTTGCCCAGCGGGTCCACCCACGGCCCTTCCGGGCTGTCGCTGGTCAGTACACCAATTCCGCTGGCATTATTGGCGAAGTACAGAAAAAACCTGTCTTTACCGTCTATCACCTTATGCACGGCTGCAGGTGCCCAGGATTGGGTGGCCCATTTGGCTGCGCCTTCAGAGCGGGCAGCGACAATTTCGCCATGATCGGTCCAGTTCATCAGATCATCGGACGAAATCACCGTAATCTTATTGATATTGCCATAGGTGTTATCCTTAACCTTCCCTGAGTCGTCGTACTCCAGAACGTCATTGGTCATATACAAGTAGACCCGGTCTTTATACACCAGCGCATACGGGTCGGCTCCAAATTTATAAGAGACGAGCGGATTGCCTTGGCCGGGCTCTTTTCCGGTTGCCTTCATGATTCCATTATCCTTTTTGTTTAAAATATTCATAAATGTTCCTCCTAGAGTGTTAATTGAGGTATGGATCGGCCCATAATCTGCTCCCGGAACTTTGCCGGGGTCAACCAGAGCCCAATATGCATATTTGGCCTGCAGCTGTTCATCAAAGAGCAGCGGCCAGTTGTTACGGTTTACCGGAAAGGAGCGCAGCCAGGTGTTCATATCGTCTTTGCCCCAGAAAATAACAGCGGTTAACTGGTCCTTATGCTTTACAAAGACATCGAAGATTTCCCGGTACCTGTGCGCCTGTGCAATTTGCAGCTCCTCGGAGAAGCTATCGTAGCTTTGTGAATCATTGGAATAGATGCTCATATCCATCTCTGTAATCTGCTGCTCAATTTCCAGATCTGCGAAGGCAGAAATCATAGAGTCAAGCTCTGCGACAGACGGATAAGTGAGGCTGATATGGTTCTGATGGCCGATCCCCTCTACAGGCACCCCTTTGGCTTTCAGCCGCTGAATCAGGTCGACCAAATATTGCCGCTTATCGGGAATATGCGTGTTGTAGTCGTTGATAAAGAGCCTGGCATCGGGATCAGCGGCATGTGCATATTCGAACGCCTTTTCGATATACTCTTCCCCGGCAATCTGGTACCATAGACTGTTACGAAGTCCTCCAGGCTGGTTATCCCCAGGCTCAATCACTTCATTAACGACATCCCAGGCATAAATTTTGCCTTTATACCGGCCGACGACATTATCGATATGATTTTTCATCCTTGCAAACAGCACTTCCTTGCTGACGAGATTACCTGTGTCATCATGGAATACCCAATCTGGGGTCTGGCTATGCCACACCAGGGTGTGACCCCGAAAGGCAATTCCATTATCGGCGGCAAAATCGGCAATCCGGTCTGCCCGGGTGAAGTTAAAGCTATTCTCCCTGGGTTCGGTTGCATCCCATTTCAGCTCATTACCGGGGGTCAAGCTGTTGAAATGCTTCTTAAGCAGCGCAGCATCCGGACCCTCCGGGTCCATAACTTCATCGGCCAGCAGGGAGGTGCCCAGCTTGAAATCTCCGGCAAAGATATCCTGGAGCGCCGGAATATCCAGCTGAACCGAAGCTGCCCCTGACTCCGGCTTTGGCTCCGGCTCTGCAGCCGGCTTTTGTCCGACCGTTATATCATCGACATAAAACTCCAGGTCAGGATTGCTGCCGGCTGTAAGAGAGAGCTTCAGCTGCTCAAAAGAATGCAGCAGCTCGTATCTTCCCGAAAGCATGATCCACTCCCTGTCACTTGCTACCCCAGAAGTAATGAACTCCGAGCTTTCATGGCCGTTCGTTGTCCGCTGGACCGTAAGGGCAACCGATGCTTCCGGGGTTCCGGCAGGGAGCCTGACCCAAGCGGTCAGCGTATAGAGCTCTCCCTTCTTGAGCAGCGGGGTAATATCCAGCTGCGGACCGTTCCAGCCAGCGGTTCTTCCGGCAACATGCAGACCATAGCTGCTCTTATGCGCGGCTTCAGCGGTAACCGTCAGCTTCTCGTCTCCGCCCCGCCCATACCAGCCTTGCAATGTGCCGTCTTCAAAATTGCGGATTGCCTGGCTGCTCGCAGCTTCCTGCGCGGTAATGGTCGGGGGAGAGGCAGCTTCCGGAGGATTCCGGCTTTCCTTAGTCCTCCCCGCAGCGAGCAACGCAGTAATTCCCGCAATAATGAACAAGAGCACGAGTGCACCCAGAATAATGGGTTGTCGAAGGTTCTTCTGTTTGATCACATCCCATTCCTCCATTGTTTGATGTAGACCTATCCATTTTTCTTTTGCGGCGGCAAGAGGACAATCCGTCCGTTCTCCAGCTCTACACGTACCTTATTGCTTCCTTTGAATTCCTCAGCATCCAGCAATCCTGCAGGAATCTGCAGCCGTCCGGCTTTATCGACAACAGCATATTCGATATGGCTTTCCTGTTCCAGAAGCAAGCTCTCCGCTTCCAGCCTTGCCAGCTCCTCCGCATAGGAGACCCGCCGAATCATTTCAGAGGATGTCATTCCGTCACGGATTTGCACGACCCGGTCCACCTTGCGCGCCAAATGCGGATCATGGGTTACAATGACAACCGTAATTCCCATGGATTGATTCAGTGACCTGAACAGGTCGAGCACCTGATCGGAGGTTCGGGTATCCAGCGAGCCGGTAGGCTCATCGGCCAGCAGCAGCCGCGGATCATTGGCAAGAGCAATGGCGATAGCGACCCGCTGCTGCTCACCGCCGGAAAGCTGGCTCAGGGAATTCTTCATGCGGTCTTTCAGCCCGACAGATTCAAGCAAAGCTTCGGCCTTCGCCCGCCGCCGCTTGCCGCGCAGAAGAATGGGCAGCTCAACATTCTCAATGGCCGTCAAAAAAGGAAGCAGATTGCGCGCATTATTCTGCCAGACAAACCCGACGGTCTCCCGTTTGTACCGGACAAGATCCTTCTCCGAGAATCCAAGCAGATCTTTCCCGTCGACCAGCAGTTTTCCTGCCGAAGGCTTATCGAGCCCGCCGAGCATGTTAAGCAGTGTCGACTTTCCGCTCCCGGAATTGCCGATAATCGCCATCAATTCCCCAGCCTCCACACGAAGATCCAATCCCTGCAGGGCAACAACCTCGAGATCAGAGGATTTATAGATTTTGACAAGTCCTTCACAATGAATCATTGCTTATTCCTCCCCGAGCTTCAGCGCCTGGGCAATCCGAATTTTCGACAGCCGGTGGCCGAGAATCAGCACACCGGATAGCAGCATCATTCCGAGAATCCCATACAGCTGGACGTAATCGCTGAAGCGGCTTACCAGTTCAAACGGCGGCACTTGTTCGCTTGCGGCAAAAGACATCTGGAACAGCGGCACAAACAGCCTGCTGCTCAGACTGCCGATGCCAGCGCCGATAAGTACTGCAGCTCCAGAGGTTAAGAGCTGCTCGCTAATCAGCATGCCAATAAGCTGCGCAAAGGAGATGCCCATTGCCCGCAGCACTCCGTACTGTAATGTTCTTCCGGACAAGGTTAAAATCCAGAACACTAAAAATCCGAAGAAGCTGATCATGATGGAAATGACAAAGCCCAGCGTCATAATACCGTTGATGGCGAGGCGGAATGAATCATTCTGCGACAACACCAGCTCCTGTGTTGCATCGCGGTAATGCGTAACCGGCAGCTTCATTTCCGTCAGTTGCGCATACACTTCTTTGCCCGCGGCTGAGCTATCGAGCTTCAGCCAGGTCTCGTACGGCTCTACGGCCAGACGGTTCTGGATGGAGCTCAGATGCCCGACGATCAGCTTCGGCTTACCGGATTCCGGGTCTGTCCCGGATTCTCCGCCGGCGGGCAGCGGACTCCATCCCGGCCAATAGTCGATAATTCCATAGACGGTAAACGGCACCTGATCCAGTCCGTCCCATGACAATGAAACATTGTCACCCGGCTTGATCCTGGCCGCTTCAGCGAGGGAACGGGACACCAGCACCGCACTGGAATCGGATGCTATCAGATTCAGATAGCTATTGATCGGGTATTCGAGGAGTCCCGGCTTCATCCAGGCGGTCTTGCCGAAATCCAGGGTATCTATCCCGTACAATGCTGTTTTTCCTGACACGGCCTTCTGGCCTGCGGTAAAACGGGCGTTCTCTTTGCGGAACACCTTCGCAGCCGCTTCTACACCTGCCAGCTCCCGGTATGGCTGAAAGGACGGCTCTGTATATTGCACGCGCTTTGTGCTGTTGCCATCCCCGGTGGGCGCAGCTCCCCCGGCAGAAGGGGCCGTAGTTGATACAACCGGTGCATCGCTTTCCCAGCGCGTCTGCAGCGTTAGATCCGCGCCTGCAGAATAGCGGATCTGGCTCTCCATATTGTCGTTGATTGTACGTGCCGCTCCTGCACTGAACAGACCAGTGGCGACCGTCATGATCAGGAAGAGCATCAGCGTCAAATATTGTCCGGAGGACCGGCTGATCTGTATCAGCGTATGATACAGCGCCGGTGACCAGAAGCGGCGGCCCAGCCAGAAGATGAACCGGATAAACCACGGATACAGACGGAGCACCAGCAGTCCTGCACCCAGCGTAAACAATGCCGGCATGAGAAACACAAGCGGATCCACCTGAAGTGCGCTTGAATCCAGCGCCAGCTTGCGCAAATCCTCCTGACGGGTATTAAACCCACGCAACAGATATACAGCGATGCCGATTAATATGACATCCAGGCCGGTCTTGTGCCAGAATGACAGCTTACTCAGCCGGACGGAGTCACGTTTCTGATTGACGATACTGACACGTGTCGCAAGTAAGGCGGGAATCAGAATAAGCAGAATAGCGGCACCTACTGCAGCCGCAGCTATCCGATACGCTTCACCCGATAACCCGACCTCCAGCGGAGAGCGGTTCACAAATTCCAGAAATCCGTTTGCCGCCCCCAGCCCCTTGGTGAATTGCACACCCATAAACGGCCCGGCCGTTAACGCAATGAAGCCCAGAAGCAGATTTTCCAGCGTATAGGCCGTCATGATCTGCCACCGGCTGGCTCCGCGGCTGCGGAGCACTGCAATATCATTTTTCTGCCGTTCGATAATGAGATTGGCAGTCATGTACAGATAGAACGCAAGCATAATCATGACCGGCGAGTACAGTGACAGAAGCATTACATCCAGCTTATCCGCCTTCCCCTGATACGACAGGATGGTTTCGTTCGCAGGCATATTGATTTCAGCCGCGCCGATCCGGCCTTTGAAATACCGGCGGATATCTTTGTCTGCCTGTACAAACTGATCAATCCCCTCAACCTTGAGCGCCCTGTAATCCAGAGCATACCGCCATTCCATATCTGACACTCTGGCTTTCCCGCCGGTAATAAACTCCCGTTCAAACTGCCCGAAAGGAATGATAAACCCGTCACTGTCCGTTTCGGTCATATAAGACAGATAGGGATCGGCTGCCGCATCGGTCGCCATAACGCCTACGGGAATAATCCGGAGCGTGGTTTGCTCCGATACTTCAGCAGTAAGCTCCTGACCGAGTTCGCGTTTGACCTTCAGAAGGAAGCTGTCTGTCACCAGAGCCTCAATGATTCCGTCTGTGCGATCCACCGGCATCCGGCCCGCCAGCAGGCGAACCCGCTGTTCCATATCTGACAAGGATTTTACCGCTCCGGCAGACTTTTGGGTCTTTTGCTCCAGCTCGGAAGCATCGGAGCCGTACACCTTGAACTTTTGGGTAAACCGCTGCTGATAAAAGGACAGCGCCGGAAGACCCGCCCGGCCCGGTATCGAACGTACGAACTGATCGGCCTTCTGAATGGCTTCGGCCGTTTTTTCATCCATTATTTCCGCAGAATTGGAGGTCGCGATCCGGATAAAACCCGGATATACGTTCTTCTGCAACTGCAATTGGCCGAGCTCCTTTTGCAGCGTCCGCTGCAGAATAGCACCCGAATATAGCGGCATGGAGCTGAACAGCGCGACACAGACCGTCAGCCCAAGCAGCAGATTCAGCTGCAGCCACTTGTTTGTCGCCATTTTGCGGAGAATCATCGTCCATAAAGCCATACGTTCACCTCAATTTTTGCACCTTGGGATAAAGAAGCTGTCAGCCATCCCTTAATTGTTCAAAATGACTTTCTGCCCCTTCTGTAGCCCCTTCACGATTTCAGCCTCTGTCGGAGTCATAAGCCCGATCTCAATGTCCAGCTCCTTGCGCCGTTCGCCGTCGAGCACCTGTACGTAGTAGCGGCCCATATAGGTCCGGATAGCGGCACGGGGAAGAATAAGAACGTTCTCCCGCTTCTGAAGTTCGATGGTCAGCTCAGCGACGTCCCCGACCTGGATGCCCGCGGGTTTGTTATCTATGTCCACAATCAGTGTTACGGCATTGCGGTCGACCGTCTCCTGAGTTCCTTTTGCCGGGGCACTTGAAGGCGATTGCAGCACTTTGCCTCTATAGTCCTTTCCCTTATATTTCAGGCTTGCCGGCATGCCGGTCTCCACCGGCAGCAAATCTCCTGCGTCACCGGCCACATAAGTCAGCTGCAGACTGGAAGGATCGGAGACGGTTACAACAGGCTGATAGGCATTGATATAGTCTCCGGTGTTCATGGTCTGAATGTACGTTACAGTGCCGCTGATCGGTGAATATAACCGCGCTTTGGCCAGCTTGTTTTCCATATGGTCCAGCGAAATTTTTTCCCGCTCATAATCAATTTGCCTCAGGCGCAGATCAGTCGCATTTGCACCCGAAGCTTCTGCCTGCTTATACAGCAGCTGTGCACGTTCCACATTGAGCTGCTGCAATGAAAGCTGCAGTTCAAGATCCCCTGTCTCCAGCTCCACCAGAAGCTCGCCTTTCTTCACAGTCTGGCCCAGCTCTACGGGGATTCCCTTGAGAACTCCTCCCGACTCCTTGAACGATAAAGCCTCGACATGACCGGATGCAAAAGTGGCTGTCCCCTTGAGGAAGGTCTGAATATTCCCGGTAACAACCTCCTCCATGTCATATTCCTGCTGCACAGGCTGAACGAGCGGCGGCTGCAGCTCCTGTTCAGCCGGCAGCAGCGAACAGCCGGCAAGTCCGGTCAATGCCAGCAGCAGCAGTGAGGCTCCGGCAATACGCAGCCGTATCCTACGTAAGCGGAGAAGCATTGATTGTTTGTGAGACAATTGTTCCATCCTCCAATGCAATGACATGGTCCACCAGTTCCATAATGCCGGGATCGTGTGTAGTGAGCAGAATGGTCATTCCGGAGCTTAGCACCAGCTCCCTGAACAATCGGATGACCTGCAGTCCCATACGGCTGTCAAGCTCAGCCGTAGGCTCGTCGGCAATCAGCAGCTTGGGCTTATGTACGATGGCCCGTGCAATGGCGACACGCTGCTGCTCTCCCCCCGACAATTCCGGCGGCCGGTGCTTCATCCGGTCCTTCATTCCCACACGCTCCAGCGCCCACTCCGCGTCTTCACGGCCGGCCTTGGAGGAGCCGGCAATCCGTAATCCAAACTCGACGTTTTCAAGCGCGGACATAAGGGGAACCAGTCCGTATGCCTGAAAGATCAACCCTATATCCCTGCGTCTCAGCTCGTTGCGCGCTTTGGCGGACAGTCCGGTGATCTCCCTCCCTTCGAACTGCACCGAACCCTCCGTCGGGTCATCCAGTGTACTGAGAACATTAAGCAGCGTGGTCTTCCCAGAGCCTGACCTTCCTTTAAGCGCGACAACAGACCCTCGGGGAACGGCCAAATGAATATCCGACAAGGCAGTCACAGCGGTGTCTCCCCTGCCAAATACACGCTTGATCCCGGATGCCTGTAATAAGATTTCTCTGTTTTCAGGCTGCGTTTCCTTCAACACAGGCATCACTGCCTTTCCACCATTTTTTTGTAAACGCATTCATATCCTCCTTTCACCGGAGAATCGCCCTGTTTATCAACCTTGCAAGTGTACAAGTGAGCTATGAATACAAACGGCCTTAAACGGTCTTGCTGTAACAAAAATCGTCAAAATCAGCATATCCGCCGTTCTTCCTGGTGGCATAACAATAGAGACCGATCCGGTAGCCCATGAAATGATCCAGCGTATATTTCATCTGCAGCGGACTGCCGATGGTATGCCAATTCTCTCCGTCAGATGAATAGAAAAAGTTCGCAATATCAAGACTCTTGGCAAAATCGAACTCCATCTTCAGATGAATAAAGCTGTGTTCATAAGGTATACGTTCCACAGCCGTCTCCTGACCTTCTTCTCCGTTCACACTCATGACCACGAAGCGCGCTCCGCTATCATCGACCCAGATACCGACTGCGCCAAGATGATGCTGCAGAGCAACCATACCTGAACGGTCACCCGGAGTAAGTCCCGACAGGTCCAGTAGAACCGAAGCGCTGCATGCGGGTCCTTCCGTACGCTGTGTCAGCGTATTACGGGCATATTCCACACTCTGCGACAGGGCTCCTGTCCGCAGGCGCAGCCTTCCCGGCCGTTCGGTGACAGACCAAAGGTCAGGGTCCGGCACATGATTCCACTGCCAGTTCAGAGCCAGCCGGTTCCTGTCATATTCAAAGCCGTCGCTGATCACCAGCGGCTTTACTTCCTCTGCCGGCAAAGCGGCTGCAAATTGCTGCGGAACCTTGCCATCGACACCGAATACCGGCCAGTCATCCTCCCAATGCACCGGAACAACACATGGAATGCGGCCGACAGAGCCGTGGTCCTGGAACAGCACAGCGAACCAGTCCCCTGTCACTGAATCGACAATACCGCCTTGTGCTACACCGTTATTCTGGTATCCCATATCGTCGTCCAGCACAATCCGCCGTTCGTAAGGGCCCAGCAGTTCAGCCGAGCGGTAGACCATTTGTCTGCGCCGCCGGTTACCGTTACTAGGCCATTCTATAAAGAACAGATAATAGTAGCCGTTCATCCGGTAAGCATGACAGCCCTCACAGCGAAGACCGATATCCTCAGTCTCCGTCTCAAAGAGCAGCTGATCAAGGCCTCCCTCTCTTTGGGCTTGGGCATCCGCCGTCAATTCGGTAATCCGGATGCTGCCGTTCCCGTGAAACACGAACACCCGCCCTTCATCAAATAGCAGGCTTGGATCATGATGCAAGCCCGGAATTACGAAGCGTTCCCAAGGGCCATTCTCGATTTCCTTCGTCTGATATACATAGAACTGCTGCATGTCATTGCTGGAGAAGCAGACATAATAAATGCCCTCATGATAGCGAAGGCTGGTTGCCCAGGAGCCTTTCCCGTAAATGCCCTTGCCGTTCAGCAGCTTATGGGCGCTGTTATCTTCAAAGCTGTCATAGACATAGCTGACCATTTCCCAATTCATCAGATTTTTCGATTTCATGACCGGACAGCCGGGCATCGAGTGCATGCTCGTGCTGATCATATAATAGCAATCACCTACCCGGATGACGCTTGGATCAGGAACATCAGCCCAGATGACCGGATTATGGATGGTAGTAGTATTCATGTTATTCTCCCGCTAATTCCAGAATATCCCAGTACGCCTGCTTAGGCTCATGTTTGCCGTCGAAAACGAACGGCCAGTTTTTCCGCCCGCGTACCGGAAAGTTATCAAGCCATGTATAGTCATCCGCTGCTCCCCAGAAGGTTACGCAGTCAATGTACTGCTTGTATTCCTTGAACAGCCGGAAAATTTGCATGTAGCGCTCAGCCTGCTGCTCAAGCATTCCCTCCAGGGGAGCCGTCAGATCGGTCCGGCGGTCCTCGAACTGGAATACGGAGAGGTCAAGCTCCGTGATATGCAGCTTCATGCCAAGACCAGCATACCGTTCGATAGCTGCTCTAATGTCATCCAGCGGAGGATGCACCAGATTCCAGTGAGCTTGAAGCCCGATGCCGTGAATCGGTGCGCCCTGCTCCAGGAGCGTATGCACTAGACGATAGATTTTCTCCCTTTTCTCCGGATCAGATTCGTTATAATCATTGTAAAAGAGCTGGGCATCGGGATCAGCGGCATGCGCATATTCAAACGCTTTTAATAAAAAATCTTCTCCGGCGATATCCAGCCATTTCGATGGGCGCAGCCATTCACCGCCTTGGTCGGATATCGCTTCGTTGACCACATCCCATGCATAAATACGGCCTTTGTAGCGGGATACCACTGTATCAATATGCGACTTCATCCGTCTCAGCAGTGTTTCGCGATCTGCCGGCCCGCCGTCACTATTCTCGAATACCCAGGAAGGGGTCTGATTGTGCCAGACAAGCGTATGGCCTCTGACTGCTATGCCATTGTCTTCGGCAAACGTCATTAAGCGGTCGGCCTCCGTAAAGGTATACCTGCTTTCTTCAGGATGCAGCCGTTCGAACTTCATCTCATTTTCAGCGGTAACGCTGTTGAAATGCCGGACTAACAGCTCCCGCTGCACCGACAAGGTGTGCGGATTCACAGCTGCACCAATCCGAAAATCAGACTGAAACGCCTCATATAATTTAGGTAGTTCATTGCTCTGAAGATTGTTCATAGCTCGTTAACCCCTTTCATCATGCTTATAGAATTTGCCCCTGCAAGTGATAGATGGGCATCCGTTCATAACGTATCTTCCAGCCATTTGCGGCTGTGGCCGTCAAGACTCCGCCAGTCGGTAATTTGACAGCGCTTTCCGCTGATATCTGACAGAATGACACGCCCCCCGCTGTGCAGCTGCACATAATCCTGGAGATTCCTCATCGCCAGCCGGGTTGGTCCCAGATGTGTCTTCAAATCCCACAGCCAGAGATCTGACTTGAACTTGACACTCACAATCCGGTTAACCCGCGGTAAAAAATACCGGTATTGCAGCTCCCTGCGCAGCTCCTCCCTGCTGTCTTGCTCTAACTCTGCCAGCTCCCGGATGATGCCAAGCTCTTCTCCCTTCGCATTCCGGACAGAAATGTATTCCTCGTCAAACCGGAACGGAAAAGTCCGGTAAACCGTGAGCTCCTCATAATGAGTATTTTCAACTTTCCCTCCCAGCACGCCGCCTGCTCCACGCTTCAGGTTTACAGCCGCAGGGGGAAGGATACGGATTTCATAGGGATCCTTCATCAGACCTCCACCCCCTTGATTTTTGACAACTCCTGCTGCGCTTCGACCAGCTTGCGATAGATCCCGCCTGGGATTTTCACCAGTTCTTCATGTGTGCCAACCTCATTAATGCGCCCTTTGTCCAGTACGACCAGCCGATCGGCGTTACGGAGCGTCGACAGCCGGTGGGCAATGGCAAACGTCGTTCTTCCGTGAACCAGGCGGGCAATCGCCTCTTGAATCTGACGTTCGGTTTCGGTATCGACTGAAGCAGTGGCTTCATCCAGAATGAGGATACGCGGATCATGAATGACCGCCCGGGCAATGGCGACCCGCTGCTTCTCTCCCCCGGACAGCTTGTGTCCACGCTCACCAACCTGCGTGTCATAGCCGTCGGGCATACGGACTATGAAATCGTGCGCATTGGCAATTTTGGCCGCCCGCATAATTTCTTCCGGTGTGGCTTCCGGCTTGGCGTAAGCAATGTTCTCGGCGATAGAGCCTTCAAACAGAAAGGTCTCCTGCAGCACAACGCCGATTTGCTTGCGCAGATCGGTCTGGCTGATGCTGCGTATCGGAATGCCGTCAATGGAAATGGAGCCTTCGTCCGTATCGTAGAACCGGCACAGGAGGTTAATAAAGGTGGATTTCCCCGCTCCGGAATGACCTACAAGACCAATCATTTCACCGCTTTTTACCTGCAGATCGATTTCCTTTAGTACGGGGTTATGCTTCTCGTAGCCGTAGGTTACTTTGGTAAACGCCACATCCCCTTTAATTGTGCCAATAGGTACGGGCTCGTGAACGTCCATGACTTCAGGCACGGTATCCAGCACCTCGAATACCCGGTAGGCGGCAGCCATGGCCGTACTGGTCCAATTGATCATCTGCTGAATCCATTCCAGGGGACCGAACAGCATACCCAGATAGGACAGCAGCGCCATCAGTGTGCCTAATTGCAGTGTGCCTTCCAGAACTTTGTGTCCGCCATGATACCAGATGAGCAGTGTTCCCGCTCCGGTCACCAGGCTGAATACGGGAAAAATGAACTGCCACATCCCCTCCATCCTCAGATTATTGTGCACCACTTCCGTATTGGTCTGCTCATAGCGGGACATTTCAGTTCGTTCACGGCCAAACGCCTTAACAACGCGGATGCCTTGAAGAGAATCGCCGACCAGCATGTTCAGCCGCAAAATGGATCTCCACTGCTGATAGGCGAGCCGTCCGATTTTTGGCCAGATCTTCATCGACAGCAGGACCATAAACGGGACAGGAATCAAGGCAAATAATGTCAGCTTCCAGTCGAGACTGAATAAAATAAACAGCACAGCCACAAAGCGAAGCAGCTGCCCGATCACATAAATGACGCCGTCCGTCAGAAACTGCCGCATCGCTTCCGCATCATTGTTCACCCGGCCAATGAACTGGGTTGTCTGCCTCCGGTCAAAGAAAGCAAGCGACAGCTTCATAAGCGCACTGAAAATATCCTTGCGGAAATCACCCATCAGCTTGGAGCCTACCCAGATGCCGATCAATCCCCGGACAGCCTGCATGGCTGCCATCACAAGGGTAGTCAGCCCCAGTCCGCCGATTACAGCGAGCAGCCTTGTGCTCTGCCGGGCAGCTCCGAGCACATCGTCAATCATGATCTTCGTCAAATACGGGGGAATCAGCTCCACCAGTGTAGTCAGGATCAGCAGCACTCCGGCAATCACCATTTGAAGCTTGTAAGGCTTCGCATATCTTAACATCCGGATGGCCAGCTTCCCCTTGTTCATGCACTGGGCGCAGACCTGCATCCCTTCATCTAGCGGATTTCCGCATTGCGGGCAGCTCCGGGGAAGATCCCGTTCGGAGAGAACCGGCAGTTCTTCGCTATGCGCCGCAGCTTTGATCAGCTTTGCGGCATAATCAAACATGGGGATCAATGCGGCGGTATAACGGACTGCAACAACCGGTCCAAAGTCTGTGTCGATATGCAGTGATCCTCCGCCTACGGCTGAAACTGCCCGTGCATCCTTAATTTCAGCAAGAGGCAGAGTCAGCCTCGGCGCCTCATCTCTGTGCCAGACGACCAGTTTTTCTTCTGAAACAGCGATCCATTGTTCGCCAAAACACCCCTCCGGATCCAGATCTGCTTTGCACTCAAGCAGCAGCGGCTCGCTGACTTGCCTCTGGAAGAATTCCGGCAGCTTAAATTTTGTCTGCATAATGTTTACCCTACAATCCCGGTACGCTCGATACTTTCAACAAAATACCGCTGTACAAAGATATAAATGATAATTAGCGGCAGAATGGCCAGTAAAATCCCCGTATCCTGTACCATGCTTTGATAGAACGGGTCCACTTTTGAATTCGCGCCGTCCGAGAGCATAATCCCCAGATTGTAAGGCAGGGAACTGATTTGAATGGACATGACCTTGCTGGTGGTTAAATAGGTCGTCGTATAAAAGCTGTCGTTCCATTGCCACACGAAGGAGAAGAGCAGGACGGTCATGATTGCCGGAACGGTATTGGGCAGAATAATCCGTAAAAAGGTTTTGCCGATCCCCGCTCCGTCGATATAAGCCGCTTCTTCCACCTCCATCGGTATCCCCCGGAAAAACTGCCGGAAGATAAAAATGTACAGACCGGCCTTCATCGAGTTTGCTGTCAGCGAGGTCAGAATGAACGGCCAGTAGGTGTTCAGCAGGTTCAGGGACTTGCCTCCGGTAAGCAGCGGTATCAGCCCCATCAGTGTGAAATCCTTCAAGTTCAGATAGACCGGAATCAGGATAGTGGTCGGCGGGACCAGAATGGTCAGCATCACGCCCATAAACAGCAGATTGCTTCCCTTAAATTTGAGTCTGGAAAAGCCATACCCGGCCAGCGCACAGGAAATGGCCGTCAGAAGAGTCGTCAGGCTGGACAGCAGGAACGTGTTCCCCAGCGTCGGCCAGTAGTCCATAATGGTAATGACCTGTCTGAAGTTATCCAGCGAAAAATGCTCCGGCACCCATATGACGATGGGGGAATATAAATCCGTTTTATCCTTGATGGAAGTAGAGATTTTCTGCAGAATCGGAAACAGAATTACAAAAGCAAGTCCAGCAACCAAAACCAACCGGACGAATGACCACAGCCATCGTTTCCACCACTCGATCGCAAGAAACTTTGAAGCCTGCAATACTTTCACCCTCTTCTAGTTTTGGTAGAATACTTTCTTTGAAATCAGGTAAGTGCTTATTAACAGAATCAGGGATACAGCTAAAAAGTAAATCCAGGCCATCGCCGAGCTCAGTCCGAAGTTGAACGCTTCAAACCCGGTCTCGCGGATCAGATCTGTCATGTCGTTCGTAGAGAAAGAGTCGATAATGGTGTATACAACATTGACCAGGATCAGCGGGCTGACCATCGGAAAAGTAATTTTCCAGAACGCTTCATATCCAGTCGCGCCTTCCATCTTGGAGGCCTCATACAATTGCGGCGAGATCGTCTGTATCCCGGCAAGGAAAATTAACAGCTGAACGCCTGACTGGCTTACAATCTGATAGATACGGTCAACCGCTCCGGTCAGATAGTCAACAATAGTCTCGCTTACACCGGCCTGTATCATCAACTGTGCCAGCTCGAAGCTGCCTAATCCGCTGACAGCCTTGCCGCCGGCGTTACTGTCATTCACCGCCTGTACCAGACTGGTACTCTCCAGATTCATAATCACGCCGGAGGCAAGAATAACCGGCAGGAAGAACACGGCCCTTGCCGCCGTTCTCCCCAGAAACTTCTGATTAAGCAGCACGGCAAGGAACAAGCTAAAGATCACGATCAGCGGTACGTTAACAACCATGGTTGAAATGGATTCTGTCAGCGTCCGGTTGAAGCTGGTGTTGACGGTCAGAG
Source organism: Paenibacillus typhae (assembly GCF_900099765.1). GTDB lineage: Bacteria > Bacillota > Bacilli > Paenibacillales > Paenibacillaceae > Paenibacillus_AQ > Paenibacillus_AQ typhae. Next base: position 292,721 of record NZ_FNDX01000001.1, on the reverse strand, counting down.
CCTCCACATAATTTTTGAAGCCGGCATAAGTAATGATGATACCGTTCGAGTTGGCTTCAATATTGCTCATGCTGAAGCGGAAGGACGCAATAAGCGGCACGAGGAAGAAGAACAGGAAGCCCAGCAGCCAGGGCAGCACATAGAGGAAGCCGTATATTGCCTTACGCTGCGAATACGTTCTCCGGGACGTCCGGAGTGGGGCAGTCAGTTTCATGTATGTCCTCCTCCTGTCGTGTAGCTTTCCGCTTCGATCACTTTGCCCTCAGCGGTGACCTGCGTACCGTTATAATTCACGATGACATAAACTCCATTCCCGTATACCGTTTTGAAGACACCTTCGCCCAATTTCTCATGGGAAGCGATGCTTTGGCCCTGTACATTACGCAGCACCGAGTTCACCTCGCCGTAAATCTCCGCGGCTTCGTTCATCCACAGCTCGTAGTTCACTGCATACAGGTCGGTATATTCCGTATCCTTAACCTTATAGTTGGGTTCGGCAATCCACTCGAAGAAAACACCCGATCCGTACTCCAGACATTTCAGGATATATTGCTTGGGGTTTGTATAAGTAGACAGATTATAGGGTTTACCTGTATAGCTGATATGGCCATGCACAACCATCGGATAGAAGGGAATGGATTCATCCTCAATCTTGAAGCCGCTGCTGGACAGCGGAGCTTCGGTCAGATCCGTCACATAAGGAAGCGCGTAATCGTTACCGCCGCTGGCCATAACCTCCAGGCCCTTTCCGGCAATGCCGGCTAATGCTTTGACCGAGATTTCCTGCGACTCCGTACGGTCCATCTGCTCATGCTTACGGTAATCGCTGTTCAGCCGGTCTGCCAGATCGCGCAGGGAAATGCCTCCGGTATTTAACTTTCCGAACCCTTCAAGCATCTGTTCCACAACTCCCCCTACCAGACGGGGAGCCACAACATAAGCGGGAGTCCTGTCCCTGTCCCGCCGGTTGATTACCGGGTTGACTGGATAGAGCGTCGCCGGGATGTCCCGGAGTGTACGCGCCGCATCCTTCGTCACACTGAAACCATCGTCGGAGAGGGCTGTCAGGATGGACATATCCGGAAACAGCGAGATGCCCTGCCGGCCGGTATACTGGGCGAGCTCCTTCAGGCCTTTCTTGCCTCCCACAGCGCCATCCACGTGGATACGGTCCGGAATTCCATGATTCATCCCCCCGTTGAACCAACCTGTGTATTTCAGCTTGATATTATGGATCCCCTGGGCCTGAACCTTATCGAGAATCATCTGCGCCTGGCCGAAGGTGGTCAGAGGCTCAAGCGCGTTGTACGGAATCCCGATCACATGCTTCTTCTTCGTGATGCTGCCGTCAAGCTGGAGATAGAACGGCAGATCTTCAGCCTCTGCAGCCGGCTGCGGAAGCCCGTCTTTGCCTAGCAGATATTGCTGGTAGTATTGGGCCATGCCCTGGTAGGTGGCGTTCTCTCCGGAGAGAAAGACATACCTCACCTGAAAGTCCGATTTCATCGGATTCTCCTGAAATCTTGGCAGTGAACGCTGCTGACCGTTGGCATCAAGCGTTACACTGCCCTTGTTCACCACATAAAAGCTCGGATACGCATAGTTATAGCTGTTCAATCTGCCTGCTACATCGGCATTGATTGTCGCAACCGGGGCGCCTTCTTCGATAATGCCCAGGAACGCTTTTTGTTCCTTGAGTATGCCAAAGACCGGCAGGCGGACTGCTTCTTCCCTTGAGACCACATCAGCCGTATCCATCGTTTGATCCGTGCCGTATACAGTCTGCTGGTAAGCAGAATATCTCGTTTTACCATTGTTGAAATGAATCAAGGCGCCCGAGCCGTCCGGCACCAGGATGGAGCCTTTCTCTTCCTGGCCCGCGGCTCCGAAGAAGCTGAGCAGGGAGACCGAATTCACAGGATATTCAGCCGGATAATAAATTCTTTCTACAGGAACCCTGGCGATCAGGCTGTCTCCATCAAGCGTATATTCGATAGCCGCCTGAAAGATACGCGGCTCCTGCCCGGCCTCCTCCAGATTGAATTCGGCTGCATCCTCCTGCAAATCCTCTTCCGTATATCCGATCGCTTCAAAAGCCTTCAGTGCCCGTTCCAGCTGCAGCCCCTGCAGGGCGCTGTCATTGCGGACATAAGCTGATTTCTCCGTTTCTTCTTTATAAGCAATAGCGACCGCACGTTTACCTGTCTTATCCATTTTCCCCGTCAATTCCTCATAGCGTTCCTTGCTCAGCATGGCGGGAAGATCTTCCGCGGAGGCCTGAACCGTTCCGAATTGATAGGACACACGCACTCCGTCCGGGATGGTCTCTGAGCTGATTTGCTTGTATGCGATGCTGTCCGTAAACGTATTGATAGAGTTTATCTGACCAAAGCTGTTGTAGAAATCCAGCTGCAGCTGGGAAGACAGCAGGCCTTTGTTGACTCCTGCCGCCAGGGTATCCTGATCCCGCTCCGGCGGGTTACTGAACCAGAGCTGGTTGCTTTCGGTATGAAGCACGGCAATTTCGCCTGTTTCTTCATTAATGAACAAACGCATCTGTCCGTTCTCTGCCACCCCTTTCATCCCTGCCAAACGGGAATCCGAGAATGCAGCATTCAAAGGCTTGCCCTGTTCAAATACAGCTGTAGCCGGACTGCCGGCTGTCTTCGCCTCCTGGCCCGGACTGGAACAGCCGGCAAACAGACTGCCCAGCATCACCAGACTAAGCAGCAGAGCTTTTCTCGCCTTACCCATGGATATGCCTCCTTTCCTAGCTTCTCAGAACGATCTCTTGATATATAGTCATGGAGAAATTGATAATTTGCTGCACCAGGCTGAAGAACAGCAGACAAAGAAAGGCCATAAACGCCATAGCCGCAACCGTCAACAGGATGGTCACTATGGTCTTGCCCGGCGTGAACTGCTGTACCGTCATATTTCCGACAAACAGCAGAAATATAAACCAGATGGTGGCCAGGCTTCCCGAGAAATAATAGAAAGAGGCCTCCTGAAGCGAGATATAATTGCTGAGCCATATCCACGGAAGATTGATGATTACCAGCGGAAGCATCGCAAAGCAGGTGGACGTAAAGATTTCAACAAATTTGCCTTCCCCGTCCATCAAAGTTGTTATCGACCAATTCGCCACAGTCCAGAATATTACCGGGATAAGTACATACAGCACTTCCAGAAGACTGTTCATGTAATTCGGATTGTACATCGACACGAGGAAACCGCTGTATTGGGTACTCAGCACATTGGTCAGTACCATCAAGCCAAGGATGATAAAAGAGATTACAAGATTCGTTTTGCGGCTGCGGTCGTATTTCAGGTCCCAGAACCCGTTAAAGGGGTGTGCCATCAGCTCAAACGGGTATTTAACCAGCTCTTTGTTCACGCGGGACCACCTTCTTTCTCACCTTCATTTTTCTAAACTTAATCCAGGCAAAAACGGCAATGACAAGGAGGAAGACGGCAGCCACAATTTCTGTAAAATGGGCACGCAGCACCTGTTTGCGATACAGCAAATAGGCCTTCGAATAATTGGTCTTATCCATACTTTGTTTAAAATATTTCATCGCTTCAGCGTAATCGCCCTGACGCAGAATGGCCTTGCCGATGCCGGAATAAGCAAAATCCAGATTGGCGTTCATGTTGATCGTCTGCCGGAACAGCTGCAGTGCCTGCTCCTCGTCACCGTTGTAATAGCTGCGGACCGCCTGATTCAGCGTCCGTCCGTACTCCGTACTCCGGAATACGGTGATCTCGCCAAGCGCCTTATCCAGCACGATAAAATCATCGCCGACCCGCTCCAGGGCCGCGGGAGTATTAAAGTAGCCCAGCTGGTTGCCCATACCGCCGAATACATACAAGAGATAGCCGTCGCCGTTGTAAGTGAACACCCGGCCGTGGTTGGCATCCAGAATCGAGTACATTTCACTGTCGCCGATATCAATGTCGGCTAACCGGGTATAGCCGGTTGTAACCGTGGCGTAGATGTCCCCTTCCGGTTCCCAGTAGCCCAGCCGCCGCAGAATATCACTGCCCTGGGCATTAAGCTTCTTCACATTATTACTGCGTTGACCGTTGGTCGCATAAATAAAGCCTTCTTCATTGATATCCAGATTGCTGAACTCGGTCGGTGTGTACATGACCATCTGGCTCCGCTGTGCTTGTGTGGATATACGTTTCCAGAAATATTCGACCGGATCAATCGTGACTTTGTTAGCGCCAATAAACGAGGTGAAGTCCCCCCCGGAATTAAACTCCATGAATCCGTCATACACACCGGTAGCCATAACATACAGGCGCTGCGCTTTATCCACAACAAGCCGGACGGGCTGAAAAGTGAAATTCTCCGGCAGCTGCTCAGACTGCGGGCTGTCAACCACCTTCACAACATTGTCGCCGGAATCAAGCTGCACTACCCGCCTGTTTCCGGTATCGGCAATATATAAATCCTTATTCTCTGTGACAAACAGTCCAAGCGGACTCTGGAAGGTCTGTACCGCCCCGTCCTGCTTGAAGGAATCAATAATCCGCTCCAGCTTGAACTGGCTATCCAGTATCAGGATCCGGTTATTACCGGTGTCCAGCACATAAATATCTCCGTCCGGGGTCACATGCATATCGGAGGGATCCTTCAAGGGTCCTGTACCGAGGCTGTCTCCGGTCCACAGTTCCGTCGCCTGATAGGCTGCCGGTGAAGCTACCGGCTCCCCCCAGTAAGAGTAGTTATAGGAAGAGCTGCTCCCGTCAGCCATAGCGGGTGCTGCTCCCGGCATAACGCCGAGCAGCACACACACAGCCAACAGGATGTACGCCCTTGCCCGGTTAGCAACATTCTTCATCGCGTACGCATCCTTTCTACTCCTTCATCCCGGACGTCGCCATCGTCTGAATGACGCTGCTCTGCGAGATAATGAAGAGCGTAATGGGAACCACCATGAGCAGCAGCGCCACAGCCGCCCCGACGCCGGCTCTGGCTATACCGCCTAGCACAATCTGGCCAAGCGCGTAGTGAAGTGTCTTGAGATTCTCACTGTAAATAAAGTTGCCCCCGTCACTTCCCCACAGCATAGGAAACTGCAGGATCATCAGCGTCAGCCAGGCCGGCTTCACATTCGGCATCACAATGGTCCAGAAGATACGGTATTCGCTGGCTCCGTCGATCTTGGCAGCTTCCAGCAGGGCATCCGGAATCTGTTCCATGAACTGCTTCATCAAAAACAGTCCGAGCGAGAACGAGAGCGACGGTACAATGATTGAAGCATGGGTGTTGATCCATCCCAGCCAGGACATCACCATATAGTTCGGGATCGCAGTGACCTGGGCGGAGAACATCAGCGACAGGACTACGATGGTGAACAGTACCTTAGAGCCCGGGAACCGGTATTTGGCAAGCGGGTAGGCAGCTGCCGAAGCGAGGAGGATATGTCCAGCGGTGCCTACGACCGTAATGATCAGCGTGTTCATGATGTACCTGGACAGTGGAACCCAGGAATTCCCCATCAACGAGAACAGGTCAAAAAAGTTATCCATCGTCGGATTGTTAACGAGAAAACGCGGCGGGAAGATAAACAGCTCATCGAGCGGCTTAAACGCATTATTGACGGCATAGATCAGCGGCAGTGCCATGAAGCAGCCAAAGGCGGCCAGCAGCAGGAAGAGCAGAAAGCTGACGGTAAATGAACGGTTGAGCTTCTTCGTTCCAGAGATTAACCGTATCGTTTTGACGCTCAATTCACTCCCCCACCTTTCTGAGCAGTTTTTGTATAAGCAGGTTTGCACCGAGCATCAGACCAAAGAGTACAGTCGCGATAGCCGAAGCATATCCCATCTCAAAGCGGATCGTGCCGTAGTCCATCAAATGAGTCACAATCGTATGGGCCGCATAGTTGACACTCGGAAATCCTGCAAGTGCAATGGCAACATCAGCTACGGCAAAAGAGCTCGTAATCTGCATGACAGCGCCGAACATCAGCTGCGGCCGCATGGAAGGAAGCGTGATGAACCACAGCTCCTGCCAGCGGTTTTTGATACCGTCAATAGATCCGGCTTCGATCAGGGTGTGGTCGACCGTCTGCAGTCCCGCGATAAAGGCCAGGAAGCTGGTGCCGAGACTCAGCCAGAGCTGTACGATAATGATGATGGTCAGAATGTATTGTTCATTGGTCAACCACTGAACCGGTTCAAGGATGAATCCTGTTTTCATCAGAAAACCGTTCAGATAGCCGTAGGCATCACCGGAGAAGAAGATCAGCCAAATGAAATACACATTTCCAGCAATGGACGGCGCGTAGAATACCAGCGTCATAAATGCTCGGATTTTGGGTGACAGTTCATTGATGATCCAGGCAAACAGAAAACAGGCGATATAACTGACCGGACCGGTAATTACCGCGAACATCAGCGTATTTTTAAGTGCAATCATAAATACATCGTCACCGAGCAGCAGCCTGGAATAATTTTGCAGACCGACAAATCTCGGAAACTCCAGCATGTTAAAGTAGAAGAAGCTAAGTATCATGGAAAAGACTACCGGAATGACGGTGAACATGAAAAAAAGGATCATGTATGGAGCCATCAGGATATAATGATGCTTGCTCTTCTTGATCTCCCTCCAGTTTCGGGTCCATACCGATTCCTTCACCGCAGGGCTGTGAACCGGTACTGACCGATCGGCGGCTTCCACTTGCATCTTCCTACCCCCCAAACGAATACGGCAAATTGAACTCTTTGCGCTTAATCGCTATTTCATCATTGATATACAAAATATAATCCGACAGGGCTTCCCGGGGATTCTCATTGCCGTTGACAACCTTGCGGAAAGCGTTGTCAAGATGCCGGCCTGTGAAGTAACCGCCCGGAATTTGGGGAATGCCTTCGACCCACTGCCACTGGCTCTCCAGATTCTTATAATCCTTGACCGGCCACGGAAGCTGCTCCAGGGCCTCGATATTGGCCGTCGGATATCTGGCTGATTCACCGAGCAGGCCCTCCATCTGGCGGCCGTACATAATCTGGGTGTTGCTGTCTGTCCACCATTTCATGAATTCCCAGGCGGAATCCTTGTCATCCGCGTTCTCCAGCATCAGCACCCCGGTCGTATGGCTGGCCACTTTATGATTGACCGAGTGGTCCGGAAGCTCCGTCCCCGGAACCAGAGTGAAATCCCACAGGCCCTTGATTTCCGGTGCCATAACCTTCAGATTGTTGTAGATGGTGTAGTCTGCGATCCCGATCGGCATTTCGCCGGTCCGGAACCGGTTCGGAAAGTCCGCCTGAAGCGGGAATTTGTAATTTGTATAGAATTGCGTCCACTTCTTGAACGCTTCCATGGAAATATCAGAATCCAGACCGCTTTTCTGTCCTTCTTCACGGTAGAACGACCCGTCATGTTGATACAGCAGCATGGAGAAGGTTGCATTCGGCACAATCGTCGCATTGTTCGTCGGATTCTCGATAGGAAGATAGAATTCCATATTGTGCTTCTGCAGAACTGAGATCATATTGTAGACATCCTGCCAGGTCTCCGGAGGCGTCAGGCCAAGCTCCTGCAGAATATCCTTCCGGTAGAACAGCATCGGGAACGTCTGCTGCTCCGGCAGCGCATATATACCGCCATTGTATTTATAAGGTTCCAGAGCACTGTCTCTGAATCTGGAAGAAATCTCCCCGAAATCGGAGAACTGGGTCAGATCGGCGGCAGAGTCACGCATCGCGTAATTGACGGGAATATCCTCGCCAATCTGCATCGCGACATCCGGTCCTTCACCGGATAGGGTCGCAGGCAGCAGAATATTCGCGGGCACGAGCCGGAGATGAACGGATATATCCGTTTCAGGCGTAAAGGTTTCGTCAATCATACTTTTGAGTACCTGAGCCTGATCCCGTCCGGTCGTAATCCAGACGGTTACGGATTTCTGTTTCTCCGTGGTGTTGCCGATGCTGTCATAGTCTTCTGTATAGGAGGAGAACAAGGCACCGACCTCATGCTTCATTTTGGCCAGGGCCGACGATTGCGCCTCGGGCAGCGTATGCCCCGGTGAAGACACTACCAGGTAATCCAGCGTAAGCGGCTGCTCGCGGACCGTAAGAATCCAGGTTCCGAGTCCGCCCACATTCGTCTTAAAGGTGGTCAGGCGCCGGGGAACGGTCTCCGGGTCCTTGATCATCTCATCCAGCTGATGGACCAGCGTATACAGCACAGCTACCTTGTCGCTCCGCTCTCCGGTAGATTTCTCCAAATATTCAGCAACACTGCGAATGGTCCCGGCCTGGGTTTTGAACACCTCAACCATATCCGGTATCCGTTTTACCAGCTGGTAATCGCGGTACGCATCCGGTGTATTCGACGTGATGATCATGATTTTTCGGTACATTTCATTCAATTGGAGCACGCTGGACTCAACCGTCTGCAGAAGCGGAGCAAGATCGCCCAGCGTCACCGTCATGCGGAGCTTGTGCCTGCCCTCGGTCAGATGAAACAGATAGGGCTCCTCTCCGCCCAGCACTTCCATCTTCCAGTCCATATTAAAGGCGAACTGGATCCGCTTCATTTCTTCAAAAGGAATCACCCCGTCAATCGTCAGGCTCCTCGTAGCGAACACGCCACGCAGCTGATCCTGCTTGACTTTGAGCGCAATCTGGTATAATCCGTCTTCCGGTACATCGATCTCCCATTCAATCCACTGCCCCGGAAGCTTCCAGTTCAGTCCGCCAATCGTGTTAATGCGGATTTTGGAAACATTGTAAGGCTCGACCGACGGACTGGACCTGTCAGAAAGCGGGTACAAGGTCGGGGAAGATTTCAACGCAGCGTCTTCTGCCTGAACGACAACATACTGGCTTTCCGCCGGTTTGAGTCCGAGGGACTCATAGTTGCTTGCCAGCTCAGCGTAAGGCTTAATATCCTCATCCTGATACAGCTCAATATAATCAATTGCCATCGGCTCTCTGACCGCGGCGAGTGTGATCTCTTGTTCACCTTGCCCGAAATAAAACTGATAGGGCTCCTCATAATAACCGTCGCTATCAGTGAAGGGAGACAGCTGCCACTGCGGCTTCTCGATCTGAGAAGGTCGCAGATCATTCCCGCGGTCATCCCGTCTGACTTCAGCCTCACGGCTTCCCCATAAGCGGTAAAGAATCAGATTCTCGGATTCCGCAAAGGGAATCTTCCCGTTAATGGCCAGCGATCTTTCAATCGACGAGCTCTTGCCTTCGACCGGGAAGTAGTGAATCCGTGCATTGTACAGACCCGCTTCCGCAATCTCAGCCTTCCAAGTGATGCTGCCCCTGTCCGGTGTAATTACCGCCTGTCCTTCAAGTCCCTCATAGCCGCTGACAACCTCAAAGTCTTCACCGTCTATACGGGTATAACGTTCGCCTTCGATACGTATAATTTTGTCCGGCCGCCCGCTCGCTGAATGGGTCTGCCTGTATTCCCCATAGCCGTCCCCGGCGGTATTATCCGTAACCGGGACAAAGTCGTTCATTGCATAGATCCGCTTCTGCGGGGCATCACCCGCACTGACGGCTACCGCAATAAGAACGCAGGCAATGATTACAACAACAATACCTATGCCATATTTCCTCTTTCTGATGTTCAACGCTTCTCCCCTCCAGCACCAGAGATTGCAGTTTAATAATGAGTCCCCATTATAGAATGCTTCTTCTACATGGGGACATCATGATCAACGGTTATTTTTTATAAACTTCGTCAATGGCAGCCTGCACCTTCGCCTTATATTTCTCGACGACAGTCGATACCGAATTGCCTGAGGTCAGTTCACCGATAATGTCGTAGTACGGCAGATTCGGGAACGTATTATGGTCAAGAACCACCATGTTCGGAGCGACCATTTTGGCATTTTCAATATCTTCCTCGGTGGTGAAGACAGACTCATACGAACCCTGGTCAGGATAATCGTAGATGGAGTCAATATCATTAATCTTCTCCCAGATGTACATCAGCTGTTCCGGATTCTCCACGGCCTTCGGAATCGTCAGTGCCTGATAGAGCGCTTCGGCAGAGTGATAGGTGGTAGCGCTCGGACCTTTCGGGAACGGAACGAAACTGAGCTCATAATCCTGCATATCGGTCTTGAAGCCGTTCAATTCATACAGCGCACCGGCATACATCAATGTGTTGCCTTGGCGGAAGAATTGGGCCGGTTCGGTCCAGTCTCCTCCTTCAGTCGGACGTGACACCTTCTCTGTGGCGAGACGGGATACCAGGCCAAAGGATTCAAGCGTTTTCGGATCATCCAGAGTCTGTTTGTCGCCGCTGGTCAGTGTGGCTTCGTTGGAATAGAGCGCCTGATCCATCAGCCCGTTATTAGCCAATCCCCAAGTGTCCAGCTTGCCGTCATTGTTCGTATCCTTGTTGGCTTCCTTGGCGACCTGAATGAATGTATCCCAGTTCCAGTTATCCTCATCAACATATTCCTGGAGCGGTTTCATTCCCAGCTTGTTCATCAGCGTTTTGTTGTAGAAAATGCCCTGAACCAGATTGGCCTGGTTCTCGGTGAATGCATAACCCCTGCCGTTATACTGCATGTATTCATTAGTCGTCTTCTGATTGAAGACCCGTGCATTCTTCGTATATTCATCGATCGGCCATAGCAAATCCTGTTTGACGAGCGCAGGAATCATGTAGGATTTACCTAGACGGACGATATCGCCGATTGGTTCACCTGCCAGAAGGGAGGCGGTTACCTTCGCCTGATACTCACCGAAATCAATATTCACATATTCAACCTTGAAGTTGTGCTTTTTCATCAGTTCATCGAGATTCTTTTTTCGCTGGATATTATCCGGATTATCCTCCGGAATCGTCATATCCCACCAGGCTACAATCTTGATGGTCCTGCCGCCCATATCGAAATCCATTTCAGGCGTAGCCTCCACATCCTCCTCCACAGCAGTATTACTCTCTCCATTGTTCCCGTTGCCGCTGTTTTCCGCTGCTTCAGTCGGCGCCGGAGTTGCTGTGTTGCCCTGCGCATTGCTGCCGCTTCCCGAATTACCTCCGCTGCAAGCCGCAAGCGTGAATACCATTGTCAAACTGAGTAGCGTGGTACAGAGTTTTTTGTATAACATTTTGGGACCTCCCCTTCAGTGATTGGGTAACAATCAAAAGTGTAGCGCTTACATTTTTGATCGACAACCTGCCTATTTTCAGGGTTGAACCCGTTCATTTATAGATCATTACGGCATAAAAATGCACTTTGTTGAACAGGTAAACAAATGCACGGTTAATAAAAAGTTGCACATTGTCACTCCCCTCCGGGTTGAACCATAATAAAAAGCGTAGTCAGGATTTAGGAACATCAGTCGCTGCGGATGACTATTTTTGATGAAAGCGGGGAAAGCATCTTGTATAAGATACTGCTTGTGGATCCTAATTCAGATTCATCGGAAACCATGCTGCATATGTTGGACTGGAACCAGGCGGGTTTTTGCATTCACACTACTGCGGATAATATTACTGATGCACTGTACCATGTGGACAATCCTGCCCATATTCTTGTATTAATAAATATAAAGCGCTTACAATCCTTCGGTCTGCAATTGTGCGGACTCATTCGCCAAAAAAGCCGCATTCCGATCATATTAATTGGCGGAGGACAGGATTTCAATCTGGCCCGCCAAGCTCTGCACTATCAGGTAAACGATTACTTAACCGATCCTGTACAGTCATCCGAGCTGCTGGATTGTCTGGGTAGGTTCAGGCGTAATCTTGATGCATCGCTTGAAGACGCCGTAAAGGCCCCGCAGCCTCATTGCCAGAACTCTATCATAGATATGGTTAAAAAATATGTTCAGGAGGAGCTTCACCAGAATATTTCGCTGAAAAAGATCTCCGAAGCCCTTCACTTCAACTGTGCCTATCTGGGGCAGAAGTTCAAAAGTGAAGAGCAGATTTCCTTCAACGAATACCTGCTTCAGCAGCGTATGGAGAAGGCCAAGCATTTGCTGGAAAGCACTGAAATGCGGATCTACGAGATCTCGAGGGAAGTCGGCTACTCGGAAACGGACTGGTTCTATAAGAAATTCAAGGAGTACACCGGAACAAGCGCCAACGAATACCGCAAGCAGACATTGATTACTGCATAAATAAATAGACACACAAGAAACAGCGGCGATTCATGACCTTTAAGTCACGTATCGCCGCTGCCGGATTCAACGATTAATAATTGGTGAACGTATCCCGGTACTCCTGAGGTGTCATTCCCGTTACTTTCTTGAAAAAACGAGTGAAGGAGTGGGCCGCTTCATAACCGACCGCCGCCGCTACTTCCCTGATTTTGATCCCCTCCGCTTTCAGCATCTCCATCGCACGGCGGACCCGGCACTCGTCAATATAATCAGACAGATTAATACCTTGTTCCTGCTTGAAAAAACGGGACAGATAGGTTGGATTAAAGTGATTCAATTCAGCCAGACGGACAAGAGAGAGGTCCTCGCCCAGATTATTGTCGATATAATGGCAGATCCGCTCTATGGCATTTGTAGCCTGATTATGCTCATCGGACTGTCTGGCGGCGAGAATGGCATCTGCAGCACTTGACAAATATTGAAAGGATTCTGCAATTGAAGCATGCTCATCTAACCTCATTAATCTGCTCCAGTCCCCTATTTGTTCTTTCTGCAAGCCCCAGCGGTTGATACAAGACAGAAACATAAGTGCCAGTGTATAGTAAGCTTCTGTTACCTGGTGGATCCCCCAATGATCTTGCAGAATATAACAAACGGTATCATTCAGAGCTTCGTGTAACTTCTCCTTGCGGCCTGCTTCAAGATGGGCAGCGATAATTTCCGTACGTGAGCTGATCCGCAGTTCTTCCCTCGTCTCCCCTGTTCCGGCTTGCCCGCTCCAGATGACAGAAAGCCCGCTCACGGTTCTGAGCTGCTGCAATTGACGAAGCCGGTCGTATTGGGCGGATACAGCATCCCAGGTGCAGGGGGCACAGACGGTAAAGGCAACCGGCAGCTGAAGCTCCTCCAGGCAGGCTTCCTGGATAAGCTCCAGTGTCCCCTCCAGGTAACGCTTCAGCTGGTGTTCTGAATCCCTCAATTCAACCGTAGCCGGCTGAAGGAACCACAGCAGCCCCCCGAACTTATCCTCCATTCCGGCATGCTTTGTTTTTCCTGCCAGATAAGAATCCCAAATCAGACGGGCCGTTGAGAGCTTCCGGTTCGATTCCGTATAGCTTGCTTCCTCCGGATGCTCTGGACGGCCCAGAATCAGGGTCACAGGCGCATGCGGATCAAGTCCGATATTCAGTTGACTGAAGTCCCCCTCCAGCATCCCGGCATCTTTTCCGAACATCCGGCTGTCCTGAAGAAGATGCCTCAAATATTTCTCCTGAGCCATCAGCTCCAAGGCTAGCAGTTGTTCGGTGGACTGGACGATAAGCTCCTCAACCCTCCTGCCCTGTTCAATCTCCTGCAGCGTCTCCTCAACGGATGATACCACTTTGTCATAGCCTTCGGTTTTGAGGACATAACGCATTCCGGACATCTGAATGGCTTGATAGGCATAGTCAAATTCACTGTACCCGGTCAAAAATATAACTTTACACCTCGGCCAGAGTGTTCTGATTTTCTCCGATAGCTCCAGACCGCTCATGCCGGGCATACGAATATCGGTCAAGACAATATCAATCCGTGTGCGGTCCATCCAGACCAAGGCTTCTTTGGACGAATATGCCTTGCAGACATCCAGCTTTTCCGGCATAAATTGAGTCAGTACTTCATGCAGGGTATCTGTAATAATCTCTTCGTCATCCACCACGAGCAGTCTATACATCGTCACCTTTCCCCCTTAAACCAATCCGTATCATCACTTTAAGTCCCCCCAGCCCGCTTCTTGAGATCTCGAGTCCGCCGCCATCCCCATGGATCAGGCTGATTCTGCGGTGAATATTCATCATCCCGGTCATCTCCTGGAATTTCAGCGGGTGCAGCAATTTTTCCTGAAGCATTTTTATTCCTGCATCGTCCAGCTCATTACCGTTATCCTCTATTACAATGCGGGCCTCACCGGAGAAGGATTCAAAGGATACCCGCAGCATACCCTCCTCAGGCAATTTTTCAAGACTGTGTTCATAGGCGTTCTCGATCAGCGGCTGGGTAATCAGCCTGGGAACACGGATGTCTCTCATCTCTTCCGGCAGCTCGTCAAACTGGACTTGTATCCGCCTGGAAAAGCGAAGCTTCTGGATTTCGGTATACATTCGGGAATGCCGGATTTCCTCCGACAGCTTTACATAGTCCTCCCCGTTGCGGGTAATAAACCGAAAATATTCACCAAGCATACCTGTAAATTGTTCAATGCGTTCCACATCCCCGGTTTTGGACAATGAATTCAGGATAAAAAAGCTGTTATACAAAAAATGAGGATTGATCTGCGACTGCAGTTGTTTAAGCTCTGCCTTTTGCATCATCAGCTTTTGCTTGAAGTCCTGATCAATCAAGATTTGCAGCTTGGCGATCATCTGGTTGAAGCGCTGGTACAAATACCCGAATTCGTCAGAATGCTTGTGTTCGATCTGGATATCCAGACTTCCGTCCTCCATACGGCGGAAGCTCTTGACCAGCTGGAGCAGGGGCCTGTGTACCATCCTGTATGTCATAACTGTATAAACTGAAACTGCGCACAGGGAGGCCAGCGCAAACAGCCATGCCCACATTTTGAATTTAGCAAGCGGCCGCCGTACTTCTTCCATAGGCAGAAAGTTCGCCACTGACAGATCAAGCTGTTCCGAGAACGCTTTGTCAATATGATATTGCCGGCCATCCGCCTTGAAGCGCGACCACCTTCCTTGGACTTCCCGCAGTGCAGTCATATTCTTCTTAAGGATGTTATCCGTCTCCTCATCATTTCCCAGCGCGAACGTTGAATCCTCCGCTAGCAGATAAGAGCGGCTCCCCGAATATAAGTTGACCTGTCCCAGTGAGCTTCGCAGCTTCCGGTTATCCAGCTCGACCTGCACAATAAATAGCGGTTCATCGCCTTTAACTCCACTTTGTTTAATAGCAATCATATGAAGCAGACCGTTATAGCTGATCAGCTTTTTATCCGACTTATAAGGAATGGAACGAAAAAAGGAATAGCTTTTGGTGTCAAAATTCTGCATCGTACTCTGGACAGACAACGTTTTATCGATCTTACGTACATGAATCCGGATATCCTTGATATAATCACTGCTTGTTTTGATCGTGGCTAAGCGCTGAAACAATTCGTTTAAGCTGCTGCGTCTCTCCACGCTGCTCATCATATCCCAGGTAACTGCAAGACGATTCAGATGATTATCCTCAAGAATATCGAACTGCTGCATCTCGATCCAATCCAGCTCGCGGGTCAAATCACCCAGATAATCCGTCAGCTGCGCCATTGTCGCTGTAGATAAATCACGGCTGGCATTATTATAGCTCCAGTTATATAAATAGACGCCTAAAAGCAGCACCGGTAAAATAATGATCAGATACATCATGACCATTCTGGCCAAAATTGTGGTCCGAAAGGAACGGATAGGTGCATTCAATGGTAAAAGCCTCCGATATTATATAAGTTAATCACTCAGACTTGCTGGACTGTCCTTCATACCAGCGGTTGACCTCCTCGGTCAATGCATTGCCGCCAAGCCGGCCCCACTCCTCTGTGAAACGTTCGAATTCATCCAGAGGGCTTCCTAGAATAATGTCCATATACGTATCCAGCTGCATATTGATCAGCAGGCTGTTCTTCTCAAGCATGGTCTCGGTCGGACTGCCTACAAAGCTCTCATATAGAAGCTGATCGCTCCGGATATATTGATCGAGTACCGAAAATACTCCCTCCGGGCCGTAAATCCGTTCCCAGCCCCAGCCGCTCTCTTTGTCCTCTCCTCCACGCTGATAAATATCGATCATCTGCTTAATGGACGCCGCCTCATCCGACAATACGGAAAAGTCCCCAGTCCGGCGGCCATGCTCCAATTGGTAATAGGCATTGAGATTTTTGCGGCCCGGAGCAGGCGTTACAGGAGATAATCCCCATACCGGATATGGATTGCTGTAATATGTTTTATAATCTGCTGTCTTGCCCCAGTTTGTTTTCAGATACAGATTGAACATTTTGATGAGCGCTTCAGGATATTCATATTCCTTTTTCACAGCAAAAAACTGGTTGGTCGCAAAAGGAAGAGGTACCTTGGGTTTACTTCCAGTGGCCGATACGATCGGATAAGCACGCCACTCTGCTTCCGGATTCTGCTCACGGCTTAATTGAAGCCAGAACGAAGCCCACTGCTCTCCGTACACAATACCTATTTTCCCTGCACCTACCATCTTTTTGACTTTACTGCCATCCTTAAGGGAAAACTCAGGATCCATTTGACCGCTGGCATACAATTTTTGAAGTGCGGCAAGCGCTGCTTTGACCTGAGGCTGTATGCCCCCGTACACCAGCCGGCCGTCCGGATCTTTCAGCCAAAGGTTGGGGTACGCCCCATAACCAGCCATAAAGTCTGCCAGACCGGCCACCGGGTCCCACAAATAATTAGTAGCAGCCAGTCCAAAAGTATCATCCACACCATTACCGTCAGGATCCTTCTCTGTAAACGCTTTCGATAATTGAAGCAGCTCCTCCATCGTTTTCGGCGGCTCAAGTCCGAGCCGTTCCAGCCAATCAGTGCGTATCCATAAATATTGGGCAGCTTCAATGGATGAAGCGGTTTGCGGGATACCCATCAGCTTACCGTCGATTGTCGCCGCCTCGAAAGGACCTGATCCCTCTTCCCCAAGCGTCTCTCTTGTGAATGAAGATGCATTCTTTTCATATACTGCACTTAAGTCTTGAATCAGTCCGGCATTGCTGAGCTGCCTTAGCTGCTGTGCATTCACCTTCACCACATCCGGAATACGGCCGGAAGCCAGCGCCATGCCAAACTTCTTAAAGTACACCTCGCCGTCAGCGATCCATTCGTAAGTGATCTTGATGCCCAGTTCCTGCTCATATAGCCGGGTCCAGCGGTTGTCCTCCAGTGTCTCCCCCGGTAAATGATCCAACAAATCATCATCTTCACTGAATTCTTTCACGAAGGACATTTCCACAGGCGGAGTATATTTGCTGAAAGCAAGCTCATTGTTTATCCTCTCTGATAATTGTTCAGGGGAAGCACGCCTGTCCATCCTCAAACTCCAAGTCATAACGAAAGATACTAAACAGACTGCAAAAACCAAAATCAGCATTTTGATTGGCTTGCCTCGCATATTCATGCTCATCCCCCGTATGTAAGAAAAGTTTGATATATCATTATCAATGATTCTCCGATGATTTTGCAACACACAAATGTTTATTTCGTTACCCGTTCTTTACTTATTTTATAAGCACTGACCCAAAATGAAATAACCGCCACCTCCATGGTAACGGTTGCAAGCGAATAAGGGGTAACACGGGTACGGGCTGGTTGCGGAAGGCGACATTCATCTGAATGATAATCAGGAGGGCGGTCCTGAAGAGGACCGGAAGATGGAAGGCACCATTCGGTGCCGGTTTTTGGATGTAGCAGCTGCAGTCTTATACCCGCAAAGGCAGCTGATCATCGGATTGGCGATGATGGCACTACCCGAAGGTTTGTTTTTCTGTGGCTGGCGGCATTGTGGATCCGCCGAAGGGGCTGCCTCAAAAGCTACTTCCTTACGGCCAAGAAAAGATATAAAGGTTTACCCATTTAAAATCCATCTCTTAAATATTCAAATACATTATCTATATATTTGTGATACGATAACTCATTTAAAAGATCTCGAGGCTCCTGACCTGGTACCAGTTCATTCATTGTATCGTCTACCAAAGAAAAAATAGCCGCACATACCACCCTGGCGAGAATTCGGGTGTATTTAGTGGAATATCGGTCATTGAATAAAAAGTCTAATATCTTTTTAATGGTAACCTGAGCCTCATCAAGCACCTTTAATACATAGGGTTGAAGTGTCGGATTTTTCTTTGACAGAATTATAAGCTGCTGAAGGTTCAGGAGCAGTTTTTTCGTTATTTTCAATTGGGATATTTGGTACATCACTTCAAGTGGAGAAGCATCTAAGGGCAAATCATCAATCATATCCAAGATCTTATTGTAGTTATAAGAAGACATAACAGCCATAGCAACGGCTTCCTCTTTGCAGGAGTAATAATTGGCAAAGGTTCTCCTTGAATAACCTGCGCGCTGTACCACATCCTCGATAACAAATCCAGCCAGCCCTCTTTCCATCGCTAATTCAAATGCCTTTTGTGCTAAGATTTGAGCTGTCGCTTCCTTTTTAATCTCACGTAAAGTGCGTATCCTTGCAGCCATCATTGCATTTTTCCGTCCAAATCATTCTTTTTATTCGCCTCAAAACGTTCTGAAATCCGCTCCATGTCGCATACCTACTTCCTCTTAGGAACTTAAACTTTATATGCCGTAATTGTTGCCTGTAGGTCGGCTGCAGACTCACGTAATTGGCAAGTGAAATTATTATTCTCTTTAATAATGCTATGCTGATAACGTGATTGCTCTACAGCATCTTGACTGCCTTTATAACTCTGACCAGCAATTGCTGCTAAATGTTGTATGGAGGCATTAACCTGTTGAGTACCCGCTTGCATCTCTTGAGTTGCTGCCGATATCTCTTGTATTTCTTTTGAAATATTCATAGTCCTGGACATAATCGTTTCAAAAGCAGCATTAGCCTCCAAAATTGATACCTCTGTTTGTTCAATTTGACATTGCCCTAACTCCATTTGATTTACTGTTGCTACCAAGTTCTCCTGTATACTAGAAACTATTTCCCAAATATGATTGGATGAATGTGTTACCTGCAGCGACATTTTCCGAATTTCAGAAGCAACGACTTCAAATCCTCTTCCCTGTTCACCAGCACGGGCCGCTTCTATACTTGCATTTAATGCAAGCAAATTGGTTTGTGATGCTACTGATTTAATCAGTATAACGACATCACTTATAGCAATAGATCGCTTCTCAAGCCGTTTTAAGGAATCGGCACAATTTGTAATTGTGTTCTTCAGCTCCTGTGCGTGTTCAAGCACTTTCTCAATCAATACCTTTCCATTTTCTGACTCTCGCTCAGACAGTATAGAATTATCGGCAACAACAGAGGTAGAGCTCGTAATTTGGGCAACTCCCCTAGCCATTTCCTCGACCGCTTGAACACACTCCTGAGTGCTTTGCAACTGGTTGAGTGTCCCTAACTCAATCTCTTGAATAGCTTGATTTATCTGATCAATTGAGCGCTCGGAATGTATCATAGATTGGGTTAAATTGTCTGCAGATTCAAGGACCAGAAGTGTTGTATTCTGTGAAGTTCGTATGAAATCAGCCAGATTCAACCGCATCTTCTCAAAAATTTCTGCCAGCTTCCCAAACTCATCTTTCGATTTTATATATAGATTATCTGTCAGTCTGCCTTCTGATATCACCTTTGCCCCTTTGATCAAACGTCTAATAGGACGGGTAATGGACTCTGAGAAGTACACGCATAAAGTGACAACGATGATAATGATAATGGCCTGAAAGGACATTGCTTGTTTAAAGGCTCGCCAGTTAGATTCAACAGCCTCATCTAGCCCCGTTTGAATTCTTTCAATATTTGAATCTTTTATACCGGATATTAATATTGTAATCTCTTCACCGGCTTTTTGATCTCCAGCTTTAAATTGTTTAAATAAAGGCAGTAATTTATCAGTTTCCTTTTCAGCTTCTTGATTAATCTGTCTATACCTCTGTAACTGTTCAGTGAAATGTTCTGAAAGCTGGCTTGTCTGTTGACTCACGTTTTCCTTAGCACTGTATCCCACAGCTCCGAGTAAGCTCACTAACTGATAGTTGGATAATGTCTGCTGAAGATCCACAGCAATCAGTGAGGATTGAAGATCATTGTCCTTTATTGCTATAACTTTATTATTTTGCTTACTTATTGTTAGATTGAGAAATCCAATTGTAGTAAGGAATAAGAGAACTACAAGCCCAAAAGCCATAAAAAACTTTTTTCGAATATTCATCACACTTCTCCTTCACTGCTAATGCAATTTAGCCACTTATAACCTCGAAACGCCGCAGTTAGAACAACCAGATCTAATCTGCGGCGAAGTTAAGATATCTATAATGTTACAAAAATTGAAAACGAAAGGTCTCAGACTTCACAGGTGAACTCAAATTGTCCGCTCTCCAGTCTGTGCTGCTCCCCATTTGGCATAACAAGTGTGCATTCAGTCGATACCGGCACTTGAACATGAACAGTAAATCTGTTTTCTTCAATACTCCACTCAGAAGATGCATATCCATAAGGTGTCTGGATGCTTCCTTTTGCTGACGTAATTCCGCCTCCTAAAACGGGCGCAATCCGGAAGGTCTTATACCCCCCGCTTGTTGGCTCAAGCCCAACCATTCGTCTGTACAACCAGTCTCCAACTGCACCGTTAGCATAATGATTGAAGGAGACCATCCCTCCACCGGATTCTTCATCTGATTTGTTTCCGCTTAGATCACCGATATTCACTGTTCCATCCGGGCGCAGTGCATCCCAGCGTTCCCAGATGGTTGTTCCTCCGGCTTTAACCTCATACAGCCAGGACGGACATCCCTCTTGAAGCAGCAGCTCGTATGCTTTGTCAGGATATCCATTATCTGATAGAGCAAACAATAGATAAGGGGTTCCTGTAAAGCCAGTGGTCAGCTTATTGCCTGCCTCACGGACAAGCCGGACAAGATTATCCGCCATAACAGCCGTCTCTTTACCTTCTGTCATATTGAAATGAAGCGGAAGGACATAGGCGGTCTGAAATTCTTTTTTCAAATTACCTTTACCATCAGTAAAGACTTTGCGATAAGCCTCAATAATTCTGGATCTTAGCTTCCGGTAATAAACGGAATCCTCTTCATAGCCAAGCAAGTCAGCAATTTGGGCAGCCAAGCCGCAAGAGTTGGCAAAATAAGCTGTCCCGACCCACTTACCTTTCTTTAGCCACTGCCTGGCTGTCTCATCAGGTGCGCACCAGTCTCCAAAATGAAACGGGAAACGCCAGACGTGACGGCTGTTAGGTGTAAACGAAAAAAGTTCAGACCACCACTTGGCCGCTTTCAAAAATTTCTTGATCGTTGGATATTGCCGCTCCAAAAGCCGCTTGTCGCCCCGGGCAAGGTATTCTGCCCAAGGTACAAGAATGCAGCTGTCTCCCCAGGCAGATGTAGCCATCCTTGGCCAGTGGTCGCCTGCGCGGGGGACAACCATAGGAAGGCCTCCACCTGGTGCCTGCTCCGCCCGCATATCTGCCAGCCATTTGTCCAGAAACCGGCTTAGATCAAAATTGTAGCAGGCAGTCCGGGCAAATACGGCAATATCACCGGTCCACCCCTGACGTTCATCACGCTGCGGGCAGTCTGTAGGAATATCAACAAAGTTAGATTTGCCGCCCCAACGAATATTGCTGTGTAATTGATTAATTAATTCATTAGAGCATTCGAATTCGCTGATTTCCTCAAAATCGGAATGAAGCACCAGGGCTGATAATTCCAAATCTCCAGCATTGATACCTCTTACACCTACATAACGGAATCCCATATAGGTTAGGCGCGGAGAGTACGTTTGTGTACCCTCTTTGCAAATATAGGTTGCTGTCGCTTTCGCGGTACGTAGCGATTTAACGAATAACTCCCCGTCAACAAGAACCTCGGCGTGGCGAAAGATCACTTCCTGATGATGCTTACCGAGCAGTTTTGCCGAAATGACTCCGGCGAAATTCTGACCGAAATCATAGATCATTTCCCCGCCCGGTGAAAGCGTACACGAAATCGGCTTCAGTACTTCCTGAACACGGACCGGATCTCCATACTGTGCCGACAAGAGAGGATTCTTGCGCGGAGCTGTCAAGGTTGCCTGTTTCCATACAATCCGTTCCAAGTCTACAGTGGCATCATAAGTCTCTCCGTCATACCATTCGGCCATGCGGTAGTTACCCTCTTCTGAGACCTGCCAGGATTCATCTGTAACCACTACATCATAGGATCCGTCGGTATACTCAATATGCAATTCGCATAGAAACGCTTGCCGGTCGGCACTGATCTTGTTCTTCCGGACGTAATTGAAGGATCCGGCTGCCCAACCACCAGCTACGACAGCGACTAAATTATTATCAGTCCCGAGTGAGCCGCTAACGTCATACGTTTGATATTGTATTTGATGATCATAAGAGGTGAAGCCTGGAGCAAAGTAGTCCCTCCCCACCTTGCTGCCGTTCAACATCAGCTCGTAGACACCTAGTGCCGTAGCATTAATCCATGCGCGGCGTACAGGCTTGCTTATTGTGAACGCACGCTTGAAGGTCATTGGAACAGGTGAAACCTTTTTGGGAAAATCATAACCTCCATCTGTAATCCATTTCCCCTGCCAAAGAACTCCCAACCGTCCCGTTTCAAAAGATGTCTCAGCATCAGCGGTTTGTCCGCTTGTCCCTGTTGCAGTGACATGAACGCTATACGTAGTAAAGGGCTTCAGTTCTCCGCTGTATACATTATTGATTTGATCCGTGGTTTCATATTTCCAGTCCCCTATGGTTATCACTGCGCTTAACAAGCGTTCACCTTCCACATCGGAATCGAGCGCAAATGAAATATTAGGACTTCTATCCGTGATACAGCCTTGTTCCATATTTTCTATTTTTAATTTGTTTATTTTAAGCATCGTTTTGTTCCTCCCTGCGGTCCTTCATTACTTTCTGTTTAAGTCCCAGCCCCTTCTCCACATTTAAGAAGATCAGCAAGACAATTAAGATCATACTGGTAATCGTTTCAAATCCGACAAAAGCAAAGGTGATCATGTCCTGGACAGATTCTGACTGGGTACTGACTAACTCACCTGCTGTATTATAAAAAGGGGCTGCATAACCCGAAAAAGATAACATGCCATTGAAAATACCTGTACATAAGCCACCCATCGTTACGGCAATAGTGGTATATACAGACATCGCAATTCCATCACACCGAAACCCGGTTTTCCATTCCATATGGTCTAGTGTGTCTGCGAATAATGCCATAAAAATATAGGCGCTGGGCAGAAAGCCTAAATTCTTAATGAATTGCCCTGCCAGGACAATTGGCATGCTGGCCGGATAAATCCAGCAAACGGCACTGCCGATGCCAACCAGAACAAAACCTATAAGAGTTACATTCCTTTTCCCAAATTTTTTGGCTAACGGCCATACAGCAAAAATCCCAATGCCAAGCGGAACTCCGCCTACAACGGAAATTAACGTCTGTGTAACACCATCACTATAGGTCCCTAGCACATAGTTGCAATAGTAGACCAGGCTCAGATTTTTCAGACAGACACCAAAGGTATAGATTAAAAAGTAACTTAGAATAATCAACATATACCGATCCGAAACTATAGCCTTCAGCTGCGTTCTAAAGGGTAACTTGGACTCACCATCTTCAATATTTCCGCCTGTACTCTCAGCCGTCACGCGTTCCTTCGTAAAAAAATATTCAAGTAGAGTAAGTGGTAAGACTGCTATGGAAATAACGCACATTACGAGGATCCAGCGGCTTTTATCAACCCCGATAAGCGGCAGAATAGTCATTGGGAAAATCAAGGCTACAATAATTCCACTCATCATAATCGTGGATACCTGACTGAATACAGACAATTTTCCGCGCTGTATGCCATCACGGGTAGAAAGAGGCACCATTAAATTATGGCCTACATTATAAGTCGTGAAAGCTATTGAATAATACAAATTGTAGGATAGAACAATCCAGATCACCTGTATTTTCGTATCTGCTTGTGGAATAAGGAACAGCAGTATGCCAGATACCAGCATTAGCGGTGCAGATAATAACAGCCAAGGCCGTGCTTTTCCCTGTCTTGTTCTGGTGCGGTCAATTATATATCCCATAACAAAATTCGCTATGGCGTCAAGGATCTTTGAAACGATCGGAAATACAACAAGGAACACGCCGCCGCCAACGGAGGTCAAACCAAGTACATCCGTGTAATAAACATTCAGATAAGCCGCCAGAACGGCATTCAACAGCAGCGCTCCGGAAGGACCAATCAGATAACCGAGCCAGCGTTCCTTCGCAGTAGTATCCGCTGAGGTTACCCGGGAATTCATGGCATTCGATTGAAAAACCGCTTTCATACGATTCATTTTTTTACACTCCTTATTGTTCACCCGGAAGAGGAAGCGGCTTTTCCCTTTTTAAAAGGGGCTTCAGCCCTTTGATAAGGTTCCCGTTAGCCAGTTCTGCAAAGCCGATCGCCGTTTGGTATGTGAATTTCCCTCCTGATGACATGCACATGGAGCGGATTGAATTGTAGGGCATCATTTTTACGACAAAATGGGAATTTTTCATTCGGGTATCGCGTTCCAGTGAATCCGGCATTGCTTTCGCTTTTTTATAATCCTTTTGTATGACATGCATAACTCCGGTATACAGGATGCGTCCCATCAAAGTTCTCTTGAACTCAGCCAGAGTGGATTCGATTGTTAATTTAGATTTTGATACTGCTACTGGGAGAGGATATCCGACCAGATCTGTAAAGGCAGAAGGGATACTGAGCGGCGGTTTATCGTAAGCAGCCATAATATCAGCCGAATAGGGACTTACGGCTTCCTTCTCACCGGTTATTGTTATAGATGCGTTTAAACGAATATCGGCTGCCGAGGCGGCCACAGCTATTTCATAAGTGCCATTCTCCAGAACCCACCGCTGCTCTTTAACGTTCCAGTATGATAAATCAGATTGGTTAAAAGTCAGCTCAACCGTTTTGGTCTCTCCTTCTGTCAAGAATACTTTGGTGAAGGCACGGAGCTCTTTATCCGCTTTAAACACCTTGCCGCGATTATTTTTCACATAGAGCTGTATGACCTCGGAGCCGCTGCGGCCGCCTATATTTGTCACATCCGTCTTCACTGTAATCGTCTCACCGCTCTGGCTAAAGGATAAGTTGCTATATTGAAACGATGTGTATGACAGTCCGTATCCGAAAGGGAACCGAAGTGTGGTACCGGCTTTATCGTAGAAGCGGTATCCGACATAAATACTTTCATAGTAATTTGAGTTAGCACTGCGGTTATAATCGGCGTAACAGCTTGTACTGCTGTTATGCATGGGCCAGCTTTCTGCAAGCTTCCCTGATGGTGTAACTTCCCCGTACAGTAAAGCCGCTGCAGCTTCTCCTCCATACATCCCCGGCAAATACATATTTAGCATGGAAGAAAGCTTATCGAAGAAAGGCAGTTCTACAGGTGCGCCGGCGAATAAGACGAGTACTACTTTTTTTCCTGTAGCAATGAGCGCGTTTAACAACTCTGTCTGGTTAGCTCCCAGCTTCATATGCTCCCGGTCGAAACCTTCACTCTCCTCGAAGTCGGAAAGCCCCCCGAAGAACAGAATGGTATCTGCCTGCTTCGCGGCATTAAGCGCTGCTTGCTCCAACGCAGTGTCCCTTTCCGTATAAAAACAGCGAAATCCCTTTTCATATATGTAAGAAACTCCGCGTTCATCAAACGCGTTCATAGGGGTAATGACCTTGGGCGGGTTGATCAGTGACGAACCTGCTCCCTGATAACGCATTTTTTCGAACATCTCACCGACAACAAGCAGGTTTTCCTTTCCGCTTAACGGCAGAGTGCCGTCATTTTTAAGGAGCACTGCACTGTCTTTGGCGATCTCACAGGATAGCTGTGCATGAGACTCTGGATTATAACCCCCGCCCTTGGGCTTCTTGGAAGTGCATTGTTCAACAAGGCCCAGCATTCTTTCAACTGCTTGATCCAGCTTATGCATAGGTAATTTACCGGTTTTGGCTGCTTCAATGACTGTTTTCCGGTTATGCCACACACCACCAGGCATGTCGAGGTCACAACCCGCCAGAACACCTTCTACGCGGTCGCAGGTAGCACCCCAGTCTGTCAATACAACGCCTTCATAGCCCCACTCCTCTCTCAATATAGAAGAAAGTAATTTCTTGTTTTGAGAAGCAAATACTCCATTCAACTGATTATATGAACACATCACAGTATAAGGCTTCGCCTCTTTAACAACGCTTTCAAATGCACGAAGATATATTTCCCTAAGTGCACGCTCATCTACGATACTGTTCCCTACAAAACGGAAATTCTCATTTGAATTGGCTGCAAAATGCTTTACACTGCAGCCTACTCCCCTACTTTGAACCCCCTGTACAAATGCCGTGCCGAACTTCCCTGAAACAAGCGGATCTTCGGAATAATACTCAAAGTTTCGTCCACATAGCGGACTACGCTTGATATTAACTCCCGGTGCAAGCAACACATCCACTTCCTCGGCATTACATTCTTCCGCAATGGCTTCACCCATTCTCTTTGCATACTCCGGGTTCCAGGAAGAGGCAACCGTAACTGAGGTCGGAAACGCAGTAGAATGTGCATTGTCGGAGACAGCGAATCCGCCGCCTGCGCTTCTAACCTTTCGAAGCCCATGCGGACCATCAGTTAAAAAAAGTTTCGGTATACCTAGTCTAGGTATTCCATTTGTATTCCAGGAATCAATACCTTCGAGGAGCGCCGCTTTTTCTTCAATTGTTAACAGATTAAGAAGCTTTTTCTTACTTTTCATTGTTTCCTCCTTGCAGTAATTATTGTCCCAGTCTACGACATTTTCATCAGAACGTATTGTACATCTATGAACTGGATTGCAGATTTCGAGCATTTTCTATAACAATAAAAAAGCAATCGAATACCCGCAGCTATACCGGGTACTGATTGCTTTAATGTGCTTATTATTTGAGGTAGCTACGTACAATTTCTAAAAGAATTTCTATATTTTAAAGGAGTCTCTCCTGTATATTTTTTAAATTGATTTTGGAAATAGCTCTGTGAGGAGAAACAAAGATAATTACTGATCTCACTCAAAGGTTTATCAGAAAAAGCCAGCAGCTTTCTTGCTTCCTCCATTTTTATCTTATGGATATAACTGCTTAAGCTAATACCCATATCCTCGTTGAACCTCCTGGATATATAGGAAGCACTAACACCCAAATCAGAAGCAATCTTACTGACTAATATAATGGAGTTTATATTTTTTTTAATACTTTGAATACATTCGATAGTAATGAGTGAAGCCTTTTCAGGAATTTCGTTCATCGCCACTCTCCCGGCAAAATCAAAAACCATTTGTTGCCGCAAGAATGAAAGAGTGTCAAGCCGGGACAAGCTTTCTGACTGCTGAATATACGTATCGCTGAGATGATAAGCCGTTTCCATATCCAACCCACCTTCTATAGCCGCCCGGGTAACCAAAGTGACGCTGGCAATAAAAATATTTTTCTCCTGACGCAGCGCATCCTTTGCAACAAGACCGCCTTTGCCGCGTACAGAATTTTCAAATAAAGCCTTCAGCCTTTCCACATCACCAGTACGCACAAATTCAATGATTTGTTGCTCGAGAGTATAAGTATTATGGAAGGTAAGTTCCGTCTCTGTTTCATACAAGTTTTGTGACATCTTATTCTTAATGTCTGCTTCAAAGCTGTTGAAATGGTTACCAGTCATCAACAGCTTCTCAACAGTTATTCTCTTCCTTGTAAGAGCAAAGTTAAAAAAGCAAAGCGAATTCAAAAAGCCTTCAAAAGAGATTAAGGGAATTTTAGTTATAAATTCAGCAAATAATGTGCTGTGTTGATAAGAAATTGTAGAATGAATCATAATCTTGGAAAGATGATTTTTTGTTAAGGGCGTGTAGTAGCCCGGCCCCAATATAAACTCTCCTGCTAAACCATCATTAGTAATCTTCCCGTAGAATAGAAAGTCTTCTGAAACATGGTAACTCACATTAAACTCATCCTGGGCCAGAACAGGCAGTGCTTTGCCTACGGGGTCTAAATATGAAGGAATATCAGGCAACATCCGGACAAGCTGCTCATTTGAGTAATATCGTATTGGTAACCCAGTAATATTATAGAAAGAATCCAATAGAAAATAGATATCTTTTAAAGACATGGTATCCACCTCTGTACCACCAGTATGCGATCTTAGTTGATTACAATATGCTTGCTTACAAAGAAAAAGCTTGCCCTCTAGGAACAAGCTTTTCAACCAAGGACATTTTATTTATCTTCAATATCTAATTCAGATACGATTTTTTTATATTCTCGTCCATCATCCTTGCCTTGAATAGGGTTCCATACTTGGGCGAAAAACGGTTCACGCTTAGCACGTTCTTTGTAATTCCAGCTTTCACGTTCACATTGAGGGCAGAAATGTCCTCCCTCAAGAACAAGTTTGGGACTGGCGCTAAAGGTATGTCCGAATGCACATTTGAAATTAAGTTTTTCCGCCCAATCGCCCTTCGTCATCTCTGTAGATAGGCATTCACCGCCGCGGAATTTTGCAGCCCCTTTCATATCTTCAATATTTAATTGTGAAGCAGGCTTGTTCTCATCATAGCCATGATCGAGCTTTATGACTTTGTTCCAATCGGTGAATTTCTTCATCTCGGATAGTTTTCCCGGAATCGACTCCCAATTTTTCTTACTGCCCCAATAAGCTTCGATTTTCTCAATATCATTATCCTCTATAAAACGCAGTGTCCCACGTTCTTTCACAGCTTGTTTTTTCATGGTCCGCTTAATCATAGCCCCCATAAACTTCTGTCCGCCGGGCAGCTTCGTAATAACTTTAGCTACGGGAACAAGTGCACCGAGATTATCAAGGTAGCTCTGATAGAAGTACTCCATCGAGTCTCGGCGGAAGTGGAAATAATCCTCCAGCTTGTCAGAATCCAGATAATATTGCCCGTGAAAATTCCTCGTAGCATACCATTTGGGGTCGATCACATGATCTAAATTGGTGATGCCAAGCTTGCCGTAAAGCACTTGGTACATCTCCAGCGTGCTGACCCGGCAGCTTTCGCCCCCGCCAATATTGTATATATGCTGCCAGAACCCTTTATCAAGTTCTCCGTCAATATCCTGGATACACAGATTTCGCATTAATCGTCCTGAATCGCGGTCAGATACGTACTCAAGTACATTTTCCAGACAATTATGGAACATAATCGGGTCCTGAATCTTGCTCATCGCCGGGCCCATAATACCCGTTTGGCGGAGACTCACCCAATAGCTGAGTCCAGATTCAATGACCATACGCTCGGCAGCAATTTTTGAAACGGCATAGTAATCATATACACTTGGCTTGAGTGGGTCTCCTACACGTCCCCAATGGATCGGCGGCATACGGTCACCTGTTTCTGCAATTGTACCGATATTTACGAAGCGCGTTGTGTCTGCACGGCCACTTTTCTTAATGGAGTCAACGATGTTTTTTGCTGAACCATAGTTAATCTGCATGGCCCGTTCGGGAAACTCATCAGCCGCAGGAGAAACAAAAGCAGCAATATGAAGTACAATGTCTGCATCCTTCACACATTCATATACTAAATTTCGATCCAACAAGTTACCATAGACTACTTTAACACCGCTCAGTCCCTCATAGGGCTTGAGCTTTTCACGGCTGTTAGGATTGTCTAAATCAAAGAGCAGCAGCTCGCATTTCGCCAAATCGTTGATTAATAACTTCAACGTCTCTCCACCCATATTGCCCGCTGCACCAGTAATCATGACCCGCTTTTTCTTCATTTTTTTCACCTGCATCATAAGTTTATTGACAAATCACTAGTCTACCTTCAGAATACAGACACAGTGTCTATTTAACAACCATCAGTTGTTTATTGCTCTGATGTAATATAGACATTCGATGTAAAAGTGTCTATTTCAATAGAAATTTACAAATTTATTTTTTCAGAGGTGAATGATATTGAATCAACGTGAACGATTAACCAAACTCTTGCTGAAACAGAGCTTGATCAGCTTGCTCAAAGAGAAAAATATAAGCCAGATCAGTGTAAAGGAATTATGCACATCAGCTGGAATTAACCGCTCAACTTTCTATTTACATTACGCTAATGCATATGAACTGCTTGAACATGTTGAGCAGGAGATTATTAATAATACGAGTGCCTATCTGGATAAAATTGAAGCGGGAGACAACGGTACTACTTATATCCTGGCTTTTCTGGATTACATTAAAAAGGATGAGGAGCTATTCACTGTAATGCTCCTCACCTCTAATGAAAACGTGTTATTTCCCAAACGCCTTCTGAGTGAAATACTCAAGAATATTGATAGTCAGCTTCAACTCAACGTACCTGACAGATTGAAACGTTATACTTATTCCTACTTGGTCAATGGAAGCTTAGCGATCATACAAGAATGGATACAAGAAGGATTTATCATCTCCAGTAATGAACTGGCAGAGCTGATCTTCTCTTTAGCTGACCATTCCTTATTGGCGTTTGACACCTTAGAAGAGAAATGAGTAGCTTATTAATTGCGCTAAGCAGCATTACGCTCCAGCTCTTTCATTACTGATTCACCTTCAATGTCAAGATTAGGCAAGATCCGGTCCAGCCACTTCGGCAAATACCATGCGGATTTACCCATCAGAGTCATAACAGCCGGAACGATGAGTAATCTTACTACAAAAGCATCAAAGAGAATACCAAACGCAAGTGCGAACCCCATCGACTTGATAATCGGATCTTCTGCCAGCATGAAGCCGGTAAATACGGAGATCATAATCAGACCCGCTGCCGTTACTACACCGCCACTGTGCCCCATTCCCGCCAGAACGGCTTGCTTGGCATCCCCTGTATGCTTGAATTCTTCACGCATCCGGCTAACGAGGAAGACCTCATAATCCATCGCAAGGCCGAACAGGATGCCTACAACAATGATGGGAAGAAAGTTTAGAACAGGACCTGCACCATAAAAGCCAAAGACGCTGCCCAGATGTCCATCCTGAATGACGAAGACGACAAATCCAAAGGTTGCGGCTAGGGACAGGATAAAACCTAACACTGCTTTAACCGGCACCAGCAGCGAACGGAATACAACCATCAGCAGGAG
Organism: Paenibacillus typhae; assembly: GCF_900099765.1. Classification (GTDB taxonomy): domain Bacteria; phylum Bacillota; class Bacilli; order Paenibacillales; family Paenibacillaceae; genus Paenibacillus_AQ; species Paenibacillus_AQ typhae. The sequence goes on along the minus strand of NZ_FNDX01000001.1, from coordinate 261,722 downwards.
AAACGCCAGTCCGACGATGATAAGACAGAATTTAGGCAGCGCATCACTCAGGTTCTGGGAAATCTCAAGATTAACGGCTGTCCCGCCTGTGACCATAAATTCCACATGGTTCTTCTCTAGAATATCAGGAGCCTGATCTCTGATTGCATCTATAAGCTTAGTCGTTTCCTTATCATGCGGCCCCGTCGCCGGGATAATATTGATCAGTGCAACTTCTCCGGACGGTCCGGGAATAGCCGGTGATACCGTGCCTATATTGGGAATAGCCTCCAGGTTCTTTAGCCCGCTTGATACATTGGTCATGAAGTCTCCATCCCCTTCGGCAACGGCCAGAACAATGAGCGGACTGTGAAAGCCTTCGCCGTACCCTTCCGAGAGCAGGTCATAAGCCCGGCGCTCTGTTTTTTCCGTTGATTTCAGCCCGTCATCGGAACTCCCCAACTGCAGATGTGAGAAAGGCAAGGCGATTACACCCAGCAAGATCATTCCCAGAATAACTATCGTCCAAGGCTTACTTGTTACAAAATGCCCCAGACGGTTCCTGTTTGCGTTCATCCGTTTACGGGTCTTCAGCCACTTGTTTCCGCTTGAAGCAGTGACCTTGCTCCCTACTGCGCTGAGCACTGCAGGAACCAGGATGATCGAGGTGAGCATGGCTAACAATACACAGAATGCGCCAGCCAGCCCCATAGCTGTCAGAAACGGAATGTTCACGACGGCCAGACCTGCCAGTCCGATGATGACCGTTATGGCTGCGAAGACTACAGAGCTTCCTGCTGTCGCATTTGCGATAGCTATTGATTCCCGGCTGCTATAGCCCGCGGCCAATTGCTGACGGAACCTGGAGACAATGAAGAGCGCATAGTCTATGCCCACCGCCAGCCCAAGCATAGCTGCGAGCGCCATGGAGGTTGAGGGAATATCCAGCATATTGGAGCCGATCATTACACCGAGCAAGCCAATCCCAAGGCCTATCACTGCAGTTGCAATGGGCAATACTCCGAGCAGGAAGGAACTGAAGGTGATAGACAGAACCAAGAAAGCGATCAGTACACCAATGACTTCAGACGGACCCATGATTTTCATCTGGACGTAAGCAGAGCCAGTCAGTTCAGCTTGCCAGTCCGAGAATCGCATGCCTTCAGCAACAGCTGTTATATGTTCTCTGGAAGCTTCTGTGACTTCACCTGCAGGTATTTTATATGTGATGTCCATGTAGGCTATAGTCTTGTCTGCATTTAGTGACTGGTTATCGTAAGGACCCGCCACTGATTTCACTTGTGTATCTTCCACAATCTCTTTTAGTGTTTTCTGAATGACTGCCTGTGAGGTTTCTGAGGACAATGTCTGACCTTCAGGTGCTTTGATGACCAGTCGGGTTTGTCCCCCGTCTTCCTTCGGCCCGGCGAATTCCTTATTTAATAAATCAATCGCCGCTTGGGATTTAAGCCCCGGAATAGATGTGTTGTCATTGAACGCTGGTCCCAAGCTTAGCGCAAGTAGTGCAAATGCAACTAAAACTGCAAATCCCCCAAGCATGACCAGTTTTGCATTTCTTGCTGACCAATGACCTAAACGGTATAAATATTTTGCCATTTCGTGTCCTCCCGACATCCTATTGTTGTTTATTCTCTATGTATTTAGTTTATAGGAAAAGCTTCAAAGGCGAATCGTACCAAGGGGAAGGAATGGACATGTACCTTTGGGAAGAAAACGAACAGCATAACTCTTTAAGTGTATAATGAGCGTGCAATAAAAAAAGACATTATCCCGGCATATCCCAAAAGGGAATGTCCAGATAATGTCTATTTGAACAAATAATACTTACAAGGTTAAACCTCCATCGACAGCAATTATTGAACCCGTCATATAGCTGGATTGGCCGGATGCGAGCATTAATACGATCTCGGCAATTTCGGCAGGGTCTGCAAATCGCCCCATTCGCATATTAGGAAATTCCTCTGGAGTATATCCATTGTTTTGCATCATTGTCGGTACAGCTTGTGTAAGAGTGGTATCTACACCTCCTGGGCATATCGCATTTACTCTTACTCCCTTGCGTACATATTCTAGAGCAGCAGCCTTTGTCAATCCAATGACAGCGTGCTTACTGGCTGTATAGACCGACATACTATGTTCAGCGCGAAGCCCCGCGGTGGAGGCTGTATTTATTACCGAACCGAATCCTTGTTCAGCCATTATTTTTAATACATGTTTTAAGCCTAGAAAGACACCCCTAACATTAACATTAATTATGCGTTCATACTCTGATTCTTCGATATTTTCAAGCAAAGAGAACTTCTGTAATATTCCTGCGTTATTTACAAAGGCATCAATTCTCCCGTATTGTTCCATAGTTGTTTGAACATAGTTCAGAACATGCTCATTCCTTGAAACATCCGCTTGAATAAAGATGCCTTCTCCGCCTTCTTCTTTAATAAGACTAAGCGTTTCTTCCCCAGTCACAGAATTAAAGTCTACAACGCTTACCTTATAACCTGCTTTAGCGAGCTTAATGGATGAAGACCGGCCAATCCCGCTACCTGCTCCTGTAACAATAGCTACCTTTCCTTCTAGCTTAATCGAACCTTCATAATCGCTCATAATGAGTTCCTCCATCGAATGATTTTGCGGGATCCAGCAATCCACTCAATAAGTTTACAAATCATTATGTTCGAGAACTATGTGGAAATGCGACATCTTAAGCTTATCTCAATAACTCAGCTTGCGGAATGCTCCAGGGGTCATTCCACAATACTGATGAAACAATTGATAAAAATGATACATATCATGGATTCCTACCAAATTCGCTATTTTTTCAATACTTATAGTAGAGTAACTCAGTAACCCGCAGCTATGACGAATTCTTGTCTCCATCAGCAATTGCTTATAAGATTTCCCGGTCAGATTTTTGAAATTACGCTGAAAATGCCGTGTACTCATGTGTAATTGTTCACTGATGTGATGAACCGGAACCGAATCCTTAAACTGGCAAGCAATATGATGGAGGGGTTTGTACAAAGGATCTCCACTGTTCTCAAATTCTACTAAATTTGCCTTCATCGGTTTAGACAAAAGAAAATCAGTGAAATATTTCCACACCTCCAGAAGCCTCTTCTCCGCATAGCTAAATGGCTTTCCATATAATGAATAAGTAGCTTTGAAAAATTGAATGAATTCTTTACGATAACTTTGGTTTACTGACCATTTCATTGGAAGATGGGGAACAGCCTTATCTTTCCCGCAATCCAGATAGATATAGCGCAGTACTGATTTTTGCTGATGAATTTCCATTTCTAAAAGATCCGCTTCAGTTGCACGGGTGATGAATAAATCACCCGGCATAGCTTGTCTTTCAGCATACCCTAAATGTTGTAAGCCAGTACCCTCCACGATAAAAGTAATGACTACGTAAGGCGGTAGTTTATACACGGCTGTCCCCCGAATCATTAAGTAAGTTGCGATTTATGAAATCTTACGGGCTGACTAGATATGAAGAATACCTAGTTCTAAGGCGGTAACTACCGCCTGGGAACGTGAGTCTACTCCAAGCTTACTGTAGATATTGGTCAAATGCGACTTAATTGTCCGCTCCGTAACGCCCATATCAAAGGCAATTTCTTTACTTTTAAACCCACGTGCTACCATTTGTAAGATGATCGTTTCTTTATCAGTCAGGTAGACATGCCCTTCCTCTTTAGCCTCCGGCTTCTCCAACCTTTCTTTGGCAGCTAATACTTTCGTCAAAATATCAGCCTGCAAAAGGGTGCTGCCCCGTATTGCCGATTCGATCGTCCGGAATAAATCTTCCCTGCTTGTATCTTTTAATAAGTATCCTTTCGCTCCAAGCGCCAGTGCGTTTACCATTAGATCATCTTCATTGTAGGTTGTTAATATAATAATCGGTACAACAGATTGCGCAGCATTTAAAGCCTTCAATGTATCCAGTCCACTCATTACCGGCATATTCAAATCCAGTAAAATCACGTCAGGTACAAGTGTTTTAATTAAACTAAGTGCAATCTCGCCATTCTCTGCTTCACCGACAATACTAAAACGCTTATCGGTCTCCAAAATCATTTTCAATCCTTCCCGTACTACTAAGTGATCATCAACGATGAGTATTTTATATGGAATCATATCCCGTCTCCTTTATTAACCGGAGCTTCTATTTGAATTCGTGTACCACTTGATAGGCTCTTGATTGTGATTTCCCCGCCGATTAAGCGCACTCGTTCATACAATCCCAGTAGGCCATAATGCCCGGTTTTTTTTCCAATAACATTTGTATCGAATCCTACCCCGTTGTCTTTAATTTCGATCTGAATGCGGTTATTCTGCTCTTGAACATTTATCCATACCTTATCTGCTTTCGCATGCTTTGCCACATTCATCAAGCATTCACTGATGATTTGCAGACTATGCTCCTTCAACGTTCCCGTCATAACTGAAGCAATTTTTAGTTGTTGCATGACATCAATGCCTGTCGCTTGATTAAATCTATGCACTTCATCCCTAACCGCCTCTTCAAAATCCGTTTTGGAAACAGACTTTGCCCGTAAATTATCTATTGCAAGACGCGCTTCTGCAAGTGTCCGCCGTGCTTGACTCATGGAGACCCCGACAAATTCTTGTGCCCGTTGGATGTTTCCTTGAGTGATATGGGCATTAACAGCCTCCAATTGCATTATAAGCCCCGCAACTCCCTGGGCCAAAGTATCATGAAGATCACGTGCCAGACGCTGGCGTTCATTTGCAAGTGTGAGTTCCTCAACCTTTTTGTGTGCCTTTTCCAGATCCTCCAGAAAGATTTGGGTACGTATCCGGGCATGTACCTGTTGAAAAAACATCGAGGCGTATGCCCCCACAACAATCAGCATTAACAGAAACAACAGGACTAAAAGTACAAGGTCATATTCATCTCCTACATAAATGATGGTGTAGAAGAACATTGAAATGCAATATAAACTAACAAGCGCTATTTTTCGCCTTTGATAGAACAACCCTATGCTTTGACCGATTAATACAGGGAACAAGCCGATTATAACCGCAGGCGAGCTATCCGGCATTAGTAAAGCACATGTAAAAATCAACAATCCTTGAATGATAAAGTAAAGCCACGCTTTGCTTAAGGATATTCTATATAGGCTCCAATGAAGAGTAGCATGAACAATATAAACTATAGTAAAGAGCAAAGCATTAAGCAAAGTAAGCTCGCCGATGCTTTGCAGGATCATTGAAGCTGCATAGACCAAAGAAACCCAAATCAGTACAGGGATTCTGGCAACCATCAATTCATCTATTCTTAGCTTTTGAAGTTCATTTTTAGTTTTGAATAAATGCATAGTTCTCATTCCATTCCTCCAAGTTAATCTTTACTTTTATCAAATGACCTTCTCCGAAGGATCAGTCTTAGTATTCTTGTGGAACAAAAATAACCAACCAATAATATGGCGCCAGTATAAAATGTAGCCCGAATTTTCTGGTTTCTGTCAATTTTCCGCTTTTCTACTTCTTGTAGTGAAATTAGAGCTTCCGACAATTCTTGACTTTGCCTAACATTGTCAGCTAAGAGTTTTTCATTCTGTTTTTGCAAATCCTCTGCCAGCTTTTGTGTTTCAAGCAGTTTGTCCTTTGTTTCTTGAAAGTCTTCCTGCAAATCATTAACTTTACCTGGTAGTTCGGTTAGCAGACCTTCATTCTCAGGAATCATTTACTCGAATTGTACTATAATTCAACAATTATTGAATCGTACGAAAGGGAAATGGCGGAGGTACGAAAGGGCAATTGCCTCTTTCAACCTTTACGTGCGGGTCAAAATAAAAGAAAATATGGCCTTATTCCATAGTACCGATTGGAATAAGACCATAACCCCATTAATTTTACAAGAGTTGTTAATATTTAATTTAATGTAAATTACGACGTTCTTCCAATTCTTTTACGATTTGAGGATATTTCGCATCTAAGTCATACTTGCGCAGGCAGATATACGTAAGCACGAATATTGCCAAGGGAAGATATACAGTAAGAACAAGAATACTGGTTATTGCAGAATCAGGCTGAGTGGTTAATGTTCCATCATAATCACCCATAGCTAATATCCAACCTATCATGGCTGCTGCTAAACCCATACCAATTTTAACGCCAAAGCTGTTTGCACTGTTTACCATTCCCACAAGACGCTTACCTGTCTTCCATTCACCGTATTCGACAGTGTTATTTACCAGCACTCCGCCCACAGCCATCATTGGTATTGTAGCTAGAGTTGATATTCCACCAAGCACTAAAGCAGCGACAAAACTATATGGCATGAAGCAACGGATAAGCGAGGCAGCGATTCCGAAAATCAGGCCAATACGTGCTGTTTTTGAAAGACCGAACTTTTTAATCATTGGCCCAACGAGAACGAAACCCAAAAATACCGGAATCAAACCAATCGCACCCATTATTCCTATTAGATCCTCGTTACCCAAAATGTATTTGGTGTAATATATCCCTGTTGACCCGTTAAGCGTATACATCATATTGATAAATAATTGAGCGAACAACATAATGACCCAATATTTGTTCTTGAACAGGAGCTTGATACTTTCCCAGAAAGGAACGTTATCGCTTTCAACCAAATTCACACCAGTATTGTTCTCTTTTGAGGCAAGAAAAGTCATAACCAGGGCAATAGAAGATACTACTCCAAGTACAACTGCAACCGTAACCCAGGCCATCTGATCCCCACCTAGAATATTGGTAACCGGGATTAATACAATGGATATTATCATCCCAATAATATATCCGAAGATTGTACGAGTAAGGCCCATTTTTCCGCGTTCTTCTGTGCTTTTAGTGCGAATGGCCATTAAGCTACCAAAAGGGATTGCTATACCTGTGTATACTATAGCAGAAGCGAATACTACTGTAGCCAGGGCATAGATTGTTTTCACATTGGAAGATGCTTCAGCCGGTACAGTAAACAGCAAAATTATTGCTGCAAGAGCCGGAAGAGCCATCCACAGAATCCAAGGCCGAGCTTTCCCGTACTTAGATTTTGTTACATCCACTACTCTTCCCATTAGTAAGTCCGCTATTGCATTAATAAACTTTGTGATCAGCATAATGGTACCTACCGTTGCTGCTGCAATACCTACCTTGTCGGTATAAAAATAAGTTAACATGCCAATTAATCCGTTAATGGAGTTAAGCGCAATTTGTGCTGCACCGTCACCTAAATAATGATGAAGCCTCATTGTTTTTTGAATGCCTTGGGCGTCAGTACCCAATTCTTTGGTCTTCTTGCTTGGTCTTACAACTGGTGGAGTGTAAAGATCCTGTTCTGCTTTCATTTTTTCTTCCTCCCTGTTCTGTCGCTTCATGTTACCGCTTTCTACATTATTTTAGTCTGCAATTATGATTAATTATGGTATCTTGATTTCAATTTTAGTAATCTGATTGTATTCCTCATAATATTTTAAAAGCGCTTCCATTTTGATGATTACCAATTCACTCCTAGACAAAAAAGGCATTGCAGTTATTCTGCAACGCCTTCTTGTTTTAAGAAATCGTCTCCTGCTCTTTTGGGTTATTCAAAGTTTTAAGAAGCAGCTTAAACAACTCTCCAGTTTCCTCAGGGGTATTGGTCAACAATTCGCTTATAGAAAAATCATACGCATATTGAATCATTGGATGGTCCAGCATACCGGGTGCATGTTCTTCAATAATCTGAAGAGCTATCGGCTCTTCGATTACTTCCTTAAGCGTGGAGTCCAAGGTAAACCGCTCTATGTCCAGGTTGGTTTGTGTAGGATATCTAAAGCAGTAATCTCCAGAACCGACTTCAATCGGGTCTTCTTGCTCAGGCAGTTTAATGACCGCAGTAGTATTGGCAGGGATCGTCACATTGACGATAATTTCTCCATTCCTGCAAGACCATGAGCTCTTGATTTCTCCATATACCGAATGATAGCTAGCTTCTACCACACTTATCCCCTTTATGAACTGAGGATGTATCAGAATCTTCTTAAATCCGGGTTCGATTTGATTAATACCAGCCAGCTTCCTGTACATCCATTCTCCAATCGAACCATACGCATAATGATTTAAAGAGTTCATGCCTGATGTATCGAAATCTCCATTCGGGAGAATGGAGTTCCACCGTTCCCAGATGGTTGTAGCTCCCTTCTTAACTGCGTACAGCCAGGACGGAAAATCTTCTTTCAGGAACAAGATACCTGCAAGCTCATGCATTTGATTCTCAGATAATACATGACACAGATATGGAGTGCCTACAAAGCCGGTGGTAAGGTGATTCTTATGCTGGGCAATATTTGACTCCAGGGTTTTGCGGATTCTCTCTCTGTGCTTGTCATCCACCAGATTGAAATGAAGAGCTAATACGCAAGCCGTTTGAGTTTCGCTGACTAACCTGCCAGTTGCGGAAATATACTCTTCCTGGAAGGCTGATTTGATCTGGCTATAAAGAGTTTCGTATTTGGAGGCATCATCAGATTTATTTAGCAACTTGGCAGTCTTGGCAACCAGTTCTGTGGAGTAAGCATAATAAGCATTAGCCACTAGATAAACATCCGTAGCCCCGGTTCTCTCATTACTAATCTCTTCCTTATCTAGTCCGAGCCAGTCTCCGTATTGAAATCCCGTCTGCCAAAGCCCATTAACACCACAACGTACGGTAATATAATCAACCCATCCCTTCATGCTGTCATACTGTTGCTCTAGCAGCTTGAGGTCACCATACATTTGATACATTACCCAGGGAATAATAACTGCAGCATCGCTCCAAGCAGCAGCCCCCTCCTGATTCCCAAGAATATTAGGAATTACATGTGGAACCCCATATTCTTCAGTTTGCTCAGAAGCAAGGTCACGCAGCCATTTCGTAAAGAAGGTGGCCACATTCATGTTAAAGGCAGCCGTTCCGGCAAACACCTGAGCATCGCCTGTCCAGCCAAGACGTTCATCTCTTTGCGGGCAGTCTGTGGGAATATCAAGGAAATTACCGCGCTGGCTCCATTGAATATTACTAAATAACTGATTAACCATTTCATTGGAGGTTGTCAAGCTGCCTGTTTCCTCCAGATGTGAATGCAGCACGCAGGCGGTGAACAGCTCCGGCTGAATGATCTCTAATCCTTCTACCGCGATGTAACGGAACCCATGAAAAGTAAAATGCGGCCGGAAGATTTGTTCTTTCCCGTTACAAATAAAACGGTCAACAGATATAGCTTGCCGCAACGTCTCAGGGTACAAGTTCCCTTCTTTATCGAGTACCTCGGCATGCCGGATGGTAATGACCTGGCCCTCACGCCCGGTAATCTGCAGCTCTACAAATCCGGTCAGAATCTGTCCGAAATCAATAACCTGCTCTCCCTTGGGTGTTGTAAAGAACTTCACTGCGGACAGCCTTCTGGTAATGCTGACCGGTTCACTTTCCTGGGCGACAAGACGCTCATTATTATACGAGAAAGGGACCACATCATACAGAGTATCGTCCACATAACAGGAGTCGTAGGTCTCTCCCATATAGATTTCGCTGGAGCGGATCGGTCCCTTCGTCACCTTCCAGCTGTCATCTGTCACAATCACTTCTTTCGATCCGTCTGTATAGACGATGTGCAGTTCGGCGATAGTGGCCACTCTGTCCCCGTAATGATTCGGCGTACAGGTGAAACCAAAGATCCCCTTATACCATCCATTTCCAACTGTAATCTCTATTTTATTTTGCTGCTCCAGTAATCCGTCTAAGTTATAGGTCTGATATTGCAATCGCTCATTGTAATTAGTCCAGCCAGGAGCAAAATAATGATCCCCTACCCGATTCCCATTAATAGAAATTTCATAAACTCCTAATGAGGATGCATAGACACGGGCTGACAGTATATCCTTTTCCACAGTAAAGAGCTTTTGGAAAACGGGAGGTGCAGTTTCATCATCCGGGAAGGTATGCGTAATCCAATCTGCTGTAAAGTTACTTCCCTTCAGAAGACCTGTTTCGAAATGGCCTGCAATGCTTGCCTGATTGCCTTGATTATCCCAAACGGTGACATGAATCTGATACAAAGTAGAGGCCTGAAGCGGAAGTCCCGCATACTCTACCAGAATTGAAGTGTCCGCCTCCACCTTACCTGAATTCCAAACCTCTTGCGTATCCGTGGTAACAGCAATCTGATATGCAGCCTGCATGACTCCTTGCCCTGAAGAAACTAAATGCCAGGAGAAGCGCGGGTTTGTTATATCCAAGCCAAGAGGATTGTCCATGTATTCAATGCGAAGATTCTTTAACTCCATCTGTATCCACCTTTCAAATAAGTCCGGAAATTTTATGATACCGCTTACTAATGTTATTGTAATGAAATAGCAGTGATTATTATGGTATTATGATTGTAAATTTAGAACTTTAATACTTTTGTATACATTAAGGAGACTTATATGGAGCAAAGTGTTGAAAGCAATTGCAAGCTCATATCCGGGCTTTTTGAGATGTCCGTGTTTTTTATTGACCCTGCCGGTGACGTCCTTGTTGAATGCTTGGATGATCGGATCTTAAATCCTCTATATGGAAACGATAAACAATTATTCTTTAATGTTTTGGAATTAGATCCTGCTATTTGTAGAGAGAGCCCTGTCATTAGAAAAACGCTCTTTTTTGAAAATTACATATCCATGAGTGTGGTGAGTAACCAGGGTTTTGAAGGAACCATTATTGTCGGCCCCTCCTTGCCCTTCACACTATTCGAACATAAAATAAACGGGCTAATCAACGATACGAATCTCTTCGCCAACCGGGAGCAAGTCTTTCACTATTATCAGTCTCTTCCTGTCATTACCTACGAGAGGCTGGTGAACATTGCCGTTCTGATCTATCAAATGTTTCATGGCGAGCTAATTGCAGCCGACAGAATACAAGATCAACAACAGGAAGTGCAGGTTGACGAAGACAAGATGCCAGATACCCTCCGTTCTGAAAAAAACGATGAATTGACACCTCATCATGATCCTCTTCAAGAAAAGAAATTGTTAACGATTATTAGAGAAGGCCAAACCGAAGCGCTTAAGCATTTCACGCAACTTGGTAAGGAAAATACGGGGATTCTATCCAGATCCAGCCACATCCGCTCCAAAAAAAATCTTGCCATTATAGGCATTGCTCTAGCTGCCAGAGCTGCGATAGAGGGAGGGCTTCATTCAGAAATTGCCTTTTCGGTAAGCGATCTGTACATTCAACGCCTGGAGGATTTGCGGACGGATAAAGAAATTGATCAGTTATGTTTAGTTGCATTTTTTACGTTGACCGAAAAAGTAGCTCAGGTTAAGGACGCCCGGTATTCTAAAACCGTTACCCTTTGCAAAAATTATATTTATGACCAGCGATTCTCCAGGATCACACATGAGTCCATTGCCGATCATGCCGGAATCAGCCCGAATTATCTGTCGGTTATATTTAAGAAGGAGACAGGTGTGCCGGTTAACGAGTATATCCAGCAGATTAAAATCGAAGAAGCCAAAAATATGATTATGTTCTCGGATACACCTCTGTCCGAAATCGGATCACTACTGAGCTTTTCTGATCAGAGCTACTTTACTAAAATTTTCAAAAAGCATACGGGTCTAACACCGAAACAGTATCAGCAAACACAACACTTAAGCCAATAAGCCCGGTAGAACCGGGCTTATTGGACTTATACTTGAATTAGTTATTCACAGCGGCAAGAATGCTCTGAAGTGTCTCTTCAGTGAATAGCCCGTTACTCATCATGGACGCGTTATGCAAAGAGGTGTTCAGAATTAATTCGTCCATCCCTTCACCAAGAGTATTGTCTGTAGCTTCATGTTGTCCTATTGCTTCCATAATTGAAGCGCCAAGGGGATGTTGAAGCAGGTCCGCAAAGGTAGAATGCCTTGTGATGGTTTGGATCAGAACAGTACTCGATTCCACTGCTACCGTGTCTCTAAGTTCGATATTTCTGGAAGAGCTGCCGATGAGAATTTCGAATTCCCCCGTTTCAACAATCCAATCCTGATGTTTGGTATCGTAATACGCAAAGGATCGTTTATCCAGCTCGAATTGCACGGTTGTCTCTTCTCCAGGTTGAAGCGAAACCTTGGCATAGCCTTTTAACTCCTTGCTTGGGCGGGGGAGTGTTGATTCAATATCACGTACATATAACTGAATGACCTCTTTTCCAGCCATACGTCCAATGTTCCGAATTTTTGCTGTGACGTTCAAACGGTCTGTGTCCTGAATTGTTTTATGACTGAGCTGAAGACCGGTATACTCATACTGCGTATAGCTTAAGCCGAAGCCGAAGGGAAATAGCGGTTCAACATCTCTGGTGTCGTAGTGGCGGTAGCCGACGAATATGCCTTCTCTGTATTCCGCTGTCTCCCCATCCCCCGGGAAGTTCAAGTAGGACGGGTTGTGAATTAGCTTTTTAGGGAAGGTCTCAGCCAGTTTGCCGCTCGGATTGACAAGCCCATAGAGCAGATCAGCTACGGCTCCTCCGGAGGCCTGTCCGCCTAAATACGCCTCGAGCACAGCCTTAACGTTATCCAGCCAAGGCATTTCAAGCGGTCCTCCGTTACTGAGTACAACTACAACATTGGCTTGTTCCGCAGCAACAGCTTCAATCAGCCGCCGCTGGTTATCCGGCAACTGAAGATGTTTGCGGTCAAACCCTTCCGATTCATAACGTTCAGGCAGACCGGCAACAATCACGGCAACCTGCGACTGTCTCGCCGCTTCTACCGCCTCCTGAATAAGCTCTTCGTCGATCGTATCGGTATCCAGCGGATAGCCGGCCGCATACCTTATACGGGCATCTGCTCCGGCAATCTTAACCAATTCTTCATATACCGTATCAAGCCTTGTAGGAAGAATGTGGGAGCTTCCCCCACCCTGGTAACGCGGCTTCCGGGCAAAAGCACCGATAACCGCAACTGAATCCTTAATTCCGATAGGAAGGATATCCCCTTCATTCTTGAGCAATACCATACATTCTCCGGCAATTTCGCGGGCCTTAAGATGTTGGACCTCATGATCAACGGTACCCTTCTCTTTCCGGTTGTCGATAGCTTTGAAGATAAGCGTTAAAATTCTGTCTACAGACTGATCCAGCGCAGCTTCACTCAGTCTGCCGGATTGGACAGCATCAATGATCTTCTTGCTGCCGACTCCGTTACTGGATGGCATTTCAAGATCCATACCGGCAGCAACGCCCAGGTCCCGCTCGTTGACGGCTCCCCAGTCCGAGATCACTGCACCCTCAAAGCCCCATTCTTCACGGAGGATATTTGTTAATAAACGGGTGTTCTCAGAACAATACTCCCCATTCACTTTGTTGTACGCAGCCATGACCGTCCATGGCTGGCCTTGTTTAATGGCATATTCAAAGCTGGCGAGATAAATCTCCCGCAAGGTTCGTTCGTCCACCTGGGCGTCGACAGACATTCTTTTATATTCCTGATTGTTTACGGCAAAATGCTTAATGGAGGTTCCAACGCCCTGACTCTGTACACCTTGTATATAACTGGCTGCCAGCGTTCCTGATAAATACGGGTCTTCTGATAAATATTCAAAGTTCCGGCCACATAATGGGGAGCGCTTAATGTTCACTCCCGGTCCCAGAACAATCGATACATCCGCAGCTGACGCTTCAAGTCCAATCATAGAGCCCATTTTCTCCGCGAGCCCGGTATTCCAAGAGGAGGCAAGGCCGCTTCCGGTAGGATAGCAGGTGGCAGGAATACTTTGGTTCAAGCCAAGGTGGTCAACCTCTCCTTCTTGCTTCCGAAGTCCATGGGGGCCATCTGTCATCATAATTGAAGGTATTCCAAGACGCTCGATGGGTATGGTGTTCCAGAAATCTTGTCCAGAGCAGATTGCTGCTTTTTCTTCCAAGGTCATTTGACTGATAATTTCTTGTATATTACGCTCCATGTGCTCTCCTCCAATGGTATTCAAATCCAATGATATCGCTTACTTTTTTAGAATAAATCAATTCCTTCGAATTATATGGTAATTTGATACCTTTTTTAGAACTTTTGTATTGCATCGTTAATTTGCAGAATACATTTCCGATTTTGCAACTCTTCATTAATGTTCCTTATCATTTTTGTATGCACTTCGATTTTTTTAGAATAGTTATTACATTATAAAGAAGACTTCCTGAATGATTCCAATTCAGAAAGTCTCCGTTATTTATTCTACATATTCGATTTCACTCTAATGATCGTCATCTTTTTAGATCAGTTATGTCCGTACAAATTTTGTCTGCTGATGATAGTACTGTAATATCCACTATTTTCTCCTCTGACAGTTTGTCCATCCGGCAATATTATTGTGCAGGAAATCTGCTTAGGCCAAGATGCAATGAAGCAGAAAGACGAATCAATTAGCTTCCATTCTACAGAGACGATTCCCTTGGATGTCATTACACAGCCTTCCGCCCGCTTAAGCCTCCCGATTCTTGGACGGATCCGAATCTCTTCGCATCCGGGAGCAACAATTTGAACTCCGAGTGTCTCTGTTGCATACTCGTATATTGGAACTGAACCCCATGCATGAGCATCACTGCGTTTGCTGACCGTATCCTCCATCCATGTTGTTAAACCGTCGCTTGCCATCTGACGCCAAGGTGCCAGTAAGTCATGTACTTTGTCATATAAGCCGACTACAGCAAGAGCACGGAACAGATAGATGGCCATTGCAAAGGAACAGGGCACAAAATCAGGATTCTCTATTGATAACTTCATCGCCTGCTGTGCTCTCTCCCCTGACATAGTTCCGCTTAGAACTGCCCAAATCTGCGTATGCTGGCTGTATGCCTCGACCCCGGGGCCATCAGTCAGACAGCCGGGATAAGTTAATGAGCTGCAGTGCTCCTTTACCGCGGTCTGCATTTGAACAGCACGGGTCCGGTATTCTTCGGCAATGCCAGATTTGCCGGCATAAGCTGCCAGTTCAGCTGCTTTCTGCAAAGCATACGTATACATCAGACAATAGACTGTCAGAGCGCCTTGCTTGGCTGCTCCAGGAACGCCGTAATCCTCTCTCCATTCTTCAGCCCAGTCAACAAAAGACCAGTATCTTGGATTCATAGTGCCGACCAGACCTCTCTCATCAATCGTTCGATGGAAGTAACCCAGTACAGCTTCTACCCCCGGGAGGTATCTTTCGATGAGCGCACGGTCTCCGGCAAACATCATATGATCATGCAGCATAAGGATCCAGTATAGAGAGAATCCCGGGATAACCTGTGATTCAACGGATGGATAACGGGATTGTGTTAACCCCTCCGGAAGCAATGAGCTGTAAAAATCGTATAAGGTTCGTCGTGCCATCCGGTCATCACCGGATACAAGATAGGTGAACTGGATTTGAGATCGTGTATCCATGACATATTGCAGCTGCTCGTAGTACGGACAATCTTCGTAGGTTTCATGCATGCAGCGCTTGAGTGTCCTGACACTGATATCCCACAAGTCAGTCTCCTGCGGATCAGAGGAAGTATACGCAGCCGCAACGTTAAGCGGATAGCCCGTTTCCCGGTAGGCAAATCGATGAAGAACCATACCTTCATCACCGGTCTCCATTTCTAATCTGACATAGCGGAACGTCCGGAACCAAAATGGCTCGTAACATTCAAATGGCTGAATGCTGCCTGCAGGCCGATAGATATCCACATCCCCATATAAATCTCCGTTAACGCTGTCCGTCCTAATTCCTTTATCCCGAATCCAAGGCACAATAATAGGCGGTTTCTCGTAACATTCGGCACAAATCAGCCGTATATTACTGCCTTGTCCCCCGCTCATTACCAGCTCCAGATAACCCGTAGTTAACTCACCGGCATCGAAGTCTATCGAAATGCTTTTACCCGGTTCAATTAAGAGTGGTTGGTCGTTCGTTATTAGCCCCTGCCAGTCCAGTTCGCCAGCTTCTGCCGCAAGCCGGCTGACTCCGGTAAACCGTCTCTCTGCTTCATAGAGGTGTGGAATTGGACGTTCCCTTAGCTCCCAAGGCTTAAGCCCTCCATGCACGATGTCAAACTGGTATACTGCAGCCTCTTCCCACTGCTCCGATCGATAAGCTGCCCCGGTCCAACCGAAGGGCCTTATGGACCCGTTAACAGTTTCAGTAATACCAAGAAATTGTGTGTATACACCTTGAGATAATGAAATGGATTCATCCTTCATACACTGCCAGGAAGCGTCTGTATGTGAATTAATGATTACCTTATTCTGCTCATCAAGAATTGCTGCGTGAACATAAAGACCAGGTAAACGCGTTCTCCATACAGAAGCATTCCCTCCTCCCTCATAGGGCAACCGGAGAACCTGAACGGCTATTACATTAGTCCCCTCAGTCAGATATTCTCCGATTTCAACTTCCTCATAGTACCATGTGAAACGGTCTCCTTTGCAAGGACCGCGGCTTACAGAAACGCCGTTTACAAAAAGGCGGTAACGGCTGTCAGCCGAAATACGAAGAGGACAGGTATACGAACCCTGTTTAACCTCAAATACTTTGCGGAAATAAACAAACCTGCCCGCCTCGCTCTCGTCTTCCGTTTTCCATTCAGGATACCATATCCAACTTGCCTCTTCTTCCCATTTTGGACGCATTGCTTACCTCCTGTATAATGTTAATTTATTCTTTCACACTCCCTGAAGCTACCCCTGAGATAATCCGTTCCGAAAAGATAAAGAACAAAATGAGTACCGGAATAGTTGCCATTACAGAAGTTGCCAGTGCTTTGTCCATGTTGAGCAGAATGTTAGATGTATATTTTATAACGGCGAGCGGGATAGTCTTAACCGAATCGTCTTGAAGCATTATCAGCGGCAGGAAGAACTGGTTCCAGATGTTAACGGACAGTACAATGCATAAGCTGACAATGACCGGCGAGGCCAAAGGAAACATTATGCGATAAAACACCTTCCATTCCCCGGCACCATCTATGCGTGCGGACTCCGCAAGCGCATTCGGCAAACCGGCAAAAAAATTAGAGAGCATCAGTACTGCCATCGAGATGCCGGCGGATAGTACCAGAATTACGCTCCAAGGTGAATTGATGAGGCCTAATTTCTTGATAATCAAGAATACGGGAACAACCCCAAGCTGCACTGGAAACATAAGGCCAACCAAAAAATACAGCATTACACCTTGTTTAAATTTAAAGGAATAACGCCCCAAACCATAAGCAACCATAGAAGCCAGTGCAACGATGATCAGAATTGTCATGATGAGTATAAACACACTGTTCCAGATGTTGATGCCGAAATGCTCGTCACGAAAAATTTTAATATATGAATCCAGGGTAAACGACTTCGGCCATCCAAGCGTATTTGACAGTACGTCTTGCTTGGTACGGAATGAATTCCAGATCAGATAACCGAGGATAAGTATTGTAAAGGATGAATATATCCACAGAATCAGCTTGGTTACATATAACTTTTTGATGTCAGCCATAATCAGTTCTCCTCCTTATACGTTAGTCTAAGCTGGATTAGAGCGACAACGAAGATTATGGCAAACATAACGCACGCAATCGTAGTTCCCATTCCAACAGAGTTTGTACTGACCGAGCCTCCCATGGCGCCGTTTGTTCCGAATGTAATTCTGTAGAAGAACAATGTCATAACATCCATCGAATTATTAATTCCTCCGCTTACACCACCCAGCAGATAGCTGAAATCAAACAATGTCATAGCAGCAATGTAGCTGATCATAGCTATATTCACGATACTGGAGCGAATCTGCGGAATTATAACCGAGAAGAAACGTCTCCAGTATCCGGCTCCGTCCAAATAAGAAGCTTCCATGACCTCATCTGACAGCATCTTCATGGCAGCTACGAAATAGATCATACTGAAGCCGACCCCGGCCCAGGCATTAATAATGAACAACGTAATGACTTCATACCCTGGTATTCCAAGCCAGTTCCGGGCATACTCGCCCAGCCCGATGATATTAAGCAGTTCATTGAAAATACCGATATTCTGATCAAAAACAAGTGTGGCCAGGAAGACAATAACACTGGTGGTAATAAATTGCGGTGCAAAGATCATGGTTTGAAAAATTCGATAGCCTTTGACACGGGTATAGATCACGTAGGCAAAATATAACTGGACAGGAATTAGGAGTCCGACATTAAGCACAACTAAAATAACATTATTTTTAAGCGCATTTAAAAATTGACGTTTTAATTCCGAGTTAGTAAAGAGTTCAATATAATTATCGAAGCCTACGAACACCTTCGCACCAAAACCGTTAGAATGGAACAGGCTGAGCTGTGCCGCAGAAAAAATCGGGTATATAACAAAAATCGAATACAGAATGAAACCAGGCAGAATGAACCACAGGTACGGCTTCTTACCAAACCACTGCAACATAGATAATCTCCTCCAAATTATCTGGACGGTTAAGCTGCTATGCTCAACCGTCCAATAAAAATATCTCTTTATTTCGTACGGAGCAGCGCTTCCTCTAACATATCTGCAGCTTGTTGCCCGTCAATTTGGGAAGTCAGCAGCATAGGGATTACCTGTTGCAAGAAAATGTCGGTCAGCTTAACCTCTTCTGTTGAGACATCTGTCAGAACGGAATAAATATTATGACCCAGTGAATCAAAGGCACTTAGCTCCTTAACCCCTTCGTCTCTCGGTGTGATGTCCTGCAGTGCAGGCACGGCGCCGGTTTCATCCTCAAACAGCTGCTGTGCCTTTTGGCCGGACAGGAATTTAACGTATTCAGCCGCTTCTGCCGGATGTTCAGTTGCAGCGGATACAGCGTAAGTAGTTGCATTGCTAAAGCTTTGCGGAGCGATACGCTCACCTGAAGCTGTTGGAATATAGAATCTGCCCAGATTCACCCCTGCTCCGACAAATGTCGGATCGTTCCAGGTTCCGTCTGCAATCATCGCTGATTTTCCGTTAGTAAAAGCCAGTTGCGCGCCGGCATTGTCCACTGACGCCAAATCCTTGGTGAAATATCCCTTATCCGCGAAATCCCTGATCGTCTGGAATGTTTTAATAATGTCTGGATCGTTAAATGAACCTGTTCCTTCTTTTATTTTGTTCAATGCTTCTTCTGCAGTTGACGGCATCATGGCAAAAGCAAGCCACGCCCGTTCAAACTCCGCTTTACCCGGCACGCTGAAAGGAGTGATTCCTTTGTCCTTGAGAGTTGCGGCCAGTGTGATGAACTCATCAAAGGTCGCAGGTACCGTTACTCCTTCTTTTTCAAAGATATCTTTGTTATAAAAGATCAGCTGCGAATCCATAAAGGCAGGCGGAGCAGCGTACAGCTTACCCTCAACCATCGCATACTCCAAGGCATCTTCTCCATACCGGCTTGTATCCATTTCATAACTGTCAAGCGGAAGCAGTGCTCCACTCTCAACGTAGAGCTTCATCTTCGGGGTTTTGTTACCCTGTACAAAGAATACATCCGGTAAAGAATTACTTTTGACAGCCGTATCAATTGCTGTTTCTGTTCCCGAAAATTGATAATTTAATTTAATGTTCGGATGCTCGTCTTCAAATGCCTTATTAATTGCGGTAAATGCAGATTCAAATGAGGATTGATTGGCCTGATCGCCCCAAACGGTTAATTCAACCTGCTTGCCGGTATCAGCACTGTTCCCGTTGCTAGATGCCGGGTTCTCGGTGTTGTTTCCACATGCAGCTAAAAGCAATACAGAAGCTCCCGTAGCCACAAGAAGTGCTTTTTTTGTTTTCCCCTTTGTCATCGATTCTTTCTCCCTTCATGTCTTGCGTTATATATTGCCTGTAATAATCATAGTTCACAAAATAGTAAGGAACCATGAACAGGTTTTTGTTTATGATGCCACTTTATTGGCTTATTCGAATTCACAGTAGCACAAAAAACCGGAACATTATGCTCCGGTTAAATAGCGTTCCATATTATTTGTTGATCATTCCATTAATTTAGTTTGGATACCTGAGAACTTTTAAATTCAGATACTGTCATTCCCGTTACCTTCTTGAATACCTTTACGAAATAATTAGAGTTGGGATACCCTACCCGGGAAGCCACTTCCTCAGCTGACAGCTGAAACTCTCTTATTAACTGCATCGACTTGCGTATACGGATCTGCGTAACATACTCCAGAAAAGTCATCCCCATTTCCTGGCTGAACCGGTGGCTGAAATAGTGTATATTCAAATTAACCATTTTTGCAGCTTCTTCAAGCCGGATACTATCCGCAAAATGTTCTTTAACATACACAAATACTGGTTCAAGCCATGGATGACGGCCAGGTTTTGATCCGGCTGAGGCTTCCAAATGTTCAACCGTTTCCAAAAAGGAATTCTTCAAGTCATTCCATGTAAGGAAGTGCCCTTTCGAAAAAAATGGAGACGGAACTGCACTTACTTCGTCTATCCCACTCAGCAAATTATTGTCCATGCGATCATTCAGATATACTTTCAGCATCCACTGAATCAGTCGGAAGGCCGTGTCAGGAGAATGAAGTCTGCTCAGCTCCTCTCCAACAACGTCCAGCCATTTCTTAAATTCAGTGTATGAGGCTTGTTTCATCAAAATTGCGAACTGCTGCTGCCACTGCTGAAGCTGTAACTCTATAGGCTCCGGATCAGGATCTCTTTCCAATTCGAAGCGGTACAATCCCGGTCCCTTAAAAAAAGAACACTCAAACATCTGCTCGGCTTGATTTCTTAGCATCTTGCATTCTTGGAAGCTTCGGCTCTCGGATAGGCCAGCCACAACTGTAATCGCCAGATTCTGTTTGACTGTATCTATCCATTCTTTTACCAGTCCGGTCAGCATCAGAATCTCTTCCTGTCCCTGTTCATCACAGAAGAGCAATCCATGAAAACTGCCCCGGTCAACACCAAGAGGGACAGCATATACCGTCTTGTTCATAAGATCCTGAAGCAGAAAACCCAGTGCGGATTGATCCGAAGCATGATCTGAGTGATTCACTAGCCAAGAATGGATCGTAACCCATCTGACTGAAGATGTATGCTTCAACATTTCTGAGAGTATAGGATAGTTTACCGGATCCATAACAACAGCAGGTGCAATAATCCCCGGAAGCATTCTCGAGTGTGTCATTAAACGCTGCTTCTCCTCGTCTAAGGCATTAGAATGGCTCCGTTGCATCTGCTCTTGTACGGCATTCTTTTTTTTATCGGTTAATCGGGATAGGGTAGCAATCAATTCTTCGGGATCAAAAAGATGCTTGGGGATGTAATCCTGGACGCCCAGTTGTATGGATTTACGTGTGTATTCAAATTCTTCATAGCTGCTCAGAACCAGAATAATCATGTCCATGTCAGCCTGCCTGATGTGACGGATCAATTCCAAACCATCCATTTCAGGCATGCGTATATCTGTCAGCAGAACATCCGGGGTTCCGTTCTGACAAAAGGCTTCCCAAGCCTCTTTTCCGTTCCGGTATACTCCATGCAGCTCATAGCCAAACGCCTGCCAGTCAATTATGGTCTGGAATCCAACCCGAACGAGAGACTCATCGTCAACAATAGCCAGCTTAATCATACGTCCCTCCCCCTTCTCCCATAATTGGCAGTCTAAGATCTACTGTTGTTCCAGTACCCGCCAGGCTTGAAATCTCCATTCCATGTTGCGGTCCGTAGAATATCTCAATTCTCTCTTTTACACTCAACAGCCCTATATGGTTGCTATTTCCGCTATTCAGGAGCTCATGAATTTGTTCTAACCGCTCAGGTTCTATGCCGCTGCCGTTATCCCAAATTCTGATGAGAAGCATCCCCTCCTCTTTCCGGGCTTCAAGGTGTATCTCTCCGGAATGATTGATGGAGGAAAGGCCATGAACAATAGCATTTTCAAGCAGAGGCTGAATCAGAAACTTTAACAGTCTGCACTGCGCAACCGTATCATCCAGTTCAACCTTGAAGACAAAATTCTGATACCTCACCTGCTGAATTTTAACAAATTCACGCATGATGTTTACTTCGTTTTCCAGGGTAACAAGCTCGTCAGTATCCCTGATTGAATATCGCAGCAAGTTGCTCAATGCATCAACCATTTCTCTAATATGATCCTGTTTTCGTATCATGGCCATCCAGCGTATGGAATTAAGCGTATTATACATGAAATGAGGCGAGAGTTGATTTTGAAGTACTTTTAACTGGACCTTCCGTTTACGCTCCTCACCCTTCCTGACTTCGGCCACCAAATTATAAATTTCATACATCACCGATATAAAGGTGTCGTTTAGCTGCATAATCTCCCGTGCACCTTTAAATTTTGATAACGCATTCGGTTGCTCCCCGCGTATCCCTCTTCTCATATTTGCCAGAAGTTTTGCCATTGGGATGACAATGTCTGTACGGATCAAATAGGAAGCAGCTAAGCCAAGAAGCAGACAACCGCCAGCCAGCCAAGAAGCAAAAATGCTCATTCGGTAAACAGTAGCATACAGAGTGTTCAGGGCGTATTCTGCTGTTAATGTCCAACCATTAAGTGAAAGCGTCTTTTTTAGCCGTAGTGCATCTGTAATTTGATTGTCCTGGATTTTCGGTTCTGTCAGGAGTACCTCTTGCTGATAGTCTGCCAGCTTAAAAGATGTGCTGGAGCCTGCCAAAGCAGAATGAAGAACCTCCCTAAATACGTCTGATGAAACTACAAGGTAGAAGGTGCCTATTGGACGGAAATTATCATCTTTTATAATACGGCCAAGTCTGAATGCGCCTATATTTCCAGAGTCAGAAGATTTGCTCTTCACAGTAGCCCAGTAAGCTGCCCCATTTGCGTTAATGATCTCCGCCAAGTCCTGCCTGTCCAGTGGCTCTTGACTATCCTGACCAATAATATATGTGCTCTCATCTGTTACAAATACACATCCAATGATCCGTTTATCATCCAAGCCGCCAATGATCGGCAATACACTTTTCTCCAGCTGCTGCTGCAGGCCCAGCTTCTCGAATTCATTATGAACTGGAACAGCAAGAGTGCGGGCCACCTCATCCGAACTCAGAATATGCAGGCTCACATTATTATAAGATTGTACTGCTGCTTCCAGTTTATCAACCGTCAGCTTGGCAATCGTCTCTGAGTAAGCTTCTGCGTTTGCCCGAATCGCTGTATTGTAATTTTGAGCAAGCAGACTAAGGCCAATTATAGAAGGCAACACAAATAGGGGAAGGTAAAATACAACAAGCTTTCTAGTCAGGCTCCATTTGTTCCATCTTCTATTTAACCATTTAAGTTTCGGAAAGCATTCTCTTGGTGCTGTCATAACGGGCTCCTGTCTGCTCCTTTATTATTTCAAAAATACATTATAAATGCTTAAAAGAACAACCCGGTTTTCGAGTTGTTCTTAAGTTTAATATGAATTATTGCTTCAGTTTTATTTAAATCATTCTGGCCACTTCATGCGCTTCGCTGACGGCGTTCAAAGCTCTGCGGGCACGTAATGCATCACCGACAACATGAATAGGGATTTGACGCTCATTGCAAAAATGCTGGAGCCCCTCATAGTTCCGTGACTTTGCCCCGATAGCAACAACAACAGAGTCACATGGATACTCAGAAACTTCTCCCTTGTTTTCAATGACTACGCCATACTCATTAATTTCAAGGCATTTGGTATTGGTCAAAAGATGGACTCCTGATTCACGAAGGCTTTCCATTACACAGATCGAGCGTAATTCCCCCAAGTCTTTAGCCACTTTATCCAGCATCTCAACTACAGTGATCTTAGAAGCCTTACCATGGAGGTATTCTGCAACCTCAAGACCAACCAGTCCTCCGCCAATAATAACGACTTCTCCGGAAACCATTGCTTCTCCAGATAGTACATCGTGCGAATTTGTAACCTTCGTCAACTGGCTTCCGGGAATATTTAGCTGCATTGGAGCTGCACCTATGGCCACAATAACTTCGTCTGGTTTAAGCTCTTCCAGCAATGACTCTGTAACCGGGCTATCCAGTCTGACCTCAATCCCCTCTCTAATTACTTGTTCTCCCCGGGATATAGCTGCTGCTTTCATCTCTTCTTTTCTTGGCGCTTCACCAGCCAGGGCAAACTGGCCGCCTAGAGCTCCTGTTGCCTCACATACAATCGGCTGATGTCCTCTGCGTTTAAGGACCATTGCCGCTTCCAAACCTGCGATTCCGCCACCAGCAACCACAACCTTCTTGGGATGATCTGTCATCATCAGTTTGTATTCCGATTCTCTCCCCAAAGCCGGGTTTCTTAAACATGTAATGTAAGGGACTTCACTTGAGACAAATCCGTCATAACAGCCCTGATTGCAAGCGACACACTGTACGATATCATCACTGTTTCCGGATTGGGCCTTCATACAGAACTCAGGATCAGCAAGCTGGGCGCGACCGATAACCACCATATCTGCTTTGCCATCCGCCAGGATTTCCTCTGCTTGACCAGGGGTATTAATACGTCCTACCGCAACAGTTATCATACCGGTTTCCCGACGAATTCTGTCTGCATTATCAACATTAAAGCCTCTTGGCAGGTCAATTGGAGGAACCTCATATTTTATTGCTGCAGATGAGAAGTTGCCACGCGAAACGTCAAGCGCATCTACTCCGGCAGCTTTTGACATATTACAGAATGCGATAACATCCTCTATACTCAGTCCGCCTTCCAGATAATCATCGTGCGCGTCAATACGCATAAACAATGGCATATCATCCGGTATATTCTGGCGGATAGACGAAATACATTCAATCAGGAATCTGGCCCTGTTCTGCAGGTCTCCCCCATATTCGTCGGTTCTCCGGTTAAAGAAGGGACTTAGAAATGAATGAGGGGTGTAGTTATGGCCTGCATGAAATTCAATGGCATCAAAGCCAGCTTGCACTGCCCGCCGCGCCCCTTCTCCAAATGCATTAGCCGCCGCTTTTAATGTCTCGATTTCTGCTCCGGGTATGGTATATTCTGTACCAGGCACAGGCACGGGACTTGGAATAATGATCATCTGCTCGGGATCACTGGCAACCGCCAATCCACCCAGCCACAGCTGAATTCCTGCCTTGCCGCCTGCATTGTGGATTGCATCTGTAAGCTGCTGTAAACCCGGGATATATTTATCCTCAGAAATGGCCAGGAACTTCTTAGGGGAAGCTGGAGCGTATACCGAGCATACCTCAGTGAAATTTAAGCCGCATCCTCCTTCTGCTCTGGCCACATGGTAATCTATAAGCTGCTGAGTAACGAAGCGTTCCTCATTAGGCATTTTGGTTCCCATGGCCGGAAAGATAATACGGTTTTTCAATTCTAAACCCCTGATTTTAATAGGACTGAACAAAGCAGGATAAGTCATAAACATTCTCCCTCACATTCTTTTTAACGGCGCGAAACTTTGTAATAAATTTCACATAATCAATTCGACTTGATTACTGACACCTTAAATATACCTGAGACAGAGAATTATAACAATATGTTTAAAACAAATTGTTTGAATTTTTCGCGAACTCTCTTATGTAGAAAACAACGAATGAATCAATAATTTAAGATACTCTATACGAGCTTCTTTGCTGGCCAAGATTAAACCATCTGTTTCCATAACTCCTTCGTATTCCGTTGGATAGTTAACAGATGAAGTGAAAATTAAATACTTGAATTTGAAGTTTGTCTCATCTCCTGGGATAAGATTGCGTAAGCATTCTTTGAGCAAGTTACCAATTTCCTGAGATAGATCAATAATTCGTTTTGAAGTTTCATCATTATCCGCACATTCTAAGGAATGCGTATGTATCACTCTGTTACCGGGAAAACGCAGTGAATATTCCATGATCTCATTTGCAGATAACAGCAGTTTCTCTTTTTCACTGTAGGTTTCATTTTGAAGTATTGATAATACGGCAAGGGTATTTTCAATGTAGAATTCTTTTACCAGTTTAAGCATTTCGTCTTTGCTTCTAAAATAATAATTAATAGCGCTCACGTTTACATTGGCTTCCTTAGCAATTGCCCTAATCGCAATATTACAGCTTTTATTCTTCCCCATTAGATAAAGTGCACGATCCAAAATTCGTTCCTCAATATTTTTTAACTCCCTCATTGATACCCCTCCGATAATTCACTCTTATGACATTATAATTAGAAACATTAATGATAAACAATAGATACTATTTTTCCAAAACTTTATTAAAATAAGACCTTTAAGTTGACACCACTTGTTCTTAAAAGGTAAATAGCAAAAAAAAACTGGATAACACCAAAAACTTTTTAAACTCAAAAAAGTCCTGTCTTAGGAATTCCCTAATCAGGACTTTTTTGCATCATTATATGCTCAAGAATTAATCATAGATCAAAATTAAACGCATAAATATTCTCAAATGAATTTTTATTCACAACAATGAATATCCGGAATGATTATCAATTAACGTGATTCACTTTTTGCAGCTTTCACTGCCATTTTTGCAGCATTGGTGATCCATCACAAATGTGACGTTCCATTTTAATTGAGAATTCACTGCTAGAAAACCCTTATATAATAAGGAATGCTGTTCCATTTTAAATGAGAAAAGTCAGCTCCATTAGTTAATTCCCTTCTTTTGTTCCATTTTAAACGAGAAAACGTACTTTTGGGCGTTATACATCATTATGCATAATATACATTCACAATATGCGCTCTATAATACGCAAATTACTATTTAATAATTTACAGTCACAACTTATGTCATTATATAATTTTTTCAATTAATCTTCATAACAAAAATAAACCAATCAAATAATTGATTGGTTTATTTTTAAATTTATAACCTGATAAGGAGAGAATTTATTATCTCCACCGGTTGGTTGTTGGTTCGTTTCATAAAATCATTTATATGAAAAGCTCTGTAGCATGATGTATCCATCGTTCAAAGTCAGTGCCCTTTTTCCATCAGGATAGGCAAAGAAATTATCTTTTTTAAAAATAAAGTCTGCAGTGTTGACTTTTTCTTCTCGTTGATAAACTTAAACCGTTTCATGGTTAATAGCACCAAATAATTTTGCTCCAAAATATTTTCTTTATGTTGTGAATTTGCATTGCTAGACGTGAGGAATGAAATTGTACTGAGGGGATTGATTAGGGGATTGATTTTATTGCTTTTGAAGAACACTCGAACTTACTCGTTGACGTTGGCAAGTGAATACGTGGCATTGATAAAGCTAAAATTTATTCGTTTTAGCATCACGCTAATTACACGTACATTCATGATAATTCCTGTTTCATCCATTTCGATACAATGCACCCACAGCGATGCAGACGAAGGCGTGCTACATGACTTTTATAAAGCCGTTTTTAGTCTGATCGTTCAAACTCTTTGTTACTAATATTCATAGTTACCTTGGCCATATTAGCATTTATTAACAGATTCAAAAATTGAATTACATAATAGTAAATTAATTACGTTCTTTATATTTTAACTACTTATTTTAAATTGCATACTTTTTTATAGTAGTATTACTAGAGAGGTAACCCTCTAATTCAGGAATATCTGTGCCTGACAGTATAAATTTAACATCTGCCTCATTTGCAAGATTGTGAAGAAGTTTAAAAAACCAATTCCTTTGATCACTACCTATAAGGTTTTGAATATCATCGATTATAATACTAGAGATGCCTTCATTTTTCATTAGCACTTTAATATGTTTCAAATTGTCTTCTAAACAATACCTATTACCTACATTATCACCCAGTGCACACAAAATTGTTAGACTAATTAATTTTTGGTATCTAGCAGCGTTAGCCGTCAGTGTCATATAGCAAGTGGAATCTTGTTCCATCACATACTCTTTTAAAACAGAAGTTTTCCCTTTTTTGGTTGGAGCTATAATAAAGAAAAAGGTATGGTTATGAACATCAATAAACGCTGAAATATCCGTGATTATTTTTTCAGGGTTTAAATACTCCATCTCATTCCCTCCATAAACCCTACATTCTCTTATACTTATTATCCCCATAATATTGTATCTTTAAACATTTCATTTATATTTACTTTGCAACGAAATTTATGAACAAAACTAAAAAACAAGACCATAACAGTCTTGTTTAGTAGCAGTTAGAATACTTAGATTTCATAATCCATCGACGACCGTATGTAGCTTCGTTATTTTATCGCCGCCCATGATGCCGATATGCTGGTTTACATCATATCCTTCTGCCTATTGATATCTTTCTTCATCAGTTATTTCATTCTTATAAATGTGAAAATAAATCAAGTATTTTCAACAGTTCGCCAGCGATAGGTTCCGTTAACATTGCCAAAGTATTTATTCTTAAATTGCTCCATTGCTGCTTTAAATTGACCCAGGACTAGAACAGCATCACTATTTTGTGGTAATAATTCATCATCCAATAAATCAAGGTAGTTTGTGCTTTTATCTGAGCTTAATACATCTTTAATATCCACCAATAACCTATTAATTATTTTTACTTTCAACGGATTCAATACACCGTCTTGCTTCTTCTTTGAGAACTCGCGCATTTCAAATAAAGCTGACTCTAGCATAGGTGCCAACATTTCAAATTTGGCTACTATTTCGACAGTCGGTAAATTTGTACTATCACTTCGTGATTTCATGTTAAATATTTCTCCTCCTTAAGTTTACCGAGATATCTTTTTTGGTGGTGCTGTAGGGATATCGGTTTTAACTCCATTCTTTTTCCAAAACCAGCGTATGTTATTTTGAACAATATTATCAGCTCGTAGTTTTTCTAGACAATTCAAATATTGTGATAAAATTAATAAGACATCACTATTAGTTGGAAGACTCTCTTCGTCAAAATGATCAAAATCTGAAAATGGTTTGTATTCTTCATCCAACAATTCATTAGCTTGAAACAATATTGGATTAATGATTTTTAGCTTAAATTTATTGATAGCATCATCAGGTTTTTTTTTAGATAGAATTCCTATTTCGTCAAATAAACCTTGTAATTGTGCTTGTGTTTTTTCAAAAAAACTAACATCAACATTCATTTTCAAATTCCCCCTTTAATATATTTTAGGATGGACAACTACGTTTAAATTCTAGGTATTTCTTCTTTATTACTTCAATTGGATGGCGCTGTTTACTTTCGTACACTGATGTCATCAATTTTAAATCCTCATCGGTTAATGCGATAATACATTTCCTTTGACCAGCCCAAAGATCAATAGTGTTTTTAAAAATAGGTTTGGGTAATGGATTTCTTGTGATAAGAATTCCAAATCTTCCAAATGATTCAGATAAATAACGATTAAGTTGATTGACATGGTCTCTTTCTACCTTAGCCACATTCTTTAATTCCATCACAATTTGCCTCGTTTGATAATCATCATAAATATCTTTCAAAAAATCATAAGATCGATTATTATAAAAAATTAAATCTCTAATTTGAGTTCCTGAATCAGTCCTGCTCTGTGTTTCAGCAAAATCCAAATACGGGTAAAGTGCTGATGCCATAAGTTGACAGACAGAATCTTCATATTTTTTATCTGCATTATCTGTTTTTCCGGACGGTAATTTGATAATAGAATCTAATTTTCTCTTAGCTGATATTATAGGTATCTGCTTAAACAAGGGGTCATTTTTACAATCCTCTAATGTCTTTTCTTTTTGCTTAACATAGTTTTGAACTACATCATAGTTTTTTCGATTAAATTCTAAAATTTCAACTCGTGTAGGTATGTTACCTTGTTCATATAAAATCTCTTTTACAAAATAACCATCAAAATAATCTTCATAATTAATCCATGGTATATATCTAAGCCAACGCTTTGGAACAACAAGTATGGGTTGTTTTGTTTCAGGGTTAACTGGCAAGTATGTGTTTTCTACTACAAACTGATTCTTTTTGTAGTCATATAAATTATTAATTTCCACTTTTTCAAGGGGTATTCGGTGACGATCGCTTTGCTGGATTGTGTAATCGATTAAGAACGACTTTAAAAAGTTGCAGGCAATATCACTTACTCTGTCTTTAGATATTTGATCAATGTAGAGCTGTATTTCTTCAAAATGAGTAAATCCATTCTTAGATATTTGAGGAACATTGGAAAAGAGATATGAAATTGAGAGTGCTGTCTTCTCGCTTATTCGTACTCCTCTTCTTTTGGAAGAGGATCCCATTCCAACTTCTGCACATTCTGAGGATGTCTTTAGTATTGTTAACGCTTCATTTTCTTGGCCTTTTTTCAAAAGATACCCTATATGATTAAATGAATTTGAAATTGCCGTATGTAATGAATTGTCTTGCATAGATGGAGACTTCCATAAAAGAAATGGATCCAAATATAAAGGAATATCTTCATTGAGGAATGGAATTGCAAAATCCACATCCTGCTGAGTAAATGCCAGGTCATGAAAATCGTTTAGTCTAGGCCTTATTAACATAATTTGGTCCTCCATCTTCGCAAACAAATTATTAGATATTACAATTAAGAATTCACTCTACTATTTCGCAGGAAATCAGTAAGTTACTTTTTCGTTATTTGAAACATCTGCTCTTCATTCGAAGATGAATTTAAAATTTTATATTTTTTTTGATTCAAGCTAGAGTATAATTTTTTCGAAACAAAACTGCTTTATAACAAGATTAGCCAACCTTTTGAGTACCTCTGTCCAATATCTATCCTTGGATTCCGGATGTAAAACCTCTATAGTTGGTACAGTCAAAGTAAACTTGGTGTCTCCTTTTCCGTGTACAATACTATTTCTATAGTTATATAAGGAAGTTGAGAATGCAGAGATATCAGTATTTTCAATAATCTCGCAATCTTTTGCGTAGTGAATGACTTCTTCGACACCAAATATATTGCTAAGAAGATTCTTTAAAAGATCCAACTCTTTTATTCCATATATATTGCTTAACTCTTTAATCAATTTGTCCATATCCTGTGATTCATTATAAGTTTCAACGCTATGTTTAATATTAGATTTTTTATTTATTATGAAAAAAAATTCAATTGTACGATAGTAGTACATTGGATCATTTCCACTTCTTGCCCTGTTGAAAAATGCAATTGGCTCTAAATATTTAATAGGTTCAATATAAATATCATCAAATTCTTCTCTTTCGCCAGGATCATTCCATATCGTGTCTTCTCCATGATATTGATAAGGAATAATCCTTGGATGATCTCCGATCCCCTCAAATTCAGGAGCATCATACTTAGCCATTATAAACAGGATTTGCTGCAAATAATTCTCTAGCTTTTCAATTGGAAAATTATTAAGTTTTATTGTTTTCAAGGTTTCCCAAGAAATGAATGTTTTATCATCTCCAAAAGAATTAAATAACAATTTGTATAATAAACTTGGCTCTGAAATCTCTATTTCACTTTCACCAATATCAAAATTATCATTGTAATTTGGATGTTCATAAAAGAGAGAATCATAAGTTATAAGAAACTCTGCATAATTATTTTTTTTCAAAAGAAAACCACAGTCCTCAAAAATTTCTATAAACTTATTTTCATGTTCAATGTATTTTTTATTAAATGAATACAGAATCTCACGAGCTGCATCAAAAGAGATTCCTACCTTATCCTGCCTTAAGTAATCCAGTTTTAGAGTAAAATCAAAATCTTTATGGGAAATTTCAAACCTTTCATCATCCAATCGTAAAACTGTAAAATCTTCCATGAAATCATAAATATATCGATGTTCCAGTTCAGTCACCAATTCACTCAGTAATGAATTATTAATCATAAAACCTCCACTTAATGAATGCCCTGATTCACTAGTTTAAAATTGTCTTTAAAACAAAACAATCCTTTTAGAAGAGACAAGAAAGAAGAGAACTCTACGTTTGGCGCAGGTCTACAGCAATACATATATTCACAATAAACTTTGAGATTTCTAGCTCTAATATGGCCAGGGACTATATGTCAAAGTTATTTCTACCAAGTAGTATTATATTTGATTAAATATAAGTTTGCTTTTCAAGCATTCAATCAGTTCTTTACACATAAACCATATTTGTTATGTTATGTAACAAAATGATTGAGGAGCATAGAAGGAATCAAATTCAAGCTTTGGATCAATTGGCTTCTCATATCTCACTGGGTCGATTATCTTAATTGCATAACCTT
Organism: Paenibacillus typhae; assembly: GCF_900099765.1. Taxonomy (GTDB): domain Bacteria; phylum Bacillota; class Bacilli; order Paenibacillales; family Paenibacillaceae; genus Paenibacillus_AQ; species Paenibacillus_AQ typhae. The sequence continues at coordinate 229,648 of NZ_FNDX01000001.1, read as the reverse complement.
CGTGTCTGTTTGCAAAATATTCTTTAAAGAACTTTGCGCTAACCCCAGCAAATTTTTTCGTTTCATTCCAGATTAACTCTGGACTATCGAATAGGATAGTATCAACTTTAAACTCTCCTACTATTAGCCCTTCAGGCATCGTGGAATATACAACAATCGTATCTACATTTTTTTTAAAAATGACTTTTCTATATTCGTATTTTTTTTCTCCGTTAAATATTTTTTCTACATATTCAGGTTTAATTGATAATAAGACTTTCATAAACATCACCTAAAGTTAGTATTTTTTCAAACTCTTGATCCGAAAGAGTTATACAACCCCAATAGTCATTTTTGTCTAATCCGACTTCTTCAACTAATCTTTTTCGATTTAGCCTTTTTCTAAATGCAATATTATATGTCATTTTGATTATGTAAACTCGCCCTTTTTTATACCAGTATTCTAGTAGTTCTGAATCCGTTAAAACAGAATAACTCTTACAATACTTCATATATGATTCCAAACTTGAAAAATCACGAGGACTTTTAACTTCTTCAATTACACAAATTGAAGTTGCAACAGACGTGTACCACGCAACCGTATTTTCAGTTTTAGTCCTATATATTACCAACAGATCTCCAGCTTTAACAGAAGCTAATCCCGGCATTGATGAGAGATACACTTTATGTATGCTATTGGTATGAGAAACGTCCGAGATGATATCGAAGCTTTCATTATTTAAAATAGAATCAGGGAATAAGTTCGTATGATATTTAGGTTTTACTGATAACAAATGTTTAGCTTTATTTCTTGATGCGACCAGTGGATAATCATGAAGGGTGTTATTTACGATGTCTTTTAAATTTTTTGTAAATACTAATTCTTCACCTGCTGACGATGACTTTATCCCGCTTTCAATAAAACCATATTTTTTAAAAGTTTGTACTAATTTTTGATGCTTTCTGAAAACAGTAACATAAATATTCTTAATATCTTTGACAATAGCATAATCAAGAATTTTTTTTATGAATCGCTCTCCGAGTCTAGTCCCATGGGGATTAACTTTCATGGTTCCGACTTTTAGCCATAACCCGTTATCCAGTACGGGCCGAACATCATTGATTGGACCTATCTCAGTTTTCATATATAGAAAGGCTTCGAGATTGCCTGACTCATTATAAAATACTTGAGCTAACTCATTCCCCTTCTTCTTAAACCATTGTCCAAATCCAGGATAATCTTCTTTTAATGTATCAAAGAAAGGATCGTTTAGGTTAATATCATTGAAATTTTTGAAGTCTATAATTCCATCCATAACAACGCCTCCACGTATGGTAATATAGTCCAATAATACCAGACAATATACGTCGATTGTTGTCTTTTTTAGTCGTTATTAAGATTTTTTAAGTATCGTAATGAATTAGATTTAACTTAAAAAGTTTATTCTATACATTTTATCTCAGTATACCACTAAACAGCCAAAAGAAGAACTAATGTTCTGTTCAGGTGATGTTATATCATAAATAAAATCAGCGCCGTAGTATCCCCTATAGTCAGGTTAAGAGTAATAAAACCTAAAAGAAATCATATGATTAACTGTTAGCTACTATTGTGAGGAGGGTACCGCATGAAAAAATTTTACTTATCCGTGAAATTCATGGGAGTAGAAATTATCATGTGGATCAGTAAACAATACTGACCACACCAAGGGGGAGCTTCAGCCCCGAGGTGTTTAGAAAGTAAAAATAAACATTTGATTCTTTAAACTCTTTTCTTTGTAGGAGTAGAAAATCAATTCACTTTAAGCTTGAATCATAGAATTTTCATCAAAAGGTCTATCCAATATGACATAGTCATTCTCAATAGTTTTATATTCCTGAGGGTCCAATTCTTTTTTAATTTCTTCTAAAATTTCCTCAATTTAACGTAAAAATTCTGTATGCCCATCCATTAATATTAATTGTTCTAAAGTAGTTTCATTTAATTTTGTGTTATCACTACTAAGCATCCACATTAATTTCCTGCTACATTCTCAATGTTAACCCCCGGAAAGAACTCACTTATTAAATAACTCCGCTGAGAGTCTGTCTCTCTTACAATCGATTCCATTCTCTTCAAAATTGATAAATAAATTGTATATTCACAAACCTTACTAACTTCAAAATTTTCTTCATAATCATCCATAATCTTTTCGATAGAAGTTCTTATATCTGGTTGTCGTTTATTATCTTCCCTAAACATTTTCCCCACGGCTGAGTGTAATCCAGATAGAGTAAGGTATTTATATTCATTTAATTATGTTGGAAATGGACTGAAGCTGAGTCTCACGATGGCGTAAAATAAGTTGTGTACCAGTATTTGGAGCCTAGCCAGGCAACAAAAAAGTAGGGTATCCTCGGGATTGCGAAACCACCTAGGAGGAACCCTACTCGATGACTATTTTACCCGAAAACCCGCTAAATAATCTATTTGAAAATCTTGTCACTCAGTTTGTCAAAGACAACATAGAATCCATTATGCGTGCTGAAATCCAGGTGTTCATGACGAGCGAGGAAGCGGTACACGCAAAAGCCGCAACGGATACTACACGCGAAATCTGCACACGAAATACGGCAACCTGGAGGATCTGGAGGTCCCCCGCGACCGCCAGGGTCTCTTCCAAAAGCAGATGTTTGAGCCGTAACAACGCCGGGACGGGTGGCTTGAGGAGGCGGTAATCCAGATCAAAAGCGGTATGGGGACGCGGGACGTCGCCCGGTTCTTTGAAAGTATGTTCGGCAGCCAGTACTCTCCTACGACGGTCAGCAACATTACCGCTACCGTCCTTGACGATATTCACCAGTGGCAGAAACGACCGCTGAGCAAGCGCTACTCCGTGATCTACCTGGATGGACTGTACGTGAAGCTCAAACGCGGCACCGTCCTTGGCGAAGTGGTCTACTTTGCGATGGGCATCGACGAAGAAGGACAACGTCAAATCCTCGGGTTCTACATCGGTGGTCAAGAGAGTTCGAACGGCTGGCGGGAGGTCCTAAAAGACCTGTACAACCGTGGAGCTCAGGAAGTACTGTTGGGTGTGTTTGACAGGCTTCCCGGGCTCGATGCGGCCTTTAAGGAAACGTACCCTTAGGCGGATGTGCAGCATTTGTCGTGCATAAAGTGCGGGCCACGTTTCCCAAAATCCGAATCGAGCACAAAACGGATGTCCTTGAAGGGCTGAAGATGGTGTATACCGCACGGGATGAGGAGTTGGCCCGGGCTTGCTTTGATACGTTCAAAGCCAAGTGGAACAAGCTGCGAAAGAAACAAAGTCATGGGAAAAACAATTGCCTACGCTCCTGACATTCTACAAGTACCCGGAGCCCATCCGCAAAGCGATCTATACATCGAATCCCATTGAGCGAATGAACAAGGAAATCCGCAAGCGCCTTAAACCGATGAACAGCTTGACGAATATGGATGCAGCAGAGAAAATCGTGTACCTAGAAATGCTAGACTACAATGAACCGTTTGGGCAGCGGGTCGTCTCAGGCTTTGGGATGGACACCGTTAAAAAGAAGCTAAATGAGCTATTTGAAGCACGCTACCCTACCCTTATGTACCCGCACCTGAAGAGAAGTAGCTGATGAATCCTGTTTCTGGGGTCGGGGTTCCCCCTCCCCCAGAAACACCTACACCCTCAACCCGTAACCCCGGGGAGGTACTTCTAATCTTTTACACAAACTTCTTGACGCTACCAGTCTCACTATAAGTTCTTAAAAAATACCGCACAAAAATCGAATCGATTTTTGCGCGGTCTTTAATTTTATAGTTTTTTAACATTTCAAATGAATCTCTTTGGTGAAAACTACTACGATTGGTTCACTTTTAATACGCGCATAGCATTAAGAACTGCAATCACCGTCACCCCTACATCTGAAAATACTGCTTCCCACATTGTAGCAAAGCCAAAAGCGCCTAAAATCAAAAATGCAGCTTTTACTCCCAGTGCAAAGATGATATTCTGCCAAACAATTCGTCTGGTCCTTTTAGCAATCCGAATAGCAGACGAAATTTTTGATGGTTCATCCGTCATAATTACGATATCAGCAGCTTCAATAGCAGCATCTGACCCTAACCCCCCCATTGCGATCCCAACATCGGCTCTGGCTAACACGGGGGTATCATTAATACCGTCTCCGACAAAAATAATTTTTTCCTTGGCCGGTTTACTCTGCATTATCTTCTCGATCTCATCCACTTTGTGCTGTGGAAGTAATTCTGCATGCACTTCATCTATGCCTAATTGTTTTCCTACAGAATCACCAACTACCTTGGAGTCCCCTGTTAACATCACGGTTTTCTTAATACCTAATTCTTTTAAAGATTGTATTGCTTTTGCAGAATCATCTTTAATCTCATCTGCGATAACAATGTAGCCTGCATATTTCTTTTCGATTGCAACATGAATAACCGTCCCTGCTTCATTAGGAGTGTCAAAGGTTATTCCAAACTTGTTCATCAACTTAATGTTACCGGCTAAGACCTCATTTCCTTGAACTGCTACTTGTATCCCATGTCCTGAAATTTCATTGTAACCATCCAACCGATCTTCATTTATTTCCTTACCATAGGCAACTCTGATTGATTCAGCAATCGGATGAGTTGAATGCAATTCCGCGGCAGCTGCATATTCCAGGAGTTCATCTTTGGTATATCCGGCAACCGGTTTAATGCTAGTAACTTTAAAGGCTCCCTTAGTTAGCGTCCCCGTCTTATCAAAGACTACGTATTTCACATCATTTAAAGCTTCCAGGTAATTGCTTCCCTTGACGAGAATCCCTGTCTTAGATGCTGCACCAATTCCTCCAAAGAAACCGAGAGGAATAGAAACCACAAGCGCACACGGGCAAGATATGACCAGAAAGACAAGTGCACGGTAGATCCAATCTGAAAAAGTAGCCCCACTTAAAATTAGAGGAGGCACCACAGCCAAGAGTAAAGCGACGATTACAACTACCGGCGTGTAGTAACGTGCAAATTTTGAGATGAATTTTTCTGTCGGCGCTTTTTTACTGCTTGCATTTTCAACAAGTTCCAATATCTTGGATACCGTGGATTCTCCAAACGGTTTAGTTACTTCTATCGTTAAAACACCATTTTTATTAATAAAACCGCCCAGGACCTCGCTCCTGACTTCTACTTCCCGCGGCATTGATTCACCGGTTAGCGCAGAGGTGTCTACCGCAGAGCTTCCTTCAAGCACAATTCCATCTAATGGTACCTTTTCTCCTGGTTTTACAACAATATGGTCACCAATGTTAACCTCTTCCGGTGATACACGTTTTGTATCATTTCCGGTTTTTAGATTTGCATAATCCGGCCTGATATCTAATAACGCACTGATTGATTTACGGGATCGGTTAATGGCAATACTTTGAAACAATTCACCCACCTGATAAAAGAGCATTACTGCTACACCTTCAGGATACTCCTGTATGGCGAATGCACCGATTGTGGCTACAGACATCAGGAAGTATTCATCAAACACTTGACCACGAAGAATGTTCTTTAACGCTTGAAGGACAATATCTCCCCCGATCAGGAGATATGCTGCCAAAAAAATTGTAAATTCTACCCATCCTGTAAAAGAGCCTAATAATCCAACTGCGCCAATAACTGCACCTAAAGCTAAACGAATTAACATTATTCTTATTTTGTTTTTGCCGACGTCATGAGAATGGCCCTCATGACCATCTTCTCCATGAGAATGGCCTGCATGACCATCGCTAGCATGTGAATGGCCTTCGTGTCCCCCATGAGAATGGTTATGGTTATTTCCTTCTTTTGCACGCACTCGACTTGCCCCTCCTTTGCTCTTGATACTAACTTCAATATGCGGTTCAAGCTTATTAACCAGCTTAGTTGCCGCAGTTACAATTTCTTCATCCTTATCTTTGTTTGCCTCAAAAGACAACGTTTTATTCACAAAATTTACAGAGCAATCTGAAACGCCTTGGATTTTTTTTACTCCATTCTCAATTTTCAAAGCACAGTTCGCACAGTCCAGTCCTTCTAACAACAATTCACGCTTCACGGTTTCTTTAGCTTGACCTAATTGTCCCAATATCGTCATCTCCTCAAAAGAAATATATATGAGCAAGTGTTCATGTATTAATTACATTATATGCTTACTCATTTATCCAAGTCAATGTTTTAGCAGCGATTAGCAAACAATGTGGCATGGCTTAGTTTGCTAAGATAATAGATTTTTCAGCAAACATGATATACTATAAAAAAGCTGTTGATACAGGAAGGTGAAAATAATGGGCGGATACACGAACGAGGAAGATAAAGTTACAATTATCACTTCTGAAAAGGAATTTCAGTCTATAAAATCAAAAATGATGAATACAACTTCAGCATCTCAAATGGCTGATTGGTTTAAAGCCTTTAGTGATTCTACTCGAATTAAAATTGTAGATGCACTTCTCCATGAAGAGTTATGCGTTAATGATCTAAGCATTTTAATTGATATGGGACAATCTGCGGTTTCTCACCAGCTAAGACTTTTAAGAAACCTACGCATCGTAAAGCGTCGAAAAGAAGGGAAAACTGTTTTTTATTCTTTGCACGACACACATATTGAACAGATTTTTCAACAAACCCTCCAACACTTAAGCCATGAATAATCACACTCAAACAGGCCGGTGCATAACCCGACCTGTTATTGTTATCAGATTTTCTTTTTAATCTTATGGTTCATTTTCTGTGTTCCGAAAGGCTGAAATATTGTAAAAAAACTTCTTATAAAACACATATACGACGAATAAAAAAACAGCATAGATTATAAGTATTGGCAACAAGTATTGCGAACCAGATACTGTTGAGATACCAAGATAGGCAAATACGAGCATCGTAGGGATTTTGCCCAAGAACGTTGCAATTACGTACGAAAAAAAAGAAATCCTTAACCAACCTGAGTATCCATTAATCAGCATCGCGGGGATAAATGATAGCAGCCGACCAATAAGAATAAATAGGAATGGCCGACGCTGAACATGTTCATTCCATACGAACAGCTTATTTTGGGAACTAATATGATTCGCTCTTCCTCTCGTTGCAAAAATCCAATAGGAAAAAACCGCAGCCAGCGTCGATGAGAATAAACTCATCGCTCCCCCAGTCCAAACTCCGTATTTGATACCCAGAATTCCTGATACAAGAGCAAAAGGAATAATCGGAAACATTGCAATTACGGAGGAAACCAGCAATATGATGGGCCAACTGTTAGGAGCCAGATTGTCAAGCCAAGAGAGCAGTTCCCCCCTCAAAGTATAAATAGAAATGAGTGAGGCTATATAAAAGACTCCGACAACAACCTTACGTCTATGCATCTATTCCCCTGTTCCTCTTGCAAACTATGGCTTTCATTAATAAAGTGCTCTGAGAATCATTTACAAATAAGGCATTGGATTTACTGCTTTTCCGTTTTTACGAACTTCGAAATGTAAATGAGGTCCAGTTGAATTCCCCGTACTACCTACCTCAGCAATTTTTTGTCCACGCTTAACAATTTGACCTTTTTCCACTTTTATTCCGTTATTACGAATATGAGGGTAAAGGGTCCATAGGTTGTTCCCGTGATCGATAACAACAGTATTTCCATACCCTCCCCACCATTCCGCAACAATAACTACACCGTCTTCTGCAGCTCTAATATCTGTTCCTTCAGTCGCTGCCATGTCAACTCCATTATGATTTTTTACTTTTCCTGTAATGGGGTGCACCCTGCTGCCAAAATCGGAGGATATTCGGGCATTTGACACAGGCAACGCCATTGTCCCACCATTACCTACAAAATTTTTAGAATAAGTATAGACCTTTTCTGTTTTCAGCTTATTTTTCTCCTTTTCTAATGCTGCTCTTTTCGCTGCAAGTTCGACTAGAACTGCTTCCTGCTCTTCGGATACAGCCTCAGACTCCTCTAAATTATTATTGAATTTTGCTATAAGCTCTTGTTTTTCTTCCTCCTTCTGCTTCAGAACATTTTTACGTGCTTCTGCATTAGCATAAAGATCTTTGATTTTTGCGTAGTATCCTTCCAATTCTTGCTGTTGCTGCTCAATTAGCACTCTATCCTTTTCTTCTTCAGATAATATCATCCGGTCTTGATTAATGATATCCTGTATCACGTTAATACGCTCCAAGAAATTCCCAAAGCTAGTTGATGAAAATAGTACATTCAAATATGAAACTTCACCTTCAGTATACATGAAACGAATCCGTGACTCCAACCACGTTCGGCGCTCTTCTATTCGCAATTTAATTTCATTCAGTTTCGTCGAACTTTCACGTAAGTTCTCTTCTGTTTGGTCAATATCCGAAGCTATTCGTGTCAAGTCCATCCCTACAGCTTCCATTTCATTTAACACTTGCTGTAGATATTGTTGATTTTTATTCACATAATGCTGGGCTTCCTGTTTCTCATTTTCCGACTCTTCCTTCTTATCCTCGGCTCGTTCGGCTTGCTTTTGAAGCTGAGACAATTCTTTGTCTATTTCGCTTTTTGTTTTAGCAAAGCCATGCCCAGGTTGAATAATAAAGAATATTAAAAAGATTATTACTATTGTAAAACTCCGCTTCTTCATTACTATTACTCCGATCTTTTCTAGATATAGTGCAGCATAAATTGATTATTCCTCTAGAAATTTATCATTAATAAAATCCAGTTTAACAATATACTACATTAAGTAGTTTAATGAATTTGATCTAATACTGTCTAATATAGCGTCCCGGTAGAACCATTCGACAAAATATAAAAGACACTCCCTTATGCGAGAAAGTGTCTTAATATTCACAAGTAAAACTTAATCCAACCTTACATGCAACTGAAAACAACGATTATTAACATGATCTGCAGCATAAAAAGAGATATCGTCATCTCTTTCCAATTAAATAATGGAATCTTGAGTCTATGATCGGGTTCAATCAATTGCTTTAGACGATAATTAATAGCTTCATTCGCAAAATGCACACTAAAATTTTGACTTTCAAATTTTTCGCTTTTTATAACTGCAAGCAGCACATGTGATATTGGAGCATCGCTTCCCATTCGCTTGATTGAATATCGATCTGCAAGCAGTTCCATCCAAACCTCATAGTGCTTGACTAATTCTTTTAATACAGGTAGAAAAGCGAAGCATTCAGCCAGCACATTTAATAAAAGTAATTGTAACGGATGACGTGATTTATAATGATACAACTCGTGATAAATAATGGCCTCAAGTTCCTTTTCATTAAAATGTTCAACAACAAAAGAGGAGAGGACAATCTTGGGTCTAAAGAATCCAACAGTCATAGCTATCATTTGGGGTTCATCCAAAATAATAAAACGTATCTTCTCCAGCTTAAATTTAGTAATCACAAGATTAGATTTTTTGAGATCACTGTAAGCATCTACGTACTGATTCCAATTCCGGTATTCCTTGACTTGCCGAATTACATTCTTACAAAATATCGCTACCGAAAATATAAGTAATGCATTTAATACAAGTTCCCAAATAAAATGATTTGTAAGTACATCTGTAGTTACATCTAAAAATGCTTTGAAAAGATTAGTGTTTAACGACACATCCTGTATTTGATGTAGTATATTAATTCCAAGCATGCCAGTAACCAATGCAAATGTAATCCCAACAGCTATTAGTGCAAATCTGGTTTGTAGAGGTAAGCGCAAAGTTAACTGCTTCATGATTTATTTCTCATCATATCCAGTTTCTGAATTAGTCTATCAATCAAATCCGGGTCGGCTTTATCCAAATTATCTACCAGATGGCTTACCATTAAGGAGCCAAAGTCTTCTACTAAGCCGTCTGTGACCATTTTGGTCTGTTCAATAATAAACTGCTCCTTATCCTGCGTAGGGGAAAAATAAGTGATCTTATTTCTTCCCTTTCCATTCGAGTCTTTAAACAGATGTCCCTTATCTGAAAGTCTAACCATCACAGTCATAACTGTATTTAGAGCAATGGGACTTTCATTGTCAATGATCTCATGGACTTGTTTAATGGTCAGCCTTCCTTTCAACCAAAGGATCTCCATGATTTTGGTTTCAAGAGTACCAAAAAAGCGATGAAGGCCAACCTCATTTAAGTTGATTTTTTTCACTTGCATAAATCAACCCTCCAGCAAATTATTTGTGAATTTCTTTGGTGACTTTTTCAAACATTGAATTGCTTAGGACTCTGCGCGCAGTTACGTATCTATCCTTGTAATACCCTTCGGATAAGCTGCTTATGGTAACTCCCTTACTGGTTGAAGAGTGAGCAAACTTATTCTCACCTATGTAGATACCTGCATGTGAAATGCCTCGGCCATTTGTATTAAAGAAAACGAGATCTCCCGCACGCAAATCTTCTTTTTCGACATAACTACCTGTTTTAGCCTGTGTTTGAGAAGTCCGCGGTAAATCCAGTTTATAATTGTCCATAATATGTAGAATGAAGCCAGAACAATCGAACCCAGCAGTCGTGGTCCCTCCATATTTATATGGAGTTCCGATCACCTCACTAACCTCGCTCTCAATCGAATTACCATTAGCATATGTACTTGTACCAAGAGCCCCAAACGCGATCGTTGCACCCAATAAGGATATTAATATTCTTTTCAAAAATATGCTCCTCCTTATGAATATTGCTAATATTAAATGCTAAAAGATTGTTATAGCGGTAAATCTTACGTTTGTGAAACCAATTTATTAACGTTTTGTCACATTACACATTGTAGTATATTATTTTTCACTTTGTCAACGATGTTTCATTCAATTATTCCATATTTCTAGATTATTGTATAAAACGAGTCGTTTTTTCCGACAATATTTTTTGTATCAAAATTCGCTGGAAGGAATGAAATAAAATGTCAAATCACGAATGGCAGCATATTCACATCCCGGAGCACTATGAATTTGTAGCCCATGGAAACCATGTTGACCTTGGCGAACATGAAACAGCCCACATCGGATTTATCAAAGCAGGAGAAGGCGAGGTATATCCCACAGGATTCCCACCAACACTTGAAGTTCCCCATGGACTCCATTGGGTAGGCATCCCTGGCCATTACGACAAACACGAAGATCACGGGCACTTTCAGGCACCTCATTGGGGGCTGCACGGAAAACACTAATAAGTGAACGTGAGGATCTATCAACCCATAAGTTGAGCACTTTGATTAGTGGACAACTTATGGGTTGCTTGTAATTACTCACAAACAACTGACTAATAAACGTTGATCTAGGAGTTACTTCACTTTTTCCAATATGATTTTCCTGTACATTCCATTAAACATAACAGGAGTGTCTTGATGTATTTTTAACTGATCATTAAAAGGTTGTATGATTTCTTGGAAACTCCGTCCTATATCCGTTCCCAATAATGAAACAAGCGGACGTAAAAGTTTTTTAGATATTGAGAGTTTCCCCTTAACAGTTTCAAATTTATCAAAAATTAATACAGTCCCTTCACCCTTGGTTACTCTAGAAATTTCACCCATGCAACGTTTGGCGTCAGGAACAACTGAGAGAATAAGGCTTGCTATGACTAGATCAAAAGTCTGCTCAGGAAAATCAAGACTTTGCGCATCCATCTCAATAAATCTAATGTCCATTTCGGTGCTCACTCTTGCCCTTGCTGATGCTAACATAGATGGTGAAAGATCTATTGCCGTTATCTTAACGCCTAAAGTATTAAAATACTCAAGATCGGCGCCTGTGCCGACCCCGACAAACAAAACGTGTTGACCTTGAGTTACGGATAATCCTTCGAATACTTTACTTCTTGCTTTTAGAAATACACCTGAATTAAATACTTTGTCATAAAAAGGAGTCCAGATTCTATAAATCATTTTATTCCACTTATTATTCATATGCATCTCCAATATGAGTTGGATTTGGATTAATCTCTAGTGGTAATAACCTCAGGCTTTTCATAATTCAATGTTAATCACCAGCACTGCTAATAACTTGAGACTCAATTTGCTTCATTCTGTAAAAGTATCCTTGTAGCTCCATTAATTCAGTGAATGTGCCTGTCTCTACAACCCGTCCCTGTTCCATAACAACAATTTGATCCATTATTTCCAGGCCAGCCAGCCGGTGACTGACCAGCACCAGAGTGTCGTCTACCGCTCGATTCATCAGTTGAAGAAGCACAAGGCGCTCTGTGACGTAGTCCAATGAGGAGGTAGGCTCATCCAGCAACCACAGCCGCCCCGTCTGAAGTATTGCTCTAGCCATAGCCAGGCGCTGTTTCTCCCCATCCGATAAGTTCTCTCCTCTTTCAAAGACGGAATCATCCAAACTGGTATTTATAAGCTGTACTTTAACCAGTACTGCTGTCAGCTCCGCATCAGTGTACCGCCCCTCCTCTGCCAACAGGTTATCTCGAATAGTCCCCCGGTAGAAATGACTATGCTGCAGCACAACATTTGAATTACGCCAAATGTCCTCTTCATCCAGTTGACTGATTAAAACACCGTTCATGTAAATATCGCCGCTTACCGGATTCCTTAATTTAAGCAGCAGCTCAAGCAGCGTACTTTTACCTGATCCACTTGGACCTACAATTGCTGTTTTTGAACCGGATGGCAGAGCAAACGTTACCTCCCGAAGCACCGGTCTCCAGTCACCTTCATACTGGTAAGATACTTCGCGCAAGTTAATGGATAGCGCTGTATTACCTGGAAATTCTCTAAGGCTCTGCTTATTTGGCACTTCTGCGGATAACACTGTTTCGGTCAGCCGCTCAGCGGCATATTCACTGTCTTGTTTATAAGCTGGCAACGTAGCCATAGGTGCAGCCTCTTCAAATGCTGTATTCGATGTCATTACGAGCATGGCAAGAAATACGCCTGCAAGCGAATCCTGCACGATCAGATAGGCGCTGAGCACAAGAACGCTCCATGATACCAGAAAGGTGAGAAATATGTGCAGCGATTGTCCTCGGAGCAGTCGCACAGCATCTTCACGCTGATTGGCGCCAAGCTCTGCGGAAGCAAGTTCCAGTTCTTCTTTCAACGGTTTCAAGTAACCATATACTTTAATATCACGGAACCCATACAGCATTTCAGTAACATTATTTGCAAAAGCTGCACGCTGTTGACGGACAAGGCCATGAAATTTCCGCTGGCCTGACATCACAATTGCCGGAATGACAAAAGTCGCTATCAGCATACCCAATACAAACACTAACGCAATCCAAACCGAATAGATCGAAGTGAATAGTACAGTAGCCAAAAATACCATTATAACCATGACAGGTGGATACGCCACTCGCAAAAAGTAAAACTGTAAGCTCTCAACATCTCCGACAATGCGTGTAAGAAGCTCACCACTTCGCTTATTACTTAAAACTCCAGGCGCCAGAGGCAGCAGCTTGACAAAAAAAGCTGTTCTCAACCTGCTAAGCAAGGAAAACGTAGCTCTGTGCGAATACAATCGTTCTCCGTAACGACTTGCCGCCCTTACCAAACCAAGGATTTTGACGAGCGAGGTAAGCACGATAAGTGTATATAATGGGGGAGCGAAAACAGTTTTTGAGATGAGGTATCCACTTGCGCCGAACAGCCCAACCCCTGCAATGCCGGCGATAAAGCCACCGACAATGGAAAGTGCAATATCTTTGCGTTCCCGGATCATCAACTGAGTAAAAATCGCCAGTTCTTTCATGATAATCCTCCTCTATGCTGAATATCGACCATTTCGGCATACTGAGGCAGCCGGGCAAGCAGTTCTTCATGTCTTCCGACATCTGCCAATTTACCATGTTCCATGAATAAGATTCGGTCCGCATGCCGAATCGTGTATAAACGGTGCGCTACGGTAAGCACTGTAGCATCCTTGGTAAGCGCGGTTATGGATTGCTGGAGTATATTTTCAGTATGCAAGTCAAGTCCGACAGTTGGCTCGTCGAACAAAATAACCGAAGGACGTTTCAAAAAAGCGCGCGCTAAGGCCAGCCTCTGCTTCTCTCCTCCTGATAGACCCCGGCCACCTTCACCTACAATGGTATCGTAACCTTGATCAAGCTCTGCTACGAGCATCGCAAGGCCCGCTGCTTCTGCCGCCTGGAATACTTCCGCCCTGGATGCATGGTCCTTTACGCCGATTGCTATATTATCATATAGCGTACCCGCAAAAATATAAGGATGCTGTGTAATATAGCTGATTTGATTGAACCAAATAGCAAGGTCGGTCCGGTTTAACGGCTGGCCGTTCACCAGAACTTGTCCGGACGATGGCTGGAGCAATCCGGATACGATATGAAGCAACGTACTTTTACCGGAACCGCTAGGACCAACAATTGCAATCTTTTCGCCGGGATGCAGAATAAGCTGACCTGTCTGAAGCTCGAAAGAATCTGGACGATAATGAAAAGATATATTGTTCAACTCAATGGAAAGCTTGCCGCTTTCTAGCTGTATAGTTGTTAAGTTTGTTTCATCAACAGAGTTACCTGCTTCCTTCAACAACCTTTCTACCTTCCTGATCGCCCCCATACTGGTTCGGCCGCTGTGAAATGCCGTTCCTGTATTCTTTAAAAGATTATAGAATTCAGGCACCAGCAGCAGCACCAAAAAAGCGGGGTGGAAGGTAATAGAGTTGAATATAACCAACTGAAGTGCCAATTCAATTGCGACAATACCGATGCTAAGCATAACCACAATCTCAAGCATGAATGTGTTCGTAAAGGCTATTTGCAAAATGCCCATAGTGGCATCCCGAAAGGCTAAGCTGTTGCGCTCAATTTCACGCTCTTGCCGTGCCGCTTTGCCGAACAATTTTAAGGAAACAAGACCTTGCAGAGAGTCAAGAAACGTTCCAGAAAATTGGGCTAACTGATCAAACTTCTCATCTGCCCTCTTCTTCGTGTTCAGCCCGGCCAATATCATAAACAGAGGAATAAACGGAGCTGAGGCCAACATAATATATCCTGAATTTGCATGCAATCCGAATACAAACCCCAGTATTATCAGGGGAATAACGCTTCCTTCGATCATCCTAGGCATGTATTGGCTAAAATAGCTTTCTGCTTCATCCACCGCATCCAGCGCTACGCTAACTTTCCCGCCGGTTTGCCCGTCCAATGCCACTGCCAGTGAAGCGTCACTCAGCCCCCGCAGGAGCTGAGAACGCATTTCCGTTTTGGCACTTTCCGCCATTTTCAGTCCGACATAGCCATTTCCATAAGAAATCAAGGCACGGGTGGCCATTACTGCCAGTAATGCGAACAATAGAGAAGCCACTGAGGCAAGTGAAGCTCGTTCAACAAAAATACGCTGTACACTTTCTGCAAGTAGCGCTGCTTGGCCGGTGACCGCGGCGCCGAGCATAACAGAGAACCCGGTTAAGAGAAGCATCCTCTTTCTTTGAAGTGACATTAGCTCTGATAGTAATCCTGCTTTTCTGCTCATACATCATCTCCTCCTTTCATCATCAGAATGTAAGACCATCTTATTTGTTCCCTTTCACATAATCAGCATCAAAAAGGAATAGACGGAACACCAAAATTAGGGACGGGATTAGCAGGAGTAAACCACCAATAAATGCTGAAACCAGCGCAATTCCCATTGCTTCTTGTGTAGCCCCCTCTTGAATGGTGATGTACGGGTCGAGGATGTACGGATATTGGCCAATTCCATAAGCAAAGAAAGCACACAAAAACTGCAGCATAATGCACATGAAGGCCAGACCGTAACGCTGCCCTTTATAGAGCAACCATATAGCAACAAGAAAAAAGCCTACGGAAAGAGCTAACAGCCACCATAAATCCATCATGTTATTGAAATGCCGTTCATTATGCACACTTAAGTAAATAATTGCAGTAAAGGCGGCGATGATTGTCGGCGTACTCCAAAACAGAGCGAACGTACGAAGGAGTTTCAAAGCCGGTTGATCGTTTGCCCGTGCTGCGTAGAAAGATAGAAAAGCACCACTGATAAACAGTACTGAAACAACAGACAGTCCAACAATGCTCCATGACAAGGGACTTGTTAGAAGAGTCCAGTATTTTAGGGAAACCACTCCGCCATTCTCTATAATGAAGCCACCTTCAGAAACTGTTAGCGCAACGGACAAAGAGGCTGGAATGAGCAGACCTGTTGCACCATATAGGAACAGGTATATGAGACTTTTTTTGGAGCCGTAGTTCTCAAAAGCATAGAAAGAACCGCGAATCGCCAGAAGTACTACGGCAATACTTCCAGGTACAATTAGGGAAGAGCCATAGTAATAGGCCGTACTCGGAAAGAACCCGATAATGCCGATGAGAAAAAAGACGAAAAAGACATTTGTAATCTCCCAGACCGGTGATAAATACCGGGAGATCAAGCGGTTAATCAAATGGTCCTGCTTTGTTGCCTTAGCATAAAATGCGAAAAATCCAGCACCAAAGTCAATGGAAGCTACGATTAGATAACCATACAAAAACAACCATAATACTGAAATTCCAACTAATTCATAATTAATCATACGGGTTCACCTTTTTCTTCCAGGCGCACTTGTTTTGCTTTAGCTGCTTTTTCCAGTTCTGCTTCGACTGAACGATTGCGGAATAGACGTCGCAACACCAAAACGCACAATGTCCCCAGTACAATATAGAGTAACAGAAATACGAAAAACAGAATCCGTACACTAGGCGAAGATGTCGCCGCTTCTTCTACGCGCATGTAACCACGGATCATCCAAGGCTGACGTCCAATTTCAGCATAAAACCAGCCCAATTCAACTCCCAAGAAAGCCAAAGGTGTAGTTAGTACTATGCCTCGGAGCAGCCAACGGTTGAATTCGTCCCTTTTTTTCCAAAATACAAATACGAAATATAGAACTGAAATGGCAAGCAACATAAACCCTGTTCCAGCCATGAGATCAAATAAATAATGTACGATCAGCGGTGGTTGCTCATCGAGTGGAAACTCATCCAATCCTGTAACCTCGGAATTGAAATCACCGAAGGCAAGAAAGCTAAGTGCTTTTGGAATGCGGAGTGCCCCAACGACTTCTCTTTCGGCGTTCAGCCATCCAAGTAAGATCAGGTCAGCTCCTTTTTCAGTTTCAAAATGCCATTCGGCTGCAGCCAGCTTCTCCGGCTGATGCTCGGCCAGAAACTTAGCAGAGATGTCCCCGGCGAGCGCTGTCAAAATGCTGAATATTAGTACGACAGACATCATCAGCTTTAAAGCTTTTTTTGCATAAACTGTAGGCCCTTTCTTTAAAATCGAGAAAGCAGCAATTCCAGCCAGCAATGCTGCGCCGGTTAAATAGGCCGATGACAGGACATGAAACACTTTGGATGGAGTTGCTGTATTGAACATTGCCTGAAGCGGATTTACTGCTGTAAATTGGCCGGCTTCCAGTAAAAATCCTTCAGGCTGGTTCATGAAGCCATTCACCGTGGTGATAAAGAATGCTGACATGGTAGCCCCAGCAACGATAGGTAGCGTAAGCAGCCAGTGGATATAGGGATTACGGAAACGGTCCCATGTGTACAAATAAATTCCTAGGAAAATCGCTTCAAAGAAAAATGCGAATACCTCCATAAACAAGGGAAGCGCAATAACGTTGCCTGCCATTTGCATAAAGTTAGGCCAAACAATCGCTAGCTGCAATGCAATTGCTGTTCCGGTCACTACTCCAACAGCGACGGAAATTATAAATCCTCTAGTCCATCTTTTTGCCATCAAAGAGTAATGCTTATCGCGTTTTCGTATACCTATAAATTCCGCAATCGATATCATTAACGGAATACCGACTCCAACGGTGGCAAAGATAACGTGAAATGTTAAAGTTAGTCCTGTCAATAATCTACTCCATAGTACTGTGTCAATAGCCAAACTAAACAACACCTCCATAACATGAATACTTGCTCATTTATTCAATTAAATTTTAATCATTATAAACTAATTCGCACCCTATCTTTAAAATTTGAAGTTACTGTTCAAGGAAATAACTTTTTTATACGACAATTAAGTGAACATTTTTTCAGAAATGGAGTGCTGTCTGGTTTCATCTGATTTTTTGAGTTTTCTTCATTCTTTCATCCCAAACCATTTATTATAGCCCCTTACTATTCGGCCCTCCAGCAATTGCCAAATAACGATAAGCAATAATCCGATGATTAGTCCCAGGCCAAGACCCAGTAAAATACGCACGCTAGAAATATACAGCGGTGTATGTAAGTGAGCAACCGTATCAATAATTGAAAGCTGTCCTATTGTACCTATAATGATTAGCACTCGAGCATCCCTGTACCTAGTACTTAAAAAGAATCCCAAGAGTAATAAGGGATGTGCTATTAGAAACTCTTTGGTTCTTGGGCGAACGCCAAAAAACTGTTCTATCTTTCCTCGCAATATGATTTCGAGTGAAGAGACTGTCCCACTATTTCCGGTCCGGGACAAATAATAGTATCCCACTGCTCCAATGACTAATAGCGCTAGAATCCATACAACTGTAATTTGCGATTGCAGCAGCTTTTTGAAATTCACTATCGAAGACCGCCTTGAAAATACAACCGTATACAGCGAGACGAGTAGAATGGGAGCTAAATGGAGCAGACTTACTCCTCTAAACTGTTCGAGACGTAAATTATATGTAATATCGCTCAGCAGGCCAATTAAATAAGGAGCCGAAAGTCCAGTAATCATAGTTGTTGAAATCAATAAAAAAACAGATATTTCAATACGTTTTTTTACGCTAAAACCTTCAGGTGACTTCCTTTGTTTCCTTAAGTATTTATCAATCCGTTTGATTGACCAGATCATTGCCATGGTTGAAGTACTTATTCCTGTGCCAAGTGCCAAACCTTGCATGGCGAATGCAGGAGAAACACAATAAAGCGTAACACTACCAAAAAGCACGAGTAAAAAGGCCGGCAATAGTAACTTAGGAAAAAAAGCCGCTACCAGCAATGTAATAATCGCCACTGCCCCCAAAGCTATAACTGCTTTAAGTAATTTGCTCTCAGGAATACCCGATCTTTCAAATGCACTTGCCTCACCAATCGAAAAGCCCACAGATTCTATTTTATCTATAGCTCCATTAGGGGAACCAATTGCTCTATAAACATTATCCAATGAATTTGTAATTTCAGATTTATCCGTGCTTCGCATTACTGAACCGTTCAGGTAGAACATTCTAATATTCCGGTCTTTTGCAGCAAGCAGGAACCTCTCTGCGATTACATCCGTCTTTAAGGCTGCAGCATCATTTTCTGACAGTGAGTATAAGCGAACTACGTCATAATCTACTACATTAGCAAGTGTTTCAAATCCTGATTGCGGAGTTTTCAGATTCTCAATGGCAGCTAGTCCAATGTTGTATTTGTTCAATAAATCCCCAAATGAGTTTAGTGATTTCTTCTCAGCCTGATCACCAAAGCCTTTTACAGCACTTCCATCAAAAAGAATTCGTTTTACTCCTAGCTTTTGAAAATCAACTAGCATTCTCTCCGTGGCCTCTTGGTCAAAGGGACGGTCTTGGTCTGATATTCGGGGTATGATTCGAAATCCTTCATCATGAATGAGCTGTAATGCGAGCGGGTCTGGTTCCATGTTTTTAATCAGAGCATTTTCACTGGACGTTTCTATTATTAATCCGGAACGATTACTGAAGGACCAGTTGCTTACCTTAATATTGTCTTTGTTAAATCTTTTTTTAATAATTGGACTTAGTACGTCTTCTTCTTTTTCACTGGTAAAAAGAACATATGTAAAGTTCCTATTTAATATAGGTATCTTTTGCTGCAATAAAGCAGCTTGTGATTCATTATAAATGTTGAGCCTCCCTGCCAGTTTCAAATCATTCAATGTTGATTCGTATACAGAGATTGTGGTGATACCAGCTTCTTTCATAGATTTAAGTTGAAGCTTTACAAACGTCTCTGGATTAGACTGGTATGAGGCAATCTGCAGCAAATCGCGAAAATCAAATATAAATTCTACTTGCTTGGAGGTTTTCTCCATCATCCATCTTGAGTACCCCAGCGGCATTGCTGCGACTACACCCAAAAATACAGAAATCCACAATAATCTTTTAAAATAAACACTCCATTTTTTATTCAAAACGTCATGCCACTCCCCTATACTTTCTAATTATTCATAACAGTACATTTAATATACTACATTATGTAGTGTATTAAATGTACTGTGTACCTGTCAAATATAGACTTCATTAATGAGTATTCGTTAATTTCAACGTCAAAAAAACACCTCACGCATGATGAAGTGAACGGACATACGATCACTAAAACATTCGGAAGGTGCTTTTTGTAAGGGGGTTTGAAGAACATCATTGATAGTTTTACTCTGTAATATAGATAAAAAAAGCCCCTTCTTACTTAAACAGGCTACCTCACCTGGTAAATTCAGGAGGATCGAGTCTTTTATCATCTCCTTCGTCCTCCATACTTAACCCATTTCCCAAATTTACGGTCTAATAAGATTGACAGAATCGCTACTAAAATAAGCACCCCTACATCCCTTTGCACATGCAAGAAAGACTTTTCTTTTTTTAAATAGTATTTAGAAGGATCTACGCTCGTAGCAGTCGATGGTAAGATTGAATTCGGAGATGTTGTATTACCAGTCGGAATTCCGAGCAAAGGAACTGATGAAGGCAAGGTCCCTTTTATTTGATAACCAAGAAAATCTTTATGGAACGGAATGTTGCCATAACTAATACTAACTACCAAGGGGATGAAAAAAAATACAACAAATCCAATAATGAAAAAGGTTGTGCTTTTTCTAGAAAACACTCTTTTCACATTCCCTCCTCCTCCCTTAATCATAACAATTCATAATTTATGTTTATGTTCTTTTCATTCATCACATAACTCTACACACCAACGAAATTCCATTAACTTTTTTTCCTCTTCTTTCCGGTCAAGATTGTACGAACATCCATATTTTTATTGCCTAGTATTTATAAATCAATAAGAACTCTATATTAATGAAGTATCTCAAAGGAAAACAGACTTTTACGAGGAATATATAAATTGATATAAATAAACTATTTTGAAAGGTATCTTTTATGGAAATATTAGCAGTACGTTTGAAATTTCATGAGGAACAGGAATCAACTAAAAATTTTAAGGAAATTCTTAAAGGAATAGATCCTAATATCCGGCAGAAAATTCATAAGTTTCATCGTTATGAAGATAAATTAAGATCACTTTGTGGAGAAATGCTACTACAGATCTTTTCCTATTATTATTGGAATTTCCCCCGGAAAAGTATAATGCGAGAAGTAAATAGCTATGGAAAACCTGTCTTTGCTAATTATCCTGAGCATCATTTCAATATTTCCCATTCTGGAGATTGGGTGGTTGCAGCTTTTGATAATTCCCCAGTCGGGATCGACATTGAAAAAATAGTCCCCATTGATTTGGAGATTTCAAAGAGTTTTTTTGCTTCTTCTGAGTTAAATGTGATCCAAATGAGAAATAACAAGCAAGAGCAAATCAAGCTTTTTTACCAAATATGGACGCTAAAAGAAAGCTATGTGAAAGCAATTGGTAAAGGATTGTCTATCCCCTTAAATTCTTTTGCTATAGACTTCTCCAATGGAAAGCCAGTTATTTTACAAAAATCTAAAAGTGATTTTTTCATGTGGAATCTTATGCAATACAATCTCAATAACGAATATGCCCTATCCGTTTGTAGTCAAAACCCGAATTTCCCAAAACAAATAAGGCTACTGGAATGGGAAGAATTAAATCAATATTTCGCTAAGATTAATAGTAATTGTTAGCGAGAACCACTGTTAAATGGAATATAGATCTCACTTGTCAAAATAGGATAAGAAAGAGTTTTATGCCACTTAGAAAAGACGCTCCAATGGAACGTCTTTTTTGTAGCTATGGAATTTATTCTCGCATGATTCGAGAGTAACACCTTCAGATTCTACTACTGCTCAAAAATCCCCTCCTTTGATGTCGAAAAGAAACATCTCATTTATTTATAATCGGCTTTATAACCAAGCCAATTTCCAACAGGTCCCGCAAGATTGATGTACAGCTTCTGTAGAAAAATGTATTTTGGATAAAAGGTTTGATTTTTCATATTAAAGCTTATAGCTGCAAGATGCAACAGTCCAGGAACACCGTGCTCATTGGTTTTATTCTGTTTGGATAAGTAAAAAATTGTCCGGTAGTACTGCTCAAAATTCATGCCTGGTGAAATCTTGGCTCTCAGAATTAATTCACCAGTTCCACTGTTCCACCCTGTATGTGGAGTACCGGGTGGAATGATCGCTTTTTCTCCTGCAGTAAACGTTCGTTCGATGCCGTTGATTCGGCAAGTCATTACACCTTGAACTACTTCAAAAGATTCCTCCGCTATTGGATGAAGATGTTCTGGTGCAGTAGGTGTCCGGGGCAGACAAGCATATTCATAAATGAAATCATCACTTCCATTTCCCGCAGATTCAATAACTGTCAATCGTTCCCCTGTGAGGAGATTTTCAATAACGTCATTATTATTCAATTAAAGATCACTCCTTATATAAAATTCACTTCTTTACAGTAATCAGTCATTTTCCGGATATGTTCTTCACTCACCGCCGGCCATTCAAATTTCAACTTTTGCAATAGGCTAACTGTTTTTTCTGAAATCATAGTAAAGAAGGTCTCATCAGTATTTAAAATTCTGGAGTGCAACAGGATATTCTCGACGTATTCCTCAGCATACGTCTCATTGCGTTTGCTATACAAAAAATCGAGAAAAGCTGGTGGAGAAATAGCCTCAACACCTAATCCACTTTCATTAAACATTTGGTTTAGTTGCAGTAAGCTGATGAACTTATGATTATAAACATGATAAATCGCCTGTTTATTGCCGTGGACTCCCATAAGAAGTAAAATAGCCTTGCTAGCAGAATTCACAAACGTAAAATCGATATGATGTGGGCTTTGTTCAGGCATTTTCCTCAACCGGATAAAAGATTTCAGAGTTTTGTAAAAACCATTTTCTTCAATATTCTCTTGAAACTTTCCTGACTCTGAATGACACACTAAGTTCCCGACTCTATAGATTTTTGCGGTTAATCCCTCTCTACAGGCTCTAAGCACCATCAATTCTGCTTCAAGCTTGGTTTGAGTGTAGAAATTATCTATTTGTTGACCTACGTTGCAATCATCCTCAGTAAACAAGATGTGAGGTTGATTATTGACCGTTCCACTGGCTATACCCACGGTTGAGATAAAGTGCAAGCACTTTTCCCGCCCCGAAAGGGCGAAATCAATGATATGCTCAGTTCCTGTCACATTCACCTTATAAAAGTCATCAAGTGCTCCATAATGCTTAACATTTGCCGCTGCATGTAAGACCGTGTCTATTTGGTTGATCAACTGGTAATAACACATTGAATCCACACCAAATTGTACTTTCGTTAAGTCTCCGCAAATTACATGAATCCGATGTTTGTGTTCTTCGTAAACGCTGGCACCAAAATAGAATTCTATTTTGCGTATTAATGTATTTACGGCGTCTCTTTCATTTAAGCCCCGCTTTAGAATATAAATATGATCCTGTGAGGTGACTAATATTTCATACAATAAATGAATCCCCAAATACCCTGAAGCACCCGTAAGCAGAATTTGTTTCGGAAGTTTATAATCTCTCTGCTCACCTACTAAATACAATTCATCATTGTAACTTTTAGAGTACCGCTTCATTTTATCATCTATTTCCTCAGCCTGTTCAGCACGATTATGAGAACGCGATATCCATTGCTTGGCTTGCTCTATTTTTTGTTCTAATGAGATACCTTTAAAATGAATTTGAGTTGCTAACGTCTCAACTGTTGGATATTGGAATAGCTGATTGATTCCAACTTCAAACTGTTCAGATAACTTTGAAATGACCCGGACTGCTTTAAGCGAATTACCTCCTACTTCAAAAAAGTTATCTGTTACCCCGATTTTGTTAACCGCCAATACATCCTGCCAAATCTCGCATACAGCAATTTCAATTTCATTCATCGGTGCCCTATAATTTCTCAGTTTGGTAAGCAGTCTTTCTTCTGGCTCTGGAAGTACCTTACGGTTCACCTTCCCATTCGAGGTGAGAGGCATTGCCTTTAGTTCTACGAAATATGCAGGAATCATATATTCCGGCAACTCTTTTGACAACTCTTTTCTAATATCAGCTACATCAACACTTGAATTATTGGCTACATAATACGCACATAAG
This sequence comes from Paenibacillus typhae, assembly GCF_900099765.1. Taxonomy (GTDB): domain Bacteria; phylum Bacillota; class Bacilli; order Paenibacillales; family Paenibacillaceae; genus Paenibacillus_AQ; species Paenibacillus_AQ typhae. The sequence goes on along the minus strand of NZ_FNDX01000001.1, from coordinate 205,446 downwards.
TAACGGTCTCCGCCCTCTTCCAAACGATCAATCACAACAGATTCCTTTATGTATGGCAGTTTAAGAAGTTTATTATCAATCTCGCCAAGCTCAATTCGATATCCTCTTATTTTAACTTGTTGATCAGCTCGTCCAAGAAATTCAATTTCCCCATCCGGGAGCCATCTTCCCAGGTCACCACTTTTAAACATTAGCGTTCCTTGTACAAATGGATTAGCGATAAATTTATCGGTTGTCAACTTGTCTCTTTTCAGATAGCCTCTTGAAAGCCCCGGACCTGCGATGAATAACTCTCCTGAAGCTCCAATTGGCTGTAAATGACCATAAGCATCCATAATGTATACAGCAACATTAGCAATCGGCATACCTATAGGAATGACTGTATTATTTATATTTAACTGCCCGCTTGTGGTTACTACCGTATTCTCCGTGGGACCATAATTGTTCACAATTTTATATGAAGTAGGTTTAATAATTCTAAGGGAGTCCCCGCCCGTCAATAAATATCTTAATGACTGATTGTCGAACTCCATAAATTGCTCACAGACTTGCGTAGGTAAAAAACTGATTGTAATCTGCTTCTCCTCAAAATATCTATTCAGCTTCAGCATATCCAGCTTAAGGAAATTGTCAATATAGTAAACTGCAGCGCCTTTCAGTAAGTAAGGAAATAACTCCCATACGGAGGCATCAAATCCAAATCCCGCATATCTTGTTGCTTTATCATTTGAAGTGACTTGAAAACGTTGATTATGCCATTCACATAAATGAACAAGCCCACGATGCTCAATCATGACACCTTTAGGCGTTCCGGTGGTCCCCGATGTATAAATAATATATGCAAGGTTATCAGGGCCTGGCTTGCGATCTGGATTATTCAGCGTAATGATTGAATTCAAATCACTCCGACTGAACTGGTATTTATTTTTCTTCTTTTGTGGAACTCTATTGTTCTTTTTCAATTTATTGATAACCAATAAAACATCATATCTATATTCGGTTAACTCATTAGTAATATTTCCCTGTTTCCCTGTGAACTCGATGCTTTCAATGTTATCTAGTTCACATTGCAGATCCTCAAAGAATGCACGTGATAAAAACAGTTCTTCCTCCCACTCTAGTTTTAAAGCCTGCTTTTGCGCTGTTTGTAGTTTGCTGGCATACTGATGCAGGGAATCTGTAAAGGCACTCTTGCTGTCTAAATCCATAATGTCGCCTATGAAGATAATTCCCTGCTCCGGAATCTTTTCAATTGCTTTGCTCAACACTTGACGAAAGTAATTGTGGCCATGAAAGCACTGTACTACACTGTTCATAATGATGACATCGAAATTGCCTGGAATAAAACCCACTTCATGGGCGGGCATCTTACCCAGACGGATATTCTTAATTCCCTGCTGGTCGATCTTCAATTGATTTTTCTCCAGAATAGCACCAGAAAGATCTGTTCCATAATATTCAAGGACTAGAGGTGCAATCCGAAACATTGTAATGCCTGAAGCGCAACCTATCTCTAACACTTTCTGATTACGATTCAAATAAGGCCGCAGCTTTGCCAGTACATTATCACCATATTCATCCATCTCTTCTTGACTAAAATTTAATCCTGTATAGCTGTTAACCCAGCCTCCACCTGTGATATCGTCTACTGAAACACTCCCCATGTACTCCCAGAGATTCTCATCCATTAAGCTATTCGCTTCATTCTCCACCTCATCATAAATGTAAATACTATCCAGACAGATATAACTTTTCATTTCTGGACATTCCCACTGAAGGCGATTCAATATTCTGATGTACTTTTTAGATGAGATCAAAATTTTGATTCCTGCATCCTTTATGATCGTACGAATACGCTCTTCTGGATTTTCAACGTCTAGCGGGACAAAAGTGGCTGATGCCTTCAGCACTCCTAACATTGCAACTGCCTGCTCCACCGATTGGGGAAGTAGAATGCCCACGGGTTCTTCTACGTCTATGTTGTGCTTAAGCAAGAAATGCGCCAATTGATTAGCCCGGTCATTTAATGCTTCATAGGACAGCGATTGGTTATTGTCAATGACTGCCGTTAAAGTAGGGTGCTGCCTTACCGCTATCTCAAAATGTTCTACAACTGAGCCCAGATTTGAAGCTGTACTTTCAGCAAAGCCACTGTACATTTGTAATAAATTATCTTGCTCTGCTGTAGTTAATAAGTCAATTTGCTCCATGGTTTCATCCGGATGCAAGGTTAGCCAATTCAATAATTGGGTCAGGTGCTTAACATATTGCTGAACCGTTTCAATAATATGATATTTGTTGTTAAAATATACAGATAATGTGATCATTCCAGCTTCTTCATGCATTTTAAATAAGATTTCGGGTCCCAAATTCTCTAATGCTACAGAGGGATGAATCCCCTCAAACATAACAATTGTTTTAAATGTATCCGCAGAATTACCAGAGGTATTATTGAGATATTCAGCATACGCAAGATTTTGATGCAAATAAGCTTCCGAGACAATCTGTTTAACGCTGGCTAAATAATGTTTATAGCATACCGTCCAATTCACTTGAGTCCGAATTGGTAGAAGCTTCGCGGATGAAACTTGTGATAGTTTACCACCATTATTAAGTGGTGGTATACCCACCAGAATATCTGAATTACAGTTATATTTGCTCAATAACAAATTTAGCGAAGACAACATAAACAGAAACAATGCATTCTTATTTCCTCTGCACTGGGATATCATCCGTTGAGCCAGAGGCACATCTATAATATGGTTATAGCACTGCTGATCTGAGACACACTCATTAAATTGAACAGCTGTTGCAGATGCAGCAAAGCCGCTCATTTGCATATCTTCTTCAAGAATTGTTGACCAGTAATGCAGTTCATCCTTATCTTGCTGGTCTATGCCCTTATAGCCAGTTAATGATTGATTAACCAATATAATCGCCCCAATCTTATTAGTTCAATTTAGAAATCAAAATCCATTTCCTGAAAGAGCTTTGCCGAATTGGTTGCATCTGCTCTTTTTAATTCAAGCTCTTTAATAAGTTGATTACGATCTTGAGTCATTTGGATTAATACCAACAAATAATGATGTGCCATGTTCCTCATTGTCTCTTCTTGGAACAGTTGTGTACTGTACTCAAAAGTAAATAAAATATCCGTTTTTCTCGGAAAAGCCTGCAGCGTAAAATCAAATTTCGAGTTTGAGTTAATGCTATAGGAACTCAATTGAAGCTCCCCGCATTGAAGCGAAGACATTCTTCCGTCCTGCAGCGCAAAGACGACATCAAACAATGGATGTCGATTAACACTTCTAGGCATCCCCAATTGGTCAATCAAGTCTTCAAACTGAAAATCCTGATTTTGAAATCCACTTAGTGCGTTCTCTTTCACTTCTTCAATAAAGCCTTTGATCGATTTGTGGTTATTTGGATAATTTCGCAGAGCAAGCATATTAACAAACATCCCGACCATCTTCTCTGTATCCGCACTCCTTCTTCCTGAGATCGGAGTGCCTACAATTAAATCTTCCTGTCCTGAATATTTAAACAGTAACAAATAATATGCTGAGAGTAGGATCATAAACAAGGTGGATTGCGTTTCCAGGCATAGTTTGTTAATAGCACCGAATAATGATTCATCTGCATAAAACTCAAAGATGTTGCCCTCACTGTTTTTTAGGGTTGGGCGCGGGTAATCTGTAGGAACATAGAGCGTCGGAATTCTTCCACTGAATTGATCGAGCCAGTATTGACGCATCTCTTCTAATTCTTTTGATTGAAGGAAACGGTTATGCCAGCCGGCATAGTCTTTATATTGAATAGGTAAGGCGTTTATTTCTGCCTTGTTATACAATTGAACAAAATCCTGAAGCAAAATTGACAGTGATGTGCCATCCGAAATGATATGATGCATATCAATCAACAAAACATGGTTCCCGGCGTGCAGACAAAACAAGTTGGCACGTATTAACGGGCCTTGATTCAAACTAAACGGTATAATGAAATTCCGGATGTGGTTGGGTAGTTGCTCTAGGGTAGAATGCTGATGATGTAAAGTAAAGTGAATTTGATCGGAGATTCTCTGTACAATCTCTCCGTCAACGTCGTGAAAGGATGTTCTGAATGCCTCATGCCTGTGAATGAGTTGTACTATAGCCTCTTCAAGCCTACTGTAATCTACAAGCCCCTCTACTTTGATAGCAAATGGCATATTATAACTTATCTCTTTACCAATCATTTGCTGCAGAATATAGATTCTTTTTTGAGCTGACGAGATCGGATAATACGGCTGTGGAGGTAGAGCTTCAATTATATATATACTTTGATTCCCTACTCCAAAGTATTCTCTGTGTTCTATAACATGCGCAAGTTCGCTAATTGTCTGCCACTTCAAGACATCGGCAATAGTTATTGTAGATGAGCAAATCTGGTTGTATCTATTTACAATTTTGGTGGCAAGGATCGAGTCCCCCCCCATTTCATATAAAGAACTATGAATGTTAATGCTGGTATAACCGAGCTCTTCAGACCAGATTTTTCCTAAAAGATATTCTGTTTCCGAATACATCTCGGAATTCGCTTTTCCTTCAAGGGAAAAACCTCCTACAGCCTTTGATACAGAATCATCAGAATCAGGAATACTAATCCAGCATCTCTCTCTCTCAAAAGGATATGTAGGTAGAGGAATAGTATAGCGATGCTTCTTATTGTAGAGACCAAGCCATCTGATATTTTCTCCTTCAGTATAAGCTTGTGCTAATTTCACAAGATGATCTGAAATATCTGTATTAGTGCTCTTCTTAGTCTCCTTATCTCCATAAAAAATGGGTCCTTTTCCATCACGATAATCGTCTAACACTCCTCCTATCAAACGATTTAAATATTCCTTTAGTTCAGCGATACTTTCAACTATCATTGCTATACGAAAGGAATGAATGGACCTTCCTGTATTAGCTGAATAACATAAGTTCTTAAGATCAATATCCTCGTGATCTGTTAAAAACTGATAATAGCGATCTATGTATCGGATCAATGTTCTCTTGGAATTAGCGGTGAGGGTAAACACTTCAGGTGATGCTCCTTCCACTGTTGGGGATCCTTGAAGACGAGGGGCTTCTTCAACTACAATGTGACAATTGGTTCCACTGAAACCAAAGGAGCTTATTCCCGCTCGTAAGGGAAAGTTCTTTTCCCATTTTTTCTTACGATTTACGAGATATATCGGGGAATTCAAGAAATCAATTTTTCGATTCGGCGTGGTAAAATGAATGCTTGCCGGGATTTCCCTGTGTTGCAGGGACAGTACCAACTTCAACATACCTGCGATCCCTGCACAATCGTACAAATGACCAATGTTGGATTTCAACGAACCAATTCCGCAAAACTGCTTACGATCCGTAAATTTTTGAAAGGCTGCATGAATTCCATTGATTTCGATAGGATCTCCTAAGTTTGTCCCCGTCCCATGCGATTCAATATAAGAAATTGTCTCGGGTTCGATCCCTGCATCTCTCCAAGCTTTCACAATAACTTCAGTCTGAGCCACTACATTCGGAGCAGTAATACCAATAGAAGCGCCATCTTGATTTACAGCTGTCCCCTTAACAACGGCGTATATATGATCGCGATCTTTCAGGGCTTCATCCAATGGCTTGAGTAATATTGCCGCTGCCCCTTCACCTATACCTGTCCCGTCTGCAAGATCATCAAAAGCTCTTGTCCGCCCGTCCATAGATTCAATGCCAATCTTCTCCTGAACATTAAGAGGAAGCAATACAGTCCTTACTCCCCCAGCCAATGCCATACTGCACTCACCACTTCTAATGGCACTGCATGCAAGATGAATTGCAACCAATGATGAAGAGCAGGCGGTATCGACCAGCAGGCTTGGCCCCTTTAAGTCAAGCAAATAAGAAATTCTGCTTGGAATAATTGAAGCCAAATTACCAGTAACTCCCGCTGCATAATGTTGTTTATTCGTATCTGAAGCCATTAGCCGGTATTGGCTCCCTTCAGAATCTGCCATGTAACCAACATAAACTCCAGTGTTAGTTCCTTTGATTTTATCGCCGCCATACCCTGCGTCCTCCAGACATTCCCATGCTGTCTCTAAAAAAATACGCTGGTTAGGATTCATCATATTAGCTTCTATAGGTGTTATACGGAAAAACGAATAATCAAATTGATCTACTTGATCTAAATAGGCTCCCTCAATAAAATCAAAACTGTGTTCAGTAGGACGAATAGACTTCAAATAGTTTTCAGCATCTTGTTTTCTTACGGCCGGAAAAGTACGAATACAACTCGCGTCGGCAGACAACACATCCCAGAATTCTGTATAGTTATCTGCGAACGGAAATCTGGATGATAATCCGATAATCGCTATATCTCTACTTCCAGTATTCACCATATGTTCTCTGTCTTGCTTCGTGTACTCATAATTAGTTGCATTTGCTAAAAACGAGAATTTCTTTGACATTTCAACACCCCTTTATAATTGAGAGAGAGACCTTTGAATCGGGGCTAACCTGGACTCGACCTCAAGAACATTAACTTTTTTAAAAAACAGAATGGCCTTCAATAATTCTATCGACTCAATACCCCGTTGCCTGAGGTTGCTGCCTGTTTCTTTATCAGCTTCATCTTTCATCCTTTTCAGTTTTTCGTATGGGGGGAAAACAAAGTTCGTATAATCATCATCCAGATTAATATTCTCAGTGCTAACTGCATTGGCCAAGCATGCATCTATGATTTGCACGTAGACCTGCAACTTTTCACTTTCTTCCGGTTCTTTGGGCTTGTAATTGTCTATATGCTCAATTAAATAAGCAGGCGATTGTTTAGATATTTGTTTCATAAGACGTCCAAGAACTTGTCCTGGACCCAGTTCAATAAATTGATCTACACCTTGAGCAAGCAAAAATAACATTGAATCATACCATTTAATTGTACTGGTCATTTGTTTCGTTAATAACGGGATGATATCATTTTCACTTTTATATGGTTTAGAGGTTACATTCGATACAATCGGATATTGTAAATAATGATAAGTATGCTTTTTAAGCTCTTGATTCAAATCAAGCGCGGCTCTGTTCATCAGATGACAGTGAAATGGGGCGCTTACTCTTAACGAAATACTTTCTCCTCCCGCTTGCTTGATCTGCCGTTCCATGCAGCTAATGGAATTTGTATCTCCCGACACAACAAATTGTTCAGAAGAGTTGTAACATGCAATCTCAGCTCCCCGTTTGCCCATCACTCCGCTTAGATTGCAGAGATGATTCAAGTAAGAATAGGAAATTCCACGTACAACCAACATGGAGCCTTCACCATGTGGCACTGCTTTCTGCATGATTTTTCCACGATGGCTAACCATTGTCACCGCTTTAACAAAAGGGATTGCTCCACTGCAAGCTAGTGCAGTATACTCACCCAGACTATGGCCAGCCATATAGTCCGGCTCGTTGCCTATCTCTTGCATATACACTCGAAACATACTGTAACTCAATGTCAATAATGCAGGTTGGGTATATTCCGTATTCGATAGTTTGTTCTCATCTGCACCGAAGCTGAGTGCAGCAAGGTCATATCCCAAAGCATCAGAGGCTTCTTCATATATTTTTGATACCATACTGTATTTGTCATATAGCTGCTTGCCCATGCCCGCAAATTGAGATCCCTGCCCTGGAAATAAAAACACTGTTTTCCCCACGCTATACCTCCTTGACTAGATTACAGGCCATTTCTGCCAGATAATCAAATGAATCCTTTAGTGCCATTTCATGCATTCTTCTTGGTTCGAAATAGCAACCAACCGTAATGCTGTTAGCTGTAAGTTCAAACTCGATCACAATATCAAAATAATTCAACAATTCAATTCCAGATCTTTTTAACGTCTTATCATAAACAAAGACGGCTGCTTCAGTTAACTCTTTCTTCAGTTTAATTATCTGCAGGTCGTCTAATGAAAAATAAGACTGATTGCCTTTTTGTAAATCCATGTCTAATGTATCTATGAATGAGAGTTCAACGCTGTTCTCTTGCTCCAACATTGTGTTGAAGACAATGTTTTTCGCATCTGCCAGTTTTGAGAGGGCTACACCATAGCAGAACGCTAAGTATTCACCGATGGTGATTTGTTGTCCCGTACATACTAAAGATAGATTTTTGAAGGTAGACCCGGAAATGGTGAAATGATAACCATTTGAACGATTTGCATTTGTCGAATTGTTCACAAAAAAAGCGGATGATAATTGAATACAGGAAATACTAAAGGCATCCCTGCAGGATAGAAACCGAGCCATTTTGACAATAGTAGGATTTGCAAATAAATCTGTTACAGAAATATTGCGGTTAAATGTTTTTTCCATTAGATCGGCCATTTGGTTAACAATTAGTGATGTAGCTCCCGCTTCAAAAAAATTGTCGTTGATACCAAGCTTGAGATCCGGGTAATACCTCCTCCACAGCTCCACCAATTCGTCTTCGAGCCCGAAGGATGTTTCTTTAGCAGATAAGGATGTTGATTCGGATAGGATTTGTATCTCGTGCATTTCTCTTATAACAATTTCAAACTTACCTTCCTCATACCACTGATTCAGCATAAAACGTTGAATTTTCCCGCTAGTTGTTTTGGGCATTGTGCTTAATGGGATTATGCAGCTAACGTCCAGGCCCATCTTCCCACTTATATACCGTTTCAACTCTGTAGATTGCTTTACAAATCGCTCAAGCGGATGTTTGTTCCAAATGAAAATGAAAAGCTCATCACTTTCCCGTTCCTTATTCCACACCCCACAAGCAGCTATTTTTCCTAATTCGATTCCATCCATTTGCTGTGCCACAGTCTCTATATCAGAAGGATAGTAATTTTGCCCGTTTACAAAAATAATATCCTTTGCTCTTCCAGTTACAATAAGACGCCCATCGCGTATAAATCCTAAATCCCCGGTATTTAGCCAACCATCAGCACTTATGATTGCAGCACTTCCAGCAGGATCGTTATAATAACCTGTTGTTACATTCTCGCCTTTTATATGTATGATTCCGACATGTTTCTCCGGAAAGATTATGCCCTCTTCATCACAGATACGGATCTCACAATACATAACCGGAAATCCTAAATCCACGACTTCCCAATGTTCTTCATACTGATTAAGCTCCATTATTTCACAGCCGATTGATAATCTGCTCCGCTCCACATTAACTGTAGCAAGACCCTCATGAACCGGTGAGAACGCAACCGCAAGACTTGCCTCAGCTAGACCATATACATTGAATAAACTTGATCCGGTTAACTGAAAGGGCTCCATTCTAGCAATAAATTCCCGGCAAATTCCCGGGGATATCGGCTCTGCACCATTGAATATGAGCCGGACACAGCTAAGATCCCAATCTTTATCCTGTACATTTCTAAATGACTGCAAAAAGTGCTTATAACCGAAGTTAGGTGAAGAGGTTAATGTCACTCGGTGCTCATTAATTTTATCAAACCACAACGACGGTCTTCTGATAAAAAGATCTGTAGGTATGAGAAATAGATCGACCCTGTTAGCCAGAGCTCCAAGATGAAATCCGATTAGTCCCATATCATGTGTTAAGGGAAGCCAGCTTAACGCTTTATCTTGAGACGATATTACAGCACCTGCAGTGATCCCTTCAATATTAGTAACTAGATTACGGTGAGTAAGCACTACGCCTTTTGGCGTCCCTGTTGAACCCGATGAGAACTGTATAAACGCGATATCATGGGGCTCAGGCCAATATAGAGGTTGTTCAAACATTGAACTGTTGTTATTATCCAGATCACTAAAATCTTTCTCAAGTGAAAAGGCTCGTCTATTTACTCCCCCATCCATACCAGTCATATTACTTTTGTTAGCGAAGTTCTCCAATTCAGCTAAGGTTTTTTCCGATCCAACGACATAAGGATGGTTTAATATGCTCCAAATTTTAAATATTTTCAACTTATGTTCATCGTTATGTCCGACACTTATCGGTACAGGTATTATTCCACCAATAATACATGCCCAAAAGACTAATAAAAATAGTTCGTTTTCTTCAATTTGCATGATTAATTCTTCACCGGGATTGACCCCTTTGCAACGAAGACGTTGCAAGACTTTTTGTGCATTATGCAATAGCATATTATAAGAAAGATACTTCTCGCTTCCATTCTTAGAGATAAATGTTACCCCTCGTTCTCCTCCGCCTTTACGAATCATCTCAATTAGATTTTCAAATGCCATTGTCTACTCCCCTTTATTGATTATTTGGTACACATATAACAAAATTGCCTGCTTATTCCCTGCTCCTTAACACTTCCAGCAAAGATATTTGCTTAATATGCCGAGCCAACATAAGTTGGACGGTGATATAGGATATGAAGACAATTCCAATAGTAACAAGGTATAAATTAAACGGAATAACACTTTCAAACCCTGCAGCAATATTTGAGATCATATATGGCCATATACGTTTTACAATCCAAGTACTAAGTGGTAATCCTAACAATACTGCAAGAGCAACTGTATAAGATGTGTTTCCCAAATATAATTTCCTTACTTCCTTTTCGTTATAGCCAAACATTTTGATTAAGGCAATGCTTGATATAGCTTTGTCTACCATCATTTTCAGAAGAAGATATAACACCAATATAAAAATCACAATAGAGACTGTAAGGAGCAACGAAATTAAACTTTTCATAATATCATGAAGTTTAGCAGCAGACTGGGCTATATCTTCTAGTGTTATAACAGATGCAATTAAACTTTTATCAATTTTTAATTCATTTGCAGACAATAGAATGTTGTAGTATCCCTCATCCTGCATAAATACTTCTCTCACGTACTTAATATCTGCAAATATATATAGGCCTGGTGAGTATGGTACTACACCTTTAACTTTAAATGTGTAAGACTTATCATTAATAGAATCCCTCAGATCAATTGTGTCGTTTGGACCTAAACCATATTTATAGGCTACAGCATTAGAGATGTATACCTCATCACGAACCCCGCCCACTGTAAATTTGAAGTATGGATTCTCTGGGCGTATTCCTAGCAGATTTATTTCCAGCTCTTTGCCGGCTATGCCTAAGTAACTATAGAGTGGTTTGACAAAGGCCTCTTCAGCACCAGCAGGAATTTCACTGAGAGGGTATTTCATTGCATACATATAGCTATACTTAGCATCCTCTGTAGCATGGTTAACATAGTTAGTGATAGTTCCATTAATACCGAAGCTGAAGACCATTAATAAAATTGCCAGTATTAAACCTGCAACAATGGTAATATTGGCTTTCATTTCTCTCAAGAATTGGCGTATGCGGAAACGTAAAATGAAGCCTATATTGCCCAGATTTACATTTATACTTTTGTTGTAGTTTTTTTCTTTTCTGAGCAATTGAAGTGGAGGAGTAGATAACTTTCTGTTGATGGCTAAAATGTTCACAGTCCAAGTTATTATCAAAGGAATTGCTATTCCATAGACTATAAGGTAGGGGCGAAGCACTGGTTGAATTGATGGAATAGAGTAATAGGATGAGGTATCCTCAAGGTAAGGAATCAATAAATAACCTAATATAACGCCTATTAAAGACGCTGCAAAAACAAGAAAGCAGGGCAATATCATATAGTGTTTAATTAGATCTTTCTTGCGGTAGCCTAAAGCATAAAGAGCACCAATGACCGAACTTTCCTTATCAAGGTTATGAGCAACAAATATAGATATCATATACGCCACTAAAATTAATACAATAACACCTGCTATAAGGGCACTAGACTTATTAATTTGTGAATCTGATTTCACTCCGTCAATTCTTGTATTATCGCTTGCCTCAATAAAAAATGTTAAATCTCCCTTTATGTATTCCTTCAATTCTTTTGCGGATGCGCCATCAGTGAGAAGGAAACCATAATTATACGTTATACCGTATCCCTGCTCCGATAAATTTTTGAATGCTTCCTCTGAAATAAAACCAATGCTAAATTTCTCCGGATCAGAGACCACATCAAATGGATTTTTAAGTACAAATGAATAATCAGGCGCCGAACCTATACCTGTCACTACATATGTTTCATCATTAACTTTCAATAAATCGCTCAGTGCTATACCCTGACTTCTAGCAAAGTTTTTGTCTACGGTAATATTATCTTGAGAATTTGCAAGACTGCCACTATCCAGCTTAACAATATTCATAATTTCTCTGTTCTTAAAAAGTCGCAAGGTCCCAGCGTTCGAAATAGTTCCATCCATATAGAAATTTTCTGCTAAAATTACTCCTAATTGCCGGATATCAGATTCCTGTTTACTTGAAAGCGGAGCAATCACCTCAAATTCTCCATCTTCAATTATATTATTGATTTTGTTGGTATCAACTGTATGAAACACCGAGTCGGCAGCCCCAGCCAAACTTACAACAATACTTACGCTAAGAACTACCAGGAAGAATAATGCGCCGTAACGGTACTTATTCCAGGCTAGTTCTCTTCGAATCCTTTTATTAATGATCATAATAGTCACCTACCATTCCAGGTTCTTAGCAGGGATAAGAGTATCATTCCTGTAATCTTCAACGACCCTTCCATCCTTAATTTTTATTACTTTATGTACCATATCTTTAATCGCAGTATTATGTGTAACAATTAACATTGTTGTACCGAATTTTTCATTAATTTGTTCCATAAGTATCAGCATTTCAATGGATGTGGAATAATCTAATGCTCCAGTCGGTTCATCGCACAGTAACAGCTTAGGATTTTTTACTAAAGCTCTTGCTATGGCACATCTTTGCTGCTGCCCTCCGGATAGTTGAGAGGGAAATTTATTTTTATGTTCTGCAAGTCCCAAGGTATCTAACAGTTCTTCAATGTTTAACGGGTTATTGGCTAAAAATTCTAACACCTGAATATTCTCTCTAACCGTTAAGTTAGGTATTAGATTATAAAACTGAAATATAAAACCTACATAATCCCTTCTATATAAGCTTAATTCTTTAGATTTTAATTTTGAAATTTCCTTATTTTCAATTGTAATGGTTCCTGAATCAACCTGATCTAGTCCTCCTATTACATTTAATAAGGTAGATTTACCTGATCCACTCGGCCCTAATATCACACAGCGCTCACCATTCTCAATAGAAACAGAGACCTTATTCAAGACCTGCGTATGAGTGGTGCCTGATTCGTAATACTTCTCTACATCCTTAATCTCCAGAAACACAATACTTTACCTCCCCTATTTAAAAAAACAAGTGAATAAAATCACATGAATAAAATATTATTTTCTATCAATGTATGAATAATTGTTCATGCTTTAAAGTGATTATATTTTACAAGTAATATTATGTCAATTAAAATCAATAAATAGGATTAAATACTTTTTTTCTCTTTTAATGCTGACCTACTTTAATTTGACGAATATTAATCCGTTTAGCCTTCGAGAAAATTCTAAGGTTCATAATAAAGAAAACAGACTTGGTTAGGAAGTAACTTACCAAGTCTGTTTTCTTTATTGGTTTAACTCAAATTAAAAACAAATAAAAAATAATTATATTCAAGAACAGGTGCTATCAGAACAGAGGTTTTTAATTATCTGCATTCAATTAATGAGGTCTTCCGAGGATACACTGATGGTTCTTAGTTTAGCAACAATTGAACCAAGCACCTGGGGTATACGTTCATTAAAGATAAGATGTACATTCTCGTCCAAAAGCATCAGCTCCTTATACGGTGCCTGAATCATTTCATATATGGTGCGTGTGTAACCTTCAGGAAATAAAGGATCACCCTTTGCCGCAATAACAATAACTGGGCACTTTATACTTCCATCTTGAATGGAACTAAGGTCCGCATTAAATAGGCTGGAAATGAAATAAAGCGGATAACTCATAAACCCAATAGGATCATCATAGAACTGCTGAATAATCCCCTTATCGCCCGATACCTTTTTTAAATCAAGATAGAGGCTTACAGGGATGGGAAGTTTCGGAACAATCTTAGCCAGATACCTTATACCATTAACCAACAACTTGTACTTGCTTTGAAGTGAATTTGGAAACCTCGTAACTACAATGGATTCAGATACTTGCGGGATGAGAATATTATGAGGGAATACAGCACGTATTCTGTCATCCTGACCCGCTAAAGCAATAGCTACAACACCGCCTTGGCTGGACCCCATAACCATCACGTTAGCGTTAAAATGCTTGCGGGCATAGGACACGGCATCCTTCCCGTTCTGGACGATATCTTCAAACGTAAACATTTTATGGATACGAGGGCTTTTACCATGGCTTATAGGGTGCACTCCAATAATGTTAAAGCCTTTTTCAGCAAGTGTACCGAGAAATTGCTCATAAAATAGTGGGTGGGTTGCAGTGCCAGGGATAAAAACGATGCAAGGATCCTCTACTCGATTTTTCCATAGTGATAATACAATAGGAGCCTTGCCTGAATGAATAATTACCTCTTCATATTGCACCCTATGCAGTTCCGCTGAATCATTCACAAACGGATGTCCCCTTTACATTAATCAATATTTTAAAACTCCAAAAATTTATCGTTTTATCTAAGAGGCCCCTACGAAGTTCGAACAATTTCAGGTTTGATTTTGAGCACACGCATTGCATTTAATACTGCAATAAGACTTACACCGACATCGCCGATAACAGCTTCCCACATAGTAGCTATTCCGAATGCTCCAAGTAAAAGGAAAAGTCCTTTCACAAGTAATGCGAAGACAATATTTTGCCAGACAATATTACGCGTTTTCTTGGCAACTTGCATAGCCGCAGCCAGTTTGGAGGGTTCATCCGTCATTATTACAATATCTGCTGCTTCAATGGCTGCATCAGATCCAAGTCCCCCCATAGCCACTCCAATGTCTGCTCTCGCCAAAACGGGAGTATCATTAATGCCGTCACCAACAAATATAATTTTTTCTTTTGGTAACTTTTTCGCATCCAGTTTTTCAAGTTCCTCTACCTTATGCTGTGGCAATAATTCCGCATGAACTTCATCCACTTCTAGACTACGTCCTATCGCTTCTCCAACAGCTTTATTGTCACCGGTCAGCATTATAATCTTTTTCACACCCATTTGTTTGAGTGAGCGAATAGCAGTTGCTGAATCATCTTTGACTTCGTCGGCAATCACAATGTAACCTGCATATTTGTGGTTAATAGCGACATGAACAATCGTTCCTACCTCTGTAGGTTTTACGAAAGATATTTCTTCGGACTGCATTAGCTTTTCATTTCCTGCAAGGACGGAGCTATTCTCAAATGTAACCTGGATGCCATGACCAGAAATTTCATTGTAATCAGTAATCCGATGCTCATCCAAATCGAAACCGTAGGCTTCCTTAATGGAAAGAGCAATCGGGTGAGAAGAGTAAGTCTCAGCGTACGCTGCATAGAGCAGTATATGCTCCTGATTCCAATCACTGGCAGAGACGATAGCCTTGACTTTAAATGCACCTTTGGTTAATGTACCTGTTTTGTCAAATACAACATATTTCACATTATTGAGGCCTTCTAAATAATTGCTGCCCTTTACTAGCACACCGTTTTTGGAAGCTGCCCCGATCCCGCCGAAGAAACCGAGTGGAATGGATACAACCAATGCGCAAGGGCAGGAAATGACCAGAAAGACTAAAGCGCGGTATAACCAGTCAGAGAAGGTCGCCCCACTGAATAAAAGGGGAGGAATCGTAGCAAGCAGTACTGCGATAATAACCACTACTGGAGTATAGTAACGTGCAAATTTTGTGATGAATTTTTCTGTCTCTGCCTTATTACTACTTGCATTCTCAACTAAATCCAAAATTTTAGCTACAGTAGATTCTCCGAATGTTTTACTTACTTCAATCGTCAACACACCGTTTATATTAATGAACCCGCTCAATACGTCATCTCCAGAAGCCACCTCACGCGGAACAGACTCTCCAGTCAGAGCAGAGG
This sequence comes from Paenibacillus typhae, assembly GCF_900099765.1. Taxonomy (GTDB): domain Bacteria; phylum Bacillota; class Bacilli; order Paenibacillales; family Paenibacillaceae; genus Paenibacillus_AQ; species Paenibacillus_AQ typhae. The sequence goes on along the minus strand of NZ_FNDX01000001.1, from coordinate 189,488 downwards.
TATCCATAGCCGAGTGGCCGTCGATCACCTTTCCGTCAAGTGGAACCTTTTCTCCTGGTCGAACAATGATTCGTTCACCTACTCTAACCTCCTCTGGATTAACTTGTTTAGTTTCATCCCCAATTTTTACATTGGCGAAATCCGGACGGAGGTCCAACAGGGAACTGATTGATTTGCGTGACCGGTTAACGGCAATGCTCTGAAACAGCTCGCCAACCTGATAAAACAGCATGACGGCAACACCCTCAGGATATTCTCCAATTACGAATGCACCAATAGTAGCAATGCTCATCAGAAAGTATTCATCAAAAACTTGTCCCCTGATAATATTCTTAACCGCTCTCAGCAAGATGTCTCCGCCGATAATAAGATAAGCGATGATGAATAGAGAGAACCCAATTATTCCGTTTAAATTGAATATCATTCCTGTTGCACCTACTACAATGCTCGCCACTAAGCGTAAGATCATTGTTTTCACGCCGCTTTCACCATGATCATGACCATGTCCATGGCTATCGTCAATTACATTGTCCTTGGAGTCGTCATGGGAATGATTATGGGAAGTATTGTATGAGTCTTCATGATTAAGAGGCTTTGATTTTACTACAAGCTCGCCATGACTAGCTTCATTGTGGGAATGAGCACTTAGTTTTGGGACGGTTCCTTTTATACCACTAATAAATTTGATGTCCGGTTCCAGCGAGTTTACTTTTTTACGGACGAATCCCATAATTTCTTCTTCGTGTGTTGAATTTAACTCTATTATCATGGTCTGCTTTACATAATTTACAGAACATGATCTAACACCTTCAATTTTTTGTACGCCATTTTCAATTTTTAATGCACAATTGGCACAATCCAACCCTTTAAGCAGAACTTTACGTTTCACAGTGGCTGCATTTGCGGTTTCCATTACAATCACCTCTAATTTCAATATATGAACAATTGATCATGTATTATTTAAATTATATCTGGACTCTTGGATATTCGTCAAGTACGATTGTGTTTTTATTGCAGGAACAGAAAAATCCCCGTTAAAGAAATTCAACGGGGAGGGGGGTGAAGAATATTTAATTTACTCCATGTATTTAGTCACAATTGATTTGAACATTTTTTACAATTCAGTTTACATCCATACTCAAATAGCTAAGCAACTTATCGTCCTAGTCCACTAAATCTTTCTCCTCGCAAAATACTCACTTAATTTAGGAGATTCTCTTTAGTAGCAGTTACTGCTAATACTGAACTGCAGGAGTGTTAACTACTTGGTAGGTAGTGAACAAGGCATGTTATCTAAATAGATACGACACTGTAGACGATATCCATCTGTACAAATAAACTTCATTTGAAGTAAGTTCAATAAAATTAAATTTTGAGTGCTTGAAATTGAGTGTATTTGTTTCGCTAACTTCACGCATAACTAGATAAACAATAGGTTTCATGTTTGGCGGTTTGGATCAGCTTCAAGTTAATTCAGCTGACCCTACAGCTTAACCGATCCCCTGCTAGAACTATTAATGGTTCTTTTTAATTAATTTATTTTACATACTTCTTGGTATATTTAAGATTTCTTAAAACTCAGGTTGAGTTCCCTCAAACGACATTATTGAAAAATAAAGTTGTAGACTAGTGCTCCGGACGATGAAGCTGAGTTTCTCGTTCGGCACGACTGGCACTGGTTCATGTAATTTAACCCATAAGTATGCCGCAATGGCAAGCTTATGCTTCTAACCATATATGGAAAAGTTATGCTTCAATAAAATATTAGTCCCATATAATCTTAAGCAATAATGAGTCGTTATAAATTTCTTATCATTTCTCCATTCCCCTATAAATGGTTTAAAGAGAAATTTTTACGTAAAGTGTTTAAAAAACAATATATTAGGAGTAAAGTGCTTGAATTAACAACGTATATGAGTTGAAGAATCGTCAGCTTTTGACTATTCCAATAAACGAAGTAGCGACAGAATAAGATTAGATGAATAAAGGCTCAGTCTGCCGCTATTGTTATTCAATAACGGTTTCTGTTAGTCCCAATAAGCACGTTTTTTTATTACGCAATATCGTCGTACTGCGCAACAATCGCTATGGCTCTCGATGAAAAAGCTTCCTTAAGCTCCCATGAAAAATTAAATCTTCAGTAAGTGTAAAGAGGCAAAGTAAATAAGACGTAGTCCATTCACTTCTCTAGCTTGTATTTTGAAACTTTTCATTTTAGAGCCTGTAGGTTAAAATATTCACATAAACGAAACTTAGTTTCACTTAGCAGAACAAATAAGAATCATTAGGCAAGAGGAGAGGAGAGTTTATGCGAACCATATTTGATACTCACTTACACATCATCGATCCGCGTTTCCCATTAATAAGTAATCAGGGATTTTTACCTAATCCTTTTACTCATAAAGATTATCTTGAAAAGGTTCAGGGTTTAAGTGTCAAAGGTGGTGCGGTTGTATCTGGTTCCTTTCAAGGATTCGATCAAACTTATTTGATTGATTCATTACAAAAACTCGGCAAAAACTTTGTTGGAGTAACTCAATTACCACATGATACATCGGATGAAGAAATTATAAGACTTAATGGATACGGAGTAAGAGCTATTCGTTTTAATATCAAACGAGGAGGTTCAGAAGATTTATCTCATTTGGAGTACTTCGCAAGACGAGTACATGAGTTAGTAGGATGGCACTCAGAATTATATATTGACTCTAAATCATTACCAGAAATATCAACTATTTTAGAAAATCTTCCTGCTGTATCGGTAGACCACTTGGGTTTGTCTAAAGAAGGATTCAATAAACTTCTCTCTTTAGTGGATAAAGGAGTTAGAGTTAAAGCAACTGGCTTTGGCAGGGTTGAACTTGATGTGACACATGCTATTAGATCCATTTGTTCTGTGAATCCAGATGCTTTAATGTTTGGGACTGACTTACCATCAACGAGAGCAAAAAGACCTTATAATCATTCTGATATTGAACTTATTTACAATATTCTAGATGTGGAACAAACTGAAAAAGTGCTATATAAAAACGCGATTAATTGGTATATGAAGCAAGATTGTTGAGCTAATCTGCATGAAAACTTATAATGAAAAATTCAATAAATCATTGGAGGTCTTTATGGAATTTAAAACAGCAACTGTGAACCATCTCCCTGCAATTGTTCATTTATTGGCGGATGATGAATTCGGTGCTACCCGAGAGAGTTATAAACACCCACTTCCAAAAGAATACGTTGAAGCTTTTGAAAAAATTGAACAGCAGATTGGTAATTCCATAATCGTTGCTTTGGATAACAACAAGGTTATTGGTTGTCTTCAGCTTACAATTATTCCAGGGATATCAAGATTAGGTTCAATACGTGCTCAAATTGAGGGTGTTCGTATTGACAGGGGGTATCGTGGTAAAGGAATTGGAGAGTCCTTATTACGTTATGCTCTTGATGAGGCTAAAACAATGGGTTGCAAGATGATTCAATTGACAACAGATAAAAAACGTAAAGATGCTCATAGGTTTTATGAACGACTTGGATTTGTGGCTAGTCATGATGGTATGAAACTTTCGCTTAGTAATTAGTCCATTAAACTAACGGGACACGTTAGTTTAAAATAACAGCGGCAGTCTATGACTTTGGTTTTTAGTTCAGAGCTGCCGCGATAAGCTGTACTATCCTTCCCTTAGTACTCAGTTTGCGTCAAATGCGACACAAAACCTCCACTAATCTGCCCATTCACTTAATGAAACGCAAGCTGAAAAAAAGGCTGAAGGTCCGCTGCCTGCTGAACGGGAAACCGGGCTTTGTGCAGAGCATCCGGAGCGCGAGTTGCAGTTGCTCTTGCCGGCAACTGTTGTAGGCCGAGCCGAACAGGAAGTCCGGATCATAAAGAGCACGAATCTACAACTTTTAATTTCTGAATCTAACCTTTTTGGCTGAACACCAAAGCCAGTTTGCAGGCACTCCGCAAGGCTGCCGTTATGGAGCGAATCCGGTACCATTTTGATGACCATAAAAAACGGTATGGAGGTCCGAAGATCACCCGCCTGCTGCATCAGGAAGGCTATACGGTCACGGAACGCACGGTGAGTGTGTACATGCGAGAAATGAAGCTCCGCTTTATTGTATCTAAGCCATACCGTGTGCAAACGACCGATTCCAAGCATAACCATCTCATTGCACCAAACACACTAAACCAAGAGTTTAAGGTGCTTAAGCCCAATACCGTTTGGGTTATCGACATCACGTATATCCCTTGTCGCGGAGGTCGCTTATACCTAGCTAGCGTCATGGATCTATGCACCCGAGAAATCGTAGGGTGGCGGCTGTATAACCTATGGGAGACGAGCCTGGTCTTAGACGCGCTACAGGCGGCTTACACGGCGAAGCGACCCGGCGAGGGCCTCCTGCACCACTCTGACCGAGGGTCTCAATATACCTCAAAAGAATATGTCGACCAATTAGAGACATACCACATGACATCCAGCATGAGCCGTAAAGGAAACTGTTACAATAACGCCTGCATTGAGTCTTGGCACAGTATTTTAAAGAAAGAGCTCTTCTACTGTAATCCGCGCTTCAAAAACCCGGAACAGGCGTATGATGCTATTTTCCAATACATTGAGTTCTATTACAATCACAAGCGAATCACCGCTCGCTGGGGTATCTTTCCCCCGACCGCTTTGCTAAGCAATTCACTAAAAAATCCATTGCGTAACAGTCTACTTTCTTGACAGAAGTCCAAACTGATAACATTATTAATATTGAGCAAAAATTAATTGAATTGATTTCATAAAATACAATTTATTACATTAAAGAGTATATATTCTTTTTTTAATAAGCAGGACCACTTTAAAAATCATTTCCCAAAACTTGTTGAAGAGTTGAAAAATATAAATAATTCGTTATTAGCTGAGAAAAGAATGTTGCAGAAAAATGAATTAGTTAAACAGGTGAGGTATCATACTGAACAAATATATCTTTCCGGAGAATATCCAAGCTATCGATCCGTCATTTTATATGTTAATAAGATGAGTTTCAGCGCTGAACTAAGGGAATTGTGGCGATCTAAGTTAAAGAAACTCGGGGTTATAGAAAGAGTAAATCAATGGTAGAACTTCAGTATCCAAGAGAGCCAAAGATGGCTTTTTTATTTTTTGTTGATTGAATTTAAAAATAGGCAAAGTTATGAGTACAAATGGCAATATTTTGATTCATTCTGTGGTAATAATATGCGTTAAACAATAGTTCACCGTGTAAAATTAACAGTTCCCGTTTAATACTTTATTTTCTTTGAGTACTTGCACCTCCTAGCTATCTCCCATATTGGGCATAACACTAAGTAAAGGGCTCGATATCAGCGGTTATCGAGCCCTTTACTCTTACTTATAAAATCAGTTTTTTAACAGTAGTTCCATCTTAGATTAGAATCTGATCCAACCCGCTACTTATTTGAAAAACTTGCTAAGCATCTTCTTGTTCAACAATCTAAATCTTGGCCGTTGGTAGCAATAACTTTTCTATACCAATCAAATGATTTCTTTTTAGTTCGCTTAAATGTGCCTTGCCCCTGATCGTTTCGGTCCACATAAATGAACCCATATCTTTTTTTCATTTCACCTGTACTTGCACTTACAATATCAATTGGACCCCATACGGTATAACCAAGTAACTCTATCCCGTCATAATCAACCGCATCTCTCATTGCACGAATATGTTCACTTAAATAAGATATCCGATAGTCATCTTCTATATAACCATTAGAGTCGGGAATATCTGCCGCTCCTAAACCATTCTCCACAATGAATAATGGCTTTTGATAACGGTTGTAGATATCATTCATCGTAATTCGCAAGCCGAGCGGATCAATCTGCCATCCCCAATCACTCGCTTTTAAATATGGATTTGGCAAACTTGGGAACAAATTCCCTCCAATTGTACCAGTCTGTTCAGGGTCAGCGCTGACCACGCTGGAGGAATAATAGGAAAAACCAACATAATCTACGGTATGTTGCTTTAATAACTCTTGATCTCCTTCTACGAATGGAAGTGCAATATTCTTCCGCTCCAGTTCCTTTAACGTATAACCAGGGTATTCCCCTCTCACTTGAACATCTATAAAGAAATAACTCTGATTTTCTACCTGCTTGGCTTTCCAGATATCCTTCGGATCGCAAGTTCTTGGATAAGGGGCGTTCGCAGCCAGCATGCAGCCTATTTTATTCATGGGATCGACCTCATGAGCAATCTTAGTGGCTAAGGCACTGGCCACCAACTGATGATGACTTGCCGCATATTTAACTGCCTGAGCATTCTCGTGCTCTTCAATATATAGACCTGCTGCTAAAAACGGAGCCTCCAAAACCATGTTGATTTCATTAAAAGTGATCCAGTAGGTTACGAGCCCTTTGTACCGGTTAAAAATTTCCGTACAAAGACGTTCGTAGAAGGTAACCAGTTTCCTGTTCCGCCAGGACCCATATTCTTCAACAAGATGCATTGGCACGTCAAAATGAGTAATCGTTACAAGAGGTTCAATATTATATTTGTGGCATTCCTTAAATATATTCTCGTAAAATTGAAGCCCTGCTTCATTAGGCTCATTCTCATCACCCTTTGGGAAAATTCGGCTCCAGGCAATCGATAACCTGTAAACCTTAAACCCCATTTCAGCGAACAAAGCAATGTCTTCTTTATAACGGTGGTACATATCAATTGCTTCTTTAGCAGGATAATAGCAATTATCGTCAAAATCAAACATTTTGATTTTTCCCATCAGGACGCCCTCGCGGGATTCTCCTGTAGGGCTTAAATCAACATTAGCCAGCCCCCTGCCATCATCATTATAAGCGCCTTCCGATTGATTTGCTGAAGTAGCTCCGCCCCAAAGAAATCCTTCTTTAAAACCCATATTAATCGCTCCCCTTATGCTAATTGTTTTACCTATTATCCGTAACTGCCGTTTATAGCAATCCAGTTAATAACACTTCACCTGCATTCAATATGGTTGCTTTCGTTTCAATTACTTCAAGATAATCAAATGTATTGGTAACAATAATTGGTGTTTCGAGAGAGAAACCTTCCTTTTCAATTGCTTCCTTATCAAAAACAACCATTTTCTGGCCTTTTTTCACGATGTCTCCTTCTTGTACGAAAGCTTCAAAATGTTTTCCCTTCAGCCTTACAGTGTTAAAGCCAACATGAATTAATATTTCCATACCTTCATCCGATACCAGCCCGACAGCATGTTTGGTAGGAAAAAGAGTAACTACCTTGCCGTCAAACGGAGCTGATAGCACACCTGTCGAAGGACGAATGGCGATGCCTTTACCTAATAGTTCCTGAGAAAACGCTTCATCCTTTACTTCTTTAATTGAAAAGATCTCACCGTCCATTGGACTAAACATAGTATGTTTTTTGCTGGTACTGGATTCAATCACTGTATTTTGAACTTCTTTGGTCTTGGGTTCTTTATTCTCATCTTTAAACATTACAAGTGTTAAGCCAAAGGAAACGATCATTGCGAATACTACTCCAATGACAGCGATCATAATATTAGCAACACCAGGTTCGTTCGGATCAATCATGGTCAAAAATTCAAATACTCCCAAACCTCCGAAAGTGAATTCTCTTAGGTTGTATAATCCGTAAAAGCCGCCGGCAACCCCCGACACAATACAGCTCATAATAAACAGCTTCTTGCGGGGAAGGGTAATTCCGTAGACAACAGGCTCTGTGATACCGAATAAGGCTGATATGGCTGCAGGTATCCCTAACGCTTTCAGATTTTTATCTTTTGTCTTAATAATAATTGCGATAACAATTGCCATCTGGGAGAACGAAGTCGCAAAGACAGAAGCCATAATTGTGTCGTATCCCATGGTCGTCATATTGTTAATGTATAGAGGAACGATTCCCCAGTGCAGACCGAATACAATCAGAACTTGCCATAAGAGACCTAGCAAAAATCCTGCAAACAGCGGGCTTGTTTCCCGTACGGCAAGAATTCCTTGGGCAATTAGTTCGGAAGCGTAGCTAGCTACAGGACCTATTAGTAAAAATCCCAAAGACAACGAAACCAATACTGTAACCATAGGAACCATGAAAAACTTAATTACACTCGGTACAATCTTATCCAAGATATTCTGAACTTTTGAAGCAAAATAAACAACAATGATTATAGGTAGTACCGTAGATGTATAATTCATGCTGATCAAAGGAATGCCGAACAAATCCAAATATACAGGAGAATCTAAAACAGAGCCGCTAAACAATGTGTACAGAGGTTCTCTACTCCCGGCCAAAGCATCCAGCTGAATGGCAGGGTAACACATAGCCAAGCCGATCAACAATCCAATGAAAGGTTGAACTTTAAATTTAATAGCCGAAGTGTATCCCAAAAATACAGGGAGGAACATAAAGAGCGCATCGCCCATTGCATTAATGACCATATAAGTTCCGCTATCAGCTGAATACACTCCTAACGTGCTAAATAAAGTATTAAAACCCTTTAGCATTCCTGCAGCACATAAAATACCAAGGATAGGCTGAAACAAGCCTGAAATAACATCAATAAAGGCATCCAGTGGTTTTTTCTTCTTTGCCTTAGTTTCCTTTGTATCATTTAATGCACCCTCACTACGTTTAGCGAAGACATTCACCTCACCATACACCTCTGACACTTGGTTGCCAATGACGACCTGATACTGACCCCCTGAGCGTACAACCGTAACGACACCATCCATATTTTTAATGACCTCGTCGTTCGGAATAGAATCATCTTTCAAATGAAATCTTAATCGTGTAACGCAATGCGTCAGTTCGGTAATGTTTTCAGCACCACCGATTTCTTTCACGATTTCTTGCGCTAGTTTTTGATACTTGCTCATTCTTTACTTCCTCCATATCTATATTGAAATAGCATAGTGAAGGGTTTGGCCAACTTAATGTCACCATCCTGCATTACTGTAATTCCTCACCTCCTTAAAGGGCTCACTTTAAGTATTTGTTTTAAAAACTACTCTTTGAATATGAACGGTTAAATACAGCTTTTCCTCATTCGTAAGATTGTGATTATAGTTATTTTTAAGATATATTTCTATTTTCTCAACACATTGAAAAGCTCTTTTGTGTTTGATCTTTATTACATCCAAAAGATCCTGGTCATTCTCGTTTTCATGCAAGTTTCCGCTAATTAATCTTTGCGCAAAAAATTTCAAATGCGTGATGAAACGATGAAACGAAACCGATTGTTCATTGAATTCAATTTGAAAAAAGTATCTTACAATATCACTGATTTCTTGAATTGTTTTGGTTACCCGGTAAATATCAGGACTTTCCTGTCGATCTTCCGCGTTTACAATATGTAGGGCGAGAAAACCTGCCTCGTCTTCATCAAACTGTATATCAAACATTTCTTTAATAAAGAGGAGCGCTTGTAAACCCACTTCATATTCTTCAGGATAAAACCTCTTAATATCCCAGAGTAACGCATTTTTCAATGATAGCCCTTCGCGAAAGCGGTTTACAGCCGAGAAAAGATGGTCACTTAGCGAAATGTAGATACTTTCATTCAATTTCTTCCCCAAAGTTAATTTGGCGTAGTTTATCACTTTGTCAGCTACAACAAAATAATCCAGTGGTATATCAGCCAATAATTCCTGAAATTTAATAAATGCATCTTTAGTAGAAAGAGAATATATCTTGTCGATGCTCTGTTCATCGAGAGGGTCACCGATTCGCTTTTGATAAGCAATCCCTTTTCCCATTACAATGATTTCCTGGCCGTGTTTATCATACGTTACTGCCACGTTGTTATTAAGGATTTTTATAATGTTCATATTCATCCCTCCCACTATAAATTAATATTTCCTCCCACTATAAATTAATATTTCCTCATGTTTGCTCACTCGTTCTCAGGTTTTCATTCATTGACAGATTGAGAGTTGGAATAGTCATGTAAGGATGACATTATTTTCTGGCAGAGCCGGTGGCGGGAATAGAGAGTGAGGAGTTATCCCCCAACCCAAAGATACATTCTGTGATCGCACTTTGGATATCCACACCGATCTCCTGACGGCTTACCCTCCCATGTCACGCGGGGTCGTTGCCCTTACATTCCTTCGTTCTGCCTCTCAAGAGGTGGATGCCGTTTCTTGCTCCTTTACAGGGTCGTTGCCCTTATGGAAATGATTCCTACGGCTGCTCCGTGCTTCCTTTGTCTTTGGTGATTCCTACTTCAATGAGCAAAAATGAGTTTGGTTTTTCTTAAGCTACCATCTGTAACTGGGCCTGTCGTATCGGCCCTAACACGTCGTTTGCATCGTAGGGTCGTTGCTTGGTTCCTAGCGTATGCAGAACACGTATGAGTTTCCCACACAAGGCTACTAGGGATTGCTTTTTCTTCAATGGATTCTCTCTTCGTGTCGTAAAATACTGGTGCAGAGCCTTAAACTCCGCATTCTTTGCTACCATGGGCATGACCGCCCGGAACAGCAGGGCTCTTAGGCGTGCACGTCCACGTTTGGTAATGCCTGTCTTTCCTTTTCTCTTTCCTGAACTGTTCTCTTTGAGATTCAGTCCGGCCAGCCGAATAATTTGCCGTCCGTGCTCGTAACCGCTGAGATCCCCCACTTCTGCAAGGAACCCCGCCAAGGTGACCACGGCCACTCCCGGCACGGTGAGCATCTCTTTCGTTCCCGGAATTTGTGCAAGTAGACGTTCCACCTCGTGCAGAATCTCTTCGAGTTGTCTGGCGAACATTTCGTACTGTTCCAGAAGCGTTTTAATCTCTATTTTGGCTGCGGGAAGTCCTTCGGTAAGCCCGATGGACCTTCTTGCCGTTTCAACCAGTTGCTCCGCTCGCTTCGTCCCTACGGCTCGCTTCACGTCCTTCTTCCATCGCTTCACAATGGCCTCTGCACCGAGTGCTACGATCTCTGCTGGCGTTGGAAACTCGCTTAAGGTAATTAGGGAGGCTTTACCTTCCCAGTCTTTGAAAACCTCTGTATACTCCGGGAAAAAGCGATCCTGCCAGTTCTGCATCCGCCTCTGCACCTGTCCGAGATTCACCATGATCTTCTCCCGAAGATTCATGAGAATTCGCAGATCTGCATAGAGGTTTGTGGGAAGTTTCGGCTCGCTGTACTTCCCGTTACGCACTAAGTCAGCGATGACTTTAGCATCCTTATAGTCGTTTTTCGTTGGTGAGTTGTCTTCCAGTTCTTTGCTTTTGTGTACATGATGCGGATTGACAATGACGAGTGGAATCCCTTGCTGCCCCAAATACTCAGCAAGGTTGAACCAGTAGTGTCCCGTAGGCTCAATGCCAAAGAGGACGTCACTCTTGGCATGTTCCTGCTGAAGCTCCTTCATCCACTGAACCAGTTGCTCCAGCCCGCTACGGGTATTGGAGAACACACAGTCCTTTCCCAGTTCAATACCCCGGTAGTCGATGGCACGAGCTACATGGATTTCTTTAGCAATGTCTGCACCTACGACAAGGGTCTTGTCGGAAATTCGTGTAATCCGTTGATTCTGCTTCTTCGATTGTTTATACTTCATAGTGAGCGTCCTCCTTTTAATTCGGGCAGTGAATGGCCAACATTCCATGACCCAGCATACAGGAGGCGCTTTTTTTGTTCAAACCTCAAATTAATTCATTACAGGAATGGCTCCTTTAAACAAATAAAGACCCACTCGCACACAACGAAATAAAGGCTGAGTAATCGGCCTATTTCTTGGTGTGCAAGCAGGTCTAGCTTGTAATTAAACAATCACTATCCATAACTCGCAAATTAATTATAAGCCTGAACTTCTGGTTTATCAATATTTTTTATTTGTTTAAATTCACCACTTAATATAATTTTTATACGTGCTTTAACTCCCTTTATAAAAAATGTACATTTAGCACACTCTCAACCTGTCTCTGCAGAAAACAGCTTATGGAATTAATATAAAATTACACCATATTATTAGACTGCCAAGTCTCTATTAATCTCCCACGAAAAATAAATTTGCAGCAGTTGTAGCGAGGCAAAGTGAATAAAATGCAATAGCGTTGCATAAAAGCTGACATTAACTAAATGGGATAAACTAACTGTCCAAAAACAGAAAAAAACTCTAATGTAAGAAGGTAGGCACGTTGTCCCCCCCCTTACAAAGAAGCCTCTAATGGATAACGTTAACCCAAATTCAGTCATACGTCATTTCGTATCTTTACTTCCAGTTAATGTTCTGGAACCGACCCTGTTCGATTACTACATCAAAAAGCTTACCGTGATGAAAAGTATCTTCATTTTCGTTGCCGCCCAGTTAAATCGCTGGTCTTCTTACAGCGAGATTGAAGCTCAGATTCGTGCACAAACCGAACTTCAGCGTCTGTTTCATCTCGAGAGCATCAGTGGCTCCCAGTTATCCCGTTCGTTGGATCGTCTACCCACTGAACTGCTGGAGTGGCACTTCAGCAACTGGCCTTGCGTGCCAAACGGCGGACGGCTTCTCTAGAGGGAATGTCCAAAACTATTGGTAAACTGAGCATTGTAGATGCTTCCACGATTTCGTTGCCGCTAGCTTTGGGGAATTGGGCACAGGTGAGTCGTAAAGCCAGCAGTGTCAAGATGCATCTGCGACTCGTTGCTGCCTCACCTGAGGTCATTTTTCCCGATGCCATGGTGCCTACGACAGCCAATGTAGGGGACCGGGCATGTGCCGTCGAACTCGTCATTCCATCGGATACGACCTACGTCATGGATCGCGGCTACGATGACTACAAAAAGATGGAGGGCTGGAGCAAAGAGGATATTCGATTTGTCATGCGTCTGCGAGAGCGGGCCTTTACCACTATTTTGGAGGAGTCCACTTTCGAGCCGGAAGGCCGAATTCTTCGGAATCCTAAGGTCCATATGAGCAGTGCCCCTCGTGCTGACAAGGAAGAACTACGGCTCATTAAGTTCATGAACGAAAAAGACCGCCGTTACCGTCTCGTCACTTCCATTTGGAATCTGTCAGCAGAGGACTCGCTCAAATATACAAATGCCGCTGGCTCATAGAGCTGTTTTTCAAATGGATGAAGCAGCATTTACGGGTCGTGCATGTGCATAGCTATAAGCCGCAAGCCATCTGGAATCAGTTATTCCTGGCGTTAATTACAGCGCTGCTGGTACAAGAGATGAATACTTCGCTGCCCCGCAAAATAACACCCTGGCAGTTACTAAAACTGATGGAATTTATCTCTATTTACCGTGGTCTGCCTTGGAAGAAAAGATCCTTCGCGTACGAAGAACCTCCAAAGGGAAACCAGCAGGAACGAGGCAGAAACCAAAAATCTTTCGGACAAGCGTAGGAGAACTCCGGCCGAGCAAAAAGTAATTCGAATATAAATATGGATCTAATTTACAAAAAGCGACCTACATTTAACTCCTCCTTCTCTTTGATTCTCAGGAGGGAAAACAACATGTTAAAATATTCATTTAAACTAAATATTAAACATCTCTTTTTCTTCTGTCAGGGTTAATGCAATGCTAGTGGTTTGCTTTCTTTTAGGGAAAAGAATGAAAAAAGATGTGCTTTAATATGATAAAGAAGTACGCCTTTATTAATCAAAAGTTAATTACACTTATCTCGTCACTAAATGTCCTATAGTCCTTACATGGGATTTATCGGCCTTTTCAAAGAAACGTTAGCAATTATTCACTCATCTTCAATAGTTTTTTCAACCGAGTATTCTCAATTGATAAAGTTATCAATGTGTGATTAAGTTCTCTAGACTCCTCACTTAAGGAAGCAGCAAGGCCATCCTGATAAGCAGCTTTATATGCTTCATTCAATAAGTTGCCAATTGCATCAGCTTGTTTACCACTTTCAGCTTTAAATACAAATACTTCTTCAACTCGATCAGTAAAATATATTTTTTCATTAACAATAAAGTATGGCTTAGGCAGCTCTTTCACTTTTTTCTCCTTCAATTATATTATTTTTCCAGAATACTATTTAGAGTACCATTCTACAATGATTCGCCTACTCTTCCCGGTGTAGTTCAGAAGATATTTCAATTAAAATGTGCTCCTAAAGAGTCATTTCATTCCAAGGTTTTATTATTTAATCAGAATCTGCACCCTGTTAAAAACCTCAGATATTCATCTCAATGCTCTTCTTATCTCCTCAACTTTTGAGAGAAAATAAAGATATCTTTTACGTCCATCTTTAAAAATAATTATTTCATCAGGTTCGATTTGCTTCTCAATTAGTGACAACTTCAATCTCTTCTCCCCAATATGCAGTATTTTCATTATTTCGGAGAAATAATAACCTTTCGTTTCCCTACGTTCCTCTTTCAATCTTCTAATGCATCTTTCCAATTCATAATCCGAATACGAAACGTCAGCTAGTGTTCCATTGAGACACTTTATTCTAGGATGTAAAATCTCATCTTTTGTAAAACGCATAAGATCAACAATTTTAAGTCCAATCACAGAATATTTGATTAGTGCATCGTGAAATGAAATCCCCTTGAAAGATGGTTGATAAGTACCAGAAAACTCCTGAAGCAGATCTTCTATATCTCTTTTTAACATCATTTTGTTATGTGCATATGAAGTTTCATACTCTTGGAGAATTTCTGCTTTAATTAAAAGAGTAATTGAATCACTTGTAATTCCAAGAATTGATGCAGCCTCATGTTTATGTATGTAGGTATTTCGATCTTCAATTACTTTATTGAGTGAATCTTGGCTAACAATATACCTATGTTGATTGCCAAATCCATTTAATTGCAAATCAAGCTTTCCAATTTCTCGGAGTCTATTCATTTTTCTATAGCCCATTCCTGTAGCGTGTTTAACTTCTTCTCTTCTTAAAGCAGTGCGCTTTTTTATTAATTGTTCGTTGGATTTAAAAACTGAAAAATCTTTTCTGATACTTCCCTCATTCAGCTTTCCAATCCAGAAATGCTCATATGCTTTTCTTATGATTGAAAACTCTTTATTTACCATTAATTCCTCATACCTGCTTTTCTGTTCATATAATGTCTTCCTATTCTTTTTTGAAAACTCATTAAGTACCTGATAATAATTCATAGGAAAATTATCATACATCCACACGAAATTCCCCCATGAAATTAAGCTTTTTTGATTATCTAAACTTCCATTTCGCTTATTTGTAAATGCGTTAATTAAGAGATGCTCTTCATTTAAAAAGCTTTGGAGACCTTCCAGTATATGAAAGGACATTTTGGCCAAGCAAAAAAAATCTTCTGTGTTTCTTATGTTAATATTTCTAAGTAACGGATCTCCTTCAAGAAAACACCGTTGGATTAATGTCTGTGAAGAAATATATTCAGGTGAAATAATTGATTCATTCTTAGCGTCAGTTAGGATTTTACAACTGCATCTTTTACATATTCCTGATCTTAATAATTCAGTTAGAGTAATATTTTTATTACACTTCGGGCAAAGGTTAATTAGATTTCTTTGATGCTCTAGACAAATACAAACCGGGTGGAATCCCCAAATGTATTTATGAATTCCCTTTATTTTCACACACTCTGGGCAAAATTTTATTTGATTCCTCAAAACATAATTACTACTAGACTGATGTGAAACAATCCACTGAAAATAACTTTTCGATGTTAAAACATCACTAATTTGACCAGTTAAATCTTCTAATATTATCGCATCCTCATTAGAAAACATATTATTTTGTAAATCTCTTGTAGAAGAATAAAGTAGGTGATAAATCCCCAAACTATCTTTACAACAATTTCGAGCAGAAATACGTTCAACATAACCCACTAAACTTTCCTCATCATTAATCCTTGGTCTTAATAGTAATCGCAACATTCTCCCTCCAAAAAAATCGTCATAACTCTAGTATTTCCGATTAATTAACGCTTTATTCTAGTAAGACAAAACAAAAAAAACCTACTAAAATTAGTAGGCATCTTACTTACTTATCAGAGAGGAGATAACTTTCATTTTGAGCTAATATTTAATCAGAAAATCATTTTCTTTTTCCTTTCTTAGGCTCAGACTGAAAAAGCTGTTCATGAATTTTTTTCTCTTTCTCAATCTCATCCATTAAATGAAATTTTGTGTTTTCAAAGGGGTTTATAGCATATGGACGTGTAGATCGAGTAATTCTGTTGAATGCATCTCGTAATTCTATCTCAGTTATTAGATCCTTGCCCTTATTAAGTGAGATTTCAGTCGCACTTTTAAGTAAGTTCATTACATATCTTGGAACACCAAAAGAGAAATAAAATATTTTCGCTGCTAATTCAGGATCCGATAAATTTGAAAGCTCTGATAATGGTAATTTATCATCAATAGATACGAGAAATCGCCTAAATTCAATTATATCCTTTTTAGAACTGTAAGAAAATGGGGGTAGCACCATACGATTAGGATAACGTCCATCTAATTGTTCATTATATGAGAATATTCGCTCTGACTCAGGTAATCCAACAAGCACTACTGGAATTTTAACCTTGTCTATAAATGTTTTCAGCCAGTCAGAGGCGCTTGCAAGGACGTAATCTGTATCCCTATCAATCAAATGGTGAAATTCGTCCAGAAATATCATCTTAATATCACACTTATCAACGTAATTACAGATACGATGGGTCATATGTTCTTCAGAACCAGAATCAAAAAATTGATCTTTCATTTCACGAAGTATTTTTGAAGCTAAAACCCTAGGAGATTTAGCTCTTGGAGGCACGCTGACAAGTAGAACTGGAATATGAGTTCGTTCTTCTTCCTCTACATGTGGATATTTGGAGGCATACAGCTCTATAATAGACGATTTACCAGCACCAGTTTGTCCAATAATACATAATTGTTCTGCCTTAACATTGGCTTTTGAGAGATTATGAATTTTAGTTACCTCTGATTTAATCTCGGAAAACTTTGGATGCACTACTCTTAAAGACTCTATATGAGCATATCTTAAATTAAATTCCTTTTCAGATATCCGTTTTCCATTAAGTGGTTCAAAAAACATCTTGGTCATATTATTTTTCTCCTTCATTAATGTTATAAACAGTATCGTATGGCATTAATTCCAGTTCTGAATCAGTATTAACCAAAGTTGATTGGCTCACTGATGGTGTTTTAAAGCTAGTTTTTTTGTTTCCTGTATTCTTGTCTGATGGGGTATCTTTACTCTTTCTCTTCCTTTTAAACTTCTCTTTATACTCTTTAATATGTTCTGATGCCTCGTCCACTAAACGGATAGACTCTAAATCATTAGGTGCTAACTGAGCATCAAATGTAACATGGGCTGCTGACAAATTTTTCGACATTATTTCTGCACGCTCATCTTTAGGTAATTGTTCAACTACCTTTAATCTCCCCGCACTTTCAGTAATTAGCCTTTTAATGGCTTGATCTGCATGATATAAATCAGATGTATTAAAATCACGATAATTTTGCCCATTATTATAAGAGATAGAATGCAATTGATCATAATGTACCGGATACAAATCATTAATATTTTTATTTTGCAGACTATTCTTAGTAGGATATACCTCGATATATTGCTTATTTTCTTCATCATAAACATAGATTATTCTCATATCAGCTTTATTAAAGCGTACTCTGACATCTTCTTTATCTTTTCTTCGTTTTTTTCTATCTGCTAGTTCCATAAGCGAGGGACTAGTAAAGTGCTGTGATTGAATTTTAATTCCTTTATTCGAAATTGACCGATACTCTGTTCCTGAACCTAAGAGTATAATTAGCTCCTCTTTACTAAATGGTATTTTTCTATGAACTTTTAGTTCTTTGAGGCCTTCCCTCCATACAAAATCAGGAGTTCCTCCAACAGCCAAACTGTAATCATTGGCAATCTTTTCAATAAAAATGATATGAATGATATTTAAAAGAGTAAGCATATCAATGCAAGCTTCTTCTTCAGACTTATACTGGGATTTTTCTTGCGGATTAGAAAAAGTAGTTCCTGGATATTTGTGTAAAATACGATTAACCGTTTGCAAACCTCTCTCGATCGTCCCTTTATAATGCCCTGTTTTAACAGGACAAAATTGCACTTCGACATTAATTAAACCTAATATTTCTTTGAGGTCTCCTGATTCATTTGCTTTAGCATTATCTACTACCACTACCTCAGGAACACCAAAAGCCGTCCAATCATGTTTTAAATCTGGATATAATTTTTTCAGATGAAGTTTAGGTAACATTGCATGTAGTAGGCACTGCAAGATATCTTTTGAATTCGGTTCATTAGGGCAGATGTAAAAACCAAGAGGATAGTCACTAAATACGTCAATTGCGTATATGAGATAATAACGCACTCGCTTTAATGTTTCTAAATCAACAATTAGTAAGTCAATAGGCGTCCAGTCAACTTCAACACGTTCTAATGGCCGTTTTACAACTAGCTCTGAGGTTGAACCATTCATATTTAGTGCCGCCTGTACTGGTCCATGTCTTGATCGATCTTTCGCTCGACTATTAGTCTTATCTTGTATAATGCGGAATAAAGTGGTTTGGCCACAAGGTTTAATTCGGTCATTCTTTTCTCGGAATTTATTAAGTTCCTCAATTTGTCCTTTTAGACTGATGTGTTTATCCCGAATAGTTGTCGTTAAACCTGTTCTCTCTTCATCACGAAGCATTTTTTCAATCAGAGAAATAACAATGGGGTCCGTATATAAACCGCGCTTTTGAGATCGTCCTGTAGAGAGTAAAGACCTTTTATCACCTGTCTCTATATATTTCTTTTTCCATTTGTATAGCATGGAAAACGAACCAATACTAAGTTTCAACTCTACTGGTAACGAATCTACGTAATTTCTAATATCTTCCGGTTTTATTAATCCTTTAATAACTGGTTCTAAAACTTTGAAGCGGTTTTCCATGATTTTATTTTCTTCATCTGAAATCAGTGCTGGATCCATCAAGCGTGGTAACATTTGAATAGCTAATTCTTTTCTTGGTATAAGCCGCTTTTCATACCATGCTTCTAACAATTCATTTGTTGAGAATATCTCCACGCTGTTGTACGATAAGTTTGAAAGTTCAATATCGTCATTTTCGAGACATTTACGAATAAGATACTTGTCATCATCCATTTTAAACTGCATTCCTGGAATTAAAGCGAAAGCCTCCATAATTTACACCTCCAGTTGAATGCTTATTTCCGAATCATCATTCAACTCTTGATTAACTAAGTCCATATAAATGTTGTGATGATAAATTAAGTAATAAATCCCCTTGTAAAAATCCTCATTATCCATTTCTGTACACCTAATGCATAAATCTTTAATTGTGCATGTCCCTACCTCTTTTAATTTTTGTGTAATGTATATTAATAATTTGTAATCAACCTGCGTAGTACCGAAACTACGAAGATCATTTAAATTTTTTATTAAAAATCCCTGTCTTATTTCATCCTCAGTTACAACTTTGTATTCCCATCCCCTTGGATCACAGTAGAGCTTTCCGACTACATATTTAATTAAATTCTCTTCTTTCCTAAGCTTTTCTGCAGGCTTAATTTCGACTATCCATACATTCCCATTACTTAAAATTACTTTAAAATCGGGAAAGTAGACACGCACTTTACCTCGATACGAGTAAAAAATTGCTATCGGTTGGCTAATGATTTCATTTATTGTTGGGTCAAAATCTAGAACCTTCACATAATCACGTTCAATACTCCCCTCACATAAAATCATAGATTTTTTTCTTATAAGCGGAACTTCGTATCTTGAGTGTTTGCCTCTACTTGGTGGTATTTTTCTAGCTGGCTTTACCATATACCTCACCTCAAATCTATTATTATCAATCTATAAATTAGATATACAATTAATAGGATTTAAATAGACTGAAGGTCATAAATAAACCTTTATTAAAACTTACCCATTTTATTCAGATAAAAGCTTAATATATTTAGAGGCATCTTTAAAAACACAAGTAAATCACATAAAAAAGCATCCGCTATACTTAGCTAGATGCTTTTATTGATCTTATATAAAATAATTAAACTGTTTGGGGTTAGTCAGAAAATTCGCTAGGTATACTTAACTTACCTACACTACTATTTCAATAATAGTTTAATATCTTTTTTTCGATACAGATACATTCTACCACCATCAATTTTCAATCCAGACACTGGTATCATACCTTTTCTTAATAATTGAGAATATGAAGTTTTAAGTTTTTTTTGGATATCTTTTAAAGTTATATATGTCCTTTTAAATTTCTGAAAGCTTTCTAAAGTAACCTCGTTATAATATTTATTATCTCCACATTTTTTCATAAAACCTTTATCTATCCAAAATCTTATATGCCATTCTTGACATCCTAATAATTTTACTACTTCTTTTAAACCTAAAAAGCCTTGTGCCTTTCTTTTTAATGATAGTTGCTTTTCCACAACTTTAAATGATGCTAGCGCTCGTCTATACGATTGAATTTCTTCCAATGCTTTTTTCTCTTCAATTGGTTTCATGTATAAATGAAATTCTTCTATTAAAGGTTTTAAATTACCACGTTGTAGCCTTTGAAATTTATAAAGGGAATTCTCTAAAGTATCTAGAGTTAAATCTGTAATGAGATGTAAATTACTAAGAAAGTCTCTGTACCCTTCCGGCCAATTCTTTAAAATTTGAATTACATCAAGTTGGAACTGTACATATTCTGAGAAAGATATATTTCCTCTCTTATATTTATTTTCAACACTCAATCCAGTAGTTAATTCTCTTCCTAAATAATGAAGCATTGAGTTTAAAGTTAATAAGTCGCAATCTATAAAATAACTATTGTTGCTGAGGATTAAATTATCTTTGTATAAGTTACATTTAGAGTAAATAAATTCGGAAAATTTAACTGTTGAAGTTGCAGCTATTGGCGCCTGACTTTTCTTATGTCGATGTCCGCATGTACATATGAATAAATTTCCTCTTCTCCAAGATATATCTTTAGAACATATACTACAACAATCTATTAATTGAACTTTATGATGCGGGCATGCAGTCACAATACTTAGGAGCCATATCTTTCTAATATATTCTATGTCAGATAAACAATAAGGACAAACTTTTGCCTTAACAGTCTCTAAATCATCATACGAAATTAGATTTCCATGGATTTTATTTTCAGTTATCCTCATATTAGAAATATCTTCAATTTTATTATTGGATATATTGGCGATAAATTTCAAATCCCTATCATTTAAGATTTCTCTATCAATACAATAATTGCTTATTTGTTTCTCCATAAATTTTTCTAATTTGCCATACAAGAATCTTGGAGGTATACGATTGATCAGAGAGAATCTTAATAAAAATCCACTTAAACTCTCATCATAAAAAGGCTTAGGATGTAAAGGTTGAGGTAGAACTAATAACTTATTCATCGTCTCCTCCAATAACATAGGCTAATAATAAGGAAAGGAATCAAGTAATGCGCTATCCGATCAATTAGTACAAGACTATAATTATTATCCCCAAAAATATAAGTGCGATTATATTTAATACGTGTTCTTTCGCTTAACACAATAAATCTGTAGTTATAATTATTAATAAACAATTAGTAAAATTTTAAGCACTGAGAACTATACTTAATAATCTCGTTTTATTCAAACAATTATTAGAATTGATAGAACATGTAGGTACACCAACCGCCCTTGTTAATTTTTTCACTCTACATTGGCTTCTTGCTATATAGATTGAACTTAAGAATTTATGTTAAGGAAAGAGTGGCGGAGGATAATTTTGGAACTGGAAGAGCGGTAGCGACCGCCTAAAAGCTTTTCGTGGAAAAGCTAGCTCCGGAAGCATAAGCAGTCTGCGGATTTCAACCGTTAGAAACGGAATAAATCAAGAAATTTGCAGAAGGACAGCGGCTGGAAGTCCAAACATTCTGTGGAGTCACATGCAATCCCAAAACAGCAATATTATTAGTTCAATCTATATAGTATTATATTAAACTTCATGCAATAAAAATCACCTCACAACAGTGAGGTGATTCATATTGATATTTTGCTTGAAATTAAAGTCTCAATAAACATTTGGATGAATCTGATGCGCAATACTCAAAATCAACTATTTCACATAAAAGCACAAATGATTAATATTTCAATATGGTCAGTATTAATTAAATGCCATTTTAATGAATCAATAAAAGCGGTCATTTCACAACTTTAATGACCCCACACAATAAATGCGCTTAAAAATTTCCTTACCATAATATAATTTTGAGGTTTATCGCTTAATCGCTTCTGAAAATCTTTGCTTTAGAAATTCACTATTTCTAAGTCGCGCCTCCCTTTGTTCTTTTACTATCGTTTCAGCGCTTTTAAGCGGGGCTGCAAAAAGCAAAGCATGTTTAGGCTGTGGACCAATGGCTTCTTTTACTACCCCATCTATAGAAACGTATACTTTAGATTTCATATTAGTTACTCCTTCGATCTTAGACATTTCTAACACAAAACTTAATTCTCTTTATTGTAATATACATCGTATTATTTTCTATTGGTCCTGCTCTTCGCAAATTCAAAAGTACAACCATTTGATCAGGTGTAATCCCATTCACGTTTGATAACTTTTTCAGTTTTTCCAATGTAAAATTTTTTTATTATTTGAAAACAGAACCTCAACCAGTATTTCGATATAACAGCAGGCATTTATTACATAATTTACTCCTAACTTAATCAGGAGAAGACCGATAGTCCTAATAAAGGCCTTATCGGCTTTTCACTATGAATTTAATGAATTTTTATTCAAATAAATGTATGCCACCTTTTTTTCTCTTTTGAAATGGAACAATTCTCTTTTGAAATGGAACAATTCTCTTTTAAAATGGAAAATCACAACAAACCTGTTCACATGCCTTTTTACCAATCCTTACCCGCACCGGCTATACCCGCAATTCCCGCAAGTCTTACATCCCTCAATGTTAATAAGCGATGCACTCCCGCAGGAAGGGCAGAGATCCCGCGAGGCCGCCATATGGCTATGCGCCGCATGGCCGCCATGCCCGGCATCCGCAGGAGCCGCGGCTGGCACACTCGATTTCAGCTCGGCGCTCAGCGCCTCATTGAAATCGAGCTCCAGGGTGGCCGCGATCGGAGCGGCTACGTGATCGTCATGTGCGTTGTTCTGCACATGGGTCTCGAGGGCTTTGGCTACCGCGTCGGCGATGGACTCGACGCGGTTGGCACCGAAGCCGATGGCGCCGGAGCCGCCGATGCCTTTGAGATGCTTGATCAGCAGCTCAACCTTCTCGCCGTGGTCGCCGTAGCGCAGGAACAGCGAGCAGACACGGCCCAGGGCTTCGGCCATGGCGAAGACGTCAGAGCCGGCCTTGCCGACATTCAGGAAGATTTCGGCCGGAATGCCGTCCAGGTCGTTGATGGTGATATACGCCATACCGAATGGCGTGTTGATCTTATAGGTAGCGCCGCGCAGCACCTGCGGGCGTTTTTTGTATTGCTTGTCGACCACATTCGCCTGCGGTACCGGAGCTGCTGCCACTACCGGAGCCGGTGCTGGTGCAGGAGCAGGTTCAACTGCAGCCGGCTCTGCTGCTGCCGGTTCGTCCTTCTTGTCTTCCTTCTTCGACGTTTCCAGCACCTGCACATCGCGGCTGCCGTCGCGGTAGATCGTTACGCCTTTGCAGCCGAGGTCAAAGGCCATCTCATACAGCTCAGCCGTTTCTTCGACGGTGAAGTCGGACGGGCAGTTGGCTGTCTTGGAGATTGAGCTGTCCACCCAGCGCTGAATCGCCGCCTGCACACGGATATGGTCCTTGGCAGACAGATCCATCGAGGTTACGAAGTACTCCGGCAGCTCCTCACCCGGATTGGCCTGCAGCCATTCCTGTGCAATCGGCACGAACTGCTCGTCATAGCCGAGCCGGCTCTGGCGGAAATATTTGAAGGCAAAATACGGTTCAATTCCGGTTGATGTACCGACCATTGTACCTGTGCTGCCTGTTGGTGCCTGGGTAATAACAGTGACGTTGCGCATACCGCGTTTACGGATGGATTCGCCAACCTCCGGATACACATCGGCAATATTGCGCATAAATCCGCTCTGCAGATATTTTTCTGCATCAAAGGCCTTGAAAGACCCCTTTTCCCCTGCGATGGCCGAAGAAGCCAGATAGGCTTCCCTTGCCATGAAGCCGTAGAGCTTGTCCAGGAATACCAGAGATTCCGGGCTGCCGTAACGGATATTCAGCTTGATCATCAGCTCGGCCAGGCCCATCGTACCGAGACCTACGCGGCGCTCCAGCTTCTGGTTCGCTTCATTTTCCGGGAAATGATAAGGGGTTTTGTCGATGACATTGTCCAGGAAACGGACGGAATAACGGGTCGTTCTCGCCAGATCCGCCCAGTCCACATCATGATTCTCAGCATCATAGAATTTGGACAGGTTAACCGCCGACAGGTTGCAGACGCCCCAGCCCGGAAGTCCTTGTTCCCCGCAGTTGTGTGCAACTACTCCGCCGGCAATCAGCGAGTGCGTTACGGGCTCGGTGATATCATAGACCTGTACAACCTCTCCAGGCTCAATACCAACGACTCTGGACATGAACTTCTCTGATTTGCGCGAAGGTCTGGCGATCCGTTCCAGCGCTTCTTGTTTTCTGGTGATCAGCTTGAAGCCGATCTTTTCCTTGAACTGTACAATGTTGTTTCCGCTTAGAATCAGCTCATAGAATCCGCTGCCCTCGTAGATTCGTTCTTCTCCGCCTAGAGTTGTGTAAGTAAAGACAGCCTGTGCTTTTTTCGGACGGTTATAAATGGAGCTGTTAATCCCAAAATTAAGCAGCAGCAACTGAACCCCTTGCAGCAGCTTCTTGGATGCGGATGTCAGCCTCACAGTCCGGTGCATCTCGTCATTCTCGTACACCGTTCCGTCTGCCGAAAATAATCCTTGCAGGAAAGCCACAACCGTCCTGCGCGAAGCGGAATATAGCGCGGCCGGAACTTCTTTTTCTGCCGCTTTGACAGCCTTGACTCCAAGGGCTTCAAGCTGCTCGCGGAACGATTTGCGCCACCAGTATGCCTGCTTGGTCCCGTTGTTACGGTTAAACACTTTGGCGGTCACGCCAGTAATACTTTCGCCAGCAGCAATCAGTGCCGGGATAACTTCACTGTCCGCCTCACCAAATACCATACCGATGTCGCCGCGTCCGGAAATCCAGCCGTCGCCGGTCAGCCAGCCCAGGAACCAGCCCCACTGCTCCCCGAGTGTGTCTTCAGCCGCGAAGCCGCCTTCACCGGACTGCAGATAGACACGGTCGTCAGCGGTTAACGTGTGAGCCTCTTTCCAGCCGGAGTCGGTAAACAGACGATGTTCAGGCGTTACGGATAGTTCAACCCCATTTTGCAGAGAAATTTTTAAGGTCTCTCTGGTTCCCGTAGGGAATACCGTCGCCCTTCTCATCTGCAGCCCCGGAATTTCATAGCTTCGGCCGCCGACCACTTTTGCCTGCTCGACCAGTCTCAAATCGGTTCCAACAAGAAACGATTCTCCAGCCGTCTTTTTATATAATTCCTCTATAGTAAGGAGTCCATATTCTGTTGCAATCCGGGTGTCCGGGTGGAAACACGGATTCGTACAAATAATCGGATTAAAATACCAGCTGTTCGACATCTGGTTATAGTATTCCATAAACACAACGCCCGGCTCCGCGGACTTCCAGGCTGATTCGATAATCGTATGCCAGACATCTCGGGCCTTGACAGTCCGGTAAGGGATAACCGCACGGCCGGCTGCCTTCCATTTATCCAGATCGCCGTCCCAGATTTCGTCGTAGTCCGGATCGGTTGTATCCGGGAAGACCAGCTCCCAGTCCAGATCCTCCTTGACGGCCTTCATGAAGCTGTTGCTCACGCACACCGACAGGTTGGCATTGGTCACCTGCCCCATTGTCTGCTTCACGGTGATGAAATCGACCACATCCGGATGCCAGTCGTTGATCATCAGCATCAGCGCACCGCGGCGGCTGCCGCCCTGCTCAATCAGTCCGGTGGTGTAGCTGAACAGGCCGCCCCAGGATACGGAACCGCTGGATGAGCCGTTGACTCCTCTGACAATTGCCCGGCGTGGGCGCAGCGAGGACAGGTTAATGCCGACACCGCCGCCGCGGGCCATAATTTCGGTCATTTCGGAGAGGGTCTGCATAATCCCGCCGCGGCTGTCCTTTGGCGAAGGAACAACGTAGCAGTTGAACAAGGTCAGCTCCTCGCTCGCCCCCGCCCCTGCGGCAATCCGTCCGCCCGGAACGAGCTTCCAGTCATCGAGAATGGAACGGAATTTGCCGGTCCACTCCTCCTGCAGTTCGGGTGTCTTCTCGACAGAGGCCATAGCTGCGGCCAGACGGTCCCACATTTCTTCCGGCGTCTTTTCTATATTAAGGGTCAGCTTCTCCACATCCGATTGCACAAGCTCGCCGCTGCGGGTCTTCACGGTTACAATCCGTCCGCTGCGCTCGACAATTTCGCCAACTTCCTTGGTCGGAAATTTCGGGTCATCCTTGGTCAGCACCAGCACGACATCGCCCACCTTGGCGTTATTGCTGTCTGCATCCTTCCAGGCGTAACGATCCAAAAATATTTTCTCGCTCAGTCCCTCAAGGCGCTGCTTAGGTTCCACTGTACTCAATAGAAAAACCTCCCGCTATGTGATATGTAAAACAAGTACTGCAGGCAATACCAGCTTCGGCTTGTCAATAACAAATTAACGCCAAAAGCCTGCCGCAAACCAACATTTCAAGCTTTTGTAACAATATATTGTGTAAACATGCTTTAACACTATACCACATATTGTACCAGAGTTCCTTTTTAAAAATAGAAGCCTTAGCGCAAAAACAAGGCTTTTCGGCAGCATTTTCCGGCGAAATCTCGTTTTTTTAGTCTCTGTTATGAATTCTCTTTTTTACGAGCATACTACTTTTACGCATTCCGATATGAGACCTTGCCGGAGGAGGCTGCAACATGATGCAATTATCCCGCAATTCCTTACCGCAGGAGGGGGGCATATCAGCCCCGCTGCTTCCGGTTCCCCTGTCCTTTGAACGGAACTGGCTGCAGGATCTGGAATCCAGGCTGGAAAAAGGCGGCCCCTGGGGCGACTGGAAATTATCCCGGCTGGCTGTGCAGGGGGAACAATGCGGCCTTGTCACCAGCTTTGACGAGCTGCAGTGCACGAAGCATCTGTCCAGCCTGTCCCCGCTGCCCCACCAGCTTGATACCGCACATAAAGTGCTGTTTGAAATGTCCGGCCGGGCCATTCTTGCGGATGAGGTGGGGCTTGGCAAAACGATTGAAGCCGGCCTGATCCTGAAAGAGTATCTGGTACGCGGTCTGGTGGGCAAGGTGCTGATTCTGGTCCCTGCTTCACTAGTACTGCAATGGGTCCGCGAGCTTAATGCCAAATTCGGAATTAACGCTGTCGCCCAGAAAAAAGCCTATTCGTGGGGCAACGACATCGTTGTCGCATCCCTGGATACGGCCAAGCGTGATCCGCATAAGGAGCTGCTGTTAAGCTCTGAATACGACATGCTGATTATTGACGAGGCCCACAAGCTGAAGAACAAGAAATCGACCAATTACCAGTTCGTGCAGCAGCTGCGCAAAAAATACTGCCTGCTGCTCACCGCCACACCTGTCCAGAACGACCTCGGCGAGCTGTTCAATCTGATTACGCTGCTGAAGCCGGGACAGCTGGGGAATCAGGGTGATTTTGCCGCCAATTTTGTCGTCGATAAACGACAGCCGAAGAACGAGGTCCAGCTGCGCGGCGAGCTCTCCAAGGTAATGATCCGCAACCGGCGCGGCGAGGGGCCTGTTAGCTTCACGAAGCGCAAGGTACGCAATATTCCGCTTACTCTATCACCTGAGGAAAAGGCACTCTATGACGGGGTTACCGCGTTTGTCAAAGATACGTACCAGGAATCCGGCGGTAATCTAAGCAGCATGCTCTCCCTTGTAACGCTTCAGCGTGAAGTCTGCAGCAGCCGTGATGCCGTCTTCATTACTCTCGTTAATCTGATCAAAAAGCTGCCTGCCGATTCGCCCAAACGTGACCGGATGATGGAGCTGCTGCAGAGTATCCGCACAGTCAAGACGAACACCAAGGCGGAGAAGACGATGGAGCTGATCCGGGAAATGAATGAAAAGGTGATTGTCTTCACGGAGTACCGGGCCACCCAGGAATATTTACTGCAGTATTTCCGCGATCACGGGCTGCAGTGCGTCCCTTATTCCGGCGGAATGAACCGCGGCAAAAAAGACTGGATGATGGATCTGTTCCGCGGACGCGCCCAGGTCATGATTGCCACCGAAGCGGGCGGCGAGGGCATTAACCTGCAGTTCTGCCACCATATGATCAATTTCGATCTGCCCTGGAACCCGATGCGGGTGGAGCAGCGGATCGGCCGGGTACACCGGCTGGGCCAGCAGAATGATGTCGTCATCTATAATCTCTCTACCCAGGGAACGATCGAAGAGCATATCCTCCATCTGCTGCATGAGAAAATCAACATGTTCGAAATGGTTATCGGGGGGCTGGATGTCATTCTCGAGCGCTTTGAACAGAAGGAATCCCTGGAAAAAAGCCTTTATAAAATCATGCTGGAAGCCCGCAGCGACGAGGAGCTGCGCAGCGGACTGGATCATATCGGCGAGTCGCTGAGTGAGCTGTCCCAGGAAACCCGGCAGGAAAGCGGGGTTACGCCATGACACTGACGGCACAG
Source organism: Paenibacillus typhae (assembly GCF_900099765.1). Classification (GTDB taxonomy): domain Bacteria; phylum Bacillota; class Bacilli; order Paenibacillales; family Paenibacillaceae; genus Paenibacillus_AQ; species Paenibacillus_AQ typhae. The sequence continues at coordinate 160,764 of NZ_FNDX01000001.1, read as the reverse complement.
GAGGTCCGCAGGCATGTGATGGATTATCTGGAGGCTACCGGCTGCACCGTTATCGAGGTTTCACCGCTGCATGTAACGGTCAAGCTGTCGCCACGCGCCGACCGGATGCTGACCGACAGGCCCTATTACTGGGGTTTCGTGGAGCGGACAGGCGCGGAGCCGGAGACGCTTTCCTTTACCTTCGTATTTGATCCCGAGCAATATGATCATGCCGCAGCCCAGGCAGCGGCAGCCCCTGCCCGGCCGCGCGGCGGTACGAATCTTCGACCGGCACCCATGGTTCAGCCGGGCAGCAACGACATGGAGGCTGCAGCTGAGACGGATACAGCAGCTGCAGGCGGCGCTCCGGCCGGTGTGCCGCCCGGTGTTTCCACGGAACCGCAGGACAGCATCCTTGCACGCTACTTCGGCATCGTCCCGGCATTGCCGCGGTTGGGGCCCGGTATGATCCGCCGCGAGGATGTCACCTACGGAAGCAAGCGGCTCAAGCAAATATGGGCCGCTGCGAGAGATGAAGGCAAGTGCCTGCAGCTGTTCGAGGACCCCGGGAGCAGACAGCGCATGACTTTATTCTCGGCAGCCTATGAGCCTTGGCTCGGCGTGTGTTACAAGGTCGAAATGACCTGCGACCTGAAGCGGGAGGAGCTGCATTTCCTCGGCATCTCTCTGACCACAGGAAGAATTGCTGCTGATTTCGGCACCAGGCTGGGCAGTCTGGAGCTCACCCCCCGCCTGCCGGAGAATATTCATATCCAGCCCTATGAGCTGACCGTTTCAGGCGGAGCGGACAGGCTGGAGAGCTATCTGACTGACCAGCTTGCCGGACTGGATTACAGTTGGGCTGAGGAAGCGCGGGAGCGGCTTAGACTGGAGCTGAGCATTGTGGATCTTTATTACTCCGAGCTGCTGAAGGAGCCGGATGAGGAGAAGAAGCAGGCCATCGAGGAGCAATATAACGCCCGGCGGACTGAGACGGCCTGGCAGTATGAGCCGCAAATCGCAGTTTCCGCTGTCACATATGGTCTGTTTCATCTGCGCAGCTCATAGAATACGACCAGGTCTGCTAAAAGCAGGCAAAAAAACAAGCCGCATTCTTTCTAGCCGCGCGACAGCAAGCAACAGCCTTTTCAGGGCTTGTCTTCTACAATAGCTGTAGAGGACAAGCCTGTATGATTTTGGAACAAGAAAGGTGAATGATGAGATGAAAGCATCTGCAAGACCACAGGCAGTGGCATGGCGCCGCCGGCTGTTCCCCCTTCTGTGTCTCGGACTGGCCCTGCTGCCTGCAGCTGCGGTGGTTCCGGCAGCTGGTGAAGCAACCGCCCAGGGCAGCCGTATTCTTGTGCCGCAAGCCGTTTCCCAGGCGCTTCAGCCTGACCTCTCCATAAAGCCTCTGCCGTCACCCAAAACCCTGCAGGAATTCACTGCCGATACCATCAGCAGGTTGTCTGCAGCCGAGCCTTTTACAGCCTGGAAGAATGCCGAAACGGAATATTATCCGCTTGGACCAGGCACCCACAGCTGGCTGATCAATGTGCTTAGCGGCGGGCAGCGCATCGGTTATCTGATCATCTCAGCGGCTGAAGACGGCGGCTATATGCTCAGTGAATACGGTGCAGGTACAACCGGACTTCCATACAGCTTGACCGAACTGCGCCAGTTTGTGGTGCAGGAGGACCTTATTCCTTCATCCTATTCTGGCAACGCCGAACTCACAGCTCTGTATGCTCCCATGCTGCCGGTGTGGAAGCTGACCGTTGATAAACAAACCTACTATATTAATGCTGTAACCCTGCAGCTTCTGCCCTGGACTTCAGCCAGGGCTGATGCTGTACTGAAGGGAGCCCTGCCGTCGGCCGATACGGTAACCAGCTCCGGCAGCCGATTGTCTCCGCTGCAGGCCAGTCTCAGCGGCGGGCAGGATGATCCGTATGCGGACATCCGGTGGCTGGCCAGCTCCAGGCTGAAGGCTGTAGACAGCGGGAATGTTGCCGTCCTGCTTGGCAAGGGGCGGGCCCTGGCCTATCAGTCGCCTGGAGCGAATGATACGACCGGCGCTCCTTTTATGATCACCGGCTATCAGAGCTGGCGGCCCTCCGTCAAGGAGAAGGCCGCAGACAGCCGCACAGTGATCTATGCCGCTACAGGCGTAAAGGGCTACCGCTATCTGCCCTTTGCTCTGCTGCAAAAGACGGGAACCCTGCATAAGCTTCCCGATGCTCGGGGCAATGATTTGGCATACGGGACTGAGACTGACGCTATTGTATCGTTGCATTAACCACGTTCACCGCATGATTATTTCATCCATAGTTGCGGTCGTCAGCTGCTCTCATTCACGCTAACGGACTCCAGCGCCGTTAATTCCGCTACAAATTCTCATCCCGTAAATCAAAACAACCTTCCCGGTCAGTTGCGTAATGCCACCGGGAAGGTTGTTTTATTTGCGTTAGACCCATGCTGCGCACCTTGTCTCTGAAGCTCACTTGCGGCCCTCCCGGGTCCATTTGCTCCGCCAGATTGACAGGCCGAGCGGCAGCATGCCGAACCATTTTTGCGCCCACGGCTGCTTCTCCGCTCTGCGCCGTTCCCGGCTGGCCTGCGGGTCCTCCATATAGACTACTACCTTTTCGGTAATGTACTTAACCAGATCATCTCCGCTGGAAGCCATTATCCATACCTCCTTTCAAATCTGCACTTCATCCGGTCCGTGGCGGACCTCTATGGATCTAGTGTGCTCGAAAGGTGATCTCTCTAAACCGGCAGCAGCCCGTATAGAGTTGCCTTTTACAGCACAATCTAACAAAGATACCACGGGATGAACCAGTATAACGTGCAAGGAGGACATACACTTGAGAAATGTAAGCTTGCGGGCTGCCGGCTTTGATAAAAAAGCTCTATACCGGAGATGGCGCAGATGGACCATTCTGCTTGCTTCAGCGGGATTGATGGCGCTGCTGGCCGGACCTGCCGATGCTGCGCAAAAGGAGCCTTCGGCCCCGGCACCTCTGCAGAAGGGTGAGCGCCGGCAGGTACTGGGCCATGATCAGCGGATTATCCTGATTGATGCCGGGCACGGCGGGATTGACGGCGGAACCTCCCACGGCGACATCCTGGAGAAGGATATTACACTCGCGATCTCACGCCGGTTGTTTCTGCTCCTGCGCAGCGACGGCTTTGACGCCATCCTGAACCGCACCGGTGATTACGCCCCGAGCGACGAGAACCTCTGGCTGCGCAGCAAATCCCGCCATCTGCGAGATCTGGCCCAGCGCAAGGAGCTGGCCGAGACTCTGCCTGCTAACGTGGTCGTCAGTGTACACATTAACTGGGCGCCTTCACCCGCCAAGCACGGGCCATTGGTCCTATACCGCCAGGAAGGGCGCAGCTTTTTGCTGGCCAGGTCGATTCAGGATCAGCTTGATAAGCTGTATGGCATGAAGACTGACCCCAGACCCGGCAAACCGTTCTATCTGCTAAATAAAATAACCGCCACAACGGTAATCGTTGAGGCGGGATTCATAAGCAGCCCTGAGGACCGCAGCCGGCTCTGTACGCCTCATGGGCAGGAGGAGCTGGCTGAGGCCATCGCCGCCGGGATCGCAGCCTATCTTATGGAAGTGTAAGCCGCGCATTCCATTTCCATTGGTCTTTAATCAGATCCGCTATGCCGACAAAATCTACAGTATCCTTCAGCTCTTCAATGCCGCTGCGGATACCCGCGGCCGTCTCTTTGCCCTGTATGCCGACATGCCCGATGGTTATACAATACCGCTGGTCCTGTGCATGCTCCTGTACCAGCCGCATTTGCTTCAGGACATGGCCCGCGGAGTGGACATCATCAAGGAAGATGTGGTTCTCCACCGGGGGAAGCCCTTGCTCACGGGCAAGCTTACCGGCTATTGAACGGTAATTGGTATGGCTGTCTACAAAAAATAGCCCCCGCTCTCTGCAGACTGCCAGCACAATGCCCATTACCCGCTCATCCCCGGTCACCTTGGAGCCCATGTGGTTGTTGATGCCGATAGCATAAGGAACATTATCGAGCGCCGCTTCCACCCGCTCCCGTACCTCCGCGTCGCTCATACTGGTCAGCACAGCTCCCGGACCCAGCCACTCCGGCTTGCCCTGGCGCGGCTCCATCGGCAGATGCACGAGCACGTCATAGCCGCGTTCATGCGCTCTCTTGGCGTCCTGCTTCGTGGTGGACAGGAACGGCATGACCGCAGCGGTAATTTTGACCGGCAGAGCGAACATTTCCTCTGTGCCGCGCATCCCGTTGCCGAAATCGTCTATGATGATCGCTACCTTACTGCGGGCTGCCCGTGCCGGCTTATCTACAGTCGCCTGCACACCATAAATCCCGGACAACGCAATGTCTGTCCCGGACCGCTCTCCCTCTGCCCTTATTTCAGAAGCTGCTCCCGTTGCAGACGGAGCTCCTAGAATCAGAGATGTCATAAGGACAGCTACGGCAACATAAGAGAGCGGCTTGCGGCAATTTAGCAGCGGGTACTGGCTTTTGTTCATAAGAAACGCCTCCTTCGTCTATAACTAATACTCTCATTGTTTGGAATCCGCAGGAGTAATATGTACAGGCGGGATGCGCAATAATTAACAGTGCTGCTCAGTCTGCCGTCCAAGGTGGTCGGCTGCCAGCAGCGCTGCATATACATCCTGAGGCGCCACCGCAAACGGCATGTTTTTCATCGGTCCGTCTTCGGCACAGCTGGCCGCAGCAGCAGCCATAAGCTTGTCCGCAGGAATACCTCCAAGCCCCATCCGATCCAGGGTAAGGGGCAACCCGGCCTCGCGGCAGAACCCGGCAACGGCAGCAGTCTCTTCTTGCGGCGCCTGCTCCAGCATCAGCTGGGCCAGTGTGGCGAAGGCCACCTTCTCCCCGTGCAGCATGTGCCGGCATTCTTCAAGAACGGTCAGCCCGTTATGAATGGCATGGGCTGCAGCGAGGCCGCCGCTCTCAAAGCCTATCCCGCTCAGGTAAATGTTAGCCTCAATAACGCGGGCGACCTGCGCGGAGGCTCTGCCCTGCCGGACATCTTCCAGAGCCGCAGGCCCGTCCTGGAGAAGGGTATCATAGCAGGCCCGGGCGAGAGCTAAGGCAGCGATCGAGCCTACGCCGCCGGCTTCGGTGACAGCGCCTGACCTGCGGCAGGCTCTCGCTTCAAAATAGGTCGACAGCGCGTCCCCCATCCCCGCTGCCAGCAGCCGGGCCGGTGCCTTGGCGATCAGCCCGGTGTCGGCGATTACCGCATCAGGACTGCGTCGCAAGGATAAGTAACGGTCAAATTCTCCTTGTTCCGAATACAGCACCGCTACCGCGCTGCACGGCGCATCCGTTGAAGCAACCGTCGGAACCAGAATGACGGGCAGTCTGGCGTAGTGACTGACCGCTTTGGCGGTATCCAGTGTTTTGCCTCCGCCGATCCCCAGAATGACCCCTATCCTGTCAAGATTGAGCTCAGCAACAATCTGTTCCACTTGCACCAAACTGCACTCTCCCTGAAATTTCCGCACCTGGAGTCCCATAGTCTCCAGGGCAAAGCTGCTCCGGATCTCCTCACCATATACAGACAAAATATAAGGATCAACGATAGCATAAGCCTCCCCGGCTTCCATTTGCACACAATAAGCTCCAAGCCTGGCGATCTCGCCCTCACCCTGGATGTACCTTGACGGAGCATATGTAACCTGTCTCAGGCCAATCCCCTCCTTTTTCCGATTGACCTTCATTGTAAAGAAGCAACTGCTACCTGCGCTATTAAAAAAGCCCCAATCCCGGCGGGATGGAGCTTCTGTGGGCAGTTATCTATTTTTTGCGGGCAGGCATCCGTTTGACATCTCCGGTCAGTGTACAATCCTCATTGCGGGTTCCAATACCGCTGCCCGTAATTTTGTTGTCGATGAAATCCACGATCTGCTGCAAAGAAGCAATCTGATCGAGGATATTTTGCTTATGGGTCTGGATTTTGTCATACAGCTCCGGATATCCGCTCAGGGCGGAATCCGGGGTCAGGCTCAGATAGGGACGCATCTCATCCAGCGGCATTCCGGTTTTTTTGAGGCAGACAATCAGCTTGATCCGCTCCACATCCGGCCTGCTATAGATCCGGTGCGTATTCCCTTTACGTTTCGCCCGGGGCAGCAGCCCGATTTTTTCATAGTAGCGGATGGTATCCTCGGCAAGACCGGTGAGCTCCGCTGCTTTTTTAATGGGATAGCCCTCCTGGGCTCCCTGTTCTACTCCACCGGCTTGTTCTTCCTTCGCCCGTTCTTCTTCCGTCTGTTCCTTTCTTGCTTCTGTTGCCTCTATCAATTCCAGCACCTCCAGAATTCCCGGCCTTTTCTTGAACCTGTAATATCCGATTACCTTATTGTATAACTTGGAGTCAGCTCCAAGTCAAGCTCCTCTTTTTCCGTCAAAATATTCCTTGACTTGGAGTCGGCTCCAGGTTATAGAATGAGCCCACCATCAGATACACGGTGTTGCTGCACCGGCTATCCTGGTCACTATGATCAAACGAAGGAGAGATATCAATGAATGAACAATATAATCACGCCAGCCGCGGAACCGCGCTGATTACCGGAGCCAACAACGGCATCGGACTTGAGCTGACCCGTAAAATGCTGGGCGAGGGCTGGCAGGTCGCCGTGCTGATCCGCTCCGCTTTTCCCGCCGGTGATCCCCTGATAACTGAAGCTGCAGCCAGCAAAAGGCTGAGAATTTACAACGCGGATTTGACAGATTTCGCCAGTCTGCACCAGGCATTGGATGCGATTAAAGCCGGGGAGTCCAAACTTGATCTGCTCTTTAATAATGCCGGAGGCAGTTTTTCGGAACTCAGCTATTCTGCACAGGGCCGTGAGCTGCATTTCGAGCTGCAGACGGTTGTCCCGTATATTATCACCATGGAACTGAAGGAGCTGCTGCTGAAGGGTTCTGCCCCGACCGTCATCAACACGTCCTCCAATGCGATCCTCAGTGTACAATCCTTCGACCCCGCCCTGCTGGAGCGGCCCCGTTCCTTCAAGAAGCTGTTCGGTCCGTACGCGGTCTCCAAACTGGCGCTATCCCTGTGGACGAAGGAACTCGCACCGCAGCTCGCTGCTGAAGGCATTATGATCCGCAGTGCCGATCCGGGAGGCAACAACACACTCCGCAAAGGTAAAAATTCGGGCCTGCCCTTCTATATCAAGCCCCTGATGAAAATGTTCTTTCACCATCCGAGCTACGGTGCCGGTCTGCTGTATAATGCCGCATTGGGCAGACACAAAGATCAGCCGGGTATTTTCCTGATGAAGGATAAGGTATCCGGTCTGAAATTCTCCGAGCATGCCCCTGCCGTTCTAAGTAAGGTCCGGGATATTTATGCCCAAGAGTTCTCTGCCATCCGTAAAAGCTCCTAACAGCGTACCAGCAATAGCGCCATCCTTCTAACCAGGCAGAAACGGATAAAAGGCGGCGTCGCAAGCCGTCTCCCCCGGGAGAACAGCTGCGCCGCCGCCTTATTTATGTCTTTAACCCGAATTCAGTCCAGACGCCCCAAGGCCTGCAAGAACAGCAGCTTCTCCAGCGCAATCCAGCCCTTCCACCAATTTTCGCTGACGGCAAACTCCCGCTCATAGCTGGCCCAGCTCCAGTTCAGGTTCCAGACGCCTTCCTTGTTGCGGCTTTCAAGCGTATAGTCCAATTCCTTCTCCACGATAGCTGCATTCTCTTCATAGCCCAAGCTTTCCCGCTTTTGAATGAAAAACGAAGGCTTGCAGGTATAGCCGTTCCAGTCAGCGGCATCCCGCTGCAGCAGTGCAGTAATCCGCCGCTCTGCAGCTGCTTTCATCTCAGCGTAAGCGAATTGCTCCTGCAGTCCCGCCTGGGCGATATACTCAAGCAGTGTAAGGACACATTTGAGCGGATGCATCTCGATCTCCGATTCCTGTAAAAAAAGATCTTCTAGCTCCTTCGCAATTCCGAAGCCGCGTGCATAAAGCGCGCTGTCCCAGTCAGCGAACCGCAGAATAAAGCCGGCGAGAATCGCGGTCGGATTAAAGATGCTGCGGGCTGTGCTGTCAGAGTCCATATTCCACCAGGGTGCATGCGGATAATTGTTGTTAGAAGCAATCACATTCCGCCATGTGTTACCGTCCATTTCGGCTCCGCTGTTCAGATACCTGAGTATCCCCTGCACAACGGGATGATCTTTGTCCTCAAACCCAATCTCCATCAGCATATCCGCCCCGGTTGCGGTCTGAAGCGGCGAGGAATACGGATTCCAGGCATCCGGCTCGAGGGCATTTCCGAATCCGCCGTCTTCATTCTGGTAGGCTGCAAGTGCCGTCAGCACAGCAGTCTGTCCGCCATTCTCGAAATGAAACTGCCATTTTGCCAATTCGAGCGGACGGGCATTACGGTAAAACCAGTTTCTGATTCCTTGAAAATCCTCCCGTGCAAGCTTCATCCTCATTCCCCTTTAATTCAATTTACGCTGCTCAAGCAGCCCATACCCCTGTATTATATATCTGACAGGCAGCATTTTGGCTGTGATGTTGTTCAAGCAGGTTAATATTATAAACATACCAGTGCATATTATAGAGTACGCAGAGGAGGGAATTATGAAGAAGAATGCCGCCGGAATGTACGCTTTTGCCAAAGCGCTGTTCACCAAAATTAAATATGATGATGTGCAGGGCGTCAGTGCACAATTAACCTATTATCTCATCCTCTCCCTGTTTCCGTTCTTGATCTTCATCATGACGCTGATCGGGTACGCCCATATTTCCCTGGAGGACAAGATTCAGCAGCTACAGCCGATTATGCCGGCCGAAGCCTACTCTATTATTGAAGAAATTCTGCAGGATGTCTCTGAGGGGCGGAGCCAGGCCCTGCTGTCGTTTGGTATGCTGGCTACGCTGTGGGCCGCCTCGAAGGGAATCAACGCCATTATCAAAGGCCTCAACCGCGCCTACGATATTGACGAGAGCAGGGTCTTCTGGAAAGTCAGGGGGATTGCTTTTCTGGCTACACTGTCCATCGGTCTGGTGGTGCTGCTCAGCATTCTGCTGCTCGTATTCGGGAGCTGGCTGAAGACACAGGTCTTTTTGCTCACTGATCTGCCTTATGGTCTGCAAAAGCTCTGGGACCTGCTCCAGTATGCCGTTCCCCTATTCGTTATGTTCGTCGTATTCACGCTGCTCTACTGGATTGCTCCCAGCCGCAGACTGCGCCTCAGGGAGGTTATGCCGGGTGCGCTCTTCTCTACCGTCGGCTGGATCGTCACTTCTGTACTTTTTTCCGTCTATGTCAATCAATTCAGTGATTTCACCAAAACCTACGGCAGCCTTGGCGGGGTCATGATCCTGTTAATCTGGCTCTATATCAGCTCCATCATCATTCTGGCGGGCGGAGAGATCAATGCGCTTCTGCTGAACCGCAGGACTGCTCCGCAGATCCGCACCTGAATTTGTGTTATAGCAGGACAAAAAGGTGCTCTCCTCGTAAGGAAAGCACCTTATTTCAGCAGACTCAGCCTCCCTGAAGCCCTCCCCGGTGTACAACGCTTTTGCCTGCTCGTTCTCTGCATTCACACACAGGATACTCCGGCTGTAGCCGTTATTCTTAGCGGTGTGAAGTGCTGCCCGCAGCAGGACTCTTCCAAGACCTTCCCCCTGATACTCCGCTTCAGTGCCTTAATTATCAAACGATCTCCCTCTGCACTATATTAATTACTTTCAGCTACGTTCACCCGGATTCAAGGGTTCAAGGGTTCAAGCCGTTAAACTGCCTAAGCATTTCAACAAATTCATATAGCTGCTCATCCTTCCAGCCCGCAATCCGCTCATAAAAAACAGTACCCTTCTCTTTAAGCGCCTCCACGATCTTCTCCTGCCCGTGTCCGGTGAGTGAGAGCAGAATGGCCCGCCCGTCTTCCGGAGACGACTCTCTCCTCACATAACCCAAGGCTTCCAGTTGTTTAATCAGCCGGCTTACCGAGCTGCGGTCCATTGCTGTGGATTCCGCCAGCACCGCAGCACTGGCCGGTCCATAAGAATACAGCCAGCGGATGAGGTGAAAAGCCGCCGGCTGCAAAGAATCATCAAACCGGGCTGCCGCCCTCACGTTGATGGCATGGGACGCGCTAAGCAGCGCGTTCAGCTGTTCTCCGAGCGCTGCTTCAAGCGCTTCTCTTCCTGCATCAGCCAAGGAATCTGTACTCAATCTGTTCACCTTTCTTCCTTCAGTTCAGAATAAACGCCTAATATAGTTGACATATATCAATCATATTATTATGATGGACATATATCAACTATATTGCTATACCATTATATCACATGAAGGAGACCGAACTCATGTCTAAAAATCCTGTTGCAGTCATTACAGGAGCCACCAGCGGACTCGGGCAGCTGGCTGCCGCTACGCTGGCGGAACGAGGTTTCAGGCTAGTTTTGACAGCCCGGAGCATGGAACGTGCCGAGGCCGCAGCACTCAAAATCAGACAACAAGCCCCCGGTGCGCCAATCCACTTTTATTACGGTGACCTCTCGGTAATGAAGGATGTCCGCAGAGTCGGACAAGAAATCCTGTCCGCTCATCCAGCAATCGACGTATTATTAAACAATGCCGGTATCCATGCCTTTGAGCCTCGTGTCACTTCTGAAGGCTATGCCGAAATGATTGCTGTCAACTATTTGGCGCCCTGGCTGCTGACCCAAATCCTTCAGCCCTCTCTATTGAAAGCCGGGCAGGCCCGGGTGGTCAATGTTGCCTCCGAAGCTTCACGCAATCACGGAACGCTGAAGCTGCCAGAGGATTTAAGTGACACCAGCCCTTTTACAGCCCGCGGCTCATCCGCGCTTTACGGCAAAACCAAGCTGCTCAACATTATGTTCACCGCTGAGCTGGCCCGCAGATGGTCGGGCAGCGGAATCACTGTCAATGCTCTCAATCCCGGATTTAACGTCACTGGCCTTGGACGTGAACTGAAGTTTGCCGGTTTAATCGAACGGCTGTTAAAAGGGCTTCATATCGGCGATCCCCGCAGAGGAACAGACATCATAACCCGGCTCATTCTGGAGCCTGAATACGGTAAAGTAACCGGCGGATACTTCAATGTCGGAACCGGCAGGCCCATTGAACCCGTCTTCCCGGGCAATGATCCAGTACAGCAGAAAAAATTGTGGGAGGCTACGGAAGACCTGCTCGGCAAAAGGGATTAACGGATGCCGGATCAGATCAGTTCACCGCGTTTATTCAGGTAGCGGTACAGCACAAAGGCGCATACCGCACACAGCAGGGCACACAGGCCGATAAATCCGTATCCCGCCTGCAATCCGTGCAGCAGGGCGTTCGGGTCATTTTCATCATACAGCTTCTTCACCGCTTCGATCACAAAGCCGATCACATAGTTCCCGATAACACTTCCGAGTCCCATCATGGTAACCGTAAAGGTAATAGCTGTATCACTGCCGCCCGGATAACGTTTCGCAATAAAGGCCATAACGGTCGGATAAATCATCGCAATCCCAAGCCCTGCGGCCGCGAACAGAAACGCCAGGGACTCTCCCCCTGCAATCGCCGCAAAGGTACAAACGGCGGAGAAGCCCGAGAAAATAATCAACGACAGGGTGAAGCCGATTTTGTCCGTCACCGGTCCAAGCACAAGTCTGCCGACCGAAAACAGCAGGAAGAAAACAGACAGCAGACCCGATGCCTTAACAGTATCCCAGTCGTACGCCTTCTCCAGAAAATTAACCAGCCAGCCGCCGACGGCCAGCTCAGATACAACGCCGAAGGACAGGATCAGCACCATCCACCACAGGGCCGGGTCCCGTCTTAATTCCTTGAACGGCGTACGGTGCTCAGCCGGCATATCATCTCCCGGAAAGGAGCTGCGCAGCGCACTCAGGATCGGCAGCAGCGAGAGCGAGAGCATGACCAGATACATTCCCCGCCAGTCCAGTTCATGGCCAAAAAGGTGCACAGACATCATGCCTGTAGCGATCAGCGGGGCAACTGTGGAGCTTAGTCCATAAAAAAAGTGGGACAGGTTCATCATGGTCCCGACATTTTTGACAAAAATACGTGCCCCCAGGATAGCCAGGGCAATCTCCAGCATCCCGTTGCCGATGTACATCAGGAAATAAGATGCCGCGAACGCAGGATAGGCATGGGATACAAAGATAAAAATACCGGACAGCAGCATGGAGGCAAAGGACATAATGCTTGTCGCTTTGATTCCGAATTTACGCACCAGTATAGCGGTGAATGAACAGGCAATCAGATAGCCGAGGGCGTTCAGGGACAGCAGACTCCCCAGCTGCTCCTCGTTCAAGGCAAAGTCAAACTGAATCCGCGGGATAGCCGGTCCTTTAATATTTTCGGAAATACCGAAGATAATAAAGCCTAAAAAGATCGTTACAAGCTGCATGGCATAGGTTTTATTGAATGAGGTTGTGCGCTGTTTCAACTTGATGGCCTCCTGAAGGATTAGTTGTTATTGGACAACGGGTATAACAATGGGCAATGGGGCCGCACGGGACCGTTCGTTATTTCCGTTCCACCAGCTGCAGCCGGTAAGTAAGACTCTCCAGCGTAAGTGCAGTTAGGCCGGTTTTGTATTCTTCCTGTGTATTGTTTTTGATAAGCAGCGCCGGCAGATGCTCCTCCGGTATGTATTGCCGGCAGCCGTCAAGCAGCTCCTCCGTCATCGAAGGATGGGTCAAATCGCCTGTGACCGCAATGGAGACCGGATTAAGGACCGTTATGATGGAAGACAGCATATGGGCCGCTACAGATACGAACGTATCCTTGTTATGCAGCCTTTCCAGCTGCTCCTCCCGTGAAAGGCCAACCGGAAAATAAGAGATCTCCCCTGCAAAATGGGTTGAGCCCGTCACCATGCGCCCGTTAACGATGAAGCCTGCTCCCGGAAAATGATTGTCAGGAAAGGTCACTACGGCAAACGGCTGATCCTCCTCCAGGTTCTGAAGCTGATAAAAGCCATACACTGTAGCATTCATATCATTCTCGATAATGATGTCCATATTGTACTTCTCACTAAGCTGCTCACCCAGCGGCACCCCGGCAAGTGCAGCCACGTCACAGATTCCGATAACCCCGCGGTGCGCGACTCCCGGAATGCCGATGCCGGCTGCTTTTACATGGCGGTGTTTCCCGGCAAGTTCCCCGACCAGAGAATGAATGGTATCTGCATCTATATAGCCATAATGCCGGGTCCCCTCCTCCACCTGATCACCTGCCAGATTGACAATAAGGTAAGTAATGGAATGACGGCCGCCTTCCGTCTTCACCATCAGACACAGCACACAGGCATAATCAGCATTGAACCTGTACTGCCTGGCAGGACGCCCGCCGCTCGATTCCTCAAGCTCCAGTTCAATCACCTCACCGCTGCGGACCAGCTCATTCAGAATACTGCCGCAAGTGGCTACGCTCAGCCGTGTCATATTGGCGATTGACGCCTTTGTGCCTGTACCGGCAGCCTTCAACGTATTTTTGACCAGCTCCACATTGATCTTCTTGACTTGAGCGGTGTTGTGGGTTATTGGCATTATTGTCCCCTTCCTGTTTTCTGAGTTATTACAACTCTTTTAATAAGTGAAAATATAATGGCTTTGGGCTCTGCTGTCAAGGGGGCGGCAGTAAACAATAGATGAAGACGAGGAGATATAATTAAAGCTCATTTTCACGCAAAAAAAAGACCCGTAATCGCCTAAGGCATTACGGGTCTTTCTTCATTAGGATGCGGTCGAGAGGACTCGAACCTCCACGGTATTGCTACCACACGGACCTGAACCGTGCGCGTCTGCCAATTCCGCCACGACCGCAAATTCTATTATGCCACTCTCGCGGCCACAAGATAGATCTTACCATGTACAGATATAAGAGTCAAGACTTTTTTATTTTCATTTCTTTTCATATTTTTTTGGATAATTATTGCTTTTCATTATAAATTCAAGGTATAATAAGAACAAAAGTTCGCATACTATAAATGAGGTGATTTATATGGCGACTACTACCAGAACCACTCTGAACACACCAACTATTCCTGAAGATATAACCAAAGACGAACTGTCCCTTGTGAGAAGCTATCTGCTGCTGACGTTTATTCATAAAGTATTCGAGCGTGATTGCCGTGTAATCGGCAGGAGCGGTTTATTCAAGACCCCCCAGCTCTACATGGAGCTGGTTACTGGCGCAACCAAGAAGACTTCGCTGATGCTGCAGGAGGTAACCCGCGAGCTGACCTCCCACAATCTGAAGATTACGACGATCCGCCAGGATCAGCGCGGCGTTGAAGCCTCTTATGCCTGCCGGGGCTATACCGGCGAGATCAACATCCAGTGGCCCGGCTTCCGTAATGAGATGATGCAGCGCATGCGCGCTTACCTCGGGCTGAATCCGGAACTCGCCGTATTATCCAAGAACGAGAGCGTTGAACAGATGGCTATGTCCATCTGATGGTTATCAGCCTGTATGCGAGAAGCCCCGTCCATACCCGGACGGGGCTTCTCTGCGTTATGATGCGCTTTATCTTATAAATCCTCCAGCCCTTTGCGCGGCTCTGAGTACGGCTGAAAAATGTAATTGCGGTCGAGCTTGACTACATGCTTATTTGGACGGCGCACCATCACCTGGGTCTCATTCCAGGCCAGGATTATGCCTCTTACATCATTGCTCTGGAGTGCGTCACGAATAACACGCACCTTCTCACCGGACAAACGGTAAGCATCCAATTCTTCATCACTGATCATGTTCCTAACCCTCCTTTGCAAAAAAGCTTGTCTATTCAAAAAAAGACCCAAATGAGAATCCATTTGGGTCTTGCTTGACTAAGATCCTATATCAGCGCTTCATTCTTCTCAAACCAGAAATCAAGAACTTTAGCGGACATCACACGTTGTTCCAGGTATTCAACCTGATTGTCTGTGAAATTCTCTTTCCAGTTGAATTCCAGCTCTTGGCACAGACTGGTGATCGTTAAAAGTTCCGACCAGGCAACATAACGTTTATACCAGAAAAATTGAGGATGTTCAATCATATAGGGATACAGATCGTCGAACTCTGTGTGTTTACAATCCAGGGCACGCTCGAAATGATCCTTGGCCTCGGTTAGCTTATCAATAAAAAATTGCTCTGTCACCGGTTCTTTCCCCATTGTGACGCCTCCTCTCCTATGTCTAATCTTTATTATAAAGGAAAAGTTATAGGGTGAAAAGAAGATGTTTTAAAAATAGGCTTTGTTCCGATAATTGTCACTGAATTAATCGGCGAAATGAACCTTTCCGTCTTCCAGCGACTCTATACGGACTAGCGATTCCAGACGGATACCCTGATCCCTGATCGTACGGGCGCCTGCCTGGAAGCACTTCTCCACGACGACTCCCATTCCGGCCAGCTCAGCGCCGGAACGCTGGATAATCTTGATCAGCCCGCGCGCAGCATCACCGTTGGCAATAATATCATCAATAAAAAGAACCTTATCTTCCCGGGAAATATACTGGCGGGACAGCATGATGTCGGTAACAATCCCTTTGGTAAAGGACGGAACCCGTTCGCACAGGGCATCCGGATCAGCCAGCAGCGTTTTTTTGCGGCGGGCAAATACAAGCGGCACCTTCATTTCCAAAGCGGTGGCAAACGCCACGGCAATACCCGAGGATTCCACAGTGACCACCCGTGTGATCCCTGCATCCGCGAATCTCCCGGCAAACTCCCGTCCCATTTCCATCGTCAGGATCGGATCAACCTGGTGGTTGAGCAGGGCATCCAGCTTCAGCACCTGATCGGAATGGACAACCCCTTCCTCTAATATCCGCTGTTTCAATACTTCCATGACTTAGTACCCCCATTACCTTAATAATTCCAGACGCTCCGCAGCCGCAAACCTTCATTTCACCAGTGCGGAAGTCATGTCCCTCTGGCTATCATCATAACCTGTACTATATGGACTGCACAAGGCAATCCGGCGGGCAACGCCCATTTTTATAATCAGAGCACATGAGGAGTGAAGCCATGAAATCGCATGTCCGCACGCTGCAGATTGCTTTCACCTATATCGGCACCATTGTAGGCGCAGGGTTTGCTACCGGCCAGGAGATTCTCCGTTTTTTTACCCGGTACGGCCACTGGGCCCTGCTTACCATCATGCTCTCAAGCCTTCTGTTCATTTGGCTCGGCACGAAGATGATGGTCATTGCCCGCCGGATCGGTGCAGATTCGTATGAGGATTTCAACCGCCATCTGTTCGGTGAAAAAGCGGGCAGCCGCATCAGCCTGTTCACCCTGGTTATCCTGATCGGGGTCAACAGCATTATGCTGGCCGGCGCCGGGGCCATCTTTCAGGAGCATTTTGGCTTCCCTTATCAGGCAGGACTGCTGATTACACTGACCGGCTCGTTCTTTTTGCTGAAGCGCGGGATGTCAGGCATTATGCAGCTGAACAGCCTGGTTGTGCCGCTGATGCTTACTCTGTCGCTTATCATTATTTTTAATACATTCGGATTGCCGGGGGCGGAGCGGTTTCTGTTCCTGCAGACGGACAGCAGCAGCTTCGGCGCTTGGATGTCACCTCTGCTGTATACCGCCTTTAATCTGGGTATGGCCCAGGCTGTGCTTGTTCCGCTGGCCCGGCATACCGGGGACGAACAGTCGCTGGTACGCGGCGGTATTCTGGGCGGCATCGGGATCGGCTTCATGCTGCTGGCTGCGCATTTCGCCATGAGCTCGCAGATGCCCGGCATTCTGCAGTATGAAGTCCCGATGGGAAGTATCGCCTTCCGGCTCGGCTCCGCCGTTCAGCTGATCTATCTGCTGCTGATCTTCCTTGAAATCTTCAGCACCTTCATAGCCAACATTTACGGCGTCAGTGTACAGCTGCAGCAGCGCCTCCCGATTGCCCCCGCCCTGGTGACTCCGCTGCTCATGCTGTTCTGTTATCTGTTCAGCCAGTTCGGCTTCAGCTCGCTGCTCGGGGTGTTCTACCCGATCTTCGGCGCTCTGGCCGTGGTCTGGGTCAGCATGCTGCTGCGCGCACCTCTTTCACCCCCTCCTCAGGGAACTGAAGGGAAAGACAAAGCTAAAGGCATAACGATTGTTGCCGTCAAGCCGGTTATACGGGGGCGGAAATAAGGGAAGTCAGACGGATATTACCGACGCAGATGGAATAATCCGCATTGCCGCATCCGCAACATAGCGGTGACAGGTCATCATAACGATCTGCCTGGTTGCCGACAGTTCGCCTATCAAGGCCAGTGCTGCAGACAAGCGGCCTTCATCAAAATTGACGAACAGATCATCCAGCATCAGCGGCAGCCTGATTTGCCGGCTCATGGTTTCGGCCAGAGCCAGCCGGACCGCAAGATACAATTGCTCCTGCGTGCCGCGGCTCAGCAGCCCGCTGTCGAGCAGACCCAACGCTTCATGCTCGGCTTTTAGCTCTTTATGGCCAAGGGTCATAACCATTCTCCGGTATTCCCCCTGTGTCAGCTTTGCAAAATAGGCTGAAGCCAGCTGCAGGACCTGCGGCTGCTTCTCCTGCTCATAAATCCTTCTCGTCCGCCCGATCAGCTCTGCTGCCAGTGCCGTCACGGCATACTGTCCGGCCAGCTGGCGGAGTGCCGACCGCTGCTCCTCCAGCTGCTGGCTGACAGTGTCCCCCATACAGCGTTCATGCAAATGCTCCTGCTCCTGCAGCAGCTTGCCCCTCTGCTCCAAAAGGATATTCCGCTCTTCTTCCAGGTTCACCGCAGCATTTTCGGCTGCAGAGCGTTCCTCTTCAAGCGAGGAAGCATCGTGCTGCTCCAGCAGCTGCTGCAATTGCTCTGCTCTGCTGCCTTCCCAGCCGGTGAACATGGCCAGCTCCCATTGGCGGATCGCTCTTACAAGCTCCGTCCGCCGCTGCACTGCCGAAGCGCGCCGCAGAAAGTCCTCGCCGTCCCCGGCTCCGCCTTCACGCAGAAGAGCGCTGCTCCGATGCACCAGACCTTCCAGCTGCCGCCTGTTCTCCTCCAGCTCCTCATGCATTTCCGCCATCCGGGCAGACAAGCCTTCCCTGCGAAGCAGCTCACTCCGCAGCACATCCCACTCCCGTTTCCGGTTCTCCAGCCAGCTGAGCAAGGTGAACAGGGGAACTTCACCGCTGCTGTTCCCTCCGGCCTGCTGCAGCAGGGACAAGGCTTCATGCTCATAGGCTTCACACTCTGCTCCAAGCTCCCCGAGCCGCACAGTCAGCTTGTCACGCTGGCGGAGCAGCTCATTTCCCTGCTCTACCAGCGCAAAGAGATCCGGCAGCCCATCCGGAGACAAGCCTTCCGGCAGCTTGCGCTGACGCAGCCAGTCTGTGTACCGGCCGTCGAGTTCAGCAAACTCCGCCTCGGCGCGCTCCAGCTCCTCTGCCAGGGCGCGCTCATGCCCGGCGAGCGCCTCTGCTTCTGTCCGGCATGCTTCGCACTCGCCGGACAGCCGGTCCATGCGCTGCTGCCAGGCGTTCCACGCCTCCATCAGGCGGCGCAGCTCCCGCATGCCGGCCTCAAGCGCGCCGGCATCCATGCCCCTGCTCTCCGGCTCCGCACCGGAGAGCAGCAGCCCGCGCAGCCGCAGCATCTCCGCTGCGGCCGCTGCGCGATCCCCGCCGCCGTGCTCCGGCGGGGTGCCCTGCCGGCCCGCTGCGCGCAGGCCGGCCCACAGGGCCAGGTCCGCTGCGGCCAGCAGGCCGAGCGCGGACCAGACGCTGAGCGGCGGAGCCCCGCTCAGCTGCAGGGCCGCCGGCAGCAGCAGCGTCAGCGCTGCGCCTGCGGCCAGCCACCGCCGGTAGCGTGCCGCCCGGCGGTTCTCGGCGCCGGAGCTGCGGCGCCCGGCGCTTTCCGGGCCGCTGAGCGGCCCGGCTGTGCCGAGCTGGGCTTCGCGCCAGCGCTCGGCAGCCTGCTGCAGCTCGTCCCACAGCTGCAGCCGTTCACGCGGGCTGCGCGGGGCGAGGCCCGCGAAGCTGGCGGCGCCGCTTGCGTGCTCGCGCGCAAGCGAGCGCTCCGCCGCCTGCAGCGCAGCGGCGGCGGCGGCCAGGCGGGAGCGGAGGCTCTGCCGCTCCGCTTCCCGGGCCTCCATGCGCCGGTCGTAGCCGGCGAATGCGGCGGCAAAGCGCCGCGCAGCTTCGCGCTCCGCCGCAGTAACCGCAAAAGCGGCAAGCTCCGGATAGCTCCACCCGGTGCCGAGGCTGCGCAGGATGCGCTCCAGATGCGCCTCGTGTACGGCAAGGTCGGCTTCCAGGCGCTGCCGCTCTGCCCGGCGGTCTTCGTAACTCACACGCCTGCGGTCAAGAAGGTCCAGCACAGGACCCTGTGCAAGGAGCAGCTCGTCCGGCAGGTGGAGCGCCAGCTCGGCGGCAAGCTCGTCACGCTGCCGTTGAAGCCGCTCAACAGCACCAGCCGCACTGCTGATTTCCGCTTCCAGCGTCTGCCAGCGCACCGTGCCGTTTTCCGGAAAATCCGATATTTCCGGCAGGCTCTCCAGCTCAAACCGGGCTTCACGCCACTTCAGCCACAGTTCACGGATATCTGCCGCTTTGCGCAGCAGCTTCAGTCTGCTGCCTTTGCTGTTCCGTGCAAGCTCAAGCTCTGCCAGCTTCTGTTCCGCAAGCTCAAGCGCAGCCAGATTCGCGTTATACCGGGGCAGCAAAGCCCGGCTCTCGGCCATATCCCGCTCCAGCTTCTCAATCTGCTGAAGGATTTTGGCCGCCTCCTGCACTTTGCCCCTCGGCTTATACAGCTTCTCCGCTTCCTGGAGCAGCTTGCGTTCGGCGCGCATAATATCACCGCCTCCGCCCATGCCCGCGTGGAACAGATAGCTGCTCATTTCCTCGGACTGCAGCGCGCCAAGCTCCTGCAGCTCGTCCAGTGATACAGCGAACAGCTGCCGGAACATGCTTCGCGAGATGCCGCCCAGCAGCCGGCGTTCCAGCTCCTCCTGTGACGCCTCTTCCGTCCGGCCGTCAGGATGCCGGACGGTAATACTAAGCCTTTCGCTCCGGGCCTGCTGCTCCCCTCCGGCAGCGTAGCGCCGGATGATCCACTGTGCCCCCGTGCTGTCGCATGCCGTCAGAATCCCCCCGTGCTGGCTGCCCTGCAGCGGTTCATACCGCTCCGCCGGATGCGCCCTGCCGGGAATCCCGAACAGCATGGCCCGGATAAACTGCAGTGTGGTGCTCTTGCCGGCTTCATTACGACCGTATAGTACAGTAACGCCTTCCTTCAGCTCAATTTCCCGCTGCTGCAGCCGCCCGAAGCCGCTGATCTGCAACTGCTCTATCTTCATTGCGCATTCCCCCGCTTCTGCCGGTCAGCCGCCTGATACAGCTTCTATACCCGCTGCTGCTTACAGTCTGACACTTCCGCTTCTTTCACCCTGCACGTTAACTTGATTTTCCTGCAGCAGTCTTTTACCACTCTTCGGCGCCACTTCCTGTGTCTGCTGAATTCCCAATCAAGGTATCCGGCATACCCGGGTCTTCCGCTGCCTCTTCACCATGAACCTGATGACGGCTGCCGGTCCGTGCAGCTTCCTCCGCACCGCTCAGCAGTGTAATGCCAAGCTCTTCGGCGCTGCGCAGCCAGTCCCGCTTGTCATCTCCGTCTATTGCGGTCAGCAGCCTGCGCAGCTCGCGGTTTTCCATCAGCGGCTTGAGCGCTGCCGAGAGCAAGTCCTCCAGCCCGTCTTGCGTCTGTCCGCTCCGGCCGGAGAGCCGCAGCAGCTCGCCGAGGAAACTGTCCTCCTGCACAAGACGCTCCCGGTCAACCGGCAGGCCTGTCTCTACAGAAAAGCCTTCGGTCCACACCAGGCCCGCATACCTTTGCTGCCCGGCACGCACCGCCTCCCGCCGCTGCAGCTCGGTCAGAAGGTCGGCAGCAGCCCCTTTTTCAGACAATAGTCTGTGTACGTTCCCGCGGCCGGTAAGTCTGAAGCGCACGACAGACATCAGCTGCGGAAGCTCATCCCGGATTTCCTCTACTGCCCGTTCCACGGCATTTGTCCACTCCGCCTCATCTGCCAGACCGTCAATCGGTATTTCCTTTACCTGCCAGCGGACCGTATCCAGCTCACGAAAGCGCAGAGCGGTGTGGCCTTCTTCATTTACATCCACTATGTAGCAGCCTTTAGGGCCTGTCTCCTTGACACTGCGCCCTTGAATGTTGCCCGGATACACAATGGCCGGACGCTCGTGCAGAATACTGCGCTTATGAATATGCCCCAGGGCCCAGTAATCAAATCCCCGTCCAATCAGATCCTTGCGGGTGCACGGCGAGTAGGTTTCATGCTGCAAGTCACCGTCTACATTGCCGTGTAAAAGCGCGATATGGAACAGGCTGCTGCCCGGCTTGCGGCTGAACCGTAAGGCGGTATTTTCCGTTACTTTTGCCGTGGGATAAGAAATGCCGCTGATCACAGCCAGCTCCGTCCCGTCACTCCGGCGGCAGGCTACGGCTTGTCCCGGCTCTCCGGCTCCGAACAGGGTGACTCCGGCAGGCAGCTCCATGTTCAGGCGCGGCCCGTCCAGCGGATCATGATTGCCGTGAATCAGGTAGACCTGTATGCCCTGTCCGGCCAGTTCCCTGAGGGCCTCCTGAAAACGCAGCTGGCCCTGCAGCGAAGCATCCGAAACATCGTATACATCACCGCTGATGACTACAAAATCGACTTTCTCCTCTACAGCTACGCCAACAAGCCGCCCGAGGGCGGCGAAGGTGGACTCCCTTAGATAGGAGCGAACAGCCTGCGGAAGCTGCGCCAGACCGACGAAGCGGCTGTCCAGGTGCAGATCCGCAGCATGCAGGAATCGGAAAGGAATCACCTGAGCTCACCCTTTCGTTTCCGGCTGGTACTGCAGATAGATTTTTTTGAGCTCATTGGCGACCCGGGTCAGGGAATACTGGCTCTTTGCTTTATCCCATGCGGATCTCGACAGCTCATAACGGTAGCCGGGATCTGCAATCACCTTTTCGAGTGCATCGGCAAGTGCGTTCTGGTCATCCGGGTTGACCAGCAGACCGTTGACCCCGTCTTCAATCTGCTCCGGTATCCCGCCGACATTTGTACCGACCAGGGCTAGACAGCTTAGCGCAGCCTCCGCAAACACGGAACCGAATGCTTCCGCCCTTGACGGGAGTACAAAAATATCAAAAAACGGCATGAATTCTTCAGGATGCAGCGTATAGCCGTAAAAAATCGTTTCATTATAAATTCCGAGCTCCTGCGCCAGCGACTCCAGCTCCCCGCGCGAAGGGCCGTCTCCGATAATATGCAGCACATATTCATGACCGCGGTTTTTCAGCTCTGCACAAGCCCTGAACAGGATATCCAGGCCTTTGGCAGGAACCAGCCGCGTAACCGTCACCAGCTGCGGAATACTGTTATCATGCGGAACCGGCTTAAATCTTTTTTCGTCAAAACCGTTCGGGATAACCCCGATGTTCGCAGGATGATCTGTATAAGGTGCCAGATAATCGGCAAATGCGTTCGATACTGTCATCAGCCGGTCGCTGACATGCTCAAGCTCGCGGTATATGGAGACCAGAAACTGATGCTCTATTCCGCCTTCCTGGATAGCGCCGTTAAGGATCAGCTCGCGTTCGTAACTGGAGTGCAACGTCTGAATCAGCGGAATATCCGGATAGATCCTCTTCATCGCCAGGCCGGCAATCGGATGATGGGCATGAATCAGATCATACTGCTTGCTCATCCGCAGCTTGGTCCACCAGATATAGTCACGGTAGGTCTGGATATATTTTTGCACAACCGGACTTTCGCCGTACACCGTCCAGTCAAACGTTTCAAAGACAATCTCTTCGCGTCCCTTGTTCCGAATCCGCTTGGGCAGCCAGAACAAATCCATATCCCAGCGGCTGGAGCGGAACCGCTCCTGCAGGTAAGGAATCATGGAAGATACGCCGCCGGGCTGCTCCGGCGGGAAGAATAGCGCTTGCAGCAAATTCATAAGGTACATCCCCTTTTCGATTGCCCCGATTACGGTGAGACTCGGCAATTATGATATAGTTATATATATGTACATATACAGGCAACGCTGAGGTCCCATATCTTGATTTTATCGGTATCCACCTGAAACAGCAAGGAATAAGAACACTTGAGCCTGTTTTGAAATCAACCAGAGGAGAATGACTTATGAATGAAGAACGGCTGCCCGCCGCTTTTACCACTGCCATGAAAGAGCTGCTGGGGCAGGAGGCGGACGCTTTTCTGCACAGCTACACGATGCCGCGGACCCAGGGCTTGCGGTTCAACACTTTAAAAAGCACCTCCGGCAGCGCCCCTGCCAGCCAAGCAATTACGCAGTTCGGCCTGACTCCGGTTCCCTGGTGCAGTACAGGTTATTATTATGAGGACCCTGCCCGCCCCGGCCGGCACCCCTTCCATACTGCCGGACTATATTATATTCAGGAACCGTCAGCAATGTCCGCGGCCGAGCTGTTGGCACCGCTGCCTGGTGAAACAGTGCTTGATATGGCTGCTGCGCCAGGCGGCAAAACCACCCACCTCGCCTCCCTGATGCAGGGACAGGGCCTGCTTGTCTCCAATGAGATTCATCCCGAACGCGCCAAAATTCTGGCCGAGAACGTCGAACGTCTGGGTATTCCCCATGCGCTCGTAACCAGTGCTGCTCCCGACGAGCTGTCACGGCGTTTCCCGGAGGTCTTCGACCGGATTATGCTGGATGCTCCCTGCTCCGGTGAAGGCATGTTCCGCAAAGACCCAGCAGCCATCCGTGAGTGGTCCCCTGACCATGTCCGGATGTGTGCATCCAGGCAGTGGGATATTCTGCAGGATGCCTATATCATGCTGAAGCCGGGCGGCAGTATGGTTTATTCGACCTGTACCTTTAACCGCCAGGAGAACGAGGAGACAATCGCCCGTTTTACAGCAGCTTATCCCGATATGGAGCTCATTACGGCCAAACGGCTCTGGCCTCATCTTGAGAAAGGCGAGGGGCATTTCGTCGCGCTGCTGCATAAAGCACCAGCTTCAGCATCCGGTGACGCGGTCAGCACCCGCAATAAACGCGGCGGCGGAAAAAGCAAAAACGGCCCTCGCGTAAACGCTTCGGTCCGTGAGGCTTATCAGCAGTTCCTGGACTGGGCCGCCAAGGAGCTGCCCGGCTACAACGTGCAGGGTACACCAGTGTTGTTTGGAGAGTCGCTTTACCTGCTGCCTGAAGCGTTTAATGAACGTTTGCATACCGGCCTGCTGGAAGGCCTCAAGGTCCCGCGCGCCGGGCTGCATGTAGCGCATTTGAAGAAAAACCGGATTGAACCGGCCCATGCCCTGGCCATGGCGCTTTCACCGGAGCAGGCTGCACGCAGCTTCGACCTGTCTGCTGACAGTCTGGATATTCAGGCCTGGCTGCGCGGTGAGAGCCTGCCGGTTCCCGCTGAGCTGCACGGCTGGACGCTCGTCTGCGTCGAAGGCCTGCCAATCGGCTGGGGCAAAGCCAGCTCGGGCCAGCTGAAGAACCATCTGCCCAAGGGACTGAGAATCCTGAAAGCCCATCTTGACGAGTCTTAGGCAGCTGACCAGTTCAGCCCCCCCTTATATGCATATGATGTCATTATCCCAAGGACACCGCAGCTGGTGCAGACGCAGCAATGGGGATCAGACATAAGTTAAGGGAGGAATCAGACATGGGTGCAATGCCAGGCTTTACTTCGACCGGTGCAATTTTGGTGCTCTTTATCCTGCTCGTCATCATTTCCCGTTCGTTGTTTGTCTAATTCCGTCCGCAGGTTTATGCGACAGTGACACCAAGCGGCTGCGCCGCCCTTCCCGGGGCCGTGCAGCCGCTTTTTGATCTGAAGGCTAAGCTGGCGGGCCGCTCGGCTTGTGGAGAATGGGCTGCTGCCTGTAGCCGTTTCTCACTTCCCGGTTCCCGCCACTCACTCCCCCACTCCCGCTTCCCACTTCCCATTCCCGTTACTCATTCCCCACTTCTCACGTTCACACTTCCCACTTCTCACGTTCACACTCCCGCTTCCCACTTCCGTTTCTCATTCCCCACTTCTCACTTCCCACTTCCCGCCTCTCACTCCCCACTCCCGCTTCCCACTTCCTTTTCTCATTCCCCACTTCTCACTTCCCACTTCCCACTTCCCGCTTCCCACTTCTCACTTCCCGCTTCCCACCTCCCGCCTCCGGCCTCCCGAATCTAGTTGGATTTTGGCCACTTAATTACTCAGTTTTCCAATATTTCAGCTCATTAAGTAGAAAATCGTCATCTAAATTAGACCACAAACCCCTTTTTGCACAAAAATCGGATAATTAAGTGCCGTTTTTCCAACTAATACTCTATTCTCATTGTTTGGAGAAGTATTAGGTGGCGAATTTCCACTTATTACTTCGATGGCTCCCAAATATATGGCGGTCAGATCAGATAACACATACCGAATTCATTATCCAGCACAAATTCATCCGTCACCAGTCCGTCCATTCCCGTCTAAACACCACACCCCCTCCCGTCACACCGCCCAAACTCAAAAAAAGCATAAATCAGCGCCATAAGGCACTGGTTTATGCTTGGGAAGATTATAATGCAATTATGGCCGGAGTTGCTAGAGGCAATATTTCACAAGTGCATCCCGAACACCATGCTCGTTATTCGTGCCTGTAATGGCATCGGCGGCCGCTTTAACCTCAAGCGGAGCATTATCTACGGCAACGCCCAGGCCGGCATAGGTCAGCATCGAGATATCATTGTAATAGTTGCCGATAGCCATTACTTCCTCCTGCGCGATACCGAGCCTTGCGGCTAGATTCTTGAGCGCATTGCCCTTGGAGGCTTCATGATGCATGAAATCGGCAAAAAACTCGCCGCTGCGCAGCATATTATACTGCTGGGTCCAGGTGCCCCATTCCCGCATGGCCTCATCCAGCACCGCAGACTTGGTGAACACTGTAAATTTGACAATCGGTTCGCGGAATTCCTCCCACGCCGGCAGGGAGGCCGGCATGATCCGGAAGTGCTCATACATATAGTTGGCTTCCTTGGTCAGATTCTCCACGTTGTCCACATACATCTCGAAGGCCGTGCTGACATCGAAATGGATGTCATGCTGCCGGCAGTATTCGATATACGGATCGAGGCCGCGGCCGTCCATCCCGTATTGATCAAGCACCTTGCGGTCACTGACCGATACCGTCGCCCCGCCGTTGTGTCCAAGGACATACCCCGTGAGTCCCAGCTCCTCCATAAAAGGAATTGAGTTCTGCGGGCTGCGGCCGGTGCACAATACGATTTGGCCTCCCCGGCGCGTCACCTCGGCAATCGCTTCTTTATTTTCGTCACTCAGCTTATGATCATCATTCAAAAGCGTTCCGTCAACGTCCAGTGCAATCAGCTTGTATTTCATACCCCCACCATCCTTGTCTTTCTATTTCTGCCCGGCTGTACTAAGCAAGCTTATCAAACTCAGGTCAATGAAAACCCGTTAATATATTTAGCCTATATAAAATCGACCCGGACGCTCACGCCGTCAAACCGCAGATTCTCCAGCCTCGCCAGTTAACAGCGCCAGCTCTGCGTCGGTCAGCTCCCGGCAGGCTCCAAGCGGCAGACTCTCATCCAGCTTCAGCTCGCCCATCGAGACCCGCTTCAGAAAGGTCACTTTTTTGCCTACAGCGATAAACATCCGTTTAACCTGATGGAACTTCCCTTCTGTAATCGTAAGTGAAATGTACGAGATGGTCTTGCTTCCCCGCTCGCGGCCAAGAATGCTCAGCTGTGCAGGCAGGGTCACATAACCGTCCTCCAGCTCAACCCCTTTGGCAAAAGCCTCCACATCCGCAGCATCCACATCCCCTTCTACGGTAGCTTCATAGGTCTTGGGCACATGCTTGCGCGGGGAGAGCAGCTCATGGGCCAGCTTGCCGTCATTGGTCAGCAGCAGAAGCCCGACTGTATCCTTATCCAGCCTGCCGACCGGAAATGGCTCGAACAGGGCATGCTCCGGCTTCAGCAGATCCAGTACCGTACGGTCCCGTTTATCCTCTGTAGCTGACAGGACACCGGCTGGTTTGTTCATCATCAGATACACAAATTCACGGTAGCGGACAACCTCACCGCCCACCTCAATTAAGTCTTTATAAGGATCGACATGAAAGCCGCTGTCTTTAACGACAGTGCCGTTCACGGTAATCAGGCCCTGCTTGGCCTGCTTGCGGATATCACTGCGTGAGCCGATGCCCATATGGGACAGCACTTTATCAATGCGCTGCTTCTTGCCGGCATTACTAGATGCGCTCATGCTTAGGTCCACCTCCATCCTGCGGGATATTCATTCTTCAGCATACCGTCCTGCCATTTGCCCCAGCCTGCACTGAATCCGTCGATGCAGACCAGGACATATCCTTTGGGGGAGCTGCCGGGCTGCACAGCCAGCCGCTGTTCGGGAACAGCAAGCGTCTCGCCTTTCAGATAGGACACGGCTTCACCATTTGTGCTGTCCAGTGACAGGCTGCGGCCGCTCTCGGAAGGCTTCAGCGCCGTCGCCAGCGGATGGCCGGGAATGAACCGGCCGCTGCGCAGCTGGCCCATATACCAGCCCGGACGGATCGTTTTGAGTCCGTCCAGGGCTGAAGACGGCAGCGGCGAGACGTACAGATGCTCGCCGAACAGCACCGGGAAGCCGGCCGGCTGCCAGCCGAGCTGCTCCCGGCAGAACCCGGCGAACGCGGCCAGCGCCGCATCGATGCCGGAGCCCTGCGGCCGCTGCCCGCGCGCGCCGCCGCCTTTGCCTTGACCGCGGCCGCCTTTGGCCTCGCGGTCTTTGCCGCCGCCCGCCTTGACCGGCCGGGCGGCTGAACCGCCCTTGCTGCGCACGGAAGCCGGGAGCGCGGTATCCGCGTCCCCGTCACTTCCTGGCGCAGCGGCACTGCCGTCATGGCGCAGCACCGCCATGAAATGGCCCTCGCCCTTGACCTTGTGCGGCCACAGCCGCGCGGCCTCGGGGAGTCCGTCCAGGCCCGGCGCGAACCAGCCGGACCCGCCCGCCGGGACCGCCGTAAACTGCGGATGCCCGGCGAGGAATTCCAGGATCGACCCTTCATTCTCCTCCGGGGCGAAGGTGCATGTCGAATACACAATCGTACCTCCAGGCTTCAGCGAATCCGCTGCGGCGAGCAGTATCTCCCGCTGCATATCGGCATACTTCCGGGGAGTCCCCGGCTCCCACTGCTTCACCATGTCCTCGTCTTTCCGGAACATGCCTTCTCCGGAACAGGGTGCATCAATCAGAATCCGGTCGAAAAAGCCCGGAAAAGCCGCAGCAATCCGCTCCGGGCTCTCGTTCAGCACAATACCGTTCCTTACGCCGTACAGCTCCAGATTTTTAGCCAGCGCCTTGGTCCGGTCCGGATGGAGATCATTGCTGATCAGCAGTCCTGTGCCCTGAAGCTTAGCAGCGATCTGGGTAGACTTGCCTCCCGGCGCAGCACATAAGTCGAGCACCCGGTCACCGGGCTGAATAACCAGCAGCTCAACCGGCGCCATGGCGCTTGGCTCCTGGATATAGTACAAGCCGGCATGGTAATACGGATGCTTACCCGGCCGTGCGCCTTCTTCCGTATAGAAGCCTGTAGGACACCATGGGATAGGCTCAAGGTCAAACGGAGAGCGTTCGAGCAGCTCCGGAACCGTAATTTTCAGTGTATTGACACGGATACCCGCATAAGGTGTCTCCTTATAGGTTTCCGCAAATTGCTCATATTCTGTCCCCAGCAGCTCCTTCATCCGCTCTGTGAAAGTGCCGGGCAGTTGTGCTGCCATGATGCTGTCCTCCTGCTTGTGTTACCTGAATTTTGGGGATCAATAATCAAGGAACACCCCTGCGGGTGCTCCTGATTTGGTGCTCCTATTATTGCGTCGTTATTTGCGGTGCCCTTTCGCTGGTCTTTGCGGGCCGCGCCGCTGCGGCCGGTTAGGCACAATGCCAGACGCAGCCAGCTCTACTTCCTGTGCAAGCGCCGGATCGGCAACTTCAATCGTCAGGTCGTAATAAGCAAACGGCCTTTCAGCGTAGTGATTGAGCTGTGAAGCATACAGCCCTACCTCCTGCACCAGCTTGGCTAGATTAATGCCCAGCGTCTCGCCGGGATACGTTCCCAGCACGCTATGTGACCTGTTCATCATGATCATGCCGCCGCGCACATTACCGTTTCGGAAATGATACAGTCCGACTGCCACCTGCAGCAGCGCTTTGTATAAAGGGTCTTTGTCGTTGGCGAGCCACAGCTCTTCAAGCACCTCATGGCATTCAAAATAATCCCTGTCCCGGTTAAAGTAGACCAGATATGCCAGGTACAGCGGTTCATAGGCCATCCGGCAGACTGTCCTTTTTGGCATTCGAGATCAGTTCGCGCACATGCTCCAGCAGCTGCTTCATCGCTTCCATGTCCTGCGTCTGCCAGATCTCATTGAAGCGGTTCTGGCTCTCAATCGCCTCATTCACCAGATGATAGAAATACAGCTGGTGGATCGCGGTAAGTACCTGTGTGGTTGTATTGGAGTTTTCCTCGAATAGCTTCTGCGCCTCCAGAATTTCTTCACGGATGCTGGACATTTCACTGTCCAGAATCGATGCGGCTTCTGCTGCCGTCTTCAGGCGCAGCCGCATTTCATCCGGCAGGCTTTCGCGGTATTTATAGTTCAGGGAATGCTCGATGGTGGCCCAGAAATTCATTGCCAGCGTGCGGATCTGAATTTCGGCCAGTACGATCTTTTGTCCCAGGGCAGTCTGTACCGGATATTTAATAATCATATGGAAGCTGCGGTAGCCGCTTTCCTTATAATTCGTAATGTAATCCTTCTCATACAGCACTTCCAGATCCTTGCGGGCACGGATATATTCCGCCACTCTGCGGATGTCCTCAACGAACTGGCACATGATCCGGATGCCGGCGATATCCTCAATGCCTGTCTCCAGATCCTCCATCTTCACGTTCAGACGCTTGGCCTTTTCCAGAATGCTGGACAGCCGCTTTACACGTCCGGTTACAAATTCGATCGGTGTGTATTCCTCTCTCTTTTTGAGCTCCGAGCGCATTGTTTTGAATTTAACCTTGAGTTCCTCCACAGTCTGTTCATATGGAAGCAAAAAAGTTCCCCAGTCCCTGCCGTCCATCGCCTTCGTCCTCCTGTCCATTCATCCTTCAGTGATGATCGGCGCCCACCGCTTCCAGGATATGAGAGAATCCGTCCCGCCGCAGGAGCTGCCTTAGTCCGGCATGCAGCCGGCGGTTAACCTCCGGTCCTTCATAGATGAGCGCCGTATAAATTTCAACCAGGCTTGCGCCTGCCCGGATTTTGTCATACGCATCCTGGCTGCTGAATATTCCGCCTGAGCCGATAATCGGCAGCTTGCCGCCGGTCTGGCGGTAAATGCTGCGGATAATTTCCGTCGACCGGTCCCTGAGCGGCTTGCCGCTCAGCCCTCCCGTTTCCCCGGCTTTGTCGCTGGTCAGCCCCTCGCGGCTTAGCGTAGTGTTAGTTGCAATAACACCGTCTACTCCAGCTTCTGAAAGCGTATGTACCATAAATTCCAGTTCGCTGTCACTGACATCCGGAGCTATTTTGACCAGCAGGCTTTTGGCCTTGGCCTTGCCGCTCTTGCTGTGCTGGACCGCCATCTCCTCCTTCACCTCAGAGAGCAGCTTCGACAGCTCACTGCCATGCTGCAGACTGCGCAGGTCCGGCGTGTTCGGCGAGCTGATATTAACCACAAAAAAATCACCGTACGGATACAGCGTGCGGATACACTTGCGGTAATCCTCATGCGCAGTTTCATTCGGAGTGGATTTATTGCGCCCGATATTGACCGCTACCGGTATCCTGCGCTGCTTAAGACCTTTCAGGCGATCTGCCATCGCCTCTGCGCCTTCATTATTGAAGCCCATCCGGTTGATGAGCGCTTCATCAGGAATCAGGCGGAATAGTCTTGGACTGTCATTGCCCGGCTGCCCTACGGGCGTTACTGTGCCGACTTCCATAAATCCGAAGCCGATGGATGAGAAGCCGCCGACCGCCTCCGCATTCTTGTCGAGACCGGCCGCAAGGCCAACCGGTGTAGGGAAATGCACACCGAACAAATCAACTGCCATATCCGCAGTTTCGGGGACACCGTACATAAGCCGCATAGCCGCGCTGCCGCCGGGAACAAATGCCGCTTTGTTTAATCCGCCGATTACGAGATGATGCGCTTTTTCCGGGTCCATTTTAAAGAAAATAGGTTTGCCTAAATGCCGATACAGCAACGTTCTCGCTCCTTCAAGGGATTACCCGAATCGTCCTCCGATTCCCCGTTTCATTAGTTTTCTTCTTAATTTTATCCGTTTCCGGGCGAAAAGAAAAGTTTTTTACCCTATGGATCTTCCATGCTGAGGCCGGGAGTATAGTAATTTTCATCCAAACCCATTACAATGTAAGGGTAATCACCGATAAAGAGAGAAAGAGGGATGGCTATTATGTCAACAAAACGCAAACCTCCAACACTTCAGCAGAAGAAAGAAGAAGTGAACCGCAAAGCAATTCTGTGGATTAGTGCAAGTCTGGTCCTGCTGATTCTTCTGATTATCGTTCTGTTTCTGGTAGCGGGCAACTAATTTAGCCAGTGGTAGACTTTATTGGGGTTCGTCTGATTGCCGGGTGCTTCTGAAGGATAACGATCCGCAGGAACCAGCAGTTCTTCAGGCAGACCCCCTTTACTAATCTGCACCTTCGTACCCATCGGTACCATGGCGAATAGCTCCTCCACATCCTCACGGCTCATCCGGATACAGCCCAGCGATTCATCCTTGCCGATGCTCTCCGGCTCATCTGTTCCATGAATGGCATAATTGCTGTCCGATAGCTGCATTCCCCTGCTGCCGAATTCCCCGTTGTCGCGCCCGTTAGGGTTCACTACCTTATCTGTGATGGTAAAAGTCCCCTCCGGCGTCCTCGCGCCGCCCAGTCCCACTTTATAATTTCTGATAATAACGGAGCCGCTGGTTACTGCCAGGCGGTGATTTTGTTTATCTACTATTATAGTGAGCGGTCCGGTAAAAAAGGGCAGCTCCTGCCCTCCGCTTCCGGCGGCGGCTGCATTACCTCCGGCGGCTTCCCCGCTGCCGGAAGCTGTTTCCTTACCGCCCGGGTCTGCCGCAGGCTGCTGTGCTGCTCCTGCGGCTGCCACATTCCGTACAGAGGCGAATTTCTCCTTCATCAGGGGAGTAGTTCCGCCCAGCCAGTTGCCGGGAAATGCACCGGTAAGTGCGGCGAGGGATGGCGGAAGACTGCCTTCGCTGCTTCTGTAAGCGAGCATAGCGCTCCACAGCACAGCCAGCTGCTCCTGCTGCCGCTGCCACTGTCCGGCCTGCTGCTGCAAGGCTCCGGCTTCCGGCGGCTCGCAGCGGCAGCCCGCCTTATCATAGGACTGGTATACAGCGCGGCCCTTTCCGCTCTGGACCACGGTTGCGGCCAGCGGAAGCTTTTCTTTCCATAGCAGCCACTTCCCGGAGCGCTCCATCGCCAGAATTGCTGTAGCTGAACGGGCTCCGTCCCGCAGCAGCTGCGCAATCGCCGCTCCGGAGGCTGCGGCGTCACTGCCCATTGCCGTGAAAGCCAGCCCTGGCTCCGGCTCTTCAGGCGCATTCACCTGCTCTGCCCCGGTTTTATCCGCTGCAGGTTCGACAGAGGCGTCAGCCGCTTCACTAAGCAGGGACGCCAGAGCTGCCCCGCTCCCCGCGTCCGTGCCGGCTGGAACTGCGGACGGCAGGAACACGAGCAGGGTAAGTGCCAGCGCAACCAGCAGCCGGCGTTTGCGGAGCCCGGCCTGGTGGCGTTCATGCTCCACCTTGAGCAGGCCATCCTCATATTCACGCAGCATGTCTGCCGGAACTTTGCTGCGTTCAAAAGCTTCATACACTTCTCCGGCCTGATTGAAGCAATAGTTTGCCTTCCCCTGCTGGCCGTTCTTATAGTATTCCTTACCAAGCAAGTACCATGCCATCTTGTTATCGGGGTGCATTTGGACATAAGCCTTGAGATGCTGCGAATTTTTCATCTGGGCCTCCGCGGGTAATGGATTCTTTATACCTTATATCGGCCTGTCCAAGCAAAAAAGACATCCCCGCCGGTCAAAGCCGGCGTAAAGATGTCTTTATGTGTATACAAGAATCAAATATAAGCCTGTATCTTATATCCGGCCCTCATATCCGGTGCGAAACCGCCAGCCTGTAAGATTAGCCTTCCTTATTGAAAGGAGCGTCCGCAATTTTGATGGAATCGGTTGGGCAGCCGTCAGCCGAATCCTGCAGATCGTCGAACAGATCATCAGGAATCACTGTGCATCCGCGGTTTCCGTCATTCTCAAAAATCACTTCTGCCAAGCCTTCATCATCGTAATCAAAAATATCAGGAGCCGTTGCGCCACACGCACCGCAAGCGATGCAAGTGTCTTTCTCGACCCAGGTGTACTTAGCCATTTTATCTCTGCCTCCCGTTGAACAATACAGCCTGCAGCAGCAGCCTGTTATTTCACTCATATTAATATAAAAAGCATACAATTTCAATGAATTTTCAACATGTTTACAGTTTTGCTGCATAATCTGTCGGATATAAGCTTTGGCGGCCGCGGGATTCTGTCAGTCTTTATCGTGGTCCACCTGCCGCAGATTATCCTTTTGCAGTGAGGTACCGCGCTCCTTATGGTTACGCAGCCGGGCGGAATGGCTGCCGCTGAGCATTCCGGCGGTAAGCACGGCATTCTCACCGAATTTGTTGCGCAGCATATCCATGGCCTTGTTCAGGGATTCCTTCTTCGGCTGCCGTTCATAATCGAACAGGTCAAGCTGAATTGCCGACTCTTCCTTGGGGCTAAGGTTCTGCAGGGTTACGCCGAGCAGCCTTACGGGCTTGTCGCCTTTCCAGTGGCGGGCAAACTGATCACACACAACCTTGTAAATATCCTCGGCGGTTTCTGTCGGGGCCTCAAGCTGTCGGGAGCGTGTAATGGTCTTCATATCAGGGGTACGGATTGTAAGCTGCACGCCTGAAGCCACCAGTCCCTGCTTCCGCAGCCGCCTTGCCACCTGGTCACTGAGATTGAGCAGGATTGGCCTTGCATCTGCCAGCCCGACCACATCCTTGGGCAAGGTTGTCGTATGTCCGATGGACTTGCTCTGTTCACGCTCAGGATTAACCACTCCGTAATCAATGCCGTTACCGGCCCGTTTCAGCCAGGAGCCCATCACCCCGAAATGGTCTGTAAGCATCCGCTCGTCGGCTGCCGCAAGCTGGCCTATATTGTAGATTCCCAGCTTGCGCAGCTTCTCAGCCGTCTTGCCGCCGATCCCGAACATTTCACCGCACGGCTTGTTCCACAGCACCTCAGGTACATCTCGCAGGCGCAGCACGGATATACCGTTCGGCTTTTTCAGATCCGAGGCCATTTTAGCGAGAAGCTTGTTGGGTGCAACGCCGATCGAGCAGGGAAGACCCAGCTCATCCATAATCCGCCTCTGTATCTCCCCGGCAATTTCCAGCGGAGTGCCAAACTGTTTGGAGCCGGTAATATCAAGATAACATTCATCGATTGAGACCGCTTCAAGCAGCGGGGTATAGCTATAGGCAATCTGCATAAAAGCATTGGAATATTTGCGGTATAGATGAAAGTTCGGCTGAATAAGAGTTAAGGACGGGCATATGCGCAGCGCTTTTTGCACCTGCATTCCTGTAGATATCCCGAGTCTGCGGGCTGCATAGGAACAGGTTACAATGATCCCCCTGCGCTGCTCGACACTCCCGGCAACGGCAGTAGGCTTGCCTTTATACTGATCCGGGTCCTCCGCTTCATGCACAGAGCAGTAAAAAGCGTTCATATCCACATGCAGGATAACCCTTCCGCTTGCCGGATAATATTGGTCTACATTATGCACAATATCTACCTTCTTATCTACATGGTTTCCATTGTTCAATTCAGCATAACGCTTTTGTCTGCAGGAGGTCAATTAAAGACGTATCTCTCCTGTAAAGTTCTTTGTTACATTCCCGCGTAAAAATGCTATAATATAAAAATTATTTCAATACGTAGCTGATGCTTCCGAAGACAGTTTTGCGCGAAGCCGAATCAATGGAGCAGATGCTCACAAAACTTAGCATATGCTTTCGGAGCCAGTTTTGCACGAAGCAGTTCGTGGAAGCCATGCTCACAAAACTTAGCATATGCTTTCGGAGCCAGTTTTGCACGAAGCAGTTCGTGGAAGCCATGCTCACAAAACTTTTAGGAGGAGACTTAATGTCTAAGTCCATTTCCATCTTCGATACGACACTTCGCGACGGCACACAAGGCGAGGGCATCAGTCTGTCGGCAGATGACAAGCTGAAGATTGCCAAGAAGCTCGATGATCTCGGTGTGCATTACATTGAAGGTGGCATACCGGGTAGCAACAATAAAGACATTGAGTTTTTCAAACGGGTCAAGGAATTGTATCTGAACGCCAAAATCACCGCCTTCGGCAGCACCCGCCGCAAAAACTCCATCGCCGAGCATGATGACAATCTGCAGAGAATGATTGATGCCGGTGTGCCTGCAGCTACGCTGGTCGGCAAATCTTGGGATTTCCATGTGCATACTGCACTGCAGACCACGCTCGAGGAGAATCTCGCGATGATTGGCGACTCCATCTCCTATCTCAAGCAGAAGGGCCTTGAGGTCATCTTCGATGCCGAGCATTTCTTCGACGGCTACAAAAACAATCCGGAATATGCTGCAGCCGTGCTGGCCAAAGCCCGGGAGGCGGGTGCAGACTGGCTTGTCATGTGTGATACGAACGGCGGTACCCTGCCTAATGAAGTATACGACATCGTAACTTCTGTTTCGGCCCATCTTCCCGGCGCTGCTCTGGGCATTCACACCCATAATGACTGCGAGCTTGCTGTTGCTAATGCATTGAGTGCAATCAACGCTGGAGCGCGCCAGGTACAGGGCACCATCAACGGGTACGGCGAACGCTGCGGAAATGCCAATCTGTGCTCCATCATCCCGACGCTTCAGCTCAAGATGGGCTATCACTGCATACCTGGCGACTCTCTGCCGCAGCTGACCAACACCGCCCGTTATGTAAGCGAAGTTGCCAATGTGAATATGCCTGTGAATCAGCCTTATGTCGGAGCAGCCGCGTTCGCGCATAAAGGCGGCATCCATGTCTCGGCAATCCTCCGTGATTCCCGCACATATGAACATATTGCCCCGGAGCTGGTCGGTAACAAGCAGCGGGTACTCGTCTCGGAGCTTGCCGGCCAGAGCAATGTGCTCTCCAAAGCCCAGGATATGGGGCTGAGTCTTGACCCGACCAGCGAGCAGGCCCGCAAAGTCATTGACAAGATTAAGAATCTTGAACATCAGGGCTATCAGTTTGAAGGTGCCGATGCCTCCCTGGAACTGCTGCTGCGTGAAGCAACCGGTGAGC
Organism: Paenibacillus typhae; assembly: GCF_900099765.1. Classification (GTDB taxonomy): domain Bacteria; phylum Bacillota; class Bacilli; order Paenibacillales; family Paenibacillaceae; genus Paenibacillus_AQ; species Paenibacillus_AQ typhae. The sequence goes on along the minus strand of NZ_FNDX01000001.1, from coordinate 124,235 downwards.
TGAACGAGCTGTTTGTCTTTGAATCCTTTAAGATGCTTGTTGAAAAAAATGCCGGCCAGCCTGTAGTCTCCGAGGCCTTCGTTAAGCTACGCGTAGGCGGTGACAGCCTCTATACTGCTGCCGAGGGCAACGGTCCAGTCAACGCGCTGGATAATGCGCTGCGCAAAGCGTTGAAGACCTATTTCCCGCGGCTTGATGAAATGCATCTCTCCGACTATAAGGTACGTGTTCTTGATGAGCAGGATCAGACCGCTGCCAAGGTACGCGTGCTGATCGAATCGAAGGATTACAATAATACCTGGAGCACGGTCGGAGTATCCAGCAATGTCATTGAGGCCAGCTGGGAAGCACTCGTAGACAGTATGCGGTATGCCCTGCTCGGACAGATCTCTTTAGAGAATGAAACCACACACAGCAGCGAGCCGCGGGGTCTGGTCAATCACTAATATCAGCCTGCCTCCAAGCCTCACATCATGAAGCCCCTCTGCAGCGGGAGACTACAATTCCCGGACCGGCAGAGGGGCTTCATTTCCGGATGCTGAATGCTCAGGAGCCGGTCAGAGCTATTATTTTTTTCTCCAGTTCTTCTCTGGTCAGGGCACCCAGCACAACCTCGGTGATCTTGCCATTCTTGTCAATCAGCACATTGGTCGGGAAAACCTGGCCCCGGTACCGGTCAAACACTTCGCCTTTGAGATCAAACATAACCGGAAAAGCCAGCATATACTTCCTGATGAACCGCTCGGCATTCGGCTTATAATCCTGGCTGGTCACGTTAACTCCGTAGATATCCAGCACATTTTTGTATTTCAGTGCCATCGCATTCAGCTCCGGCGCCTCCTGCCGGCAGGGATCGCACCAGGAAGCCCAGAAATTCACAATCAGCGCCTTATCCCTCGGACCGCCAACCGTATACTCACGGCCAGCGTTATCCTTGAGCGAAAAGGCTGGGGCCGGCTTACCGGCGCCAATCCCGCCTCCAGAAGCCTGCTGTACTGCCGGAACAGCCTCCGGTTCATCATTCAGCCAGCGTACGAGGACGACTGCTGTAACCAGGACAACAAGTGCCAGGACTGCAACATTCCTTCTATTAACAGCTCTCATCAGATGTCTGTTCCTTTACATATGGGATGGGTTGCTCCTATTGTACCCCCATTGCCGTCCATTTCAAACCATCCAGACACAAAAAAGAGGACTCCGCCCAAAGACGGAATCCCATGAAGAGAGAGGGGTCAATACATGACAGCATTCCAGGGAACAACCCCGCCGGTTTGGCTGGATTCCTCCGTACAGCTCATGCTGGGGAAGCATCTGCTGACCTGTCTTCCGCACGAAGCTTGCGGAATACTGCTGGGTACTGCCGCAGCGGGAGGCATACTCATAAGCAGCTATGTGCCTTTGAGCAACGTAGCGCCTGACCCGCTGCATGCTTTTGAGCCTGATCCGCGGGAATGGGTCAAGGCGCTTTACAGTGACCCGGCCCCCATCGGCCTGTTCCATTCCCATCCAACCTCACCGCCCTGGCCTTCCCCTGCAGATATGCTAGGGCTTGAAGCCCTGGGGCCGGAGTTCAAGGTGTATCTGATCGGCTCTCCGGGAACCGGCAGCGGCCCGCTGCCGGTTCTTAACGGCTTTATTATCAGCCGGGAAAGTACTGAAGGAAAGACCGCTGCGCAATTGCTGCCGGCAGCGCTTCAGGCTCTGCTCAAATAGGCGTAGAGATCACCAAGTGTATCGACCTGACGTCTGTTCGAAATCTCGCGGAGATACGATACCCACAGCCGTGCTGTCATCTTGGCATCCTCCAGTGCGTGATGCCGCCCCTGGATTGGAATATTATGAACGGCAAGCAGCTCATCCAGCGTATAATTGCTGCGCTGCGGCTCCAGCCAGCGAGCCAGCATCATCGTGTCCAGTACACGGTGGGTCAGCTGAACCTTGGAGGTTTTCCACAACGCCGCATTCAGAAAGGATTTGTCATGTGCACTGCCATGCGCCACCAGGACACGCTGACCGACAAAAGCCATGAAGTTATGCAGGCCGTCGATCAATGGTGGAGCCGCAGCCGTCATCTCCTCCGTGATTCCTGTTAGCCTGGTAATATTCTCCGGAATGGCTGTCTGGCATTTTACCAGCGTATAAAAGCATTCTTCTTCCTTAATGTCCTGGCCAACTACCCGGATTGCACCAAATGACATAATTTCATCGCCATGCTGGTGGGAGAAACCGGTCGTTTCAAGATCAAATATGACCGTCTCCAGCTCGGAAAGCGGAGTATGCAGTACTTCCGGCCGCCGCTTCTCACGCATAAGGGACCTGATAAAGGCCATCTGCTGCGCAGTTTGCTGAGCGGATTCGCCGCCTCTTATAGATGCAATTGCGGAGGGCATTCCGCCCTGCCGTAAGTTGTTCCAGAATCCGCCGCCTTTATTCGGCTCCTTCATGACTGCCTCCTTTCCGCTGACCGGAGCTGGCGCTGTAAGGCCCTATGCAGTCTTCTGACCAGCAGCAGACTTTCACGAAGCTCGGACACAAGCTGTTTATTCTTCAGATCATTTTCGGAAATATAATCACTGCTGAGCAGCAGTCCATCCTGTACCGTATGCGGTGTATTCACACGCATCCGCAAAGCGGTCAGGAAGGCCTCGCGGATCTCCTGAAGATATTCGTATTCCCCGAGCACTTCCAGTCTTGCAAGCCGTTTCAGGGTTGAGCTGTCCTTGACCGCATTCAGCAACGCTAAATGCCTTACTATATTAACAAGCGGAATATAAACGCCATATTTAACATCAAATCCGCCGGCATAATCGCCAAAACGTTCGGTAAGCACCTGTCCAAGCAGGTTCAAAGTTGCTTTGTGGCGGACAGTGTTACGTAAAACAGCCGTAGTCAATTTATCATTGCCCACAAAGCCGGCATGAAAGGCTTCCCTCCATTCAGCCGACAGCTCCGCACTTCCAGCCACATGCCTCATATCCGAAGCAATAATGAGATAACGGATGGGCTCCCATTCCAGCTGGCTCATCCAGCTGTTCAGCTGCTCCTTCCACTCCGGCAGCGTCTTCCGCCAAAGCGGCTCAGAGCACATGACTCTGCCTTCACATTTCTCATAACCGACTGCCTCAAGCACATCCGACAGCAGCTCGCCAAAAGCAGTAAAATAGGTCAGCTTAACGTTATCCGGTTCCCCCCCCACAATCAGGCCGTTATCCTGATCGCTCCAAAGGGTGGATTCCTGTCTGCCAGCGCTGCCGAATACAATAAAGGAATAGGCGCAGGGAGGCGGGCCGTAGCCCGCCTCTTTCATCTGCGCCTCACAAATGTTCACCGCAGCCGCAGCAATCAGATCATGCATTGCGTTGACTTTGGACACCCATTCCTCAATCGGAATCACATTTAACTGCTCCAGAAGGGCCTGCTGGCAGGCGGTACGCCTGCCTTTCAGCTCTTGCGGCGAACCGGCTGTTGCGATGGATAGCATTCTTTCATCTTTACTCCACTCTGTCATTTCCATCCCAGCCACGCGGTCCGCCCCCCATCTGTATATAATTACATTTTGTGGGTTTTGGATTCGGAATCTGCAATCAGCTTCATCTGCTCAGGATAGCCGTAAGTACCGTGCTCACTGATATCCAGACCCATCAATTCTTCCTCTTCAGTAACGCGGATGCCCATAACCAATTTCATAACATAAAGGATTACAAAGGACAGTACAGCTACGAATGCGAAGGTTCCGACCACACCAAGTGCCTGAACGCCCAGCTGGTGGAAGCCGCCGCCGTAGAACAGGCCAGGTTCACCTACAAGCGCTCCTTGTTCAATCAACTCAGGAGTTGCGAAGAGACCTGTGGACAACGCACCCCACATACCTGCAATACCGTGTACAGAGAAAGCATAGATCGGATCATCAAGACCTGCACGTTCCAGCCATTGCGAAGTCATGAAAGTGAATGCTCCAGCCACAAGACCGATAATAATAGCAGCCCAAGGCTCTACGAATGCGCAAGCACCGGTGATGGCAACAAGTGCAGCCAGTACGCCGTTCAGCATTGCCGGAATGTCGGATTTACCGAAGTACAGCCAGGAAGCAACCAGTGCGGCCAGACCGCCGGCAGCAGCCGCAATATTAGTTGTCAGTGCTACGTGTCCGAAGAAACCGCCCATAGGAGACAATGCGCTACCCGGATTGAAGCCGAACCAGCCGAACCAGAGGATAATTACCCCAAGTACAGTGAACACCTGGTTGTGACCCGGGATAATGACCGGTTTGCCTTCTTTATTAAACTTGCCGAGACGCGGTTTAAGCAGAATGGTCGCTATTACAGCAGCCGTTGCACCGGTAAGGTGAACAACTGTAGAACCTGCATAGTCCTGCATTTCGAGCGTAGCCAGCCAGCCGCCGCCCCATACCCAGTGTGCTACAACAGGATAGATAATAACGGAGAACAAAATCCCGAAGATAATATACACGCTCAGTTTAGCGCGTTCAGCCATACCACCGGATACGATCGCCAGTGATACTGCAGCGAAAGCCATCTGGAACAGGAATTTAGTGTTAAGCGTTACATCGGAGAAGGCCAGTGACTCAAAAGCTGCGGACATTGAATCTCCACCATAGAAGAAACCATCAAGTCCGATTAAGCCGTTACCGTTACCGAAGCCAAAGGCAAAACCGACAGCCCAGAAGCATAAGCTGGCAATCGCCAGTGTCAGCACTGTTTTACCGGCTACGTGACCGGCATTCTTCATCCGGACCGAACCGGCTTCAAGAAGTGCAAATCCTGATTGCATAAAGAATACTAAGATGAATGCCAAAAACGTAAACGCTGTGTCCAGTCCGATCTGCAAATCCGGTGCTGCCGGACCGTCAGCAGCAAAAGCACTGACCGGATAGATCATCAAGGTAATCATGGCCAGAAACATCATCAATAACTTTTTCTTCATCTTAACCCCACTCCCCAATGTTATATTTTCTAACAAAGCGTGAAACTCTTAATGTCATTATAATCAGAAGTCAGGTAAATTGACAAGACTATTTTTTATTAGTCTGTCCTTTTATTTTTGAATACCATTATTTCTGCACCGTTGGATAGCGCTGAAGCAATACAGCAGGTGAAGTAGTGCCATAACCGCACTCTTAAGCCTCCCCCTCTGCAAACGCATACAACCTCTTTGCATTATATATTGTATTTTTATTAACAAGTTCGATTAAACATGCTGCTCTATTTGGCGGTATTATTTTCTTTATTACGCTGACATCGCAGTAAAACAGTGACAACTGCGCTTTCTTTTCAAGTTTTAAAACAATGCACACGCCTTTCTAAGACGAGTCAGGAGTTTAATATATGACATAAGTGCGTTATGTTTGAAGAATTATCATTAGTATCTTTCATGTTTATACCGCATATACTTAAAGTAAGTATGACGTTTGACTGTACGGTTCGATTTTTGGTATCCTTTTGATATAGATATAATCAATCATTAAGTTAGAAACTTCCGCTCATTAGCGGGAGGATTATACAGCGAGGTGAACCGACATGGGGATATGATCCTTTACCGGATTGGCGAGCTCGCCAAAGCCGCCAGTTTAAGCGAACGGACCATCGACTATTATACGAAGCTCGGCCTGATCAAGCCGGAATCAAGAAGCATGAAGAACTATCGGCTGTACAGCCATGAAACCTTAGCCGCTTTGGAACGTATTAATCAGCTAAAGCAAGAGAAATATACATTGGAAGAAATCAAATCCATGATGGATAAATGGAATGCCGCCACTCCAGAAGCCGATGTTTCGGACAAACTGGCAGAGCTGGAGCTTCAGATGCAGCGTCTAGAACGCGAAGTCAAGGCGCTGGAGCCAATGATTAACGGACTGAAGCCTGTACAGGCCAGACGTGCGCTGGCTGCCCTCATTCCGCAAGGCGTTGCCTGCATGGAGGCGATCAAGCTGCTGCTGACGCAGAATCCGCCAATGTAATTACTCACACACATCATGATGGAGGAATGAGATATGTTTTTATTAGTCATTGTTGCCTTTCTGTTCTCTTTGTGGGCCCAGTTCAGAGTTAAGGGTACTTTTAATAAATGGGCTAAAGTTCCCAACGCAAACGGATTAACCGGTTACGAAGCGGCACGGCGCATGCTGGATGCCAACGGCCTGCACGACGTCCCTATTGAACCTGTTCGCGGAACTCTGTCTGACCACTACGATCCGATTAACCGGGTAGTCCGCCTGTCAGAACCGGTCTATTATGAGAATTCTATATCCGCAGTTTCCGTTGCCTGCCATGAGGTCGGCCACGCCATTCAGCACAAGGTACACTATCCGATGCTGACGCTCCGCCACCGGATGTTCCCTGTCGTTAACTTTGCTTCAGGTGTTGCGCCGTTCATGCTGCTGGCAGGCTTCATTTTCAGTGCCACCAATCTTATCGGGCTTGGAATCATCTTCTTCTCTGCTGCCGTAGCGTTCCAGCTTGTCACGCTGCCGGTCGAGTTCAACGCCAGCAACCGCGCACGTCAGGTTATGGTTGAGCAAGGCTTCATCCGCAACGAGGAAGAACGCGGCGTTGCCAAGGTACTGAATGCCGCCGCGCTGACTTATGTGGCTGCCGCCCTGGTCTCCCTGCTTGAGCTTCTGCGTCTGATCACCATGTTTCTCGGCAACCGTGAATAATCCTCCCTCCGCTGCAAAACACAGCTGAGACAAATAACCCGGAAGGCTCTAGCCTTCCGGGTTATTGTTGTTTTTGTCCTTGAAATAGGTGAGCAGGAAAGTCCTGAACGATCTGGCTACCAGCGGCAGCTTACCGTCGCTGCGGTGAATGATCCCCACCGTCCGTGTAACAGCCGGCTCTATAACTCTAACCTGGGCCGGCTGCATCGGATTCGTCTGGTACAGCGCCGTCTCCGGAAGCAGGCTGACGCCCATGCCGGCGGCAACCAGACCGCGGATGGTATCCGTCTCCCCGCCTTCAAAAGCGATCTGGGGCTTAAAGCCGGCCTGGATACAGGCCTGCCAGACAATCGGTCTCAGGGAGTACCCCTGGCTGAACAATACGAATTTCTCATCACGCAGCTGTTCAAGCCGGATCACCGTTTCACCGGCCAGCGGATGATGCTGCGGCAGGATAGCAAACAGCTCTTCCGTCATTACGATATCTCCGGCTACGTTCCCCTCATTCTCCGGGAACGGTGAAATAAACGCCAGATCCACCTCACCTGACGAAACATCCTTGATTAAGGACGCATAGGTCCCTTGCTTGAAGCGGAACCTGACATTAGGGTAATGCCTGCGGAACTCTGCCACAATGGAGGGAATCAGGTGTGTTCCCAGACTGTGCGGAAAGCCGATACGGATTTCCCCCAGCTCCGGGTCCAGGAATTCATGAACCTCCGCTACAGAGCGCTCCAGATCCTTGAGCAGCGTTTCGACCCGCTTGCAAAAAAGCTGTCCTACAGGCGTAAGCTGCAGATTTCGGCCTTTTTGCATAAACAAATCCACCCCGAGCTCCTGTTCCAGCTGATGAATCTGGCGGCTTACCGCCGATTGGGCTACATGAAGCTCCTCCGCCGCTTTGGTAACGTGCTCCTTTTGGGCAACCTTCAGAAAGTATTGCAGCTGTCTAAGTTCCACTTCCCAACCTCTCCTATCGCCTGCTTCTTTTTAAAAGTCGGATAATCAGCCCGTACAGGAAAAACCCGGCGACCAGTCCGCCCAGATGAGCCATCCAATTGACATATGGAGTAACAAACGACATCACAATCCCCATCATCAGGAGTCCGTACAGTGTCTTACGAGAGCCCTCATCCATCATACCGCGCTGCAGGGTGGCGATATACAGAAATGCGCCGTAAATCGCGTATATCGCGCCTGAGGCGCCTACAGATACAGTAGCGGTATAAGGATCCGGCGTCCCGCCGAGTGCAACCGAAAGTACATTGGCCAGGAATCCGCCGATAATGTACAGAATTGCATAGCGCCACCAGCCCAGCAGCCGTTCAAGCGGGGGAGCAAACACCAGCAGCGAGAAGCTGTTAAAGAAAAGATGGGAAAATCCGTTATGCAGAAACATAGCAGCAAAATAACGCCACAGCTCTTCTTTTTCAGGCCCGTTATCCACCACAGCACCGAGCTTTACAAGCGTATCCAAATTTGTTGAACCGCCGTTCAGCGATGCTATTAAAAACATCACAAGGTTGGCTAACAAAAGAATAACGGTTACGGGATAGTATCGCAGATAGCTTTTCCAGTTTTCGTAACGTATGAATATCATGGCACCCATCCTTTATGTATGTTGTCCGGTTGGACATCAACCTTCTAAAACGATTATAATTTATTCTGGCAGTAACAATCCAATATTGTAACCTGAGGAGGAAACAAGGACATGACGCAAGAAAGAACAGGCGTAGCCGCATTCAAAGGCAATCCGATTACACTGGTGGGACCTGAGCTCAAAGCCGGAGACAGCGCTCCGGATTTCACAGTAAGCAAGAACCTGCTCGAGGAAGCCACCCTGGGTGATTATGCCGGAAAAATCAAGCTGATCAGTGTCGTGCCTTCCCTGGACACAGGCGTATGCGACGCCCAGACCCGCCGCTTCAACAGCGAAGCAGCTGAGCTTGGAGACGACGTTGTCATCCTCACCATCAGCACAGATCTGCCGTTCGCCCAGGCCCGCTGGTGCGGCGCTGCCGGCATTGACCGGGTTATCACCCTGTCAGACCACAAGGAAGCCGCCTTCGGACAAGCCTACGGCGTACTGATCAAAGAATTCCGCCTGGATATGCGCTCTATCTTCGTTATCGACAAGAATGACAAATTAACTTATGTTGAGTACCTTGGCGAAATGTCCGAGCACCCGAATTACGAAGCAGCGATTGCCGCCGTCAAGGAATTGCTGTAGTTCCACCTAGCCGGACGATATAAAAGAAATACGATATGTTAAAAAAGCGGCAGAAGGCTTTCCTTCCGCCGCTTTTTGCTATAGATAACGCATCCTATTATATAGCCGGGTTATTCCGGAAACCGCATACAATCACCGGACAGCAAGCCCGCCAGGTCATTAGTCTGTCTTGTACTTGCCCAGCTTCTTGTCCAGCGATTCATACAGGCGCTGAATTACACGGTAATTGGCACCCAGGTCTCCAAGCGAGCCTCTGGATGCGGAATATATATCGATACCGCAGCGTACCGGCGAGGTATTCAGTACGGATACTGTTATGTCCAGCGTACGTCCAAACCCCGTTCTTTTCTCCAGGGTAATTTCTCCTACGGACTGCACCTCATGCAGAACCTTGTAACCGGGAATCTTCTTCAGTGTTGAAGATACTTCATCCCATGCCTTGTCTTTCGAAAGAGTGTAATAACGTGTCTTTAATGCCGGATCCTTTGCACGGTCGCTAGTTCCGTCATGACTACGGAATATACCGACCAATGTTCTTTTGAGCGACAAAATATTTCCCCCTCTTTTAGTCCCAAGTTCATTATTATCAGTGTAACATTCTTAACCCAGGAACAAAAGAGCATAGCTCACTTTCCTGGACCTCTATGTAAGAAAGGCATCTGCAGACACCGTTTCCAAAAAGGCGCAGCAAACAAAAAGGTACCCTGAATCCGCAATTGCGGGATACAGGGCACCTTGTCAAAATCAGCAGAAAACCCGCCTATGCCGTCCGGCTACAGTGTCTTCTGAACCTGCGAGAGCAGGTGGGTGACCGCAGAAGTCGTTTTTGAATTCCCCAAGTCGTATAGACAGGGCTGTTCAGCCGCGCTCCGTATTAAGTCTCCCGAGACATTATCATTGGTTCAAAACAACGAGCAACCGTAACGTACATCGCAGGATTTATAACTATTATATTGCGTTTTGACGAAAATGTAAACCTGTATGCGCTTTAATTAACACTGGAATAAAATTCTCGTCCCTTTTGGCCTTAGATTGTAACGCAGATGTTAAATCCGTTTAGGTGATCTGGAATTATCCTTATCATCGAAATCATCATCATCGTCGTCATCATCGTCATCGTCATCCGCAAGCAGCCGCTCTGCCGCTTCTTTTTCCGCAGCTTCCTGTGCTTCCAGCTCCTGCTGCTGCTTTTTCTCAGCCTGCAGCTGCAGCTTGTTGTATGTAGCAAAGAAGTTAAAGAAGGCCAGCATAGCAACCAATGTAGGAATGCAGATTACATACAGTACTGGGTACTGCAGACCTATATATACAAGCAACGCAGAACCGATCAGTGTTGAGAACACACGAATAGGCCGGGCGATGGTCAGCAGGACAGAGTTCTTAATAACTTCCTTAAAGGTCATCTGGTAATGAACGACAATTGAGAAAAAGTTAAACATCGACACAAACAGAATGATCATCAGCACCAGCATCAGAATACCGACGATTCTGAAATTGGCCATTTGAGTCATGTATACGGTCACATCTACGTACATTACAACAAACAGCACGGTATAGATGAGTCCCCCAAGCATGCTCTTGAGATAATTTTCTTTGTATCCCTGAAAAAAAGTGCGGAACGTGCTGACATCGGTGTTGCCCATCACCCACTTGCGCACCACCGTAAACAGTGCAGCCGTAGCCGGGAATACCGTAAACGGTGCCAGAATTCCCATTGCCCAGTTAAGCGTAATCTGTTCGTTGGGCCCGCCTGCTGCTGAACCCAGCATAATAATCTTCATCACAGCGATAAACAAAAACGGAATCGAACACAGCCCCCATAGTATATTACTGAAAGCAATACGAGAAATCCATTCCGTGATGCGGTATAAACCGCCCATAGCTCCTTTAAACTCCAATTCCCTTCCTCCTGTCTGTCTCGCGCATACTGCATACCTTAACTATAACCTATTTGACCCGGACTTTTCCAGCGCCCATTCTTAAGAATCCGGGTTATGGTCTATGCAGACTGAAGGAATTGACCATATATTAGAAAATCAACCTTAGAATTGAACTGAATTATATATTCAATCTGGCGCTTTGTAACGTTTTTTCTGCAGTCAGCGCTAAAAAAGTCCCTGGCTGCCGAGCAGCCAGGGACTTTTCATAGATGAGGGATGATCAGGTATTGGCAGATACTCTGGCCGTACCTTAGAAATCGGAAGTTGTAATCTCAATCGTACCAAATGCTGCACCGGCACCAGTCAATAGAGCGGCATACAACAGCAAGTCCACTGCCAGGGTAAGACTGTTCACTGCAGGAATTTCGTAAGTGATTAACGGAGCATTGACCCGAGATAAAACGAGTGAAATCGGATTTGCGGAATTGTTATTGACAGTTACTGCTGCGTTAATTCCGCCTGCCAGATTCTCATAATAAGATTTACCTACATTTGGACCGAGATTGAAATATTGGATAGGCAAGACGACAGCCATCTTAATAACCTCCTTCTGTTGTTGGATAGAATATTATATTCAGTGATTCTATAATTGCAGGTGCGAATGTCTTAGAAGATTCACACATTTTAATAGAAATGCCTGAGTGATAGAGGCCAAATATTGCAATTAGGTAAACATCAATTTATATTTGCTCAGCAAAAAAAAGCGAGAAACCGCTGTGCGGTCTCTCGCCTTCTTACTGCCGGAATTCCGGCTGCTGCTTAATTATCGAAGTCTTCGCGCTTAGCCGGACGTGTGCCGGTACCGCTCGGACGGTTGTACGGCTTACGCTCGGAACTGCGGCCGGCATCATCACGGTTGCCTTTGTAGCCGCCGCTGCTGCTGTTGCCGCCATAGCCGCTGCTGTAACCGCCGCGTGTTGTAGCGCCGGCATTGTCACGGTTACCTTTGTAACCGCCGCCGTAGCTTCCGCCTTCACGGTTACCGCGGTATCCGCCGCCGCTTCCGCCGGAACGGTTGCCGCCGTATCCGCCGTTTGGCTTGCGCCCGCTGCGGATGTCGTACTTTCCGCCGCGGCGTTTAGCACGGATCGGATCCTCAGGTGTCAGTTCAACCTGCGCATCCTTGGATTCGCCAGTCAGCAGCTTCATTGCTGCAGACAAAAGCTGTACGGAATCATACTGCTCCAGAAGCTGGATCGCAATACCTTTGTATTCGTTCAGCTGATCTCCGGTTTCAACCATTGCCAGCAGACGTTCTGCTGTAATGCGTTGCTTGCCTTCAATCGCTTCTGCCATTGTTGGCAGCGGCTTGCGGGTGATGCGGTGACGCGTAACGCGCTCAATCAGGTGCAGGTGGTCAATTTCGCGCGGTGTTACGAACGACCAAGCTGTACCTTCTTTACCGGCACGGCCGGTACGGCCGATACGGTGTACATAGCTTTCCGGATCCTGCGGAAGGTCAAAGTTGATTACATGTGTTACACCGGATACGTCGAGTCCGCGTGCAGCTACGTCAGTAGCTACCAGAACGTCAATGCTGCCGTCACGGAATTTGCGCATAACTGCATCACGCTGATTCTGTGAAAGGTCGCCGTGCAGTCCGTCAGCGGAGTATCCGCGTTTCTGCAGGCCTTCAGCAAGCTCGTCAACACGGCGCTTGGTGCGGCCGAATACGATAGCCAGTTCAGGGGATTCCATATCGATCAGGCGGCTCAGGGCCTCAAACTTCTGACGCTCAGGAACTTCAATGTAAGCCTGGTCGATCAGAGGTGCGCTGATCTGCTTAGGAATTACTGATACGTGCTGCGGATTCTTCAGGAACTGCTGAGCAAGACGCTGAATGTTCGGAGGCATAGTGGCCGAGAACAGCATAGTCTGGCGCTCTTCCGGTACAAGCTTGAGGATGCTCTGGATATCTTCCATGAAGCCCATATCCAGCATTTCATCAGCTTCATCCAGTACAATGGTTTGAACATCGTCCAGGCGGATGGTCTTGCGGTTAATGTGATCCAGGAGACGGCCTGGTGTACCGATAATAATCTGGGGTTTTTTCTTCAATCCGCGGATTTGGCGTCCGATGTCTTGTCCGCCGTAGATAGCCAGGGAACGGAGACCCTTGAAGCGGGACAGCTTGCCGATTTCTTCAGCAACCTGAATAGCCAGCTCGCGGGTAGGCGTCATAACAAGCGCCGTGATTTTTTCGTCTTCCCGGGAGATTTTGGAGATAAGAGGAATACCGAAGGCAGCGGTTTTACCGGTACCTGTCTGAGCTTGGCCGATCATATCCGCTCCTGTCAGTGCGATCGGAATCGCCTGCTCCTGAATCGGTGTTGACTCCTCAAATCCTAGCTCTGTGATTGCCTGAAGCACTTTGGGCTCCAGGCCGAATTCTGCGAATGTTTTCAAATTATTCATGCTCCTTCTATACAGTGGACATTCCACATGCTTATCTGTATTCTTAAGTAGCGGTAAACACCTTTATAGGCTGTCCAATCATGCCGTAATCTCTGCATGGGTTTACGCGTATGGGACGAAAAAAATGTCCTTAGATCAGGTCTGGTTAACGGCCTGAACAATTGTAGCTTCACATCCGAAGCAATGCAAAAATACCATTGTAACGTTCTACTCAAGAATATCCTATACATTATATCACAAACCTATTTAGGAATACCAGTGTATTCCTTTCTTTCATTACTTACATTACATGTCAGAGGTGAAACGCTTGTTAAAACTAAGACAAATCGGCAGTTGCCTTGCTGTAATCTTCGGTTCAGCAATGATTGCCTGCGGCTTTAATCTGTTTCTGATCCCGCACAGGCTGCTCAGCGGAGGGGTTTCAGGTCTAGCCATGCTGGTCGGTTACTTTACCCCGTTCAATATCAGCCTGCTGTATCTGCTGTTCAACGTGCCGCTGCTCGTTGCCGGCTGGTTTCAGCTGGGACGGAGATTTATCATTCTCAGCATCCTTTCTGTCGTCTCCACCACCTGGCTCATGGCCTTGATACCTGAAGTTACTGTAGCTTCCGATATGCTGCTGGCGTCCGTATTCGGCGGAGTGCTTGTTGGCGTAGGAGCCGGCATTTCCTTCCGTATGGGCGGATCTTCAGGCGGCTTTGATATTCTCGGTTCCATTATTACCCGTTATCGGGACTTTCCAATCGGCAATATCCTCGTTGGACTTAACGGATTAGTCATTCTGGCCGCCGCCTATTTCGACAATAATTGGAACCTGGCGCTGGCCTCCATGGTTTCCATTTATGTAACCGGCAAGGTAGTCGATCTGATTCACGTCAGCCACATCAAAGTTACCGTATATATTGTAACAACCCGTACCGAAGAGCTGCTTGAGCAGCTCCTTCCGCTTCAGCGCGGCGTAACCAAAATAAAGACCGAAGGCGCTTATTCTCATATCGAACGGGACATGCTAATGACTGTGACCACACGCTATGAGCTGGCTGAGCTGAGACGGATCATCAAAGCCAGCGATCCGCAGGCCTTTGTCAATATTGTGGAAACCGTAGGCGTCATGGGCTCCTTCCGGAGAAGATCCAGCTGAAAGAAAATGCGCGTATTTTAAAATTGTGATATATTAGATTCACGCAGGACCTAATAAATTCATGAGGATTGTGCTTTACCCCTCTTTTTTCCAGGCACTTCGTTTTACGGATGTTCCCTGAATGAACCGTTCAGTACCATTCGAAAAAGGAAAGGGTGACTCTTATGGAAATGGAAACGGTAAAACTGTCAGCAATCGTCATGAGGTGGTATCCCGATATGATGCCGTTTCTCAAGCAGGACGAATTGAATTCTGTAATCGTGCTGCGCGACGGTTTAAGTATTCTGGAACCGGCGGATGCCATGGATATCATCCACTACAGCATTTGTGAGCATCAGAACCCTGCGTATCTTCAATAAGCACGACCGCTTGATGGCAAGTTTTGATTTGTTGCCGCCCGGAGCCAGCAATTGCCGCTCCGGGCGGCATTTACTTTTAATATGGAGGTTTAGAATCGGTACAGTCCGTTTAAAAACTCAAAGGGCGGTAAATATCCTGGCTTTCCAAAATTACACGGATTGTTACAAGTCTGTTCTTTTTGGATGCTGCCGTTCCATTATACTTTAAAGGAATGTACATAAAGGGAGAGAATACACAATGAACATCACCTGGGCATTACTTATGATGGCTCTGGGCAGCGTTGGCGTCCAGTCCGGCGGACATGAATCCGACGTCTCCGCAGCCCTGAAGTCGGCTGTTAATCCACCTGTCACGGTAGAACAGGCCGGTTCCACTTCTTCGAATACACCAGCCGGCAATGCATCACCATCCCCTGCCCCAAGTGCTACACCCGCAGCGGACAGCGCTCTTCATACGGATCCGCAGCCTGATGCACCCAAGGTCAAAGGCATCTACGTCACTGCTTACAGCGCAGGCGGGTCCCGGATGGAGCAGCTCCTCGCTCTCCTTGACAAGACTGAGCTCAATTCGATGGTCATCGACATTAAGGACGACGCCGGATATATCACATATAAGACTGACAATGCCGAGCTGCAGGAAATGGGCACACCCCAGAATTTTATCGGCGATATCAACAAGCTGATGACACGGCTGAAGGAGCATGACGTCTATCCGATCGCCCGTATTGTTGTGTTCAAGGATTCCGTGCTGGCCAAGAAGCATCCGGAGCTGTCCTTCGTCAATGCTGACGGCAGCGTCTGGAAGAACAAAGGCGGCGACAGCTTCGTTAACCCGTATAATGAGAATGTATGGAAATACAATGTGGACATTGCCAAGGAAGCAGTAAAGCTCGGGTTCAAGGAGATCCAATTCGATTATGTCCGCTTCCCCGAGGGCTTTGAAAAACGCGCCGATGCGCTGAAATATACCAAGAGCGACCGGCCCCGCGTCGAAATCATTGCTGATTTCGTCAAATATGCCAAGGCTGAACTTGCCCCGCTCGGCGTCAGAGTATCTGTTGATATCTTCGGTTATGCGGCATCAGTCCCTGCAGCAGAAGGCATCGGCCAGGATTTCGTCAAAATCTCCAAGAATGTCGATGTAATCAGTCCGATGGTATATCCGAGCCATTACTCCACCGGCTGGTTCGATGTTAAAGATCCCGATAAGGATCCATACGCGACAATCAAGGGCTCCATGGTTGACACCCATAAGAAGCTTGACCCGCTGGGCAGCTACAAGCCGGTAATCCGGCCGTGGATTCAGGACTTTACCGCCAGCTGGCTGGGAAGCGGTCATTTCATTAAGTACGGCAAGCAGCAGGTTGAAGATCAGATCCGTGCGCTGAAGGACGAGAACGTGGATGAGTTCCTGCTCTGGAACGCCAATAACCGCTATACCTCAGATGTTGATTACGAGCAATAAGATTTAAGCTATCATATCCATTATATCCGGCTGTTAAGCGGATTCCGGACCCGGCATATGCCGGGTCTTTTCCTGAAAAAAATCTTTAAAAATCTTATCCAGATATGAGGCAGTTATCCATGAAACAAACGCATTCACTCAGACAAAAGGCCGGGCAGTTCTTACATATTCTCTTTCCCATTCTGATTACCCAAATCGCTTTATCGGCCATTACCTTCTTCGACACCAATATGTCCGGCAAATACGGCACGGATGATCTTGCCGGCGTAGCCATCGGCACAAGCCTGTGGATTCCTATCCAGACCGGCCTCAGCGGGATTCTAATGGGTATCACCCCTATCGTATCCCACCTGATCGGCAGCCGGAAAAATAATGATGTAGCTTATCAGGTAACCCAGGGCATCTGGCTTTCACTGCTGATTTCACTGCTTGTGCTGGCCGCAGGCAGCCTTGCTCTGTCCCCGGTACTGAACTTTATGAATCTGGAGCCGCTGGTAAGAGATATCGCCTTCCGTTTTCTCTGCGCCATCTCTGTCGGCATTATCCCCCTGTTCGGGTATACCGTACTGCGCAGCACCATTGATGCCCTTGGACAGACCCGTATTTCGATGCTTATTACCCTTATTGCACTTCCGGTCAATGTCGGCCTGAACTATCTGCTGATCTTCGGGAAGTTCGGCTTCCCTGAGCTGGGCGGCGTAGGGGCGGGTGTTGCCTCGGCAATTACCTATTGGGTTATCTTTGCAGTAGCCCTGCATTTCATTTACCGGTTTGAGCCGTTCAAGAGCCTGCAGCTGTTCCGCAAGTTCTACGGGCTTTCATTAAGCAGTTTCAAGGAACTGCTCAAGATCGGCGTGCCGATCGGCTTCTCCATCTTTTTTGAGACAGCTGTGTTCTCAGCCGTCACCCTGCTGATGAGCCGCTTCGATACCGTAACCATCGCTGCCCATCAGGCAGCCATTAATTTCGCCTCCACCCTGTACATGATTCCGCTGAGCATCTGCATGAGCCTGACCATTCTTGTCGGCTTTGAGAGCGGGTCCGGCCGGCTGAAGGATGCCCGCCAATACAGCATTATGGGTATCGGCTCCGCTGCTGCACTGTCCCTGCTGACTGCACTCGTGCTGCTATTCGCCGGCAATCACGTAGCGGGTCTTTATTCGGATGAGTCCGAGGTGATCGGCCTAATTCAGCATTTCCTGATCTATGCAATCTTCTTCCAGATTTCTGATGCAATAGCCACACCAACCCAAGGTGTGCTCAGAGGCTACAAAGATGTAAACCCGGCCTTCATCATCTGCTTTATTGCATATTGGGTAATCGGTCTTCCGACAGGTTATCTGCTGGCCACCTATACAGACATGGGAGCATACGGCTACTGGATCGGGCTGATCGCCGGTCTCGCCATCGGGGCCATCCTGCTGCTGGGCCGCCTCGTTAAGGTTCAGCGGAATTTTTCCGCCCGGATCCTTGAGCAAAATAACGGCTGACCGCACTCTAGCAAGCAGCCCTGTCCTCCTCCTGACTCCGGGAAGGACAGGGCCGTTTATTCATCTTCTGCATTATGTTTCCGAAATGTAAAAAGCCGCCTATCACTAGGCGGCTTAAAAGGCATATGCTGATGTTATTGGGACAGACGGGAAGCCAGCTCGTACAATTCAGTATCAAAAGCCTTCTTGGTATTTACTACTGTATCAATATCAGTAATAGTCAATTCACCTTTAATGATTCCGCAAGCTTTGGCGGATTCGCCTTCAATCAGCTTACGTACGGCAAAGTCGCCGAGACGGCTTGCCAGGTTCCGATCAGCCGGAGTAGGCGTACCGCCGCGCTGAATGTGGCCCAGCACCGTTACGCGGGCGTCGAGTGAAGCATGGCGGTCTTTGAGCGCCTGGGCTACATCTTCGCCTTTGCCTACACCTTCAGCAACGATTACGATACTGTGGCGTTTGCCTCTGGCGAAGTTGTCCTTCATACGGTCTGCGACTTCATTAAGATCATACGGCATTTCCGGTACGAGAATGGTTTCAGCACCTGAAGCAAGACCGGCGTGCAGAGCAATATCTCCGCAGTGGCGGCCCATAACTTCGACAATGGAAGAACGCTCATGAGAGGACATCGTGTCACGGAGCTTGTTAATGGCATCCACAACAACGCCAACCGCTGTATCAAAGCCAATGGTGTAGTCAGTGAAGGAGATATCGTTGTCAATCGTTCCCGGCAAAGCCATTGTCTTGATACCAAGCTTGCTGAGCTTGTTGGCGCCTTGATAGGAACCATCACCGCCGATAACAACCAGACCGTCGATACCCATTTCATTAAGGATATCCGCACCCTTCTGCTGGCCTTCCGGTTTAATGAACTCCAGACAGCGTGCCGACTGCAGAATCGTACCGCCGCGCTGAATAATGTCGCCTACACTGCGCAGATCCATCGGGAAAATATCACGGTTCAGCAGGCCCTGGTAGCCGCGTTGAATCCCGTACACTTCAATTCCATAAAAGATTGCGCTGCGCACTACCGCGCGGACAGCCGCGTTCATGCCTTGTGAATCTCCACCACTGGTAAGTACTGCGATTTTTTTTACGTTTGACATCCTTTTAGTTCCTCCTTAAATTGTGCGAAGCATGGTTCCCTTAAGCGGAAATTAAGCCCCGCAGCCTTAATACATGTGCTTGCGGATCCAGCGGCTGTTGACGAAAAAGAACAATCTGGTAAGCGGGCTTCTTCTCATCAAGCGCTTGGATACCGAACGAACCTCCCGCTGTTCGCTGACTTTTGGATCGGATAAATAAAGTGCCAGAAGCCCCTCGATAACCATCCGATGCATTGAGTTCTCAGGCAGACTCCGGACATCCTTGCGGGCCCACTCCACGATTGAAGCAATCCGATTCAGCATGGTATCAGTATTGTCGTAATAATTGCAGAAATTGAGGTCACCGCCGGCCCGGTCTTCATCCTGATCAATGAGATAGTCCAGCATAATGTGCAGCCCGCAGACATGCGGAAAGTAAGCAGCGCGGATCGAAGCCGCTTTCGGCTTGTCCAGCCGGGGGTCGCACGCAGACAGAAACAGCATAAACACCCCCAGCGTAGAGCCGGTTGCCGCCGCAAATTCATTCCAATGAAGATGGGGGGCACGCTTGCCTTCCACAGCCCACCATTCCTTCAGGGCATCTTCCCTGAGCTCGGGGCGGATATGCTTGTACACCTGCAGATCTGTATAGAGCACAGCGAGATCATAAATCTCTTCAACAGCTGCAGCATAGCCCGGTAAAAGCGCCGTCATCTCCTGGCACTTGCGGACCAGCCTGTGCAGGTATCCCCCGTCATTCTGCTCGCTGCGCAGCGCATAGTAATTGACGGGTTCGGCATCCGGGCTGATTGCATCCAGCATCGACTGATGCAGCAGCCTGAAATCGGCCGGATCAAGCGAGGTGCTGCGGTCACACAGATTATCCAGATAATCACTGATCGTTTGATAGGCGACAATAAGCGGAATCAGTATATGTCTCATCGACAAATTGCCGGCGGCATAAATTCCGCCGCCTTCACAATGAAACTGTTTGGTTTCAATGCTGGCAAGCGCTTGTTTCCGGAGCTCGGGATCGGGAATCCCTTCTGCATCCTCACGCCAGGAGTGCAGACACTCCCGGACTTCCGGCAGCACGTACTTATAAACCCGGCTCATAAGCCCTATCGGGCCCCGCGGACTTAGGTTACGGCCTTGCTCAAATTCATTCAATGACAGTGCCTCCACATTGTTGTCTCCTTATCCAAATCATCATTATTATAATATGCGGAACGTTTTTGTACAAACAACAAAATCACTTTCGCAAAACCTTGAAATATTCAGAAATCACCACAGTTTAACAAACTTTTAACAAACATCAGGTACAGCCTTTATGCTATACTGAGCGTATTTGATACCCCAAGGAGTGCAAACACATGGAATCAGGACGGACCGGCAGCCAGTACAGCGATCAGAATTGGCTGCGTTCCTTCATCTTCACACTTTTCGGCACCAGTGTACTGGTGGTCTCTTATTTTCCGCTTTTCTACACCCATCTCGGCTTCAGCAGCACGCAGGTGGGACTGCTGTATTCCCTCGGACCGCTGATATCCATCCTGTCCAATCTGTTCTGGAGCATGATGAGCGACCGGCTCGGAACAATCAAAAAAATTATGGCCATTTTGCTGGCAGGACAATTAGTTACCGCTATCTTGCTGGCGAAAGCTACTGATTTTTCAATGGTAATGCTTATAATATCCTTATTCTATTTCTTCTATTACCCTGTTTTCCCTCTGGCGGACACCATGGCGATAAAAGTTGCCCAGCGGCATGGGAGGAACTTTATAGCGATCCGCGTGTTCGGCTCACTCGGTTATTCTTTTTTTGCCCTGACTATAGGGTATGTGCTGAGAGCGCTCGGTTCCTCTTACAGCATTGGCGTATGTATCGTTATTATTATCGCAGCCCTGCTTTTATCCATTGGATTAAAGGATGTCAAACGTTCTCCTGATGCGGACGGTAATACAGGCCCTTCTCCTAAATCTGCTGTAAAGAGCAACGGCCTTAAGGAGATTTTGCTGCAAAAAGAAGTGCTGTGGTTCTTCGGCTGTGTCTTTATTCTGGCCCTCGGTCACCGGATGAATGAAGCTTTTCTGACTCTTAGCCTCAAGAGCATGAACGCCGGCGACGACGTAATCGGCTGGGCGCTGCTCGCATCTGCGCTGAGTGAGATCCCCATCTTCTTTTTGCTCAGTAAATACGGTGAACGGTTCAAGGAGCTGCCGCTGCTCGCTTTTGCCAGTCTCATGTACGGAATGCGCTTTCTGTTCATGTCGCTTGCCGTCCACCCGGGTGCCATCATTGCGATTCAGGCACTGCACAGCATTTCATTCGGCATTTTCTATGTGACAGCGGTCCGCTACATTACAAGAGTGATTCCCGACCATCTCCGGGCAACCGGCCTGGCGCTATTCACCGTAGTCTGGTCCAGTGCTTCCGGTCTGCTCAGCGGAACTTTCGGAGGTCTGATCTACGAGGATGCCGGACGCCGCATTTTCTATCTGGTGGCAACCTTTTTCTCTGTGCTTGCATTCATTGGCTTTTTCACCAAGCATCTGCTGGATATCGGAGGACCTTCACGCGGCCACTTCCGCAAAAGAGTCATTCCCGCAGTACCGCCGGAATCAGAGCCCGCCATCGTACCGCCGCCAGAAGTTCTTCCTTCACAAAAGGCAACACTTTAGACATATCACGGTCCTTGCTGTCCACCAGCGGCGGCAAGGACTTTTATGGCACAAAAAAACACAGTTCCCGAGAGAACTGTGTACTTTGTAAGTTGATGGTTACCACTCTTGCAAGTGCCTGCCATAAATCAAATATATATTGCAGCTGACAGCAAACTGTCCAGCCGTTTCTTATAATTTAACTACGTTTGCTGCTTGAGGACCACGGTTACCGTCAGTGATGTCGAATTCAACCGCTTGGCCTTCATCCAAAGTCTTGAAGCCTTCGCCCTGGATAGCTGAGAAGTGAACGAATACATCTTCGCCGCCTTCTACCTGAAGAAAACCATAACCTTTTTCTGCGTTAAACCATTTTACTGTACCTTTCAAGTGAACAACCTCCTAAAAATACCGCCATATATGGCGTATGCTTACATTATACCCCAACTATTCCTGCAAAGCAATCCACGATTTTCCTATATTACTGAATTCATTTGCTTTTCACTTCCTCGGTGCGTTATCATTGACCCAAAAGCCAAAAATCGCCAGGGTGGTAATGACATGATCAAAAAACACGAAATATACAAAACAGACAAATGGAATATGATGACCGTCGAGGTTCAGGGACGCTACATTATCCTCAGGGAAATTTCCGACCAGTGGGGAGAAGAAACGCATACCTTTATGAGCCGTCCGGCCATGATGGAATGGGTGAACAACCGCTTCAATAAAGAGTCCTATAAAGACAACGAAGAAGAATACAAAAATATTATCGCAGCGTTTAAACAGGTATAGGCTGGTATGAATAACGAAAGTCTGGTTATTTATATCGTTGTGGTCCTCTGCCTCGGAGCCGTTCTTATTATGAGTAAGGACAAACTGCCGCCGCGCCTGAAGCGCGGCATGGCTCTGACTGCAGTCATTCTGATTGCTCTCGCCTTTATCTTCATTATTTATAGCCTGCTGGCATAACTCTTGTTAAGAAGATCATAATCAGAAACTGGCAGGGCATACTAAGCCGACTCTATGATCCAGGAGGCCTAAGTAATGTCCTTTACCGCCAGATCTCTTCGTCTTCTGCTAGCACTGAGCCTGCTGCCGGTCGGCTCCTCAAACGCTGCTGCACAGAACTCTATGCCTGCTACATCCCATCATTTAAGGAGGATTTCCATGGAACAGTTATTGAAGAGAAGTGAAGTGCCTGCCGAGAACCGCTGGAAGCTGGAAGATATGTTTGCATCACAGGAACAGTGGGATAAGGAATACAATGAAGCAAAAGCGCTGATCAAGAAAGCCTCCGCCTTTCAGGGCAAGCTGGATTCGGCAGAAGAGCTCAAAGCCTGCTTTGAGCTGGATGATGAGCTCTCGCAGCTGACAGAGCGGCTCTATGTATACGCGCATATGCGCCAGGATGAGGATACTGCAGCCCCTACTTATCAGGCTCTTACCCAAAAGGCCAAGAAGCTCAGTGTCGAAGCCGGAGAAGCACTGTCTTTTGTAACACCGGAAATCCTGTCCCTGCCGGTAGAAAAGCTGGATCAGTTCATTGCTGACCCTACCCTCTCCGCTTACACCTTTACACTGACTGAGATGAAGCGTGAAAAGGCCCATGTCCTTTCCAAGGCTGAAGAAGCACTGCTGGCCCAGGTAGGAAACATTTCGCAGGCGCCGCAGAATATTTTTGGCATGCTGAACAATGCTGACTTGAAATTCCCCAAGATCAAGAATGAGGAAGGCAAGGAAGTCGAGCTGACTCACGGCAGCTATATTCAGTTCCTGGAAAGCCCGGACCGCGAAGTGCGTAAGAATGCCTTTAAAGCTGTGTATGAAACCTATGCCAAGCAAAAGAACACGATTGCCGCTACACTCAGCGCGAACGTGAACAAGAATGTTTTTTACTCACGGGTACGCAAATATCCGTCTGT
This sequence comes from Paenibacillus typhae, assembly GCF_900099765.1. GTDB lineage: Bacteria > Bacillota > Bacilli > Paenibacillales > Paenibacillaceae > Paenibacillus_AQ > Paenibacillus_AQ typhae. The sequence goes on along the minus strand of NZ_FNDX01000001.1, from coordinate 100,849 downwards.
ACTGGAAATGTCGCTGTACGGCGATAATATTCCGAAGGAAGTATACACTAATCTGATTGACACCATTCACGAAAGCCTGCCGCTAATGCACCGTTACATGAAGCTGCGCCAGAAGCTGCTCGGCGTTGATGAACTACATATGTACGACCTGTTCGCTCCGCTGGTGGACGAATATAAGCTGGATATTACTTTTGAAGAAGCGAAGCAGATCACCAAGGAAGGCCTGAAGCCGCTCGGCGATGATTATCTGAGCGTGCTGCAGGAAGGATACGACAACGGCTGGATCGACATCTACGAGAATGAGAACAAACGCACCGGCGCATACAGCTGGGGGGCTTACGGCACCCACCCTTATGTCCTTCTGAACCATAACGACAACCTTAACAGCATGTTCACACTGGCGCACGAAATGGGCCACGCCCTGCATTCGTACTATTCGGACAATGCGCTGAAATACCGGGATGCACAATATACCATTTTCCTTGCGGAAGTGGCTTCTACCACCAATGAGGCGCTGCTGATGGACTATCTGCTGAACAAGTCGACTGATCCTAAGGAAAAAATGTACCTGCTGACCTACTACGCCGACCAGTTCCGGACCACAGTGTTCCGCCAGACGATGTTCGCTGAATTCGAGAAAATTATTCACCAGCGTGCAGAGGAAGGAGAATCATTGACTCCGCAGGATCTGTCGGCCATCTACTACGATCTTAATGTGAAGTATTACGGCGCGGATATGGTTGTAGATAAAGACATTGAGATGGAGTGGGCGCGGATTCCGCATTTCTACAACAGCTTCTACGTTTACAAATATGCTACAGGCTTCTCGGCAGCAACCAGCTTCTCCAAGCAAATCCTGGAGGAAGGCAAGCCGGCAGTAGACCGTTACCTCGGCTTCCTGAAAAGCGGGGGAAGCGATTATTCCATCAACATTCTGGCCAAGGCCGGTGTCGATATGTCCTCTCCGGAGCCGATCCGCGAAGCAATGAGTGTATTCGAGAGTGTTATCGAGCAGATGGAGCAATTGACCAAATAAAGCCTGAACAAGCCGCTTAATTCTGCTGTAATCCCTTGCCCTCTGCGGGCAGGGGATTTATATTGTCATACTCGTCCATGGGGGGTAAAAAAGATTATGAAATTTCAATGGTCGCTTATTCTCGGTCTGATTTTCGCACTGATTACAGCTGTGTTTGCAGTCATTAATGTCGATCCGGTTCAGGTTAATTTCGGCTTCGATCAGATCAGCATTCCGCTGATTCTCGTCATACTGGGCTGTGCCCTGATCGGCGGCATTATCGTCGGTTCCTACGGGATTTTCCGCCAGTACAAGCTGCAGAAACAGATCAAGGCGCTTAATGCAGAGTTGTCCAAGCTGCGCGATGCGGATCATTCGCTTGACTCCATGCCGCCGCTGCCGGATGAGACTGTCTGATTACCTGTTACCACCATATCCTAAATGATGATTGGAGGATTTTAACCCATGCTTACAATTCAGCCTAATGAAGACTACATTCTATCCCTGCTCAAAAAATTGCTCGACACCCCGAGCCCCAGCGGCTTTACCGCAGAAGTCATGCGGGTGGTGGCAGAGGAAGCCGCAGCTCTGAACGTTCCGCTCAGCTGGAATGAAAAAGGCGGCGTCATCCTCACCGTACCGGGACTCGACCCTTCCCGCACCATCGGCATCAGCGCCCATGTGGACACGCTTGGCGCCATGGTCCGCTCGATCAAGCCAAACGGAACGCTGCGTCTGACCTCTGTCGGCGGCTTTACAATGAACAGCATTGAAAATGAATATTGCGTCATTCATACCCGCAGCGGCCTGACTTACACCGGAACGATTCTGACCAGCCACCCTTCTGTGCATGTCTACGCCGATGCACGTGATTTCAAGCGTGCCGAAGAAAATATGGAGGTCCGGATCGACGAGCTGGTGTCGACCAAAGACGATGTGCTTAAGCTCGGCATTGCTGTCGGGGACTTCATTTCCTTTGATGCGCGGGCGGTTATTACACCAAGCGGGTACATCAAATCGCGCCATCTGGACGACAAAGCCAGCGTAGCCGCCCTGTTCGGACTGCTGGAAAGCATTAAGCGCGAAGGCTGGAAGCCGCTGCACAACCTCGCCCTGCTGATCTCCAACTATGAGGAGGTCGGCCACGGCACGGCCTGGATTCCGGGTGACATCAGCGAATTTATCGCAGTAGACATGGGCGCCATGGGCGATGACCTCAGCTGTAAGGAAACGGATGTCTCCATTTGCGCCAAGGATTCCTCCGGACCTTATGACTACGCGATGACAGGGCGCCTGATTGAGCTGGCGAACAGCCTGGCTATCCCCTTTGCGGTAGACATCTATCCGCAATACGGCTCAGACGCTTCGGCTGCACTGCGCGGCGGCAACAATATCCGCGGCGCGCTGATCGGCCCGGGCGTTCATGCTTCCCACTCCATGGAGCGCACGCACAAGCAGGCTGTCCTGAACACAGCCAAGCTGCTGGCTGCCTATGTCGGCACCAACTGAACCAGCAGACCGTAAATGGCGGAAGCTGTGGCAGCGCAGACGCTGGCAGCTTGGCTCTACCCTGCTGGTGCTGCTGATTCTGGCTGTGGCGGCTCTGCTCAATAAGCCGGACAAGCAGCCGCAGGAGGTTTTCAGCGGGCTCCCGCATAGCTATGAGTATCTCGAAGCGGAGAGCCTGGGAAAGGTGCGCCTGCATATGCTGGCTGTGGCTCCAGAGGATGTTATCCTGCGGACAGCCAACCTGCCGCTGCGCCAGATTGCCGCCTACGGCATCAACGGCGGCTTCTTCTACGGCACAGACCTTCTGTCTGTGGCAATCATGAATGATGTCCCTGTTAACGGGGACAAGGGAGCCTACGGCTCCGGCTGGTTCAATGCCAAGTATGCCCGCGGCACGCTGATCTGGGACGGCGCTGCCGGCACGCTATCGGTCCAGACCGTCTCCTCCGGGGATGAGCTGGCTGTCACAGACCGCAGCCGCTACTGGGCCCAGGGCGGAATCAGCATGAACCTGCAGCAGGAGGAGCTGTGGAAGGCCGCAAGCACGGCCGAGCATCTGCCCTTTGCTGAGGAGCAGCGCATGCGCTCGGGGCTTGTCTACAACAGGGACGGGAAGCTGTGGCTGATCGTCACACCTACGCTCTGTACGGCCGAGGAGTTCCGCCTGGCTGTGCTGGACGCCGTTCCCGGTGAAGGCCGGGAAGGCATCTTCCTCGACGGCGACGGCTCCTCGCAGCTGAACGCCGATGAGGCTGTGCTGACCGGCGATTCCCGTCCGGTCGTGCAGATGATCGCGGTGGCGGGCGGGGAATAGCGGTGTGAGATAGAGAATTTGTAAAATGCAGGATCGGACAGCATGGCTGCAGGTCCTGCATTTTTTTGCCTTCAAATATGGAGTATTTAGTGAACCATACTTACGCTTGTGTAACGTAACATTGAAGGAAGCCTTCGTGTTTTTTCAAATTATGGTGATACAATGCCGTCTTATTGATTAGGTGGATTTTCGCCGTCTATTTCCACCGTTTCTGGCGATTTCTAATGTTTAGTTATCAAATCGACACTTAATTTTGTCCAAAACCCCCTTTTGGGGGTAAAACAACAATATTAAGTTACCTTTTTCCACCTAAACTTCTCTTACCTGCCGCGTATCCAAAGAATAGTTGGCATTTTTCCACCTTAGTTAGGTCTTTGGCAACCCGCTGAAGCCTTCCTAATCATACGTCTTAATACGTCGAAACCATCCTACAACATTGTTCAATTCTGAAGCAGTGTAATGAAGTTCACGAACAGTGTGATTGATTTGTCCTTAGCAGGACAATGGACTTTTGGTGGCTGCCGCTGCCTTTAGCAGGACCTGCCAAACCGGATATTTCCGGACAGCAAAAACAAGCTGAATTCCGGGTGCTCCAGTCTCAGCTTGTTCTTTGGATTGCCAACGAAAGGTTAAGGCCATATCTTATCCAGTTTGTCTGCATAAAAAGAAATAGCCTTGCGGTATTCTTGTATGCCTGAATTAACAGAGGTATCAGCTAGCAGCTTCAGCAAGATCCCCATACCTGCGCTATGCTCCCCCAGGTTATACAGCGCCATTGCCAGGAAAGCCGGGAACTCTGCCCGCTCAGGATACTCCTCGGCTCCCTGATGAAGCACGGTCCTGGCACGCTGATATTCACCTAATGTCCGGTATGTGCTTCCCAGGCCAAGTAACGCGCCTGCCCGCTGCTCCGGCGGCAGTCCTGCGGCAAGACTTTGCTCGTAATAAGGAACCGCCTCCCGCTCAAGCCCCAGCACATCATGCGTCCAGGCCAGCTGGTACAGCAATTCGGCATCCGTATCAGCGCCGGCATCCCTGCTGTTTGCTGCAAGTAAATCCAGCAGAAGTACCCTTGCCTCTTCTGCCCGACCGGCCTCCCGCAAGGCTATGGCCTCCTGCATCCTGGTATCCATAATTGTTGCCTCCTGATCTGCAAAGTGCTGCATGCACCGGAATTTTATTTGCCGGCAATCCGCTCTGCCAGCTCGTTGAGATACGTCCAGCGCTCCATCAGACGCTCCAGCTCCGCCTCACCCTGCTTCTGCTGTTCAACCAGCTCCTGCAGTGTTGCTGAATCGGCGAAAGCCGCCTCCATCTTCGCAGAAAGCTCAGCCAGATGCTGCTCGGCCTGCTCTATCATCTCGTCGATGGTCTCGTATTCCTTCTGCTCCTTGAAGGTGAACTTAACCTTTTCCCTCGCCGGAGGTGCAGCTGCAGCAGCGGGTTCCTGGACTGCGCTTTTCTTGGCTGCCCCGTCGTTGCCGGCAGATACATTCTTGGCCAGCCATTCCTCATATTCGGTATAATCGCCGACATGCAGCCGGATGGTCCCATTCTCGAACGCGATCAGCTTATCAATGGTGCGGTCGAGGAAATAGCGGTCATGAGATACCGTGAAGACTACTCCCGGGAATTCATCCAGATAATCTTCGAGGATCGCCAAAGTGCCGATGTCCAGATCATTTGTCGGCTCATCCAGCAGCAGCACATTGGGGGCACCCATGAGAACACGCAGCAGGTACAGCCGTCTTTTTTCGCCGCCGGACAGCTTGGCTATCGGTGTCCACTGCATTGCAGGCGGGAACAGGAAGCGTTCCAGCATCTGTCCGGCTGTAATGACGCTGCCGTCAGCCGTGCGGACGATTTCCGCTTCTTCTTTTACATATTCAATGACACGCATCGTATCATCCATATCCTGATGCTCCTGGGTGAAATAGCCCAGCTTGACCGTTGCCCCCAGCTGTACCTCGCCGCTGTCCGGCTGCAGCTTCCCGGCAATCAGGTTAAGCAGCGTCGATTTGCCGCTGCCGTTCGGGCCGACAATCCCGACCCGGTCCTGCGGAACGGCAATATAGGTCAGGTCCTTGATCAGGGTCCGGCCGTCCATCGCCTTGGTCAGATCCTTCATTTCAATAATCTTGCGCCCCAGCCGTGTCGAGGCCACCGAAATATCCATAGAACCGGCGGAACTGCCGCCTACACTGTCCTTCAGCTTCTCGAACCGGTCGATTCTCGCTTTCTGCTTCGTCGTGCGCGCCTTGGCTCCGCGGCGGATCCAGGCCAGCTCGGTTCGCAGCAGATTTTTGCGCTTCTGCTCCTCAGACGCTTCACGCTCCTCGCGTTCAGCTTTCAGCTCCAGAAACCGCGAATAGTTGGCTTCATAGCGGAACAGGCGGCCTCCATCCAGCTCGAGCATTACACTGGCTACCCGCTCCAGGAAGTAGCGGTCATGCGTAATCATCAGCAGCGCACCGCGGCGCTTCTGCAGATACTGCTCCAGCCAGGCTACCGAGTCGGTATCAATATGGTTGGTAGGCTCATCCAGAATCAGCAGCTCTGACGGGGTAATCAGGGCAGCAGCAAGTGCTACACGCTTGCGCTGTCCGCCGGACAGCGTGCCCATCTGTGCGTCAAACCGGGTAATCCCCAGCTTGGTCAGCACGGTTTTGGCTTCACTCTCCAGATGCCAGATGCCGGCGGCGTCTATTTTCTGGCCGACCCGGACCATGGCCGCTTCCAGAGCGGCATTTCCGGGGTCTTTTTCAAGACCGGAAAGAAGCTCCATATATTCACGCATCGTCTGCAGATCCGGGTCATCGCCTGCAAACACCTGCTGCAGGACGGTATTGTCCGGCTCATAGGGCGGATTCTGGGCCAGATACTGGACACGTACATTATTGCCGATGGCAATCTGCCCTTCATCTGCGGTATCAAGACCTGCGATTATTTTCAAAAAGGTTGATTTTCCGGTTCCGTTCACACCGATAACACCGATCTTGTCCCGCTCATCCATGCCGAACGAGGCATCCTGGAACAGCACCTTCTCCCCGTAGCTTTTGGAGAGATGCTCTACTGTCATAATATTCATGCTCTGTCCTCACTTGCCTTATAGTTTAATAGCAGTTTACGCTTCGTCTTAATCCCGTTCTGGTGCGGTCTGTTCCTGGCGGCTGCCGAGTGCACCGTGGATAAACAGGCCTGCAGCAAATTCAGCCCGTTTGCGTGCATCCGCTTCTGTGAAGCCGGGACGCAGCATGATGTCCATTTTGAGTCTGTCGAGCGTGCCGATATAGGACTCAGCCAGCAGCTCCGGCTCGGCAGCACCGCTGTCCTGCATCACTCTCATAACTGCCCGCATGTATTCTTCCATAAACTGCGTCATGTAAGCTACCAGCTCGGAATGATTATTAGGGGCCCGGAAGAAGAGCTTCGTGTGCTGCTTGCGCTCATAATAGTACATCAAATGATGCCCGGCAATCACCGTAAGCTGTTCCTGCAGGCTGCCGCATGCCTTGAGCTTCACATCCAGCTGCTCGAGGAATCCTTCGCAATCACGGCGAGTGACAGCGAGAAACAGCTCTTCCTTGCTTTTAAAATACAGATAGACCGTCCCTTTGGCGATACCCGCCTTCTCAGCTACTTCTGACATCTTCGTCTCGTAAAAGCCCCCTGAACCGAAAAGTTCATAAGCGGCATCCAGAATGGCTGTATGCTTGTGACTTACTGAGCTGCTCAACCAGTTCACCTCCACATCTTAATCTCTGTACCCCTTGAGGAGCATTCTGCCGGCTCTTTGTCAGAGCAGGCTGACCAGCAGGGCGGCAGCGCCGCCGGCCAGTGTGCTGAGCGCGTTGACGGCATCATTGTTCATCCAGCGCCAGCCTCTGGCGTGCACAGTAGGCCGGCCGCAGTGCCGCGAGGCTTCTACTTCGCGGCCGCATTCGGTGCAGCGGTTCATCCGCTGCACCGTTGCCCCGAGGAGCGAGTCGGAGAACGCGCCGGCGAGCCCGCCCAGGAGGCCTGCCAGCGTCAGCAGCAGGAAGGAGCGCTCCTCCATGCCGGAGACCGCCCGCAGCAGCCAGGAGGCTGCGCCGATCAGGGCTCCGCCGGCTGCGGCGGCAAGCGTGCCCGGCTGCGAGACGCCGCCCGAGGTGCCGGCCGGCACCACCCTGCCGGTCAGCACGGACCGCGGCGGCCGCCCGGCCAGCGTGCCGATCTCTGTTGCCCAGGTATCCGATGTAACAGTAGCCATAACGCCGATAAACAGCAGCTCCCACAGCTCCAGAGGATACACTGCGTTCAACAGAACCAGCAGCATCCCCATCCCGCCGTTGGCAAACACCTGCCCGGCATCCCTCGTTCCCGTTTTGTCATAGGTCAGCTCAAGCTCCGCCTTGTTCTCATGGTGAAGCTTCGAAAGCAGGCTGGAGGAGATGAAAAAAATCAGCAGAATTCCAAACCAGAACGCATTGCCCGCCCCGAAATAAACGGTCCCCATAACAAAGGCTGCGATCATCCCTGAGAAGCTGAGTGACCGTTTGCGGTAAGCCGCGCCAGCCACCAGCATAGCGCCGAGGGCGCCAATGATCCAAGACACCATTTCCTGCCAGCTCCTTTATCCGATGATGCAGGTGCCAAGCAGCCGCTCGCCCCAGAACAGCTCGAAGGAATCTCCGGAAACAACGGGGCCGACCCCTGCCGGTGTCCCTGTGAAGATCAGATCATTTTTGCCGAGCCCGTACCGGGACGCTATAAATTCAACAATCTTCTGCAGCGAGAAAATCATATCCCTCACATTGCCGCGCTGTACCTCTACCCCGTTTTTACGCACAGTAAAGTCAGTAGCCTCCAGCTCCTCCTGTTCAGGCAGGGCGATGTACGGCGTCAGCGGGGCAGCGTTTTTGAAGCCTTTTGCCGCTGTCCAGGGCAGCCCCTTCTTCTTCAGGTCCTCCTGTACATCACGCAGCGTGAAGTCCAGGCCAAGCGCCATAACATCCACCAGCTCCTCCACACTCATCCCGGGAACATAATCACGGGCAATGCGCAGAACCAGTTCACCTTCATAATGGATCTGGCCGGCGTTCTGAGGGAGATGGATAATGGCTTTATCCAGAGGCACGGCAGCATGGGAAGGCTTTAGAAAAATCAGCGGCTCCGCAGGAACTTTGTTTCCCAGCTCCTCCGCGTGTAATCTGTAGTTCCGTCCAACGCAATATACATTATTAATATCAGCGCACATTATAGCTTCAGCTCTTTTCCCGTTAAATTTGAATTCTGTTCAGGCTTTCAGAAAAGTGTCGCCCCAGACGTCCGGACGGTTCGTACAGATCATAATCTCCGAATGCATCTCGGCCAGGCGGTGCATTTCCTTGGCTTTATCCACAGTCCATGCCATCATTTTAATCCCCCGCTCGGCAAGCAGACGGGCCAGCCCCGGGCTTAACCTGGCAAAGCTGATCGACAGAAAGGAGCAGTCCAGCTCCTTCACCTTGCGCGCCGGGTCACCCAGCCGTGAATCGAAAATCAATCCGGTGTGGAAGCGGGGATCCTGCTCTTTAATCCGTTTCAGGACTCCGGCATCGAACGAGGTCAGAACGACCTCATCCCGCATGCCTTTGGAGGAGACGAGGTCGATAACCGCCTTTTCCAGACCGGGGTACATATCGCCGCTTGTCTTCAGTTCAATGTTCAGCTTCAGCCTGCCGGACGCCAGGTCAAGCACTTCTTCCAGTGAGGGCACCTTTTCTCCGCGAAAAGCACGCCCCTTCCAGCTTCCCGCATCCAGACGACGCATCGGCTCAAAATCCATATTCTTTACCTTGCCGTGCCCGTTGGTCGTCCGGTCCAGCGTGAAGTCGTGAATGACGACCGGCACTCCGTCCCTGGTCAGCTGCACATCGATTTCCATCCAGCTGACAAAAGGCAGCGCGAGCGCCATGCGTACGGCTGCTAATGTATTCTCCGGTGCTTTGCCGGAAAACCCGCGATGGGCTACACATATGTTTTGCATAAGTATTTATCCCTCCAGCAGATGTAGTCTGAACCAGTCACCGGAAAAGGTTCCGTCAGGCCGGCAGCTCATGCAGGAACCTGCCGATTTTATCTGCCCGCCTGGGAAACACGCCCGTCACTGCCGATTCTGATCAGGCCTGCAGACAAGGATTGAACCTTGTTCAGCAGCAGCTGCCCGTCAGCATCATTCATCGGCACCGGCCGGCCCAGCTCGGCATACATCGGATGCAGCGTCAGCGAGCACTGGCCCTTGATGCTGCACTCTGCCTGAAAGACCGCCGTTTCCCAGGTGGCAGGTGTTGCGGAACGGGTAAAAATAAAATTGCCTGTACTGTAAGCAATCCACTTGCCCTGGTACGGCTCAATTCCCTGAAGGACATGCGGATGCCCGCCTATGACCAGATCCGCTCCGGCATCTATGAAGCTGCGTCCCAGCGTCTGTTGCGTGGAATCATACTGCTCCACCCGCTCCTTCCCCCAGTGGACCATCACCACAACGATGTCGGCTTTTTGCTTCACCGCTGCGATCGTCTTGAGCGCTTCCGTGCTGTCATAAACCGAGGCCAGGCCCGGTTTGCCGGAACCGGCTGCCCAGTCACTGCGCGGAATGACCCGGGTGAAGCCCAGCAGGGCAATTTTGATTCCATTTCGCTCAAAATACTGGGCGGTGTAGGCTTCCTTGCTGTTTTTGCCGGCACCTACATAAGGGATGCCCCTTGTATTGAGGTGATTCAAGGTATCCAGCAGCCCCTGTTCGCCTTGGTCCAGCGTATGGTTGTTGGCCAGATTGACTGCATCCACACCGGCAGATTTCAGCGCATCCAGCGCCTCCGGGGCTCCCTTGAACACAAACTGCTTATCTGCTGCGCCAACTCCGCCGGTTGTAATCGGCGTTTCCAGATTCACAACCGTCAGGTCATCCTTCTTGAACATCCCGTCCAGTGCGGAGTAGGAATAATTGTAGCCCTGCTTCTGCAGCAGCTCAGCCACTTTGCCGGCAAAGATCACGTCTCCGGCAAAATTGAGGGTAACGGTCTGTCCGCCGGCATCCTCAGGCAGTCCCGAGGCTGCACCGCCCTGAGCAGCGCCGCTCCCCTGCTCATCATCCGGCTTGCTGTTATCCGGTGACGGCAGGGGTGATGGCGTTGCTGCCGTCTCCGGGGACGGAGATGGAGCCGGTGTCGCTTCCTCAGCGGAAACCGGCGTCTGCACCGGCTCCGGCGTGACTGTAGCTTCCGGCTGCAAATCAGCCGCTAGTGAGGGTTGAACCGCCGGGAGCTCCGGCGTTGTTGACGGCGGCGGTGAGGCGGTGCTCTCCGCCGGCGGAGGCTGTGCTGCAGGTGAATTGCCGCCATCCTTGGCAAAATAATAAGTTAGCATAGCGGTAATCAACAATAAAAGACTTACATTGATCCATGCCCAAGCCCTTCTGCGTCGGCGTTTGCTGCTATGCTTATCTTTCTCCCGGCTCTGAGATCGCGGTGGATACATGGGTACAAATAATCTCCTTTATATATAAAGTGTTTCTATTATAGCATATCTGATACACAGCCCTCCAAACCACACAAGCGCAGTATATAATCTAGTAAAATAATATCTAGGAGTGGCTCTGGGACGGACAGCGTCGCATGCGCGTGAATCAAAGGGATTTTTCGTTAATCTGACCCGGCCATACCCCGGGCGAAATACAAAAAAACGGTGAAGCCAGGCTTCACCGTTTCTTCTTATCGGACCGCCGGCTCAAGCTCAGGCCGGTTTTTTAAACCGGCAGCTGAGGCCACGGCGGCCTCCTTCGCCTGCTTGACGCAATCCGGCAGGCCGATGGCATCATAGCCTGCTCCAAAAGCATAAACGCCGGGCAGCTTCTGCCCCAGCTCACTGCGCAGGCCGGCTATCCGCGCCGGATGGCCGACCGGATATTGCGGCATGGAACGGCGGAGCCGGGTAATCTCCGAGAATAGCGGTTTGGCGGTAATTCCCATGATTTCCCTCAAATCCTTCAGCACCAGCTCCGTCAGCGCCTTGTCGGGCAGCTCCACATTCTGTTCGTCCCCTGAGCGGCCGACATAGCAGCGCAGCAGCACCTTATCATCCGGGCTGGTATGCAGCCACTTGGTCGAGGTCCAGGTACACGCTGTTATATTCCGTCCCTCTTTGCGGGGAACCAGAAAGCCCGAGCCGTCATATTCAGTAACAATGTCCTTCTTGGCAAAGGCCAATACTACATTGGCTACAGAGACATAGTTGACATCCTCCAGCGGTGCCACATCTACATGCGGACGGAGCAGGCCTGCGGCAGCAAAATCCTGCACCGTAACGAAAATATCATCCGCCTGCAGAACTTCGCCGCTGTCCAGCTGCACCAAATAACGCGAGGCTCCCGTTATTCCGCTCTCTTTAATAGCCGCTGCAGCCGTTCCGGTCCGCTGCTCAACATCGTGCAGCTCACGAATCAGCGCCTGCACAAGACTCTGCAATCCACCCCGGAAGGTAAGAAAGGCACTTTTCTTGGTTCCGGTATGGGTCTCCACCGGCTTGCGGCCGGTGGTCATTCCCCGGATCAGGCTTCCGTACTTGCGCTCCACCTCGCCGAATTGCGGGAAGGTTGCCTGGAGGCTGATCTTGCGCATGTCGCCGGCATAAATACCGGCCAGCAGCGGCTCGGTCATGTTCTCCAGCACCTCTGTCCCCAGGCGGCGCTCGATCAGCTCGCCCAGCGACTCATCCTCCTTGCTGCGGCGCGGAGGGAGCACGAAGTCCAGCATGGCCCGCATTTTGCCGCTGAAGGAGATAAGACCGCTCTGCAGGAACGGCTTCAGCTCGGTCGGAATACCGAGCACCAGCCCTGCCGGCATCGGATGCAGCTTGCCCTTTTGCAGTATGTACGTCTTTTTGGCATTCGGGTTGGTAGTCACCAGCTCGTGATCAAGCTTCAGCTCCTGGGCCAGCTCGACCATGGCTGTTTTGCGGGCCAGAAAGGAATCCGGGCCTTTCTCGATAACGAAGCCCTCCCGCTGCAGCGTCTCAATTTTGCCGCCCAGGACGTTTTCTTTTTCCAGGAGCACGATGTCGGGTTGTACGCCCGCCTCCCGGTAATACTTGCGCACATAAAAAGCGGCGCTGAGGCCGCTGAGGCCTCCGCCGATAATCACGACTTTGCGTCGGGAACCGGTCATGGCTGGTTCACCTTTAATTGTCCCGCTTTGGCACGGACCACGTCGCTGAGAACAGACATATAGGCCGGGTCGCTGTTCAAAGACTCAATGCGCATGAGCCGCAGATCCAGCTCGGAAGCCAGCGCCTGGGCCTCTATATCCAGATCGTACAGCACTTCGAGATGGTCGGATACGAATCCGATCGGTGCCGACAAAACATATTTCACTTCACTCTTGGCCAGCTCGCGCATCGTATCGAGAATATCCGGGCCAAGCCACGGCTCTGCCGTTCTGCCGGCGCTCTGCCATGTAAACTGCCAGTTGGTTACACCGGTCTGCTCCGCAATGGCCTCCGAGGTTGCAAGCAGCTGATCCACGTAAGGGTCGCCCATGGCCAGAATCCGCTCAGGCAGACTGTGCGCGCTGAACAGCACCCGCACATCCCCGCGGGCCGCTCCTGTCTCTTCGAACTGGTCCAGCTTCGCTGATACCCGGCGGCTGAGCACATCAACCAGCTCAGGATGCAGGTGGTAGCTTTCCACGAATTCCATGGTGATTCCGCAGGCTTCCGCTTTTTCTTTTGCCCGCTTAATGTATGTTCCCACGCTCATAACCGAATAATGCGGAGCCAGGACTACACCAACAGCATGATGAATACCGTCACGCACCATCTCCTCCACGCCGTCCTCGATAAAAGGCTTGGCATGCTTCAGTCCCTGATAGCACACATACTCTACATCACCGCCGGCTTTGTTCAGCGCCTCCTGCAGTGCTTCAACCTGGCGGTTCGTATTTTCCCGCAGCGGGAATACGCCACCGACAATCGCTTCATAGCGGTCCTTCAGCTCCTTGAGCTGTTCTGCAGTAGGGGCATGTCCGCGCCGGATATGGGTGTAATAAGCCTCTACTCCGTCCAGGCTCTCGGGTGTGCCGTAGGACATTACTAGTACACCAATTTTTGCAGTCATGGTTTCCAGCTCCTTGTATTAGATTTGCGGCTTGGCCGCCTGTTTCAGCGCCTGCTTCGAATAGTCATGGATATATTCCGTCAGCTCTCTTAGCGTATCCAGCGAAGCCTCGGGAAATAAGCCGTGCCCCAGGTTAAAAATATATCCCGGCTGCTGAATGCCCTCGTCGATCAGATCCTTCGCCCGTTCCTTGAGCAGCTCCATCGGTGCAGTCAGCAGGTAAGGATCGAGGTTGCCCTGAACAGCAAAGCCTTCTCCGATTCTGCGTCTGCCCTCGGTCAGGCTTACACGCCAGTCCAGTCCGATTACATCGGTCTGCAGACCCTTAAGGCTTGGCAGGAGCTCTCCTGAGCTGACGCCGGGAAAATAAATTTTCGGTACATCAAGATCCGAACATTCGGCAAAAATACGGGAAATCGTCGGCAGCACGTAGCGCTCGAAATCACGCGGGGCCAGCGCTCCGACCCAGCTGTCGAACAGCTGGAATGCCTTGCCGCCGCTCTTTACATGGGCCCGCAGGTAAGCGATAACCATATCGCCCAGCTTATCCATCAGCTTTTCCCAGACGCGCGGCTGGCTGAACATCATTTCCTTGGTACGGTGATAGCTCTTGGAAGGTCTGCCTTCAATCAGGTAACTGGCAATCGTGAACGGAGCGCCGGCAAACGTAATCAGCGGCACATCCAGCTCCTTGTCCAGGATAGCGATGGTCTCCAGCACATGGCCGAGATCACCCTCTACGTCGATCGGTTTCAGCCGGTCGACATCGGCAGCGGTCGCAATGGGATTCTCGATGACCGGGCCGATATTCTTCACGATGTCGAACTTCACACCGATTGAAGCTACCGGGTTCATAATGTCGGAATACAGGATAGCCGCATCCACACCCAGCTTGCGCACAGGCATCAAGGTTACTTCGGCCGCAAGCTCCGGCTGGCTGCAGATTTCGAGCAGCGAATATTTCTCCTTGATTTTACGGTACTCGGGATCATAACGGCCGGCTTGCCGCATGTACCATACGGGAACGTGGTCCGTCTCCTGCCGTCTGCAGGCGCGGATAAAAGTGTCATTGTAGGTCATGATAAGATCTCCATTGAATTTAGATTTGATAGAATAGTTGCACACGCATATAACTTATTATGCCCCTTTTAAAAGTTGGTAACAACCGTTCTCGCCGCCCTAGAATGACAATCCAATGACATTACTATGACAAGTGTTGCACCGGAAAGAGGAAAATATATGATATACTGATAGAATGTCAATTTTTTGTGAATTTTTTTGCAAATAATCTGAATCTGCTGAAAGGAAGTGAAAGCACTTTGAAGAATTGGGAGACCTGGAAAATCAACCTCATGGTGCTTTGGTTTGGCCAGTTTCTTGTAAATGCCGGTATGACTATGATTACCCCTTTCCTGTCGCTTTATCTCGCGAAAGATTTGGGGGTCACGGGTGACAGGGAGATCGGTCTCTGGGCCGGACTTATTTTTGCCGCAAATTTCCTGACCTCATTTATATTCCAGCCGCTGTGGGGCAAGCTTGCCGATAAATACGGCCGCAAAATCATGCTGCTGCGCTCCAGCTTCGGCATGGCCATTGTCATTGTGCTGATGGGCTTCGCCCAGACCCCGATGCAGCTGCTGCTGCTCCGGCTGCTGAACGGGACAATCTCCGGGTTCAACCCGGCATCTATCGCCCTGGTGTCAGGAACGACACCCAAGCACCGCATGGGCTTCGCCATGGGCCTGATGCAGTCCGGCTCGGTGGCCGGGACCATTCTGGGACCGCTCATCGGGGGCTTGCTTGCTGACTGGATCGGCTTCCGGCCGATTTTTTATGTTGTCGGTGCCTTGCTGTTCGTTGCTTCACTGCTCGCCTTATTCCTGGTAAAAGAAAAATTCAACCGTGTAGAGGCTGCCAAAGTTCCGCAGGTGTCTGTACTTGAGGGCTTTAAGGAGCTGGCCAAGGTCCCGCAGCTGCCTGCACTGTTCGGTGTGACCTTTCTGCTGCAGTTTGCAATGATCAGCCCGATGTCGCTGCTGCCGCTCTATGTGGAGAAGCTGCACGGATCAGCTGTTAATATTGCCTTCTGGGCGGGAATGGTCAGTGCGGTAACCGGGATCTCCAACATGCTGGCGTCACCGCTATTGGGTAAGCTAAGTGATAAGGTCGGGGCCCAACGCATTCTGACATATGCGCTGATTGGAGCGGCGCTGTTCCTGATTCCGCAGGCTTTTGTGACCAGTGTATGGCAGCTGATTGTGGTCCGGTTCCTGATGGGGGTGTTTATGGGAGGGCTGCTGCCGAGTGTGAATGCGCTGATCCGCTCCTATACCCCTGACGGTAAGGAAAGCAGGGCCTTCGGCTTTAACAGCAGCACGCTGGCCCTGGGCAATATGCTTGGTGCGGTAATCGGCGGGTTTTTATCGGGTTATATCGGAATCGAAGGCTTGTTTATCATTTCCGGCGGCTTTCTGCTGATCAACACAGTCTGGGTGAGGTTCAAGCTGTACAAGCCGAGCCGTCACCAGTTGTTCCGCTAATGCTGTGGTGTCGGGCTTACTTCACCATAGCAAGAGCCAGGCCGTCATATGCAGGCAGCAGGGTGCTGGTCAGCCGTTCGTCGCTGGCCATCATCTCGTTGAACCGGCGCATTGCCTGTACTGCCGGCCCGTTCTTGTCCGTATTCAGTGTGCGTCCGCGCAGGAAAATGTTATCCCCGGCGATGATCGCCCCCGGTGAGGCCATCCGGATCGCATACTCCAGATAGTTCGGATAGTTTTCCTTGTCCGCATCGATGAAAAAGAAATCAAAGGTCCGGCCCTCCGCTTCGAGCAGCTTGAGACTGTCCAGCGCGGGGCCGATTTTGTATTCGGCGTTATCAGCAAAGCCTGCCTTGGCCAAATGGCTCTTAGCCAGCTGTGCATACTCCGGCTTCAGCTCAAGCGAGGTCAGCTGCCCGCCGCCGGCGAAGCCGCGGCACAGGCAGATGCCGCTGTATCCGCCCAGTGCGCCGATTTCCAGGATGCGCGTGGACCGTGAGAGGCTGACCAGCATCGTCAGCAGCCGGCCATAGCCGGGGGCGATGGACACCTCAGGCATCCCGTTGGCGGCGATCGCTTCTTTTACCTCCAGCAATAATTCATCTTCTGTGTACAGCTGTTCACTGTATTCTTCCTGATTTGGCATATGTATTCTCCTTATCATGTTGTGAAGTCCCGCTCATTCCCCTATACTGAAAAGGATTGGCTAGGCCAAGCTTTACTAAGCGTATGCATGTATGGGATAAAGACGGTACAGGGTACCTCTTTGCTTATCTGCTTTTCTTATTGTACTGGCTGGGTGCAACCATCTACAAGCTAAACGGAGTTGAGCGCATTTTGGGTAAATTACAACTGATCGCCACCGCCCCTATGGGGCTGGAGGCTGTAGTAGCACGCGAATTAAACGAATTGGGTTATGAGACCACCACCGAGAACGGACGGGTGTTGTTCAGCGGGGATCTTATCGATATCTGCCGCTGTAATTTATGGCTGCGGACCTCTGACCGGGTTCTGATCAAAATGGGCCAGTTCCCTGCACGGACCTTTGACGAGCTGTTCGAAGGCGTCAAGGCTATTAACTGGGAGGACTGGATTCCGGAGAACGGCGAGTTCCCGGTAGAGGGACGTTCACACAAATCCCAGCTTACCAGCGTACCCGCCTGCCAGGGGATTGTCAAGAAGGCGATTGTCGAGAAGCTGAAGCAGTCGTACCGCACCGAGTGGTTCCCTGAGAACGGGCCGCGTTATGTCGTTGAAGTCATTCTGCTGAATGACATCGCGTTAATTACGCTGGACACCACTGGTCCTGCACTGCACAAGCGCGGCTACCGCCGCCAGGCGACCGAAGCGCCGCTGAAGGAGACTATGGCGGCCGCCCTCATCCAGCTCAGCCGCTGGAACGGCCACCGTCCGCTGTACGATCCGTGCTGCGGCTCCGGCACGATCCTCATCGAGGCGGCAATGATCGCCTGGAACATCGCGCCCGGACTGCGCCGTTCCTTCCCGTCCGAGCACTGGCCGGAGATTCCGAAACGCCTGTGGGAAGAAGCCCGCGATGAGGCTTTTGATGCTGTGCGTGACGATTACCCGCTGCAGCTGACCGGTACCGACATTGATCCGGCTGCAATTGAAATTGCCGAAGCTGCTGCCAAGAGCGCCGGCCTGGCCGGAGAGATCACGTTCAAGCATATGGCCGCTGCCAAAGCCCGCCCTGAAGGCGAATACGGCTGCATCATCACGAATCCTCCATACGGCGAGCGCATCAGTAACGACAAGGAAGTGGAGAAGCTGACCCGCCAGTTCGGCGAGATGATGCTGTATCTGCCGACCTGGTCCTTCTTCGCGATCAGCCCCTACAAGGAATTCGAGCAATACTATGGCCGCAAAGCGGACAAGCGCCGCAAGCTGTACAACGGCCGGATCGAATGCCAGTACTATCAGTACCTGGGACCGCTCCCGCCGCGCAACCCGCAATAAGAATTAGAGAAGAGCCTTAGACCACCGCAGCTTTGCTGTTCGGGTCTAAGGCTCTTTTTAATCTAAATGTTAGTTGTATTTCAAAGCTCACTCGGTTCGATTCCCTGCTAGAACATCAGCTTGTCAGGATCAGTCCCGATCCGCTCACCGGCATCCAGCGCGCTGATTGCACTTACTTCTTCAGCCGACAGCTCGAAATCAAAGATTTCACTGTTCTCCCTGATCCGGGACGGAGTGACCGACTTCGGAATAATTACGATCCGGTTCTGCAGCCCCCAGCGCAAAATCACCTGAGACACGGTCTTGCCATGCTTACCGGCAATATCCTGCAGCAGCTCGTTATCCTGCAGTCTGCCCTTCATCAGCGGCGCCCAGGCCTCAATCTGGATCTGGTGCTGTACGCAATAGTCATGCAGCTCCTTCTGGATAAACCGCGGGTGCAGCTCCACCTGATTGACGGCAGGCACGATACCGCTGTCCTTGCGCAGCTCCTCCAGATGATGAATCTGGAAATTGCTGACGCCGATTGCCCGCACGCGGCCTTCTTCATACAGGCGTTCGAGTGCGCGCCAGGTATCTTTATATTTATCCTTGCCAGGCCAATGAATCAGGTACAGGTCGATTATATCAAGACCTAGCTTTTTGCAGCTGGTGTCAAAGGCCTTCAGCGTAGTGTCATAGCCCTGATCGGAATTCCATACTTTGGTGGTAACGAACAGGCTGTCACGCGCCACTCCGCTCGATGCAATAGACTGGCCTACCTCTTCCTCATTGCCATATACTGCTGCAGTATCAATGCTCCGGTATCCCAATTCAAGTGCGGTTGTTACCGCATTAGCCACCTCGGCTCCCTCTGCTTTGTACGTGCCAAGACCAAACCAGGGCATATGAACCCCGTTATTCAGAACCGTGCTGTCCGTAAGATGCTTCATACCGTTTCATTCCCTTCTCGTATATTGGCGGCTGCCGCCTATGCAAGTAGAAACGGCTTTGCCGTCCTTTAAGGGACGGTATCCGTTTCTGCGAGAAATATAAGGATCATTTATGATGGGCAACCTGAAATCCTTATATTTTAAAAATCCATTTAACAACCTGTCCATTATAACACGGGCCGCGACGTGGCCCAAAATCATTGCGTTTGTATATGCAGCAAAAAGCCTCCGCCCAAAAGCGGAGACTTCTTGCTCAGACAAGCCGGCACATCCGGCAGCCCGATATCTGAATTTATTCCTTTACTGCCGCCGGCTTCTTTACAAAAGCTTCCGCCTTTGCCAGCACCTCATCCTCGGTTGGAGCACTTACATAACGTCCGTTAATATAGATAAAGGCCCGTTTGCCGCAGGGTCCGCAGTAGGACTTGCAGCCGACTTTGATCTCTGCATCCGGTGCCATCTTGCGCAGCTTGGGCATAATCGTCTTCATTCTGGTGTGATTGCACTGATCACAAATCTGTATTTCGTTAGCCATGGAGCAACCCTTCTTTTGTCCTTATTTACAGCGGCGGTTTAGTGCTCGCCGTGATTACCTTTGGACGGATTAGTGATGACAAAGCCTTCTTCCGGGAAGTACAGGTAGTCAATCTTCACACCGTCCAGCAGCGGCTGGTTCGGATCAAGAATAACATCGATTTCTTTATCAGTGGAAACCACGATGTCATTTTCCTTAGGCGTGTCCAAATCAAGACCATAGTGGGCGTGGTCGCCGTGGGCATGCGTAATCGCTACGCGCAGCTTGAGTTCGCTGTTGCCTTCAAGTTCCATGGTTTTTTTTATCACTTTAGCCGCGTTGCGGGTAATTTTGACGTTCATCCTCATCCATCTCCTTTTGCATCTGCTTCAAAACCTCAATAATTCATTTTAAGGAAAGTAGCCTGCAAAAGCAACCTTCCCGGACAAATAGAAGAGCGCCTTATGACAGAATTCGGACAAAAATTCTTTAAACTTTCATCTTCCGTTCCGCAGCGCCGGATATTTACGGTCCATACGCGAGACAAACCAGCCCATCACCAGCATCGTCACCCCTATATCATCAATCGGCATAAAGGGCATCACATCCGGCAAAATCCAGTACAGCAGCACGGGAATCGTGAAAAGCAGCTTATCCCCTATTGAGACTGCAGGCGAGCTGATGTACCTCCAGGTATTGCTGAATATATGAGACCACTGTTTCAGTGACAGCAGTTTTCTTAGTTTCATAGATTAAGTTCCTCCCTGCTAATTTGCATCTAGTGAAAAGGGTACAACCGCTTTGGCACCTGTTGAAGGATTGCGGCTGTACCCTTTGTTGTTCATTTACGCAAATTTGCAGATATCGTTTCACTTTTAATTAAAAATTTCGGTAACCTTAACATCGTCGAACCGGGCGGTGCTGGAGTGCATCCGGAAGCCTATCTTTCCGCCGGCCGGCTGAGCTGCCGTATCCGTCCACTGGATCAGCTGGGCACCGCCGGCAGAGGCTGTAACCGTATTGCCGCTGACCTTCACCTTCAGCTCAGTCCACTGGCCGGGCGTTACCGCTATACCGGCACTGCCGACCATCGTCAGTACTCCGGCTGTTTTTTTGAACAATTCAGCCTTATCACCCGCATCATTCAGCCTGAACATATAATAATGATCGGCGTCTGCATACCGGAACAGCAGGCCCGCATTGGCAAACGCATTCAGCAGCTTGACTCTGGCAGAATACGTATAGTCTCTCCAGGATGCCTCGCCGGAATAGGCCAGTGCTTCACCTGATGATCCCGTCTGGGACAAAGCCTTCGTACCGTCATCGTCCACACTCCAGCTTCCTCCGGAAGTCGTCCATCCGCTGTAATTGCCGTCTTCAAAATCATCCTGAAACAAAATGGCCGGCTGCGGAACCGCTCCCTGATACTCGAATACCCCGATATCCGGCACACCGTTATACAGCGCATTCCCGAAGTAGTCCTGCCCTCCGTTGCCTGCAACCACTGCACCGGCATTGATCAGAGGAGAGGAGGGCGCCAGCATATACCCGTCCGCCGATTCCCGCCCCGCTGCTGTACCCGGAGCGACAAAACCGGGATTTCCGACCATTTTGTGGGGATCATTCGGCACACTTGAATTAAGCCCGTAGAAGCTATTGTGGTCATAAGTCATTCTCGGACTATTCGTGTATTGGCCGCTTGCAGCGTTGTAGAAGATATTGTTCCTGTAATAAGCCATTCCTGTATTGCTGGCATGGGTAAGCGCCCGGTTCTGCGTGCCTGACCGGTAAATAATATTGTTATAGACATGCAGATTCCCTCCGCCGTTAACCAGATGAAACGCCCCGTTGCCGTCCAGATCATCCTGGCTGATGTTGTAGCGGAAAATATTATTATTTGTATTGTTCATGACCAGCAGTATACCGCCCTCATTGTTATAGCTGTAGTTGTACTGGTAGATACTGTCATGTACTTCGATGTCAAAATCCCACGGCTGCCCGTCCCCGTCCAGCATCCGGGTATCAGAGGCCTCATTGTACTGGAACACCGCCCCCGTCGTATAGTAGGCCCACTGGGCTGCCACCACAGCAATATTATCAAGGTAGGATACAACCGCGGTGTTGACGTCGCAGGCTTCCCCGATGGATTTGGTCTTATTGTACTCTATCAGCGGCGAGACGCCTGCTCTGACCAGGATCCCGTCCCGGTGTATCTTTTCCACGACATTGCCTCTAATGACCACATTGCGGAAAGCGTCGAATTTATGAACCCATGAGCTGTTGAAAAAAGCGTCCGTCATCGTCTGAATCCCCGTATCAGCCACGTTAATGACGGTGTTATTCTCTATCAGAACGCCGTCCCAGGTGCTTTCCGGTGCCGTATTGGCTCCCCGGGCATGGAAGTTGATGCCGCCTGTTCTGCGGTCGGTGCCGAAGATATCGTGAATATCCAGATTGCGGATATAGATATGCCGGAAAGCTCCGGCGCCTGTTCCTTCCCCCGTAACAAGAACTCCGCTTCTTCTCATATCTGCCGGCTGCTGGCCGCTCGTAATCTCCAGATTACTGATTTCCCAGTAGGAGACATTGCGCAGCCTTACCCCGAACCCTTCCCCGTTCACGGCCGTGTTCCCGAAATGAATCAGCGGCTTGGCACCAGTGCCGTAACGGTCTACGGTAATCGGATTCCCTTCAGAGCCTGAGCCCTTCAGATCAAGGTACTGGTTATTCCATACGCCACCCGCCTTCAGCAGTATCCGGTCGCCCGGGCTGAACGTTACGCTGTTCACTTTATCCAGCGTTTTCCATGCAGCGGCTTCACTTGTACCCGAAGCACTGTCACTGCCCAGGCTTGAATCCACGTAATAAGTGTTCCCTGCGGCTGCAGCAACCGGTCCGGATGCACCGGCTAGGAGACTGAACAGCAAAATTCCGGCAAGGGTAAGCAAGGATAGCCTTCGGGACGTTCCTTTTCTTGTCATTCTAATCACTCTCCCGTAATTAGTCAGTGTGCCGACAACGCCTCACCCAGCCAGGCCCCCTCTTGAACCAGCCTGTGCTGAAGAGCAGATATATTAACCCCGCGGCTCAAGCCGTCCGTGCTGCTGGCTATAGCTGCTGCCAGACCCGCCGCCTGCCCCATTGCAAAGCAGTTGGGCATAACCCTCAGCGAGCCCTGAACTACACGGTCAGAGGAGGCTGCACGCCCCGCCACCCACAGATTGTCCAGACCGGCCGGCAGCATGCAGCGGTAAGGTACACCGTGGGATTTGCCGGGCGGCAGATGGTGGATATGCATGGCACCGCTGCTGCGGGCCATATGGATATCAATGAAATAGCTGTTGCGGGCAATATCATCCGGAAAGGAGACCCTATTCATGAAATCCTCCTGGGTCAGAATATAATCACCCACTATCCGCCTTGTTTCACGGATACCGATTTGCTCCCCGCTGGACACCAGATGAGCATGTTCAAACCCGGGGACATACTTGCGGAAGAAATCCAGCTGGAGGCTGACCAGCTTCCGCCCTTCCACCGCCCCCCGGGTCAAGTCCTCCGCGCTCGTACCGTCAACGCCGAATACATGGCCGAAATTCACGCCGACCAGATAATCCGCGACCCAGGCCAGCCCGGAGACGGAGTCCCGGCCGGGGGGAAGGTTACCGTCAGCCTGGGCCCGTTGTACAGCCCGGTGAAGCTGGTCAGTGTCACCGCTTTCATTCCTGTATTGCTCAAACCTCCGGCGGTCAACGTTGGCCAGCAAGTAGCACATGGTCGCAGCCTGAAGCTCACCGGCTTCTCCGCCCTTATGAAACGGGGCTCCCGCCAGGGCAGCCAGATCCGCATCACCGGTTGTGTCGATTACCGTCTTCGCCCGGATCACACTTCTGCCCGATTTATTGACTATAACCACACCTTCAAGCTTACGCCCTGTTTCATCCTTCAGAGTCTGACTCACAACGGTGTGCAGCAGGATCTCTGCCCCGCTCTCCAGAACCGCATGGTCATATACCCGCTTAAGCACCTCCGGATCGATAGGCACCCAATCCAGCTCGGTGCCATAGTGTTCCCGGAAGCCTGGTTCACACGCTGCCTTCATCTGTTCCAGCAGCTCCAGTCCGATGCCGCGCACGACAGCTTTCTCCCCGTCACTATACGGGCAGAAGGCCGGCACCAGGGCAACGGTACCCATTCCGCCCAGGAAGCCGCGCTGTTCAATCAGCAGTGTCCGCGCGCCTGCTCTCGCTGCAGACATTGCCGCAGCGATGCCCGCCGGACCGCCGCCCGCCACCAGCACATCCACTTCCTGTGATATGCTGACTTCTTCCGCCGGTAATGTAAAAGATGTTCTGTTCAATATTTTCCCCTCCCGAAGCTTATTCCGTTTGCTTTATTTGTCTGTTCCTTCCGCATCAAGCGGCTGGACCTTGAATTCACTGGGGTTCTTACCGCTGTACTTCTTGAAAACCTTGGAGAAATAGGCCCGGTCGGAGAAGCCGAGGAGGTAGGCAACATTCTCTACCGTCTCGTGAGGACGTGAGAGCATCGTGATCGCCATATTCATTTTGTACTGATTGACGTAATCGGTAAAATTAACACCGGACAGCTTCTTGAAGTATCTGGAGAAATAGCTTGGATTCAGATGCAGATGCTCCGCCATATCAAGGGAAGTCACCATTTTGTCGGCATGCTCCTCAAGGAAGCTGTCCACCGCCTGCAGCCTGATATCCTTCTGTTCAGCGGCCGCCGGCGCAAGCGTATGCTGTCTCCACAGGTTCCTCAGCTCCCGTTTGGTCAGGCGGGCCGCCTCAGTGACATGGACCGTCTGCTCCAGCTGAATGAAATAATCCTCCTCGGCAAGGCCTCCCGACTCAAAGGCCATCTGGCGTACGAAATTGGCATATAACTCCCTCACCAGCCGGGGCAGCAGCCGCTGCTCCGAAACGTGATGAGTCCATTGGTTGACCGCCAGATCAATCCAGGCGGCATTATGGTCCTCCAGCGCCAGTGACAGCATACCGCGCTCCTTGTCGCCCCTCCATTCCGCCGTCTGCCCGAAACCCGTATGCTCTCCGAGCAGTGCCACGGGTGTAACCGCATTGTAAAAGTTGTAATCCCGGCTCTCTGTAAACGCCAGATGCAGCGTTTCAAATCGCCGGATTGAACCGGTAGCCGCAGAGTAGAAGCCGCGGACGGTAACCTTCAGGTACTGCTCCACCTTTGAGACCAGTGAATCCATATATCTCGTAATGCCGTCTGCAGGACAGGCAGGATCAGCAACATTCCACAGCAGAAAAATGTCGGCATCCCGGCTCATAACCGGAGTTATGGAGGAATCTCCGGCAGACAGCTCCAGCGCAATATTATTCACTGCAAAGTGAATCAGCGGGAAATCCTTGTACCGGTAACGTTCAGTTACTGATGCGGCATCCATATGAAGAAACCCCAGACGCAGAAAAGGGTGCTTCCATGAAATGCCCAGACGTTCGCCGAACTGCAGCGTATCCTCCCTGTCTGCCGTTCCGGACAGCAGCTGTTTCAGGAAGTTCTGTTTCAATACTTCCTTGTTGCGCTCAATAGCCTGGCGGAGAGAATACCGTTCCAGCAGCTCCTGGCGGCTCCGGAAGCGGCCCATCGCTTTGCCCAGGCTGGTTTTCAGCTGCTCCGGTGACAGTTCATCCTTGATAAGATAGTCGTCCGCTTCCAGCTGAATAGCCCGTTTCGAGTAATGAAAATCCTCATAGCAGGTCAAAAAAATGAGCCTCACTTCGGGCTTGGTGATCCGGAATGCATCCGCAAGCTCCAGCCCGTCCATCCCCGGCAGGCCGATATCAATAATGACAAGATCAGGCAGAACGGTATGGAACTGCTCCAGCGCTTCCTCACTGCTGCAGGCGGAAGCTGCAAGCTGCAGCTCCAGGCCGAGTGAGCCCAGCAGAAATTCCACATATTCCAGCATCGGGACATCGTCATCAATCAACATCAGGGTCATCATGGGCTTCCGCCTCCTTCTCAGCTGTAACCGGGATCATAAACGTAAAGGTCATGCCGCCTGCTGCGCGCAGCTGCGCCGTCAGCCGCGAACGGTACCCGTATAATACCTGCAGCCGCCGTGCAGTGTTAATCAGCCCTACCCCTTTTTCCGGCCAGAGCGTCTCCTCCTCATCACCAAGCAGCCTGCGGTTCAGACGCTGGAGCTTATCGTCCGGCATGCCCCGGCCGTTATCGCTTATACTGATGGTTAACATGTCCTGCTCCAGCGAGGCTTCAAGCCGGATTGCCGGATTGTCCGGACGTGCAGAGAAGCCGTGGCTGATTGCATTCTCGACCACAGGCTGCAGCAGCAGCCTTGGCAGCAGCACTGCTCCAGCCCTGTCATCAAGGACACAATCAAAGGTGATGTCAAGCCGGTTGCGGATCTGCATTACCTGGACATAGCTCCCGAGCACCTTGCACTCCTCAGCCAGCTCCAGCGGCTTGTCGACATGAACATAGACGCGCAGCAGCTTCATCAGCGCATCGATCATCGCCCCGTGAGACTGGTCACCGGAGAGCAGAAGATCCACCTTGATGGAATTGAGGGTATTGAGCAGAAAATGCGGCCGGATCTGTGCCGACAGCGCCTGAAGCTCCAGCAGTCTTTTCTCCTCCTGCTCACTCTCCACCTGCTGCAGAAGCTGATTCATATCCTCCAGCATCTGGTTGAAGGCGGCTGATAATACGGCCACCTCATCCTTGCCCTTGACCGGTATTCTTACTGCACGGTTGCCGCCGACATATTGCTTCACGCTTGTACGCAGCAGACTGATCGGTTTGTTGATATGCCCCGCCCACAGCATGGACAGAATCAGAAACGCCAAAAAGAACAAGCCGACAACCGAAATGGAAATAAGAAACTCCCTGTTAATGTGGCTGTCAACAGAGCTGCGCGGTGTCCGCCCGGACAGCAGCCAGCCTACCTTAGGAATACGCACCTCGCTGACCAGAAAAGATTTCTCCTGCGCAGCTCCGGCTGAACCCAGCCTCGCGATAGGTCTGCCGGCCTGATCCACGAGTGAGATGAGATTTGCGCTGTTGCCTGTATCCAGCAGCTCCTCAAAATAGCGGCTTGGAATCCCCGCGTACAGTGTCGCAAGCTTCTCCTGATTAAGCGGGTCGGTTATAAAGCGCACAGCATAATAATAGTCGGGTGCAGCAGGGTCTCCGCCGTAGGGAAACCACTGCAGCGTGATTTTCTCCTGCTCATCCAGCTTGCTGCTTTCCTGCAGAAGACGCTCCGGCAGCTCCGAAAATACGGGGATATCCTGATTGCCGATCAGAATCCGGTTGTCCCGGTTGACCAGCATAATCTGCAGCTCGGCATCGAGTGATTGCACCGATAGTATATTGGCCGTAGTTTTGAGCTTATTGTAGTGGGTATACACCCCATAGCTGCCGAAATGTCCGGCATCCTTAAGATAGCGCAGGCTTTCCAGTACCGCCGGATCATAGGCCTCGGAGAAATAGACGGAGACAAATGAAATGTTATCCACGGTCTTTTCAAGCTGATTGGCGATTACCTTCAGGGTCTCTTCGTTGGAGCGGGTGATCTTATCACTAACGTTTTCTCTTACCGAGGTGTAAGACCAGAAGGTGACTACAATAAAAGGCAGCAGAATCAGGACCAGGAACGTGAACTGCAGTCTGCGATGGAAGGAAAAACGGCTTAACCATTTCATATTGTCTCCACCTTGTGCTCTGATGTAGATTTAACGTTCCTATTATAATCCATAACCGCTGCCGCCTTCTGATGATTTCTTTATTGTTTATTGGCTGAAACGACCTTTTCCACTTCCGCTGTCATTTCTTTCTTAATGTCTTCGAAGCTGCGGTTATCCAGGATATAGCTGGCAAAGCCGTTCTCGACAATAGCCTTTAATTCGTTGCCGTAAGGTACATTAAACGTATCCGGCATTTTAATATTCGGATCAAACAGCGTTTTGGACAAGGATGCAGTATCGATCAGATCTTCATTTTCGCCGAAGAAGCCCTTGATTAATTCCGCTCCGTCCACACCCTTGAACGCCGGGATTTCCTTCGTGAATTTATAGGATTCCTTGGCCATCCACTGGATGAAATCATAGGCCGCTTCCTTGTTCTCCGATTTGGCACCCATCGCCAGCCCACCGCCGGAAATATTGGTCATGCCTACCTCCTGCGTATCAACAGACCGCGGCAGCGGAGCGTACATCGTCTGGAACTCATGCGGGAATTTCTCCAGATTCAATGCTGCTCTGACCGCATAGCTCGGGACAGCCAGCATACTGGCATTTCCGGCAAAAAACTGCTGCAGCACATGATAGTTGGAGGCCAGCACATCCGCATACGGCTCGACACTCTTGTCTTCCTGCTCCATAACGCGGCGGAGATTGAAGAAATACTCGAAGGACGGGTCATCAAAAATCGGCTTCAAATCAGCGTTCAGCTGCGGATGCGGCCGTTCGGTATAAGCGATGATGTTCGGATATTCACCCCAGGTATGAAAATAAGTCCCATAGTGTTCATCTGTAGTCAGCTTCTTGGCATAATCACGGAAATCATCCCAGGTCCAGCCCATTTCAGGCAGGGTCAGGCCCGCAGCCTCCAGGTGATCCTTATTGAATACCGTCAGCCACTGCGTGGAGCTCGGCAGAATGCCGTATACCTGATCATCCAGCTTCAAAAGCTTGGAATATTCATCCTCCGGAGTGATGTTCTCCTGCTCAAAGAAAGAGTTAAGCGGTTCCACAACACCGCGTGATGCGCGTTCCAGCAGCTCATCCTCGTTGCCGGTCATAAATACATCAACGACCTCGCCTCCGGCAACCAGAATATCCAGCTTCTTCATGAACTCGGTGCTGTCGCTGTTCTGCACCAGCGATTTATACTCCACTTCCACCTTGTCCTGGGATTCATTATACGACTGAACCGCCTGATAGATAGGCTCCTCCGGTTTATCTGCCTTGAATGTGTAGAATCTGATCTTTGTCTTGCCCGCTGGCTGTTCAGTACTGCCGCTGCCGGCAGCCGGTGCAGGCGCATCGGTTGCGGCAGATGAATTGCTGCTGCCGTCGCCGCACGCGGTGACGGAGAGCATAAGGAGCATACTGGCTAGCGCTAATGATAGTTTTTTCAAAGCAATTCCCCCTTGATTTGGTTGCTGCAGGCTCATTATACAATCTTAAAGAAGCTGATACCGTGTACAGCTTTGCGGTTCTGGCGTACACTTTTTTGACCTTCTAGCCCTTGACTCCGCCGATGGCAATCCCGTCTATGACCTGCTTCTGCAGCGCCAGAAACAGCACCAGCAGCGGTACAATCGCAGCTACCGAAGCCATCATCATGACCGAGATCCGGGTTCCGAACTCTTCCTTGAAAAATTGCATGCCCAGCGGAATGGTGTACAGCTTCGTTGAATTCAGCATGATCAGCGGTCCCTGATAATCATTCCAGGTCCAGATGAACTTAATTATCCCAACTGTAGCCAGAATCGGCCGGCTAAGCGGCAGCACTACGCTCCAGAAAATCCGGAAGAAACCGGCACCGTCCAGTTCGGCTGCTTCGAGCATGTCATTATGGATGCCGACCATGAACTGGCGCAGCAGAAAAGTGAAATAGCTGGAGAACATGCCCATCAGAATTAGTGCAGTGTGGGAATCATATAGTCCAAGCTCCTTAATCATAATATAGCGCGGAACGAGCGTCGCCTGCTCGGGAATCATCATAAAGGCAAGCATCAGGGTAAAGATCAGCGATCTTCCCTTGAAATCAAGCTTCCCGAGCGCGTATCCGGCCATGGCTGAAATCACAATGGTCGCTATAGTGGATATCAGGGCGATTTTGACAGAGTTCATATAAAATAATCCAAATGCAACATCGCCCATCCACACAGCCTTAAAGTTTGCAATCAGGTTCCAGTCCTGCGGAATCCATTGAATCGGAAAGGTCCAGACCTCCCGTTCCGTCTTGGAAGCAGCGGACAGCATCCATACCAGCGGCATAAGAAAGAATGCGGAGAGAACCGCGAACAGGGCTGTAAGGAGCAGATTGCCGGGTTTTACTTTTTTTTGGGTCATAACGTTTGTTCCTTTCCCTGTCGTCTAATAATGGACTTTACGGCTCTGGGTTATCCAGGTAATTGACGTGACCAGCATGATGATCAGGAACAGTACCCAGGACATGGCCGAGGCGTACCCCATCTTGAACCGCTCGAAGCCTTCCTCATAGATCTGGTACACAATGACCGTACTGGAATAATTGGGTCCCCCGTCGGTCAGGAATTTGATCATATCGAAAATTTTGAATGATGAAATCGTGCTAGTGATCGCCAGGAAAAAGGTGGTCGGTCCAAGCAGCGGCAGTGTTATGCGCCGGAACTGTCCGATCCCGCTTGCCCCGTCAATTGTCGCGGCCTCATATAGCTCTTCAGGTATATTCGTCATACCGGCAAGAAAAATAATGATCTGATAGCCGAGCAGCTGCCAGATATAGATAATCATGATTGCAATCAGCGAAAAGCTGGTATCCACCAGCCAGCGCGGCGGATCAGACAGCCCGAGCTGCATCAGAATCTGGTTGACCGGACCCTTGGACGGGTGATAAAGCGCCTGCCAGACGGCGGCTATTGCGACCGTAGAACAGATATAGGGCACGAAAAAAGCCACTTTGAAATAGGTCTTGGCGTACAGCTTCTTATGGATCAGTGCAGAGAACACCACCCCGAGCAGCATGGTGACCGGTACGGTCCCGAGGGTGAACAGCACATTGTTCTTCAGCGCCTGCAAAAAACGGTTGTCCCTGAATAATTCGACGAAATTATCCAGTCCCACAAAGTGGATCGCAGACAAGCCGCCGACCAGATTCCATTCCGTCAGGCTAAGGATCAGGCTGAACACGAGGGGGAACACAGCGATGACCAGCATCCCGATGACTTCCGGGGCGATGAAGAGCCATCCGGCCAGCTGCTCGCGTCTTTTGCGTGTCCAGAATACTTTCGGCTGCGGTTTGGTTGTCTCCGTTAGGATCGCGTGCTGGCTCATTGCATTCCCCCCTCTGTCTTCTCAGCATCGGTTGGCGGTAAATAGCCGCCTTCTTCTCTGAGCCGTTTGCGCAGCCGGCCTACATCAACTGCATGAACATCGCCGCCGTTGTGCTTCACAGCGAGCGCTGCAGCCAGCCCGGCCGCTTCCCCCATGGCCAGGCAGACCGGCATGACCCGGACACTGCCCAGTACCCGGCGGTCACTGGAGATGCAGCGGCCGGCCACCAGCACATTACGCAATCCGCGCGGCGTAAGGCAGCGGTAAGGAATACCGTGCGACTCTCCGGGTCCGTAGAGGGTAATGGACAGGCCTGATCCTTCACCGCTCTGCTGCTCTTTCTGCGTACCGTGTACGTCAATGAAATAGCTGTTGCGGCAGATTTCATCGTCAAAGCTTCGGCGGGCCATGTAATCCTCAGCCGTGAGGATATAATCACCGGTAATCCGCCGGGATTCGCGTGTTCCAATCAGTGTGCCTGTGCTCATCACAACCGAATTGCCAAAGGCAGCCGGCTGGACAGCAGCAAGCATATTCCGGTATGCGGCCGCCATCCTGCGGCCCTGTACCAGCGCCTCCGATACCGAGAACGGGTCCGTGTTGTCAACTCCCCAGAGGTGCCCGGCATTGAAGCCCACGGCGCGCGGGGCTATCATGTTGTTGCAGATATGAGTGTCAGGAATACCCGGATAGCTTCCGGAGGCGACTGCCTCATGTATAGGGCTGTGCGGGTTCTCGGCATGCAGTAACGGACCATTAAGGTACGCATAATCATCCACATTGCCGAGAATGAAGCAATGTGTGGCCGGCTGAAGCTCACCGGTCTCCTCATCCCCCTTGGCGTACTCGGCGCCTGCCCAGGCCGCCACATCACCATCGCCTGTACAGTCCACATAGACAGCTGCGCGGAATGCCTGCAATCCGGCCTTGTTCAACAGGAGGAGCGCTGTAATATTGCCCTCCTCATCCCTCTCGACACCGGCCAGCATCGTCTGAAAAAGGATATTGGCGCCCGCTCCGGCTACGAGACCGTCAAAAACCACCTTGAGCTTCTCCGGATCAATCGGCACCCAATCCATAGCTTCCTTCTGTACATGGGGCATTTGTGCTTTTAAAGTGTCGAACACCCGGGCTGCAAGTCCCCTGTAAACCATCTTCTCCTTGTCAGAGAACGGGCACCAGGCCGGCACGAGACCCGAGGTTCCCATTCCGCCAAGACTGCCGGTCGCCTCCACCAGCAGCGTTCTCGCCCCTTCTCTCGCAGCCGCAGCTGCAGCGGTGCAGCCCGCCGGACCGCCTCCGACGACAATTACGTCAAAGGAGGAATTCAGCGGTAATGTTTTGCTATTCAGCGTATACGTATCGTTGATCATGCAGTCCTCTCTTCCCCGGCAGCCGGCTTTCTCCGTTCTCCACTGGAATCCTCCGGCTGCCGTTCTTCTATAAATCTCATTTTAGCAAGAGACTTTTGAGAATACGGTACAGCTTTCATACGCGTTAATGTGCAATATTTTGACCTCGGCTCTGCCCCAAAGCGTCAAAAAAGCCGGCTGTGCACCTTTAAAGGGTGTACAGCCGGCTTTTAGAAATAGAAACATAGAAAAGGACACGGCCGCGAAGCAACCCAAAATTAGATTTGCGGCCGTACCCTTTGCTGTTATATTACGCAAATTTGCAGCTTTTGTTTCAAACTTTATGCAAATTCGAAAGAATTTCCGCGATAATAAGTCCCGTTTCCAGGGCAGCGTCTTCGAAATCCTCCAGCGGAAGCGGGTTTTTGCCGGTTCCAAGCTCAACCGTGAAGCCCGGCCTGCGGAACTGCTGGATGAACCAGTCCTTGTAACCGGCATCGCTTCCGGTAAGCTCTACCGCCCTGTAGCCGCTTGCCGCCGCCAGCCGCGCCGCCAGCTCCCTGCTTCCCGGAGGCTCATATCCCCGGTAGTTCCAGTAGATCTCAGCTCCCTGGCTATGGAGAGAGACGGCTGCTTCACCAGGGTAGCACTCGGCAAGTTTTGCAAGCGCCGCTGCTTCAGGCTCACTCAGCGGTGCAGGGCCGCTGTAGTCACGCGGTGCAGGGCCGGGTATCTGCCGCCGCTGGCGTTCCTCCTCCCAGTGGGCGGGGAACTGGTCGCCGAGATCCACCCCGCGGATGTTGGCCTTCCAGTGGCGGAAGCTGCGGCGGCCGCAGTTCCATTTCATCAGCTCCGCGTAATAGGGATGATCCGGCAGTGCCCCTTCCTGCACCAGCTCCACACCATCCGGGTTGGCCATCGGCACCGCCAGCACCGTCCAGTCCCGGTACCACAGCGCGGGATCATGCCCGTTCCAGCCCCTGCCGGTTGCATAGGCTTCCGCATACTGCTCAATGAACGACATCAGACAAGGGGAGGTCAGCCATTCATTGGCATGCAGAGCGGCATTCACATGCAAATGGCGGGGGCCGCTGCCGATCCGCAGCAGTTGCAGGGGCTTGCCTAACACACTTCTTCCAATGCTGCTGGAGGTGATAAAGGGATATTTTTGCGTCAGCAGCCTGACATCCTCATCGGCCTGAACGGGACCATATTCACCGTTGACCGCCACTATACTGCCTGATGTGGATTGCGGAATAACCAGCACTTTTCCAGGACTACAATAGCGTCCGGTAGTAACCCCCGGATTCAGCCGCTCAAGCTCAGCTGTATCCACTCCGAACAAGGCAGCGATGGATGCCGCATCGTCGCCTACCTGTACGGAGTAGCGTTTACGCGGTGCAGAAGGCAGAAACAAGATCTGCCCCGGGTACAGGTAGGGCTGCTTCCCGGCCCACGGGTTGCCCTGAATGACATGCTCCGGCGTAAGTCCATGCCTGGCGGCAATCCGGCTGACTGTATCTCCCTTGCGGGCAATATATTGCTGCATATGCCTCATCCTCTCAGACCCTCTGGTTGCCGTCATCCCTGCCAAGTCTAAGGGACACAGCCTCTCTCTATTGTATGCAGCCCCCATTACCCGGCATGAACGAAAAGCACTCCGGTTAGCCTGACCACGGCAAAAAAATGTAACCGCATTCAAAGGACGGAAAGGAATAAAGCAAGGCGGTGCCAGGGGGATTGCTGCGGGATGTCTTGGGGATTGCTGCGGGATCAACTGGGGACAGGCGCCGGATTGTGGTGGAGTAAACAATAAATACAGTAATTAACATAGATAGATTAGTTTGTAAGGTGTCGCGAACGGTCTGTTAGTAGCTAGGTTGTGAAAAATAGCGAAGCGGTAGTTTATTGAGACGGTGTCTGTGGCGGAAAGTTCGTTAAATTGGATACTGTCCTCTCGGCAATATTAACTCGTTTTATATCAATTCGGGGGTATAATTACCGGTAACTCTGAGGGACTGGTTCGAGTGGCTGGAATAGGTTTGTTTGTAGGACGTTGGTTCGGTTAACTGGAATGGGTCTGTTTGGAAGGCGTTGGTTCGATAAGTGGAATGAGTCTGGCGACGGGACGTTGTCTAACGGCGATATCGAAATCAAAGGGATGTTTCCCTCTCATTCCTCTCATATTGCACGTTTGCCCGCTTCTGCTAGAAACAAAGCCTCTTTACTCTTTCTCCTCCAACACCCCTAAAATTCAAAAAAACCGGGATCATCTCCCGGTTTAATGACTTCTGCGCTTAGAGGTTTGTCCCTATTCCAAACACCTAAGCTTACAGAGAGGACACCTGCCAGACTACGGGCGTCCGCTTGAGCTGCTCGCCGAGCCAGTCACGGGCGATCCGCTGGAACATCTCGGCGTCGCCGCTGCAGAAAAACTGGTGAATCGGGGTTTCATCCCCCCGCGCCAGCTGGCCTTTGTCATAGAGAATCGTGCTGATCTCACGCGCGGTTTCATCCGCCGAGCTGATCAGCTTCACTCCCGGACCCATTACTTTGCCAATCGGCTCTACGAGAAAAGGATAATGAGTGCAGCCGAGAATCATAGTGTCGATAGGCTCGTATTTCATGCCGTTCAGCGACTCTGCTACCGCAATATGGCTCTCCTCGGAACGGAACATGCCCTGCTCCACAAAGGGCACCAGCGCCGGACAAGCCTGGCTGACCACCTCTACGAATGGAGACAGCTCCTTCAGCGCAGCGGTATACGCCCCGCTCTTGATCGTACCGACCGTCCCGATAACACCGACCCGCCCCGTTTTGGTGGCGCTGATTGCGGCGCGGGCTCCGGGATGGATCACACCGATAACCGGAATGGACACCTTCGCCGATATATAATCCAGCGCTGCTGCTGTTGCAGTATTGCAGGCAATTACTATCATTTTGGGATTGAATTGAATTAAATAGTCAACGATTTGTTCAGTGAACAATTTCACTTCTTCTGTCGAACGGGGTCCGTAAGGGGCACGGGCAGTATCACCGAAATAAATGATTTTTTCCCTGGGAAGCTGTCTCATGACTTCCTTGACAACCGTAAGCCCCCCCACACCTGAGTCTAGTATAGCTATAGCCTGCTGCACGAACACACCGCTTCCTTTTACTTGTTTTGTGTAGCTTATGTAAGGTCAGACACAAGTGTACCTGACTTTGAGCCCCAATTGCAGATAATACTCTTTTTAGGGCTCCAGTTCAAGGAAGGATTAAAAATAACCCCACAAAGCGGGTCTTGAAAGAAACTGGCTCAGCTACTTTACCCGGACCCCGGAAACATACAAAGCCGCCTCCCGCAAGATATGCGAGAAGCGGCGGCAAGCGGCCGGAGGCCGGCTTCAGCCTATTTATTTGATACTCAGCCAGCCTTATTTTCCGGCAAAGGGAGCAACCGGTTCCCCCTGAGTTAACCATACACCGGCTGCTCTGCCCTGATATTAGAGAACGCCGTCCTTGTCATCTTTTGCAGCAGAACCGTCTTCCAGCACAGCATTCGCACTGTCTCCGGCGTCAGCCGTATCCTGGGCATCCTCAGCAGCAGCCGCAATAATTTCAGCGGTTTCAGCTTCATCAAGGCTCACGGCAGCTTCTTCGGCAACAATACCGCTAACCACGGCAATCTCTTCCTCCGCATCAATCTGGGTATACTGCTTGCTCCATTCCTTCACTTCGCTGACGACAGATTCCACTGCGTCTTTGGCTTTCCCGTACAGCTCCGAGCTTTTTTCACTTGCTGCACCTGCAATTTCCTGCACTTTATCAATGGCACCGTTCGTTCCGTCCACAATGTCCTGGCGCAGCTCTTTTCCCGGTTTAGGGGCGAACAGCAGCGCAGTCACTGAACCGACCACACTACCTGCCAGAATTCCCCACAGCAAGCTTTTGGTATCCTTTTTCATCATCAATCTCTCCTTTGGATTCAAAGTGCCTCTGCCCGTCACCCCCGGGCGTTCGCCTAGTTCTGCTATATCATAAGCATAGAGAGTTTGTCCTGTGACTGGTTCAGGAAGACTTTTCGTAGGTTTTGTCCCGTTTGGCCGGATGACCGGGATCCGGTGTAATTGCATACCGGCAGCACTGGCCGCCTTCAGCCATACATTCACTGCGCGTCACCTTTGCCCCAAGCAGCTCCTCGAACAGGCTCTGTTCACACTGGCAGGCTTTGCGGTACTGGGATGCAACCTGGCGGATCGGGCAATTATACTCCCGCATCACAAAGCTGCCGTCCTCCTCCTTGCTCCACTCGGCCATGTATCCGCCGGAATTCTGGATCGAGGACAGCTCAGCTACCCGTTCCTCCAGATTCCGGTTTTCCATCATCGGCGTGTACTGGGCAAGCATCCGTCTGCGCCGGCCTTCAAACAGCACGTTGACCGCCTCAATCCCGCTCGTATGATCCAGCTCCCGCAGCAGCTCCAGCGCCAGATTGTGATAGGTTTTGGGAAAATGCTCCTCGGCCCGCTCCGTCAGCGAATACACATGCAGGGGCCTGCCCATTGCCTGGCGGACGACTCTGGTTTTGGCCAATGATTCCTGCTCCAGCTGCAAAACATGACGCCGGACCCCCATTTCGGTAATCCCCAGCTCCTCGGCCAGTGCGCCGATGGTCAACGGCCCCTTCATTTTGAGCAGCGTCATTATATTGCGTCTTGTCGAACCGCTCTCCTGCCCTTTTTTCATGTTCAGGCACCTCCTCTCCTTACGGCTTGTAAGCCGTGTATTCCGGCTCTGACGTTCCATCGACGGATACGGCTCAGACCGTCAGCTCAGCACCCAGCTCCTGATCCAGATACCGGCGCACTTCCAGGGCGAAACGGTCCAGAACATCCGGAATCTTCACGGTCAGCGGGTGCAGCCTGCTCCGTTCCCAGACATAATAATCCTGCACCAGCGGCTTGCGGAGCGCTACCAGTTCAATCAGGGTATCGTAGATTCCGCTGTCCCCGAGCACTTTTTCGTCATTGATAATCGAAATGATATCCTCATAGCTTCCCGCATCGCGCATAATGAAGCCGTCAATCAGGCAGCTTCCGACATCCGTCACTACCTCGATCCCCAGATGCAGACAACGCTCCTGCACAAGTCCGTTCATAATGCCCCCATCCCAGGAATCCGCAGCACTGCGCAGACCGGCCCCGATCGCGGGAATCTGATCCAGTATATTCTCAATTTGCTTCCGGTTAACATAGTACACAGCTGAACCCTCCAAGTCAGGTGGTATGGAAGAATGTTAATGTGCTATACTTACTTGCCGCGTCTGCCCCGGCGTTTCAGCCAGAACAGCATGATGAAGCAGGCGGCCAGAAAAACGACCAGGTACGTCAATGCTTCCATCGGATACTCAAGCTCACGCATTTACATCACCGCTTCCGGTATAAAATGGGAACCCTGCCGCAGCCGGCAGCTCTTTAGATTTCGTAGTCCACAGCGACTGAAAGCTCTTTAACCTCGTTAATGTGGGCGATAACTTCCTTATGGGCCGGGTGAACCTGGTAAGCCTGCAGATCCTCGAGTGAAGCAACAGTGGTCACCAGTGCGATATCAAAAGACCGCTCCGAATGAATCACATCGGCACCAACCTCAATGGATAGCAGCTGCGGAATTTTGCCTTCCATGTTGCGGAGTACTCCGACTGTAGTGGCCACACTCTCCGGAGACCGGTCTTTCAGTTTGAAAAATACGATATGCTTGATCATCTATTTCGCTCCCTGCTGTGAGTATTGTAAATTTGATTACTAAAAATATATCATAACGGTAACACTTCTGAAAGAAACTTAACCCCCATGTCAGCAATTACAGCATTAACCATTGCAGCGTACCGGAAAGTATTGTAGTATAACGTTAAAAATTCGGAGGAAGTATGCCTAAGAATCAACAAGAACCTCACAAAATTCAGGCCTGGTCTCTGATCAACCGCAAATATCTTGGACAGGGCGTACGTGTAAAACGGTTCCGCAGACCTAAGCGCAGCCAGATCCGCAACCGGGTGCTGCTGGCCGTTCTGATGGCCAAGGACATTAAATTATCCAAGCTTGCGGAAGAGCTCTCCGTCTCCTCGCGCAGTGTAAGCGCCTGGGTGTACGAGGGCCGCATCCCTTCCAGAAACAATCTGGACAAGGTCTGCCGTCTGCTGGGGTATCCGTCCCATATCCTGTTCAACGAAGCACTTCTGCGGCAAAGTCCGATTGTCTGCCAGCCTACCCCGTCACGCTTTATGAAAAGAACGCTAGCCCATTCTCCGCAGAATAACGTCATTCTGACAGGGCTGTGCATGGTGTATGACTTCTCTGTAACCGATGTCAGCATCTGGATCGGCGTTCACCCGGGCACCTTCCGCAAGTGGCTGCACCAATGCCATCTTCCAACCCTGGCCCTGCAGGAAAAGGCCGAGAGCTTTTTCCGGATTCCGCGGCATATTTTATTCGCTGATTGTGAGCTGAGATAGCGGACTGAGCGCCCGGATGATCTTTTTACACCTTGGAGACAACTATACTTAAGGCCCTTCTTTCTATAAAAGGAGGGCCTATTGGCGTCTTTTGCGGCTAGTCTGTTTTGCGTGCGATGATGTACCGCAGTATGTATTCATGGGACCCGCCCTGGCTGCTGTGCAGACTCTCGGGGAACGATCCGGTCTCTCTTATTTCGGTTCCGGTAAAATGGTCTCTCAAATCAGCATCACTGAAGAAGTGGGCGTACTTTGCTTCCTTGTACTCATAGGTCCCCGGTTCAAGCCTGCGGCCGCGGCCGTTGTTCGTGTCTTCATCAGAAAAACTGGTGAAATACAGAAGTCCGCCGGGCTTGAGCTGGGCAAGACATGCGGCAATCAGCTGCCTGCGTTCCGCCTCCAGAAATAAATGAAGCACATCGTAGCAGTATACAGCATCCACTTGTACATTCAGCTGCGGCTCCAGTGCCGATCCGGCAATAAAAGTAGTCTCCGGGTCCCACTCCGCCGCCAGCTCCAGGGCTTCCGTACTCATCTCAATCCCGTAGGTTGTAAACCCTGCCGAGAACACTTTGGTATTGCGTCCGTAGCCCGCACCCGGAACCAGCACCGATTCCACACCTTCCGCTCTAAAAAGCTTCTCCGCCTGCCAGGCCGTCGGACTGGGCTCACTCCCCCATATCATGCCTTCCCGGGCAAAGCGTCCGCTCCAATATTGTGACATGGTTATCTCCTTTGCTGCCTGAATTTTGCTGTTGGAATCTAGTCTTTAATCCTGTACCAGTATTGATAGACTTCTTTATAGCCCAGCTTGTCATATAATGCGGAAGCGCCGGCATTTGCCAGCACCACCTGTAAAAATGAAGCTGACGCACCCTGCGAACACCCCCAGTGCAGCAGTCCGAGAATCAGCTCCTCTGCCAGTCCCTGCCTCCGGTATTCGGGTGCTGTAATGATATCGTACAGCCCGATATATCCATGCTGTATTACACCAAGACCGCAGGCTGCCGGCACGCCGTCCTTCAGCAGCAGCGCAAATCCCTGCTGCAGGCTGGATGCGGCCAGCATCCGGCACAGGGTATCCGGCTCTGTGCCGGTCAATTTCGCCTGGCGGGAGAAGGCCGCGAGCCAGTCCTCTGTCAGTTGCCCGCTGATTACGAGCGTATGCCGGCTCTGCAGCGGCGGCAGCTGCTCCAGGTCAAGAATCCGCACGGATGAGGGGCTGTCCATCCGGTAGCCCAGCTCCTCCAGCAGATCATCCAGGCCGGCAGGGCGGATATAGGGGGTGATTTTGAAAACCGCCTGCAGCCCGGCCCGCTGATAATACTGCTCAGATAGCAGGATTTTCTGTTTCACATCATGGCCATGCCCCGTCTCTGATGGCCCGTATAAGGGATTAACAGAATTCGACCGTTTCGTATAACCCGAGGCTGACCGCAGAATCCAGCCCTCAAGCAGCACACTTTGTTCCGCCGGCCAGGTGTTCAGGGTCAGCTCTTCAATATTTTTATACACAGCTGTATTCTCCTTTCGGGCACTAGCCCCGTTTGCTCCGCATTGCATTCAGCAGGGTCAGCCCGCTGTCCTCCCCGGAAGTATAGCGGTCGTATTCCGGCGATTCCATTGCATAGATGGCAATTCTGCCCTCTGCATCATAATGGACACCCCAGCCGTAGCGTTTGGGCAGCATGGAGGCGCGCAGGCAGGGATGCTTCCTGGAGAAAAGCTCTGCCCATATTTCAGTTTGGCGGGAGATGCGCTCATCCTCGGGAATTTGCTTGTGGCGCACATGGACCTCATACAGCAGCTCCTCATGCGTATAGCGGTAGGGTTCTTCTGCAAGCAGCTCATACTGGATGATATGTGCAGGCAGCTGCGGTTTTGAGGTGACCGGTACGATGCCTGTCTCAACCGGACAATCTGCGGCGACACGGATAAACGTATTGATATAGCTCATTTTCCCGCCTCCTTTTCTCCTATCTTAATTTACAGGACTGCTTAGGTAAAGGAATTTACATACAGTAAAAACAGCCGTTGCCGGAAATACCGGAAATGGCTGTTTTTCTCATAACAGGTATACTGTTTTGTCTTAAGCCTGCTGACGTACCGCCATACTACCAGCTGGATTTGGTGACGCCGGGAATCTGACCCTTCAGCGCCAGCTCACGGAACACTATCCGGGATACCTTAAATTTGCTCAGGTACCCTCTTGGCCGGCCTGTAACAGCGCATCTGTTCTTCCGGCGTGTCGGCGAGGAATCGCGCGGCAGCTTCTGCAGAGCCATATAATCTCCCTTTGCCTTCAGCTCTCTGCGTTTGTCCGCGTATTTGGCGACCAGCTCCTGGCGCTTAAGCTCTTTTACCACCTTGGATTTCTTTGCCATACATATGAACTCCTCTCTATTCCGGATAACCCGGCTGCTCTATTCATTTAATGCTATCTTCAGCGCTTCAAGATTCTGGCGCATAACGGATATATAATCCATATTGCTGCTGCGTTCCTCATCTGTAAGACCCTCAATCGGGTTCAGAACGGCTGTCTTCGCTCCAATTTCCTGGGCAATAGTTTCGGCTACACTGGATGACACTAGAGTTTCGAAAAAGATTGTTTTGACATCGTTGGCCTTGGCAAACTCAACAATTTCAGCCATCTGGGCAGCGGAGGGCTCCTGCTCCGGAGACAGGCCGGCAATCGGCACCTGAGTCAGGCCGTATTCCTTGGCAAGGTAGCCGAAGGCGGCATGCTGGGTTATGAAATCCTTCCGCTTGGTACTCGCCAGCCCGTCTTTGAAGTCCTTATCCAGCTGCTCAAGCTCGGCAATATAGCTGTCGGCATTCGTTTTGAATGCAGCAGCATGCGCCGGGGCCGCTGCGGATAGCGCCGCTTCTATGGTACGCACCTCCTGAATCGCCAGGGAAGGCGCCAGCCAGACATGGGGATCGAGTCCGCCATGATCATGAGTATGGCTTGCCTCAGCATGGTCGTGATCATCAGTGCCATGGGGTTCTTCCGTATGCTCATGATCGTGATCAGCAGTGCCTGGAGCTTCTTCCGCGTGCTCATGATCGTGATCATCAGTGCCGTGAGCTTCTCCCGCGTGCTCATGATCGTGATCAGCAGTGCTATGAGCTTCTTCCGCGTGCTCATGATCGTGATCATCAGTGCTGTGAGCTTCTTCCGCGTGCTCATGATCGTGACCGGCTTCTTCCCCTTCGGCGCTTTCCATAATCTCCAGCCCTTTGCTTGCCTCAACAGCAATCAGCTTGCTGCCGGATGCACTGTCCAGTACCTGGGCGGTCCAGCTTTCCATCCCGGCCCCGTTATAGATAAGCATATCCGCGTCTGTAATCCGGGCCATGTCCTGGGCTGTCGGCTCCCAATCATGCGGCTCGACACCTGCCGGTACCAGAAGTTCCACATCGGCCAGATCGCCGGCAACATGCCGGGTGAACTCATACATCGGGTAAAAGCTTACTTTGATGTCCAGCTTGTCAGCGGGAGCTGCGCCCGTATCAGCAGCGGCTGTATTGGCGTTACCGCCGGCGTTTGTGGCAGCAGCATTGCCAGTGGGACTGTTATTGCTGCCGCAACCCGCGGCAATCAGCAGGGCCGACAGGGACAGGGCCGCAAGATGACGGATTTTGAACGTTAGCATAATGAGGTTTAACACTCCTTTTCTTTTATATGATTTCTATATTTCCTGAACGGATTTCCCGCTGTGCAGGGGATTCCGGTATTTACTGTGGCGGCGTTTCAGCCTGATCAGCCTTTGTGCAGCAATGGCTGCCAGCAGGAACAGCAGCAAAATGAGCGCAATCGTGCCTCCGGGAGGCGTATTTATATAGTAGGAGGCAGTCAGACCGCTGAACACGCCGAGCAGTCCGGCAGATACCGCAATCAGAATGGCTGCGGTGAAGCCCGAGGCAATGCGCAGGGCGAGAGACGCCGGGAGAACGA
Source organism: Paenibacillus typhae (assembly GCF_900099765.1). Lineage (GTDB taxonomy): Bacteria > Bacillota > Bacilli > Paenibacillales > Paenibacillaceae > Paenibacillus_AQ > Paenibacillus_AQ typhae. The sequence continues at coordinate 58,553 of NZ_FNDX01000001.1, read as the reverse complement.
TCAGCGCAGATACCAGCAGCACACCAACAACAGGCATGGCAGCGGCAACGGTCATGCCTGTAAGCACCGCGAACGAAAAGGACAGCAGTCCTGTACGGACACCGCTGATGCTGGCAGTCTCTTCATCAAAAGTCAGGCTATAGAGCGGCCGGCGCAGCACAATGAAATAAGCCAGGCCAACAGCCGCAACAACCGCGATAAGCCTCAGCTGGGTATCACTGACGGCGACAATGGAGCCGAACAGGTATGAGCTGAAGCTTTTGCTCAGATTCTGCTTCAGACTCATCAGCACAACAGCCAGTGCGAGCCCTGTCGTCATGATAATGGCCACAGGGAGCTCACTATATGTACGGTAAGAACGGCGGAGCTGCTCGATGACCAGTCCGCCGGCAACCGCGACGGCAAAGCCGCTGAGCGCGGGATTAAGCTGGAGCACCGAGCCGAGGGCCACTCCGGCAAGCGACACATGCGACAGGGTATCGGCCATCAGCACCTGGCGGCGAAGCATCAGGTAGACCCCCAGCAAGGGGCCAATAATGCCGATCAGTCCTCCGGCCCAAAATGCGCGCTGCATGAATTCGTAACCAAGCATGTCCAGCCCTCCTTCTCCTTGCGCTCCAGACTGATTACACTGTCCAGATAGGCACCCGCTTCCTCCAGACCGTGTGTGACCATAATGACAGTCCGGCCATGCGCATTAACATAATGGCGCATCAGCTTATAAAAGCCTGTGCGGCTAGCCGCATCCATCCCGGTTGTCGGCTCATCCAGCACCAGCACCTGCGGCTGCTGGGTCAGCGCCCGGGCGATGCAGATCCGCTGCTTTTGTCCGCCGGACAGCTCGCCGATCCTGCGGTTCCGGTAATCCCACATCTCCACCTGGCGCAGACAGCGCTCCACCAGCTCATCCTGTTCCCTGGTGAAACGCCGGAACAATCCGAGCCGCCCGTAGCAGCCGGACCGGACCAATTCAATAACAGAGCTGGGAAATCCAGTGTTAAACGAAGCAATCTGCTGCGGAACATAGCCGATATTCAGCTTACCGTCCGCAGCCAGCTCCCCGTTCAGTTCAACCGTCCCGTCCCACGGGCGCAGCAGGCCCAGCATCAGCTTCAACAGAGTCGTCTTCGCCGCCCCGTTCGGTCCGGTAATACCGATGAACTGCCCGGCTTCAATATCCAGCGAGAGACGGTCGATGACCGGCTCTTCATCATAGCCGAACACTACATTCCGCATGGATGACAATATCATGGAACCGCCTCCCTTCTTCACCTATGACACCACTTTGTTGGCCAGCTATTGCTGCCCCGCTTTCTGGTGTCCGGTTCTCCGTCGCACTTTGATTTACAGCTTTTGCAGGCTTTCATCAGATTTCGTCGTCTTTCATCAGGTTTTATCGACTCCCATTCGCTCTCATCGGCTCTCTGCCAAGCGCGCCAAATCTCGCCGAGCTTCACCGCTTCTAACGGACTCCAATGCTGTTATTTGCGCCTGCTGAGCCTCTTTCCATTTCTAACGGACTCAGCAGACCTTATTCTGCTCCAAACTGTTGATTCCTGTGAATTATCAGGCAATTAACGGCGCTGGGGTCCGTTAGAGACATTACGGGCGTTCATCCGACTGACGTTCATCCGACGGGTGTTCAACCAACAGGCGTTCATGCGACGGGCGTTCAACGTACAGACCTTCAAAAGGGACTCAGCAAATCTTTATTAGTAATAATTACGCTTAACTCCAATGAGTTTATCGTAATTATTACGATTTGTAAACCCGCAAAAAAAATTCATAATTGTTGCAATTAGCCATCATCTATAGCTTTCAAACTACAGCGGCTCTGAATCGGCAGCTTAAACACCTTGTCATACACGGCTTCCCCGATTGCGGAGCTATCACCAGCTTTGCGTACCTTTGATCTTTACCGATTCTGAATTAATCCGATCCTGATCCTGCTGCTAATCCGTTCCCCAAACAACAGCCGCTACTCCTGCCCCGCAGCCAGCAGCTCCTCAGTCGGCCAGGGCAGCGGATTGTTGAACTGCTTCCAGTCCTGACTCATCTCCTCAGCGGTCAGGAGACATCTGTCGAGCCGCGTTTCCAGCGCGGCCCGGTCCATCCCGATGCCGATGAACACGATCTCGTTCATCCGGTCGCCCCACTGCTCATCCCACCGGGCCTTCACATCCGGCTCAGTCTCCAGCACCTCCGCCTGCTGCGCTTCGGGCAGTGTCGCCAGCCAGTAACCGGCCGGGCCGAACTGGATCGACGGACCGGCCTGGCTCAGGGTTGCCGCCAGATCGCCCTTAGCGGCAATCCAGACCAAACCTTTGGCCCGCACCACCTCTTCCGGCCAGTTGCTGAAAAAGAAGCTGAGCCGCTGCGGATGAAACGGCGCTCTGCGCCGGTAGACGAACGAGGCGATGCCGTATTCCTCCGTCTCCGGCGTATGCTCGTCCTTGTTCAGCTCCGCAATCCAGCCGGAGGACATGTTTGTTTTTTCGAAATCGAACCGGCCGGTATTCAGAATTTCTTTAGGATCAACCACACCCTTAACGGTGCGGATTATTTTGGCGGAAGGCTGCAGCCTGCGCAGTACGGCTTCCAGCTTGTTCAGCTCCTGCTCCTCCACCAGATCGCATTTGTTCAGCAGCAGCACATCGCAGGTCTCGATCTGATCGATCAGCAGGTCAACAATATCGCGGAAATCATTGTCCCCGGCGGTCATACTGCGGTCAATCAGACTGTCTCCGGATGAAAAATCGTGCCAGAACCGGTTCGCATCAACCACCGTGACCATCGTATCGAGCCTGGCCAGCTCCGTCAGGTCGATATCCAGATCCGGATTGGCGTAAGTGAAGGTCTGGGCCACCGGTACTGGCTCACTGATCCCTGAGGATTCAATCAGGATATAATCGAACCGGCCTTCGGCAGCCAGCCTGCTTACTTCACGCAGCAGATCGTCGCGCAGGGTGCAGCAGATGCAGCCGTTAGACATCTCCACCAGTGTCTCTTCTGTCCGTGACAGGGTGTTACCGGACTTTACCAGATTGGCATCCACATTCACTTCACTCATATCATTGACGATTACGGCCACCTTCAGGCCTTCCCTGTTCTGCAGGATATGGTTTAGCAGTGTCGTTTTGCCGGAGCCGAGATAGCCGCTCAGTACGGTTACAGGTATTTTTTTCATGGTCATGCCCCTTACTGTATTAGTTTTATTTAGATCTGCCATAGACGAATCAGCGGGTCTCCCGGTGCAGTGTAACGCGCTTTAGACGAGGCGAGTACTTTTTCATTTCCAGACGCTCGGGATTATTTTTCTTATTCTTGACAGTGGTATAGTTGCGGTCGCCTGTTTCCGTGCAGGCCAAAGTTACGGTTACTCTCACAATATTCATCTCCTTTTATTTAATCGTAAATATTACGATTTACACATCATAACGTCTCCTCCGCCCAAATGTCAACTGTCTGCAGCCAAAAAAATTCCTAGCAGCGCCGGACTCAATCTCTCAAAAAAAGATGGTCTTTCTGCCATTGGCGGCACGTATAGATGGAATTATGAAACTATGATTCTTGCATTGATTCATAACAAATAAAGGCGGGAGTGTGGACCATGAAGATACCGGTGATGATATTGAGCGGCTTTCTGGGGAGCGGGAAGACAACCCTCCTGCTCACCCTGCTGCAGGAGAGCAAAGCACGGGGGCTGAATGCGGGTGTTGTGATGAATGAGTTGGGCAAACGTGACGTGGACGGATATATTTTGCAGGAGCAGACCGGGGCCAATGTGGAGAAGCTGCTGGACGGCTGTGTCTGCTGCAGCCGCAAAGAGGATCTGCCGAAAAGTCTAAATGCCGTCCTCGCCCGGCGGCCCGACATCATCTATATCGAGCTTACCGGAGTGGCCGATCCTGAAGAAATCGCCCTGACGCTACAGGAGCAGCCGCTTAGCGAGAGAGTAAATTTGCATTATACAGTTACCGTACTGGATGCGGAGAACGTACTGGAATACAACAGCCGTTTCTCGTCTGACAAACAGCTGGTCCGGACGCTCCGCAAGCAGCTTGCCGGCGCCGATCTGCTGATTGTCAACAAATCCGATCTTGTTGAGCCGGAGCGGCTGTGGCGTATTGAAAAAACCGTCCGCAAATACAACACGGACTCGGAGATTGTGTTCACCCATTACAGCGAAATCAATCTGGCTCCGCTGCTGGCCGGCATATACCCGCAGGAGCCCCGCAATGCCGCTGCCTTGCGCAGTCCGCTTCAGATCAGCGGCGTTCCGCTGAAACGAATGCACAGCGGACAGACTCCGGGAGCTACCGCCGTACAGGAGCGGGAAGCCGATACCGGCGGTTCCTATTCCCAGGTATCGGCCGTCACCCTTACCTTTCCGCAATCGGCGGAGCAGGGCATTTCCGGCGAACAGCTTGAAGCCTTTCTCCGGCAATGGGGAAGCAGCCTGCTCAGAGCCAAGGGGCATGTCCGCTTGACCGGCCAGGAGCACGGGCTGCAGCCTGTCCAGCTGGTTCAGTTCGCCGGAAACCGCATCACGTGGGAGGCATCACGCTACCCCGGCCAGCCTTATATTGTATTCATCGGACTGGACCTCGATGAGCAGCAGCTGACAGCGCAATGGTCCAGTCTGTTTGGCTGAAGCGATGCAACGGGAAGGAGCTAACATGCATTGACATCCTTTTTTCCGCTAAAAATACTGCCGCTGCTTGTTCCCGCCGTCTTCCTGATCGTCCTTGGCATAGTCTGGCTGCCGGAGCATCCGGAGCTGCTGGAGAACGCATATATCCACAGCTTCAAAACCGCCTTCATCGGCATTCTGCTGGAGGCCATGCCGTTCGTGCTGCTGGGAGCCCTGCTGTCCTCGCTGCTGCGCGTGTTCGTTCCGGACGAATGGATCTCGCGCTGGATTCCGCGGCGGCCGGTCCCGGCAATCCTGTTCGGCTGCCTGCTCGGCATCCTGTTTCCCGTCTGTGAATGCGGAATGATCCCGCTTGTCCGCCGGCTGATGCAGAAGGGGATGCCGCTGTATGTCGCCATTGTATTCATTCTGTCAGGCCCGATCCTGAACCCTGTCGTATACGGGGCTACACTGACCGCGTTCCGCACTCACCCCTGGCTAGCATATGCACGGATGGGACTGGCTTTTGCCGTAGCAGCAGCCGTTGGGCTCATCATATACGCTACCGTAACCAAGTCGCCGCTGCGGCTGTCCATCCGGCGGGAAAGCGGCGAGGCACACCAACTCTCCGCCCGCGGGGGCAGACTCGTATCCGTGCTTGTCCATACTTCGGATGAATTTTTTGAGATGGGCAAATATTTAATCATCGGCTGCGTGCTGACCGCTGGTATCCAGACCTTTATGGATCACGGCAGCCTCGAAGCCATCGGCGGCATGCCGCTGGGCTCGTATCTGTTCATGATGGGCCTTGCCTTTGTACTGTCCCTTTGCTCGACCTCGGACGCTTTTGTCGCGGCCACGTTCCTGCATACCTTCCCGTCCGGCTCCCTTCTGGCCTTCATGGTGCTCGGGCCGATGCTTGATTTCAAAAATTCGCTGATGATGCTCTCGCTGTTCAAAACCAGATTTGCCTTTTATCTGTTCTTTCTTATTTTCTCGGCCGTTTTTATCGGCTCGGTGCTGGCATCATTCTGGCTTTAGTCCACTTTCAGGAGGTCCCTATGAACGACCCGCGCAGCATCCGTGTGCATTATCTGCTCAGGGCGGTCCTTCTGCTCGGTTTTGCACTGTATATTGCACATTTAAGCCAGCAGGATGCACTGCACTATTATGTCGCCCCCAAGCTGGCCCGCTGGATCCGGCTCTGTCCGGTGCCCTTGTCGCTGATGGCCGTAAGTCTTGGAATACAGGCCCTTTTCGGAAAAAGCAGTGCACTTTGCGACTGTGAGCACCAGCTGCCCCGGTCCATGTTCAAGAGTACTGCTCTATACGGCCTGTTCCTGCTGCCGCTGCTGCTCGGCTTTGTGCTGCCGGACCGGGCGCTGGGGACGGCTGCAGCAGCGAGAAAAGGGGTTTCCCTGACCTACGTTTCACCTGAGGAAGGAAGGGAGGAACGGTTCGCCGCCGCAAACCCGTACCAGGAGGAATTCGCCGAGCTTGCAGGAAAGCTGTACAAACAGCCTGTAATCCAGGTGCATCCCGAGATTTTCTCCGAAACCTTCGGGGCCATCGACCTGTATAAGGAGCAGTTTGAAGGCAAGGAAGTCGCAGTCTCAGGCTTCCTGTACCGTGAACAGGGGGCAGGCGGTGATTCTTTTGCGGTAAGCCGTTTTCTGGTGCAGTGCTGCACGGCAGACGCGACGCCGTTTGGCATTCTGCTTGATCCGCAGACGCAAATAAGCCTGCCCGCAGACACCTGGATTGAGGTGCGGGGCAAGCTTCATACCGCTGAATATCAAGGTAAAACTGTTGTTCAGATTATTCCCGAGACCGTAACTCCGATTCCTCAGCCTTCGACGCCTTATGTTTACTCCAATGCCGATTCTGTCGCCGCCTGGGAGCAGATCAGCAGCAGCCCGGGAGTAACCGAGGCTAAATAACGGCGTCCAGCTCCTCGTCATTATCGATCGAGGCATCCGGATTGACAACCTCAACCATCAGTCTGGCCGGAATACAGATAATCTGCTGTTTCGGCCTGGAGATGAACCCCATGTCCAGCGCAATCGGCAGCGGGGCATCCGAATAGGTCATCTGAATACCATAGTCGTATACCTTGAGAATGTTATGGCCGAATTTGGTCTGAATATCAATGGTCTGTTCTTCCTTGGTCAGCGTAACGGTCTGGTAGGCTTTGCCGTTGATAGTAATCACGGCCTGCAGGTCCCCCTGCTCGTAGTGCTCCCCCCGTACGTCCAGCCATTTGACTCCATAGATTCCGCCTGCAAGCAGCAGAACCAGAACAATCAATATAAAATCGCCGCGTTTCATCATAACCGGTGCAAAGATCCTCTCGCTGACTATATTTATACGTAACAATTACGGATAATATAAATATAGCCAGCCAAGAAAAGATTGTCAATGTTTATGATAGACGTCTCCTCACAAGCAGCAGGCCCAGCGTAAGCAGGACAAAGATCAGCAGTACCACAACAAGTGTCACAATCCGTTCAGTTAACGTCCCGTCCGCAAACAGCACCGGGCCTATCCCAAAAAATGCAACCAGTGCGTACATAACCGCAAACCCTGTATACACGAGCCCTTTCATTTATTTGTCCCCCTTCGCACGCGGTCATTCCTGTTTACGGAGCTGGGCCGACCATTCCCGCAGCACCCTGTCCAGCTCTTCTGAACGAATCGGCTTGGAGATGAAATCCTGCATTCCCGCTCTCAGGCACATCTCCTTATCTTCCTTCTGGGCAAAAGCGGTAGCAGCCACAATTACCGGATACAGGCCGTGCTCTTCCCTGATCCGCATGGTTGCCTCCATACCGTCCATCAGCGGCATCTGGATGTCCATAAAGACTAGATCGTAGCGGCGCAAACGCACCGCTTCCACCGCCTGCTCGCCGTTGAGGGCTGTATCTGCATGATAACCCCGCTTCTTGAGAAAAGCCTGCATAATCTGCAGATTGACCGGATGATCTTCAGCAATCAGGATCGACAGGGGCCCAAATTCACCGAACGAGTACTCGCTGCGCCTGTTCTGCACCGTTACCTGCTTGTCCCCTTCACCTGCCGTTATGAGCTCCCTGGCAGAATCCTCCCGCGGAATCAGTGCCTCAATGGTAAAATAGAACGCTGCCCCCTCCCCTTCCCGGCTGTCCACTCCGATGGCTCCGCCCAGCAGCTCGACCAGCTTTTTGCTGATCGCAAGTCCCAGTCCGGTACCGCCATACTTGCGGTTAATGGAGGGATGGAGCTGGGAAAAGGACTGGAACAGCAGACCCTGGCTGGCCGGGGCAATGCCGATCCCGGTATCTTTTACAATAAATTTGAGGATAACCGTACCGTTCTCCCGGACCGCTTCCAGCCGCGCAGTCATGCTGACCGTTCCTTCATCCGTGAATTTAACGGCATTGCCGACCAGATTGATAAGAATCTGACGCAGTCTCCCCTCATCGGTTACCAGGAGCGGCGGAAGCTCAGAGTCAATCTCCGTCTGGAGCACAAGCCCTTTTTCCTTTACCCGCGGATAAAAGATTTCCGTTACGTTAGACATCACCTGCCGGAGATCAACGGCCTGCAGCTCGACAGTCATCATGCCAGCCTCTATTTTGCTGAAATCAAGCACCTCGTTCAGGATATGCAGCAGGGACGCACTGCTCTTGTTGATAATTTGCGTATAGTATTCCTGCTCTTCACTAAGCTCCGTGCCCGTCAGCAGATCCGTCATCCCGATGATGCCGTTCATCGGCGTGCGCAGCTCATGGCTCATAATCGCCAGAAACTCCGATTTGGCACGGTCCGCCTGTTCGGCTGACTCCTTGGCCCGTACAATAGCTTTTTCTTCGGTAATATCGCGGAATACGACAACAACGCCTTTCCGCTCCCCGTTGTCGAATAGCGGGGTCATCCGGTATCTGACGAGGAAGCTGGAGCCGTCCAGACGCCAGAATACCCCTTCTTTCTCTTCATAGGACAGATGCTCAGAGAACCATTCAGGCAGTGTCTTGCCGCCTCCCGGGTAAGGCTCTCCGTCCAGCCAGGTCTGCTGTATCGCATGCAGCTCACTGCTTCCTCCGGCCTGAACGGAGTCATAACCCAGCATCGCGGAGGCAGCAGGATTAATAAAGACCGTCTCCCCTTCCAGGCTTATGCCGAAAATACCCTCGGTAACAGAGTTAAGGATCAGTGCATGCTCATAGCTCAGCTTCTCAATCTGTTCCAGATGCCGTTTGCGTTCTGTGATATCGCTCGTAATGGCAAACACACCAACTACGCGGGAATCCAGCATAATCGGCACATAAATCATACTCACCTCGACCTGGTGCCCATTCTTGTGGATCAGCCTGCTCTCAAAGGTCTGTGCTTCCCCGCCGGCAGCGCGTGTAAATCTCTCTGTAACAAAATCCAGCTCCTCCGGATCAATAAGCTCGCTGTAGAAGGAGTGCAGCAGGCTGCTCCGGGAATAACCGGTCAGATGCAGCAGACTGGCGTTAAGTGACTGGATGCAGCCTTCCAGATTCATCGCTATGATGGCAGAAGGGTTATATTCAAACAATGACTTGTAGCGGTTCTCGCTTTCCATCATTTTCAGCTCATACTGCTTGCGCTCCGAGACATCCCGGGTTACACCGATAATTTCGGCGGTTTCTCCGGGGCCGTACCGGATATGGCGCACAGTCGTTTCCACCCACAGATAAGACCCGTCCTTGCACAAAAAACGGAATACGATCGGCTCAAGCTTCAATCCTTTCATCCCGTCGTTTATATACTGCCGGACTCTGGCTTCATCCTCAGGATGAATATATCCCATCCCTTTCGTGCCGACCATCTCCTCAGGCGTATAGCCGAACATCTGCTGGCACACGGCGGAGGCATACAGATAGGTGGCATCCTCATCGGTCGCATTCCGTGTGATAAAATCCTGGGAGTTTTCTGATATCAGCCGGTAATTCTGCTCGCTCTCGCGCAGCTGCTCCTCCATAATCCGGTGTGCAGTCACATCCTGGACGACGCCGCTGATCTGCCTTGTTTTACCGTTATCATCCGGAACCGCTTCCCAGTGGGCGCTTATATATTTATCCGTTCCGTCTGCTGCTGTGATCCGGAAGGTCATGCTGTCACTCCCCCCGGATTTCAGGCATTTGTGTATCGCTCGCATGACTTCAGGTAAATCCTCAGGATGAATCGAGTCCTGCATCAGCTTGGGATCGTACAGGGAATGATTGCTGCAGTCCCCCTTATGCCCGAAAATATGACGCAGCTCCTTGGATACCGTCATCTGCTTACGGGCGTGATTCCACTCCCAGGAGCCCATTTTGGCCAGAAACTGGGCACTCGCCAGCATGTCTTCATATTTCTTGCGCTCCGTAATATCTCTGGCAACAGTCAGCACCTGCTCCACTTCCCCCCGGTCATCGCGCATAACCTGAAAGGAGCTTTCAATCCATAAATAATCGCCGTTTTTATGGCGGACCCTTCTGGTAAATACATCTTTATCTGAATAAAGCTTGCCGGGCTCCATCATCTCAGCGGCATCTTTATTGTGGTAATATTCAAGTCTTTTTTTGCCGATCATTTCATGCGCGGGATACCCAAGCATCTTCTCTACGGAAGGAGAGACATATATTATCGTCCCTTCCGGATCAGCCAGGGAGATCATATCCGGAGTGTTCCGGGTGATCAGGTTATACAGGTTATACTCTTCCCTCACCCTTTGCTCCGCCTTTTTACGCTCCGTAATATCCTGCAATTCCGCAATCATATAGACGGGAGTGCCTGCAGCCTCATCAAAAGTCAGAAACAAGTGCAGCGAGACCCAGAAGATTTCGCCGTTTTTGCGGATAAACCGTTCTTCACTGTCCACAGTCGCACCGGGACTCTGCAGAAGAAGCCTCATCACCCGTTCCTGGTCAGCCTGGTCTTTCTTCTCCATACAGGTAATATCAAGATACCGTAGGCTGAGAAACTCCTCTTCACTGTATCCGAACATACTGCATAAAGCGGGATTCGCCAGCTCGATCATTCCGTTCGTAAGCGAAACGACCGCAAATCCGGTAGAAGACCGCATATATAAGGTTTTATAAAGGATATCAGACAAAGATATTGCCTCCTCTGTACATTCGGGGGTGTTGGCTCATTCCTAGTATACCTTTTTTTCGGCCGATCCGCTGCCGAACTGAAGTCCTGTTTGGAGCCGGATCACCGCTTGCACAAAATCCCCCAATCACAAGCGTGACTGAGGGATTAATGATCGTTAAAAAAACGAAAAACCCTTCTGCTGAAGGGTTTCGTGATAAAGCTGATGCGGTCGAGAGGACTCGAACCTCCACGGTATTGCTACCACACGGACCTGAACCGTGCGCGTCTGCCAATTCCGCCACGACCGCATATTATGTATCATAGTGATTCAATCACCGTAATTAAGAATATACACTCTTTCCAGATGAATTGCAAGAATTATTTATTAATCTTCTCCTGATTCAATAATCATCCTGCAATCCATAAGAAAAAAGTCATAGTCAAGTTATTTTTATTAAGTTATAATTCAAATAAACTTAATAATGAAAGGATTATCGACATGGATTCTTTAGATAAAAAGATCGTCAATATCCTCATGGCTAACGGAAGGATCACCTGGTCTGAGCTGGCCGGAATACTCGGACTCTCCTCTCCTGCTGCCGCTGACCGTGTAAGACGGCTGGAGGAGCAAGGGGTCATCAAGGGCTATACGGCTCTGATCGATTCTGAATCAACGGGCTACAGCCTCGCTGCACTCGTTGCCGTCTCCCTTGAACGCCCGTCACACCGCCAGGCTTTTCTTACGCTCGTACACGGGCTGCCGGAAATTCAGGAATGCCATCATACGGCAGGTGATGATGACTACATCCTGAAAATCCGCTGCAGGGGAACAAGGGACCTCGACCGGATTATCAGTGAAGAACTGAAGGGTCTGCCGGGTATTGTGCGGACGAGGACGACCATTATCCTTGGGACCGTCAAGGAGACACCGAATGTTCACCTTCCGTATGGAGACAGCATATCATGACCCTCTGGCCCGCATTGCTGGGCGGCGTGGGCTTCGGCTTTATTGTCGCTGCACCGGTCGGTCCGATGTCGCTGCTCTGCATGAACCGGACACTGCGGCAGGGATTGTCCGCCGGTTTGGCCACAGGGGCAGGCATTGCGCTGGCTGATGCCTTTTATGCGCTGGTAACGGTGGCCGGCTTCAAGGCGGTGGGCGACTTTACCGCTGCATATGCCTTGCCGCTGAAGCTGCTCGGCTCCCTGTTCATCGCTTATCTCGGATTAAAGGCCTGGCGGACAGCGGGAGCCGCTGCTATGCCGGAGACTGCGCGCAGCGGAATGCTGTTCAGTCTGCTTACCTCGTTTCTGCTTACGCTGGCTAATCCCGCTACGGTCCTGAGCTTCATGGCGCTGTCTGCTTCCCTGGGCAGCAGAACCGGAAGCTCCCTGTTTTTGCCTGCCGGCATAGCCCTTGGCTCCTTCTGCTGGTGGCTGCTCCTGGCTCTAATCATAAAAGGGATCAGCCGGAGGCTTCCTGATTCTTTCACCCGTATTCTAAGCCGAATCTCCGCTGCCGTACTTATCCTGTTCAGCATCTATGGCATATTCAACGCGCTTCAATAGGTATAAACAATTAAGTTTATAATCTTTATATATTTCACTTATAAGTCCCGGCCGTGTTACAACATACTTATCCCACTGTAACCGGAGAGGAGTTTTACCGATATGAATCAGAAATGGAATACCGGAACCTATGATGCAGATATGGCCTTCGTCTCACAATACGGCCAATCCCTGGTTGAACTGCTGAAGCCGGCAGCCGGTGAGCGCATCCTGGACTGGGGCTGCGGCACCGGGGACCTCGCGGCTGTCATTGCCGGCTACGGCGCTGCAGTTACCGGCATCGATGCCTCGCCTGAAATGATCGCTGCAGCCCGCAGCAAGCATCCGGAGCTTGAGTTCATCCTGGCAGACGGACAGCGCTATATAGCTCAGCCATCTGCCGATGCCGTGTTCAGCAACGCGGCCCTGCACTGGCTGACCGATGCCAATGGAGCTGCGGCAAGCATTGCCGCAAGCCTGCGTTCCGGCGGCCGCTTTATTGCCGAGTTCGGCGGCCAGGGCAATATTGCCTCGGTCACCCGGGGGCTGCCGCGCGCCTTCGCAGCGGCCGGATGCCCGGATAAGCTTGCGCTGCCCTGGTATTTTCCCGGAATCGCAGAGTACACTACCCTGCTGGAGCAGAACGGGCTGATTGCCAGCCTTGCACTCTGCTATGACCGTCCGACTCCGCTGGCCGGCGGTGAGCAGGGCTTCAGGAGCTGGCTGAATACATTCGCGGACGGGATTCTGAGTGTGCTTACCCCGGTCCAGCGTGAAGAAGTGCTGGCCTTCATGGAGCAGGAGCTGAGACCGCAGCTGTTCCGTGACGGCGTCTGGGTAATGGATTACCGGCGAATCCGGCTGGTTGCTGTAAAGAGCTAAAAAAAAGAGCGCACCGGAAGCATCATACCGGTGCGCTCTTTCAATGTAATAGCCTGTTTCATCTGTTACTGGGACAGGCCGCCAACCTGTCTGTCTCTCCCTGCTCCCAGCCCGGCAGCACACAGAAGCACAGCTGCGGCGGCCAGCAGGCCGAGCGGAAGATTCCAGCTGTCCGTGGCATCATGCAGCAGTCCGAACAGCGCAGGCCCCATGGCTGCGAGCAGATAGCCGACAGACTGGGCCATCCCGGACAGCTCGCTGGCCTCCTGGACTGTGCGGGTCCGCAGGCTGAAGAACATCATGGCCAGCCCGAAGGCGAAGCCGCCGGCGATGCCGATGCAGACCGCCCACAGCGCCATCCAGGCCGTGCTGCCCAGCCAGATGCCAAGGATTCCAATTAAGAACAATATAGAAGTGATTAGGACCAGACTGCGCTGGTTCTTCATCCGTCCGGCCAGCAGCGGCACAAAAAAGGTAAACGGCAGCTGGGCCAGCTGCATCAGCGACAGAATCCAGCCGGCGTGGCCGGCCGACATGCCGCGTTCACCCAGAATTACCGAGAACCAGGAAATCAGCACATAATAGAGCAGGGATTGCAGCCCCATAAACAAGGTAACCTGCCAGGCCAGCGGTGATTTCCAGACGTTTAACGAGGATTTGGCGGCGTGTGACCCGCTGCCCTGGACAAAGCCTTTCATTTGCGGAAGCCAGAATAGTATCGCCAGCAAAGCGATAACAAACCAGAGCGACAATGTACCCCGCCACCCTAACCCTGCTTGTCCCGCAAGCGGAACGCTGAAGCCCGAAGCTGCCGCCGCACACAGGTTCATTGACACGGTATACATTCCGGTCATCAGGCCGATCCGTGCGGGAAATCTTCCCTTGATCAGTCCGGGAAGCAGGACGTTACAGACCGCAATAGCCAGTCCGATCAGTGCGGTGCCTGTGAAAAAGGCAACGGAGCCCGCAGCTGAACGGAGCAGGATACCGGCAGCCAAGGTCAGCATGGCCAGCAGCAGCACGTTGGCCAGGCCAAAGCGGCGGGCCAGCTGCGGCGCAAACGGCGACAGCAGGGCAAATGCAAGCAGCGGCAGGGTTGTAATAAACCCGGCCAGCGTATTGGACAGCCCCAGATCGTCACGGATCAGGCCCAGCAACGGTCCTACAGAGGTGAACGGCGCCCGCAGGGCAGCTGCAACAAACAAGATTCCAAGCACCAGCAGGAGCCGGCTGGAGGCGGTTCGGTTTCCGGGCATACCTGGCTTTGCGGATGTCCGGGCTTGAGATTTTACAGTCATGATGATCCTCCTGATTGCAGTACAAACGGCTGACAACCGGTGATTGTCAGCTGCTACAGACCAATTTTCTCACACAGATTGTTATATTATAACCCCGCCTGACTTCAATTGCATAAGTTTTTAACGTTCTGCGCCCGATATGTACACCGCTCCTGCCAGTCCTGAGACTGGCAGGTTCAGCCGGATGGATCCGCTCCATTATACCCAGAGGGATTTAGTAATGATTACGAGCAGGATGAACAAAACCAGAATGGCGCCAGTTGAAGTGAATGGGCTGTATCCGCCGACATTTTCGCTCATGCTTAACTCCTCCTTTTTTCTGGAATATCCATAACATATGTCTTAGTATCCGGCTTGGACTGGGTGAAGCGGCACGAATTCCTGCCCCTTGGCGCATGACAAAGGTTGACAAATCCGGTAACCCTCTTTAGTATCCTAAGAATAAGACAGTTGAGAATGAATCTCAACTAACAATACATACAGAAATGAGTGAGCAAGAGATGCTGCGTCGTTTTTTCTCCTATTACCGGCCGTACAAAGGGCTGTTTATTCTCGACTTCTCCTGTGCGGTGGGGGCGGGGCTGCTGGAGCTCGCTTTTCCGGTAGCTGTGAATACCTTTATCGATGAGCTGCTGCCCGGCAAGGACTGGCCGCTGATTCTGCTGGCTTGTATCGCCCTGCTCGCGATTTATGCCCTGACAACTGTAATGAACTACGTGGTCACTTACTGGGGGCATATGCTGGGAATCAACATCGAAACCAATATGCGTAAAAAAATGTTCGACCATATTCAGAAGCTCTCCTTCCGATTCTTCGACAACAATAAAACCGGTCATCTGATCGGGCGGATCACCAATGACCTTAACGATATTGGCGAGGTAGCCCACCATGGTCCGGAAGATGTGTTCATTGCCGTAATGACACTGGTCGGTGCGTTTATCCTTATGGCAGATCTTAATCTGCAGCTGGCTGTGATTACCTTCATTATTGTGCCGATTATGGCCTGGGTGATCATTTACTTCGGACGCAATATGACCTCTACGTACCATAATCTTTTTGGCAATGTGGGGAATTTCAACGCCCGGATTGAGGATAATGTCGGGGGCATCCGCGTGGTGCAGTCCTTTGCCAATGAAGAGCATGAGAAGGTGCTGTTCGCTGAAGACAACCAGAGGTTCCGCCAGACCAAGCTGATGGCATACAAGCTGATGGCCAAAAGCTCTTCGGTCAGCTACATGATGACCCGGCTGATTACGATCGTAGTGATGATCTGCGGCGCCTGGTTCTTTATCCAGGGTGAGCTTGCGATCGGGGAATTCGTCGCTTTCATCTTGTTGTCCAATATCTTCTTCCGGCCGATTGAAAAAATCAATGCCGTAATCGAGAGTTACCCGAAGGGCATCGCCGGCTTCAAGCGCTATCTTGAAATTATTGACACCGAGCCGGACATTGCCGATAAGCCGGACGCCACCCATGCAGGTTCCCTGCGCGGCGACATCGTCTTTAATAACGTGAGCTTCGGTTATGAGGCAGACCGGCCTGTGCTGAACCGGATCAGCCTGAAGGTTAATGCCGGGGAGACCATTGCTTTTGTCGGACCATCCGGTGCCGGGAAAACAACCATCTGCAGCCTCCTCCCCCGCTTCTATGATGTCACCGGCGGTGCCATCTCCGTGGACGGGACCGATATCCGCGACCTGAAGCTGCATTCCCTGCGCAAGCAGATCGGGATCGTGCAGCAGGATGTGTTCCTGTTCTCCGGTACCATCCGCGAGAATATCGCCTACGGCAAGCTTGATGCGCCGCTGGACGAAATCTGGACAGCCGCCAGACGCGCCCATCTGGAGGACCTGATCAACAGCCTGCCGGACGGCATGGACACCATCATCGGCGAACGCGGCGTGAAGCTGTCGGGCGGTCAAAAGCAGCGTCTGGCCATTGCCCGGATGTTCCTGAAGAACCCGCCGATTCTGATTCTGGACGAGGCCACCTCCGCACTCGACACCGAGACCGAGGCCGCTATCCAGCAGTCTCTTGCCGAGCTGTCTGTCGGCCGCACCACTCTGGTCATTGCCCACCGGCTGACCACGATCAAAAATGCCGACCGGATCATCGTCGTGAATGAGGACGGCATCTCCGAGGAAGGCCGCCACGAAGACCTGCTGAACGCCGGCGGCACCTACAGCCGTCTGTATCAGGCGCAGTATAACGCGTAAGCCACGTCGACTCAAACATAAACAACCTTCCGCTCCCCGGCCTGTCGGCCGCACGGCGGAAGGTTGTTTTGTTGTGGTGCAATCAATCAGATTCAGCAGTATTCATTCCTCCCGGCAGCATATGCCGGCATAGCGGACTTACACAACAACCCTTCTAGTCTACGGCTACCCCTAGAAAGCGGACCGCCAGCTCCCGGTAAAAGCTGATCGAATCAAGATACGCTTCAATATCAATCCATTCGTCCGGCTGATGGGCAAGCTTGGGATCACCGGGACCATAGATCAGCACGGGCAGCTTCCCGTGATTATGGAGCACGGAGGCATCCGTGTAATAGGAGACTCCCTGCACTGCCGCCTTGTCTTCACTGCCGGCAAGCACAAGCGCAGTGCGGATCAGCTCCTCGCCGGGATCGGTGTAGACCACACTCCGGTCCAGCAGCTCCTCCACCTCATAGCGGAAGCCGGCATTCAGCTGCTGCATGCCGTCAAGCTTGGCCGTAATCTCGGCCAGCAGCTCTGCATGCAGCAGCGGCGGGACCGTCCGGATATCCACATCAATGCTGCAGCGGTCGGCGATCACATTGGTCTGCACACCCCCGGTGATGGAGTTAACCGACAGGCTGCTTGATCCCAGAACGGGATCATGGGCCTGCCACTCCAGCGCATGCCGCTTAATCAACGCGATGAATTCCATCATCCCTTCCACCGCATTCAGGCCAAGGTGCGGCATGGAGCCGTGGGCGCTGCGTCCATGCAGCGTAATCCGCAGCCATAGTGCTCCTTTGTGGCCGACGGCAACACGGCTGCCTGTCGGCTCGGCAATTACCAGGCCGCCCAGCTCCCCGAGGCTGTGCTGCTCCACATAGTGCCGGGCCCCGCAGCTGTCGACCTCCTCCCCGGCTGTAGCCAGAAAGATCAGGTCGCCGCCCAGCCGGATGCCCTCCTGCTTCAGCGATACGGCGGCGAGCAGCATGGCGGCCAGTCCGCCTTTCATATCAGAGGTGCCCCGGCCGTACATCCGGCCGCCCTCGATCACTGCGCCATGCGGCGGGTATTTCCCGGCTTCCGCAGTCCAGGGGCTGACGGTATCCAGATGTCCGCAGAACATCAGCTTCCGCCCCCCGCCGCCGGCAACTACCGCTTCAAGATTGCTGCGCCCCTGCTCAACTGTGATGACACGGCTTTCCAGGCCCTCCCCGCGCAAATACGCCTGCAGCAGCAGGGCTAAACGGTGCTCATTGCCCGGCGGGTTACAGGTATCCACCTGAATCAGGCTCTGCAAAAAGGGAACGGCAACTTCCCGGCTTCTCACGTCAATCATCTTCCACATCCCCTTCAGCAGCGTAAATTCAAATAATTATGTTGAAATGTACGCTATTCCGCCGGGGTTTGCAGCCTAAAATGTCACGCTCCGGACACCTGCCGCTGCATATGATCCCTGTTATTTTTTCGCAATATGCACTTTTAGCTGCTTGCCTTTGATGGTTGTATTCTTCATTGCCTGGAGCACCATCGGGCCCTTGCCATTGAGAATATCCACATAGGTTACGTTATCCTGAATCGTGATGATACCGATATCATCGGCAGTCATTCCCTCAAGCTTGGCAAGCGTACCGACGAAATCAACCGCGCGCAGCTTCTTTTTCTTGCCGCCGTTAAAATACAGCTTCATGATGTCGCGGTTCATCACTTCGGATTTTCCTGCCTTGCGGACCTGCTTTTTGCCGAGCTTTTGCTCAAAAGCTTCCCTTGCCTCTTCCACAGCCTGCTCCGCAGGAGCCTGCAGAGCCGGGATGCTGAAGCCGATATAGGCTTCAATGTCAGCGACCCATTTATGCTCATTAGGCGTAACAAATGTAATGGCCTTGCCGCTGCTGCCTGCGCGTGCGGTACGTCCGGTGCGGTGCACGTAGCTTTCTTTTTCCATCGGGATGTCGTAATTGAATACATGGGTTATGTTCTCCACGTCGATCCCGCGGGCAGCCACATCCGTAGCAATCAGATAGCGGAACTGTCCTCTCCTGAACGCATTGATGACCTCAAACCGCTCGTCCTGCAGCATCCCGCCGTGCAGCTTGTCCGCCGGCAGCTCCTGGTCGGCCAGTCCCCGGAACAATTCATTGACCTGCTCCTGTGTCCGGCAAAAAATAATACAGCTGTCCGGGTTCTCCACCGTCAGCAGATCCAGCAGCAGGCCGAACTTGGCCGCAGGTCTGACCTCTATCAGCGTATGCTCAATGGTCGCCGTTGTAATTCCGCTGGCTGCAATCTCAATATCAACCGGGTCAGTCATATATTTGCGGCACAAGCTTTTTACGGCTTCGGGTAATGTCGCCGAAAATAGCATCGTTACACGGTCTTCAGGCAGGCACCGGATGATCTGCTCAATCTGCTCGATAAAGCCCATGCTCAGCATCTCATCCGCCTCATCAATGACCAGATAGCGAATCCGGTTCAGAGGCAGGGTGCCCCGTTCGATGTGGTCGAACACTCTTCCCGGCGTTCCGACGACAACATGCGTTTTCTGCGCCAGCTCGATTTTTTGCGGGGCAAACGGCTGCTTGCCGAACACAGCTACAGCCTTGATCCGCTTGAAGCGCCCGATATTGGTAATGTCCTCTTTGACCTGTGCAGCCAGCTCCCGGGTCGGGGTAAGCACCAGAACCTGCGGCTTATTCTCCGCCCAGTCCACCAGCTCGCAGACGGGGATGCCGAAGGAGGCGGTTTTGCCGCTGCCGGTCTGTGATCTGACGATCAGATCCCGCCCCTTCAGGGCAACCGGAATCACTTTGCTCTGTACTTCGGTAGGAGCTGAATAGCCCAGCAGGTCAAGGGCCTTGATAATCTCTTCATTTAATTCGTAATCTCTGAATTGCAGCTCGCTCATGTCATTGTTCCTTCCTTGATGTACCTATTCACTTTTTCACCTGTTCGCATTACAACGGCTTCCGGCTGCCCTGATTCCATTCCTTATAAAATTGCTCCAGATACAGCAGCATGAAATCATGCCGCTCCTCAGCCAGCTTGCGTCCATAGGAAGTATTCATCAGATCCTTCAGCTTCAGCAGCTTTTCATAAAAATGATTAACCGCCGTCCCCTTGGAGTAGTCGCGGTATTCCTTCCGCAGCGATTCATCACGCGGAGCCTCCTGTGGATCGTACACCGGACGGCCTTTGGCCCCCGAAAAAACCATCGTCCGGGCAATGCCGATCGCCCCCAGCGCATCCAGCCGGTCCGCATCCTGCACGCATTGGCCCTCCAGTGTAGACATGGGAGCTCCGCCGCCGCCGCTGAAGGACATCGTCCCGATAATCTGCATGATATGTCCGGTCTGCCCGGCATCCTCCAGATGCTCCTCCAGCCAGCCTGCAACTTTTTGCAGCCCCGCTTCCTTAGAGTCGTTCAGCTTCTCATCAGCCACGTCATGCAGCAGAGCCGCAATCGTGCAGACGAGGACATCCGCCCCTTCCATTCCGGCAATCAGCGCGGCTGTATTCCGTACCCGGTCCGTGTGAAACCAGTCGTGCCCGGTAGTATCCCGGCCAAGCTGTTCCTTGGCAAAGCCTTCGGCTGCCGCTATTAATTGTTCATGGTCCATTAACAATGCCTCTTTTCACTTTAGTTATCACATCATCCGGCACATTGCCGGTTTTGCCGCTTGCATTCGCCCCAATTCATCCGCTATAATGTGCATTAATCCAAATTCGAAGGGAGCTGATTCTTGTGAACCTTATAAACAGCATTTCCATCATACAGAATCAGCTTCATCATCACAAGCAGCGTTAGCACACCTGAAGGCATTCAGGGAGGGCTAACGCTATTCGCGTTTGACCTCCCTGCGTAATATGGAAACGCGCAGGACCACGAGGTCCGGCGCGTTTTTTATTTGGCCGGACATTCCGGACCACACTAAAGGGAGCTGCTTATTATGCAAAATATCAAAGGAACCTATGATTACTTCGGACGCGAGCAGGCGGTAAGACAAAAGGTCCAGACCGTGCTGCGCGGGCTGTTTGAGCTGTATGCTTTTGAACCGATGGAAACCACGCTGCTGAATGAACTGGAGCTGCTGACCTCCAAATATGCCGGGGGCGACGAAATTCTACGGGAAATGTACCAGCTGACCGACCAGGGCGGACGGACGCTGGGTCTGCGGTATGATCTGACCATACCGTTCGCCAAAGTGGTTGCGCTGAATCCCGGTATCAGCTTTCCGTTTAAACGGTATGAGATTGGCAAGGTATTCCGTGACGGTCCAGTCAAAAAAGGCCGGCTGCGCGAGTTCCTGCAATGCGACGCCGATGTGGCCGGCATTGCCGGCCCGCAGGCTGAGGCCGAGCTGATGCAGCTGGCTGCGGAGGTCTTCCGCAGACTTGATATCCCTATCGTCCTGAGATGGAACAACCGCCGGTTTCTGGGCGAAATCCTGGCAGCGGCCGGCGTCCCTGCAGAGGACAGCCTGTCCGTGATGCTGACCCTCGACAAACTGGCCAAAATCGGCTTGCCGGGTGTGCTGGCCGAGCTCCGCGATAAAGGGCTCACAGAACAGGCTGTGCTTGCCATAAGCAGGCTTCTGGAGACGGAAAATGCGGATTACAGCACCCTGGCAGAGCGCTATGATCTGGGCGGCCAGCCTGGAGCACTTGAGGTTCAGGCGCTCCAGCAGCTGATTGATGCTACCGGACTCTCCCGGGTCTGCAGCTTCGATCCGTTCCTCTCACGCGGCCTGTCCTTTTATACCGGAACGGTGTATGAGATTTTTGATGCTACCGGCAGCTATACCTCAAGTCTTGGCGGGGGCGGACGGTATGATAACATCATCGGCAAGCTCGTCGGCCGGGACGATATTAGTGTGCCGACGGTCGGCATCTCCTTCGGCATGGAGTCGATTATGGCCCTGCTGGGAGAACGTCCGGTGCAGGAGGCCGATTCCGGCGTGCTGCTGATTCCGATCGGTGAGACTATGCCGCGGGCACTTACAGCTGCTGCCGTGCTGCGGAACGCAGGCATCCGGGTTAATGTGGACACCGGCACACGCAAGCTCAAAAAGATACTGGCAGCCGCCTCCGCCAAGGGCATCCGGTACTGCCTGCTGGCCGGCGAAGATGAAGCGGCGCTGGGGAAGCTCCGGCTGAGGGATATGATGCTGGAGACAGAACAGATGGTGACTGTGGAAGAGGCTTTAAAATGGATCAAGAGCGCTGCAAGACCGGAGGATGCTCTGCCGGGCATTTCTGCAGATTAACTCAAATAAAGAGGCCGCTCCTGTTAAGCAAGAGCGGCCTCTTTATTTGAGGTTAGCGGCTCCGCTGCAGCCGCTCCCGGTATTCCTTTGGACTTTTGCCGCTGTATTTCTTGAAGGCGCTGACGAAATGGCTGGAGCTGTCATAGCCGACGAGCGGTGCTAGGTCTGTGAGCTTCAGCCTATCATCCGGCAGCAGCTGCTCGGCTCTGCCCATTCTGATCTTTACGGTATAATCAGCGAGCGGAATGCCTACGTGCTGCTTGAACTGCCTATTCAGGCTGCTCTCCTCCACCCCGAAGAGCTGCGCTGCAGCAGAAGGCGGCAGCTCCCAGCCGTAATTGCGCTCCACATATTTTCTGACGGCTTCCGCAAGCGCTCTTTCCGGGAACTGGCGGGCCAGCTTCACTTCTTCCATTACCAGCAGCCCCAGTGCAGACAGCTGCTCTGCCAGCTGTGCCGGAGAGGTACAGGCAGCAAGCGCAGCGTGACTGTTCCACAGATATTTACAAAGGGCAGTGCCTCTGAAGGCAAATTTTCCGGCGGCAACGTTCAGCAGGAGCAGGAGCCGCAACCCCTGATACAAATGGTTGGCTAACGGCTTCCCTGCAGCATCGTCCGTTCCAAACAGGGCTACCAGCTCCCGCTCAAAAGCAAAGGTATCCGCAGTCTCAATCATTTGCAGCAGCCTTCGTTCTTCCTCCGGGGATAACCAGGACATGACAGGCATTACGGCGTCTGCTGCTCCTGACCCTATACCGGGCCGGACGGTCATATCCAGGGTGCATAGACAGGAAGCAAAGGCATTTCTCAGCCGCTTCAGCCCCTTAACCTCAAGACCGGTCGCTGAGATACACTCATGTTCCAAAGCAGCCTCCAGCCTCTGTCCCAGCCCCGCCAGAAACCGGCTTGCCCGGCCCGCATGCTCAGCTCCTTCCCTGGAAGGAATCAGGAAATAGACCTGCAGCGGATTAGCCTCATTAACAAACGGATAAATATGCTTCCATCCGGCTGCCGCTTCCCGGCACACAAGCTGGAATCCGGCACCTGCGGCAAGCTGCCGGCGCCTGAACGCAGGTGATATTTCCTCAGGCGGCAGCTTGAGCTCGGCAGCGGCAAACCGCAGCCTGAGGCCTTCAGCTGCAAGGGGTGCCAGCTTAAGCTGGCGCAACCTTGTCCTGACCGGTTCCGTGCCCGGCCAGTCCTCCTGTATCAGCTGCAGGAGAAAGCTCTCCTGCAGCTGTCGCACATGTCCGCTTCCCGTGTGCAGCTCCTCTTCCCGCGAGATTTTTAACATCCCGTGTCCCCTTATTTCAGCATTAAGCAGTACACTTAACATCCACAATAATATTCTTACTATTATTATGGACTGAAATACCTGGAAGAACCGCTGAGGAGTGAAATGAAATCAGATTTTGAACCTGTCTACCAGTACTTGCAGCTCTTTGGCACTCTGGGTATTCTCATCTGCCATAGCAGCCTCATGGAAGGTCTTCTCGACAATATCGGCGGTTTTTACGGCAATGTCCTGTACGCCGATCGCTCCTTCATTAACGGTTGCAGCAACCTCATTCACAGCAATGGCGATACTGCCTACGGTTTCGTTCAGATGATCGGCGGCTTCGGCAAACTGGCCCATCAGCTCATTGATCGTGGAAGCATCCTCATTGTACTGCTGGCTGACCTCGGTAAGGCGCTCATAGTCTGCGAGCACGTTCTGGTCGATGAAGGCCAGCACAGCCTCGGAATGCTCTTTCATCAGCTCGACTGATGAATACACATTTTTGACAACCCCCTGAATACCGGATGCCGTCTCCGAGGATTTCTCCGCCAGCTTGCGGATTTCGCCCGCCACTACCGCAAAGCCGCGTCCCGCTTCACCTGCCCGCGCAGCCTCAATCGCCGCGTTGAGGGCAAGCAGATTGGTCTGGCTCGTAATCGACAGGATGGTATCAGCAAGCACGTTAATCTCATGGATTGCGCCGGACTGCTCGATCGCTTTTTCCATTTCGGTTCTTACCGCTTCATAAATCTCCTTGGCTCGGTCTGTCGATTCTATGGCATCATGCTGCAGGGCAAGCGCACGCTCTGTAATATGGCCGGATACATCCACACCTTCCCTGACCCGCCCGGAAATTAGCTGCACGTTAGTCTGAACTTCATGGATCGCCGCCGTCATCTCTTGGCTGGAGGCTGCCGTCTCCTCCATACCGGCGGACAGCTGCTCAGTTGTTGCCGAGTTGTCGTGCGCATTCTCGCGGACGTCAACCGAGAGCTTTTCCAGTAGCACCGCATTGTCCAGAACCTTGCCCGAAATTCCGACCAGACTGCCGGCCATTTCGCGCAGAACCGCACGAGTATGGAACATCGCATTGGCAATTATACCGGTTTCGTCCTTGTTCCGGACCAGATGCTCGTACTGCTTGTCGTATTTCAGATCCAGCTCTGCCGTCCGGTTAATCAGCTCTGTCAGCTTGATAATCGGTGAGGAGATCCGGGTGGCCACAATGATTCCGATCAGCAGGGTCAGCAGCAGGCTGCCCAGTCCAAGCAGAATAATGTAGTTTGTCATACTATCAATCGGCTGCATTATTTCCCCCAGGTCACCAGTCAGCACCAGCGTCCATTTGGTCAACGGGAGTACGCTATAGGCCGCTTTTTTCTCGGCTCCCTTATACATATACTGCACATTGTCATCCGCAACGGTCTCACCGGACTTTACCCGTTCAACCACACCCTTGATCTGCTCATTCTCCACAGGGGAGCCGATCTTGGCTTCATCCGGATGATAGAGGATATTGCCGGTCTCATCTACCAGATAGGCGTAGGAAGAAGGGGCGTTGGCAACCTTGGCATCCGCCAGGTATTTGATAATGCTGTTCGCATTGACGGCCGAAGCCACGAACCCGATCATTTCCCCGTTATTCATTACCGGATGGGCAAAAGCAAGCACGTAAGCGCCAGTGGACTTGGATTTCAGCGTTTCACTGATCACTGCCGCCCGGGTCTTGATTACATTAATCGTATAATTGCGTTCGCTGAAATCTGTTCCTACCAGCTTAGTATCACTGTCGGCAATCCCGATCCCTTGCATGTTAACTACAAACATATGCTCAAGATTCCCTGCATCCTTAACCTGTGCCTGCAGTCTGGTATTCACTTCAGTCACCAGCTCATCCCCGGCGGCTAGCTCACCGGCAGCATCCTTCAGCAGCAGCTCAGCAATTTCCGATTCTCCGGCTACCAGCTGCATGCTCCGTTTCTCTTTGTCTATCATAGCTTCAATAGTCTGTGCTTTGTTCGTGTTGACTTGTGCCATGGCAGATTCGGTGAGATTCATAATAGTGCCTGTAGATTTGTAATACGTGAAAATTCCCATCATTGCCGTAGAAATCAGTGTAACGGCGATCATCATAACCGATAGCTTCATCCGAATTTTCATTTTGTAAGCACCCTTCCACCTTCATCTTATCCATCTTTTATAAATCCTTATTTTTGTAACAATTATTACAATCTATATCGGATTATATCGGAGATTATTATAGATGACATGAAGAATTTTAGCGAATTTTATCACACTTTGTCGAATAATGAGACTAAAAATAAAGCCCTTTTCTCCAAACAGAGAAAAAAGGCTTTATCATCTTTGGTCATCTATACCTCTGCCGGAAAAAGAGCGTCCAGCGCCGGACAAGGCTGCTTCTCCAGGAACTGCTCCAGCGGTTTAGGCATATTCGTGTATAGCTCGTTCAGCGAGGTACCCTTGTAGATGTTACCGATAATGACTGGGTGACACAGCTCAGAGATCAGAATATCACCGTTGCCGTGCAGATGCAGCTGCTTCTTGCCTTCGATGCAGTGCGGGAAATAGACGCCCGGCTGCTCCTCAAAGCCCAGTCTGTCCATGAAGCGGTCCATGCAGGTGAAGTAAAGGGTAGTATCTTCCTTCCGGTTCGCAATCAGCTGATTTACGGCATTCTTCAGGTTCTCCTGCGCAGCGATCGCCTTCCATCCGGTGTGGCCCATAATAATGCTGTTCTGAATTTCGTGGGTCCGCACTCCCATGGAATAGACATGGTCGCTGATCTCCTGCATGTTATCCTGTGTCTGGTCGAACAGAAGCGTTTCCAGCACAACGTTTACATCTGTTTTGGCAAACATGGTGATGTTCTCTCTGATTTTTTCGTAGACTGTCGGGTGAATGTTGTAATATTTCGAGAAGCCCTCAGCCGTCGTAAAATTAAATGAAATATGTATCGTGGTCAGGCCAGCCTTCACCAGCTGTTCGATCCGCTCTGCATTAAGCAGACTTCCGTTGGAGTTCAGCTGGGTCTGGATACCGCGGGAAGAGCAATAGGACACAATCTCCACACAATCCTGGAATTTCAACGTAACCTCACCGCCGGAGAGACGGACCCGCTTCAGCCCCGGAAGCTCCTCCAGTATACGGATAACCTCCTTGCCGTTGATGGCCTCCCCGTCATTTCTATTATAGGCGCAGCAGTAATCGCAGCGGAAATTGCAGTTCGAGGTGACGCCCACTTCAAGCCCCTCCAGCTCATACGTCAGCGGCTTATCAAGCTCCAGTGCTTTATATTTTATGCTCATGCTTAAATGTCCTCCTGTAAATAAAAATAGTCAGCCCAAGGGTCAACCTTAAAAATTATAAAGGTTTCGGGCCCAGGTTAATGTGACATTTGTTGTGGCGGGTTTGTCCGGCATAAAGCGGATAGCCAAAAAAAGAGACTGCATACGGCAGTCCCTTCCTCAAAAATAAATTTATAATTCCACGGATTTACTCATCTCGTTCCATACCGGCTGCCCGATTAGGCCCAGACGCCAGATGGCGATGCCTTTCAGCCCGTAGCGCTTCGCCAGGCCGATCTTCGCATTGACAGAGGTCTCATCCTCACTGAATACCGAGATGCCGAGGATCAGCTTGTCCTTGCTGACCTGCTCCAGCGCCAGGCGGATTCCCTGATCGACCATCGCCAGCGGCTCCGGTCTGGATTCGTCTTCATAGGCGTAAGCCATAATGACCAGATCATCAGCCAGCGATGCCAGCGTCTTATAATCATAACCTTTGAAGGAGCCGTTAAGCGGCGGAAGAATGACCGTCAGCTTGAGTCCTGCCGGACGGGCCACGGCCGCCAGGTTCTTCACGAACGTATTGAACTGGCTCTGCACCAGCTGCTTGTCACCGGTCAGACCCAGACCTTCCAGATCAAGTCCGATGCCCTGAAAGCCCTTCTCCGTTGCCAGCGAAACGATACTTGAGATGGTCTGCTGCTGTAACACCGGGTCTTCCAGGTTCTTGGTCAGCTCAAGCTCCTTATCACCCGAATATACCATCAGATAAGGGGCCGTTCCTGCGGCTGCGGCGTTCTGCACAATGGACTCCGGTGTTACATCACCGTCAGCCTTCGGCCACCAAAAATCCGTACTGCTTGTTGTAAACTGGCCGCTGCGGTCCAGCCGGCTCCAGCCGAAATGCACCGCATCAAAGCTGGGAATCAGCGATACTTCGCCATAAGACTTCTGGGCGTAGAAGCCGAGCGTATACAGGTCTCTTTGGGGAGAGGTGATGGATACGGTCTTCGTCGCCTGATTCCAGCTTACCCCTGCCCCGAACTGCTGGCCGAAGAAGCTGAGCGGAATCATCGTCGTGCCGCGTATATTCTGCGGTGCTACAGCCAGCTTGACCGCTGCGCCGTTGACGGTTGCCGTTGTACTGCCTAATGTAAGAGTGACCACCTTGGAGCCTAAGGCTCCGGTGTTGGTTGCTGTAATTTTCTTGGCTGTCTGGTTCCACTCCACTTTAATGCCGAGCGCTTCGGAAATGGCCCGGAACGGTACCATCGTAGTTCCATTCATGACCGTTGGTGCAGCCGGAAACGGCAGCGGATAACCGTCCAGCATAATCGTTACGCTGCCTGCTGCAGCCTGTGCGGGCTGTACAGGAAGAGCAGTAAAACCGCTCATCGTTATTGCAGCGCATAATATCAGCTTACTCAGTCTTTTCATATCTTCTATTCTCCAATCTGCAGGATTTCTGAATGACAGACAATCACGACCCTATCATTTTACCAAACTAGCACATTTTAGCAAATTAATAGATTGTCACTTTTGAATGACGCCACTGACATTTCTCCAGAATCCTGCAGCCGGGAGAGCCTACATAAACGCGCTTAAAAAGACACCGAGCGCACGCCGGGCATCCACTCCGACAGCTACCTCAATAAATTCCCCTGTCTTGGGCTGTGCCCGCAGATCGGCCACGACCATCCCGCTGGTATGCTCCCCCTGATGCTCCACACGGACCTTCATCTGCCGGCAGGTCAGCAGGTCCGGATGCAGCGCGGCCATCAAGGCCAGCGGATCGTGCATCGGCGCGGCATTAATTATGTAATTAGCCTCCCGGTAAAAATGGAAATAATGCTGCAGTGACTGGTCCATAAATTCGATAACCGCCCGGTTCTCTTCCTTGCCGTGACGCTTCAGCAGTTCCAGATGCTCCGAGGTTATCAGCGTTTCCAGCGTTACATCCAGCCCCACCATCAGCACGGGCAGACCTGAGGTAAATACCCGGTCAGCCGCCAGCGGATCGCCCCAAAGATTGGCTTCGGCTACCGGGGTCACATTCCCCGGCTTGAAAATCGTGCCGCCCATCACTACTACCTTTTTCAGCTTGGCTGTCAAATCCGGGTCCAGTTCAAGCGCCTGCGCCAGATTGGTCAGCCGGCCGAGCGTCACCAGCACGATTTCGCCGGGATGCTCATTAGCCAGCCTTACGATAAACGCTGCAGCATTCTCTTTAACCGGCCGCCGGGAAGAAGCAGGGAGCTGTACGTCGCCAATGCCGTTCTTCCCGTGCACATGGGGCGAGAAGCCGCCGAGCTCCCGGGCCAGCGCTTTGGAAGCGCCAATGGCAACAGGAATTTCATAATCCGGTTTGGCCAGATCCAGCAGTCTGAGCGTGTTGTCAGCAGCCTGTTCGACGCTCGTATTGCCGAAGACCATCGTAATGCCCTCAATCACTACACCCGGTGTACGGAGTGCGTATAGTATAGCCAGTGCATCATCAATTCCAGTGTCACAGTCAATTATCATTCGGGTCAGGCTCATTTGCAGGTTCTCTCCATTCATCTCTGTATTAAGCCGGTGCAAGTCAAGCAAAAAGCCTGCCGCGGACCTCTGAACAGCCAGTGTTCAAGAGGATCTGCGGCAAGCTTACTGTAATATTATTTAGTTGTGCTGCTGGACGTAAGGTGCAGCCGCACGGCTGAACCGCTGCAGGGCTTCAGCCAGCACTGCACGCGGGCAAGCCAGATTGATGCGCAGATGCCCTTCGCCTTCAGGACCGAAAACGGAACCCTCGTTAAAGGCCACTTCGGCCTCCGTGTACATCAGCTTTTTGAGCCCGGCGGCATCCAGCCCGAGCGCCCGGCAGTTCAGCCAGAGCAGATAGGTGGCTTCAGGCCGCATAACCTTGACTGCAGGAAGATGCTCTGCCAGATAGCTGATTGCATACTCCGCATTTCCGGCAATATGCAGGATCAGCTCGTCCAGCCAGGCCTCTCCTTCATTGTAGGCTGCCTCTACCGCTTCCTGGGCAAAATAATGCGACATATGCAGGCTGAGCGCCTTCAGCTTGCGTTCGTATTTACGGCGCAGCTCCGGATTTTTAGCTACAATATAAGAGGTCTGCAGACCCGGCAGGTTGAAGGTTTTGGTTGCTGCCAGCGTGGTAACCGTAATGTCAGCAAGCTCCTCAGACAAGGAGGCAAACGGAATATGCTTATGTCCCGGCATGATCATATCGCAATGAATTTCATCGGAAATGACCGTTACCCCGTAACGCAGGCACAGCTCGCCCAGACGCAGCAGCTCTTCACGCTTCCAGACCCTACCGCCCGGATTGTGCGGATTGCAGAGCAGCAGCAGCTTGGCCCCGCCCTTCATCACCTCTTCGAGATGCGCATAATCCATTTCATAACGCCCGTTGTTCAGAATCAGCGGATTCTTGGCTACTGTCCGGTCGTTCATATTAATGACATCATAAAAAGGATAATAGACAGGAGATTGCAGAATCACTTCATCCCCGGGCTTGGTAAGCAGCTCGACCGAAAGGCTCAGCGAGGTTACAATCCCCGGTGAATCGGTAATCCACTCCGGCTGAATCCTCCAGTCATGACGCCGGCTGTACCAGCTCACAATGGCCTGCTTGTAGGATTCGCCGGTTACACTGTAGCCGTAAATGCCGGACTCCACCCTGCGCAATATCGCTTCCTTTACCGCGGGCGGACTCTCAAAATCCATATCCGCCACCCATAGCGGCAGAATATTGCTGTTGCCAAACAGCTTTTCACTCTGGTCCCATTTATAGGATCGGGTATTGCGGCGGTCTATTTTGCGTTCAAAGTCATACATTCCTTCAATCCCCTATCTTTTAGGCTTTTCAGATTATTGTATCACAGGGGGGGCAATCCGGCATCCTATACCGCATCACTGCCTTTACGCAGCCGTTCCAGGGACTGGCACAGCCTTTCCTCTTCAAACGGTTTTAATAGATAGTCCACAATAGCCTGGTCAAAAGCCCAAAGCGCATGCTGTTTACTTCCCGTCGTAACCACGATCTGAATGGCCGGCAGCTGCTGCTTAATCTGCTCTGCCACCAGTACCCCCTGCAGGCCATGGAGCTGAAGATCGAGAAACAGAACATCCGGCTGCAGCCCGGCAATCTGTTCCAGAGCGCTCTGCGGATGAGAAGACATCCCGATCACAGCGACTTTTCCTGACCTGTGCAGCATGGCAGCCAGCTTATAGAGATCCTCCTGATTCACATCCAGCAAAAACGCCCTAATCATTTCTCTCCCGCCTTTCACCAGGAATTGGGTTTAAAAAAAGAGCTGCCCTTGGCGCCTGTCAAACAGACGTCCCGGGACAGCCGTGATTGAAGTTTACCCGCCTCTACTTCTGCATGACCTGGGCTGCAGGCGCAATGCGCCTTATTTCAGCGCCGCCGGCAGCAGACTGCGGAGATCATCATTGTTAATGATCAGATGAATATTATTCATCGTTCTGAGGGAACCGGAAATCACTCCGGCCAGCTGGCCGTGCGCATCCATCAGAGGCCCCCCGGACATTCCGCTTGCGATCTGTGCCGAGGTCAGAATTCTGCTGCGGCCGTTAATCTCAGCTGCAGGCGTGTTGACGATGCCCTCGGTAATAATATTAGTATTCTTTAGCGGATATCCCAGTGCGAATACTGTCTCGCCGTGTTTAACCACATTCTTGCGCACCTGAAGATAAGAATAGGCATTGTCCTTTATCTTCATCGCCGCAGGCGAAGGCAGCTCCAGCACCGCTACATCCTTGAGCTCATCGTACTTGGTAACTTTGACAGGACTGATTACAGTCCCGTCTGCCATTACCCCTTCCATCCGCTCCGCACCCTTTACAACATGGTACGCAGTGACCGCAGTGCCGCCGGGGGACAGGATAATTCCTGTACCCGTAGCACTTGCCGTTCCGTCGCTTTTCAGCACCCGCAGATAGAACATCGCTTTTTCTGCGAGCTGATAGGTTTGTTCAGCGTTGTTGACAACCGGCGTATCGGCACTGGTAGTACCATTGTAAAAGAACGCTGCAGTCAACAGGGATACTATAATGCAAAGATACGCCAGCTGTTTTTTCATCCGCTAATCATTCCTTTATCGTTTATTGCACTACTGACATGATATCCTTGAACGCCCAGTGGGTGGCCGGAAGATCCTTGTACTTCACAGCCGTTACAGTCAGCTTCTTCGTGCCGACGATCCGGTTGATCATTACAACTGCCTCCGCACGTGTAATCGGCGCGTTCGGTTTGAAGGTTCCGTCAGGGAAGCCTTGCACATACCCTGCTCTGGACAGGGCGTTCACATACTGCTCGGACCAGTGGCCCTTCAGATCAGACTGTTTAGTAATGCCGGCAGTCTTGATATCCAGATTAAGCACTGTAGTCATAATCTTCGCAAACTCGGCTCTTGTCAAGCCTTTTGTACCGCCAAATCCGCCGTCAGGATATCCCTCAATGATGCCTGCCGAAGCAAAGAATGCCGTCAGCGCTTCATGCTCAGCTGTTACATCGTTGAACAGATTCCCTACATTAACATTCTCCATATCAAGCAGCGGCGCCAGGGCAGTGATCAGCTCATATCTGGTAATCGCTGTGCTTGGTTTGAACGTACCGTCTGCATAGGCAGTCATGTACTTGGTCTCGTCCGCTGTGCCCTTCAGGCTGTACTTGGCATTTTCAACCGCGTACTCGATAGTGATAACTGTATCATCCTGATCGGTGATCATTTTGATCGTCATGTTACCAGTAATGAGAAGCTCTCCGGTATATTTCGTGCTGTTCACCGTCGGTGTGCTGCCGTCAAGCGTGTAATAGATGACTTGCCCTTCAGGCGCATTCAGCTTCAGCTTGCTGTTCTTGGCAACCTTCACCGGAGCCTCGCTGTCACCGTTAATGCTTGCGTTGCTGGTGACTGCGGTGATGGCAGGCTCCTTGACAGGAGGAAGGAAGAATCCGCCGCCGCCGTAATTACCGCCGGTAGGAAGCGTCCATGTGGCTGTCCATACATTGCTGTATTCTTTGCCCTGAACGATTGTAACAGCCTTAACGGTTGTTGCGTTCTTCAGGACAATCGGTGCAGTGTACAGCAAGGATGTTTCATTAGGCGTGCTGCCATCCAAAGTGTAATAAATATTGCCGCCTGGCTCATCTGTTCCCAGGACGACGGATGTCTCGGCTGTAATAATCTTGTCCTTGGCATCAGACAGCAGCTTCGGTGCCGCAGCTGTTGCCGGGTATTTCACTGCAGGCTCATTGATCATGATGCTTCTGCTTAGTCCTTGAGCGGATACCGTCAGTTTAGTGGCGGTCCCATCTCTAAGTGTGCCAGTCGTCCCGTTCAGGACAACGGCTGCCGGATCTGCACTCCAGTTCACCCCGTCTGCACCTTTCAGTGCAAAGCCGGAGGCTACCCGGTTAATCAGGTCCTGCGGGCTCAGGATAACTGCAGCTGTACTGAGCATTCCTTCCCTCGTCCCTTCAAAAGCAGTGAGTCCTGGGTAGTAGCCGTTATGCACTGTCCAATGTCCTGCTGCTGTAAGACCTGAAGGAAGCGTTCCGTTAACCAGTTCAGACGCTTTAAGTCCTGTGACACTAGAGGTGCCCACAATGCCGGTTACAGCTTTGCCTTCAGCATCAAAGTAAGCCACATTCACTTTGAGCATTTGTGCATTGAATACAGAACTGCTGATAGAAGCTTCGTTCGCCTTCTGTCCGGCAATGCCGCCGAAGAACGCTTGTCCTGGTGCAATCACACCATTGACAGCAGCTCTAACCTCACCGGTACTCAGGGAAGATGCAATGGTACCTTCCGCCGCATAACCGGCAATACCGCCGCTCCATGCCTTCTGTGTACCCTCTGCAGAGATTCTTCCTGCAGCATAACTGTTATTGATGCTGCCGCTGTTGGTTCCGGCGATACCGCCGGAAACCGCTTCTGCTGCTGCTGTATTCACATCTGCGTAAGAAACGGAGTCAGAGATTACACCTGCAGGCGCATTCTGGCCGGTGATTCCGCCTGCTGCCTGACCGTTCCCGCTGATGCCACCGCCCGAGCTGGAAGCCGTAATTGTACCTGCGTTCACGCCGGTAATTCCGCCAATCCGTCCCGGACCTGATACAGTCAGGTTAACAGCATTAACCTTGCTGATTGTTCCTTCGTTGACCGCTGCCGCACTGCCCGCAGCTTCAGTACCCTGAAGGGCACCGCTAATGGTAACACCGGTGATGATCCCGGTACTGCGGTTAATTCCGGCAGCAGCTCCGGCATTTTTACCGGAAGCTTTAACACCGGCAAAGTTCACATTCGTAATGGTACCGAAATTCTCGGTCACAAATCCAAGATAGGTCTGATCTGCCGAGGTTATTTCCAGGCCCGACACTGTGTGACCCTGGCCGTCAAATGTTCCCGCCAGGCTGCTGAAAGGAACCCATGGCTTGCCTTCCAGATCAACATCGGCAGCAAGATTGATGGTTGTGTATTCCGGCTTTTCAGTAGCCGTTCTGTTGTAAAGAACGTAATAGTCCAAACCAGTCTCATTGTAGAGCAGGACTGCTCCGGTTAACTGCTCTGCAGAATTCAGTGTAATGACACCCTCTGCGGCGTTATCCATGAAGGATGTATCATAATCAATGTTCCAGGCACCTGAAGCCAGCGGGTTCAGCGCCTCTTCTGGCGCCAGTTTCACAGCGCTAACTGCAGCACCGGCATTTTTGCCTACCGCTGCCAATGTGCCTACATAACTCGAACTATTGATTTTACCGTCACGGAAATTGTAGCCGACAAGTGCGCCCTGCTGGAAATCAGCTCCCGGTGCGCTCGCCGTAATGGCCGGCACATTAGCATAAACATTGCTCAGGGTACCGTCATTGTATCCGGCAAAGCCGCCTGTAAAGGAACGGGTTGCGGATTTAATTCCTGTTGTAGTAATTGTCGCCTGCAGTGCATAGGAGCTGCTGATGCCGGCATTTCTTTCTACAGCTGCCGCAAAACCGCCTGTACGTGTATCAAGTGCGGTGTTCGCCACATCACCTGATGCATAGGAACTACTAATGCTGTAGTGGTCAACTGAACCGGCGAAGCCGCCGACATAAGATCCCAGTCTTCCGCTGACATTCAGTGCACCTGTGGCGTAGGAGTGCGTAATCTGTCCTTCGCGCACATCGGTATCACCGAGCAGCCCGGCGAAGCCGCCTGCATAAATGGTGTTGTCTTTATTGGTATCATTAATATTGACCGGAATGTCCGCATGGGAGTAAGTGATCTTGATGTGATCCCCCATACCCACAGCTCCGCCGGTACGTGTTGCCGGCAAGGAATTCTCCAGTGTCAAAGCAGTCCCTACTGTAATTGCCTGTCCGGCAGGCGCTGCTGCTTCACTGTAATGAATCTCGCCGTCAGCTCCCAGACCGACAATACCGCCGACATTGTAGACACTGCTGTCATCAGCCTTCAGGCTGTTGGCCGCGTAGGCATCCACAATAATACCGTTGCTGTAGCCTGCGATACCGCCGAGATTTACTGTTTTACCGCCGCTGACGTTAAGTTCTGCCTGCGAGCTGGAACGGTAAACCGAAGCGTCGTTATTGCGTCCGGCAACACCGCCCGCATACAGATCCATTACATGACCTGTACCGCTAACAGTTACAATTCCGTTATGAACATTGGCAAGGTAGATGCCCCGGTATAACGGATAAGGCTTACCGAAATCAAAGCCCTCATTAATATCACTGCTGGAGAGGAGTCCGGCAATACCGCCTGCTGCCTCACCTGTCTTGGCAGCTGCGTTAATTACTGGTGCTGCATCCACATTGTAAAGGATGCTATTGTCAGCTTGACCGGCAATACCACCGGCAGCGACCGTTTCACCGGAAGCCTGTATTGTGCCTGCAAATGAGCTGTCGTTCATTGCTGCATTTATAAATTGTCCGGCAATACCGCCGATTACTGCATTCAGAGAATCTGCAGCAGTAGCCAGCGTAATCTTATTTACAGTTACATGGTCAAGGTCAAAAGTACTGCTGCTGGCAGCCAGAGCCTTAAGCTTCATGCCCCCGAGAGTGCCTTCCTTAACACCTACTGCTGCACCCACTATACCATTGCCTGTCAGCTGGACTCCGTCTCCTGTTCCGGCAACGGTAATATTATTAAGCACCGTACCTGCCTCGGCATGTCCGATAACACCGCCCAGAATGGAGTCGAGGCCGCTTGCCTGCAGTGCTCCGTCAGTGAAGTTCACTTCCAGCCCGCTAGCTGTTCCTGCAGTATAAGAACCGAATAGTCCGCCGGTAATGCTCTCCATTCCGGAGGAGGCAACCTGCAGTTTCGAGCTCACCTCGGACTTCAGTCCGGTTACATCACCGGTCTGCACACCTACAACTCCGCCGATTACAGCCTGATCCGCAGAGCTGCCGATGCTGCCGTCGATAGCAGTAACGGAGTAGGTTCCCGCGGTCAGATCAGAGGTGTTATCACCGATGATACCACCGGCAATTCCGCCGCTGTATACAGTCTCGACCCGGCTTCCGCCGTCAAAAGTGACATGAAGTCCGGAAACTTCACCTGTGTTCTTGCCGATTACAGCTCCGACTGTTCCGCCGCTGATCTTGATGCCGTTCAGCAGCTTCAGCTCCACGTTCGATACGTTACCCAGGTTAAGGCCGGCCAGAGCGCCGGTGAACTGGTTACCTGATACAGTCAAAGGCTCAAGATTAATATCGGATACTGCTGCATCTGCCCCTATAACCCCGAACAGCCCGGAGTAAGTGAAGACAGGCTGCAGTGTCAGACCGTCAATCAGATGGTTGCCGCCGATGAATGTTCCTTCAAAGGCATTCTCTTCCTTATCACCAATCGGAACCCATTGCTTGGATTGAATATGAATCGGGTTCATGATGGTGATTGTTCTGCCTGCGAAATTGAATTTGTCCACACCGGCGATAGTGCCGTTGACAATGGACGCAAGAC
This sequence comes from Paenibacillus typhae, assembly GCF_900099765.1. Taxonomy (GTDB): domain Bacteria; phylum Bacillota; class Bacilli; order Paenibacillales; family Paenibacillaceae; genus Paenibacillus_AQ; species Paenibacillus_AQ typhae. The sequence continues at coordinate 22,064 of NZ_FNDX01000001.1, read as the reverse complement.
CCGCAAGCTCAGCTTCAGTAGTAATCTGGAAGCCGATGGCGTCCTTATCCTTCATATACCAGTTGATATTGGCGTTGACATCATTGCCGAGGTCGCCGCCGGTATTGGCTTCACGGTTCACTTCAGGATATTTGTAATCTGCATTCAGAGAGCCGTATTTCCATGCGCCTGTGAAATCCCAGCCGGACAAGTCAGGGAACACGGTTCTGTCTTTCAGGGTTGCTGAAAGAATGGTAGTCAGCCGTACATGAACATTCAGCCACCGGTGGTTGCCTTCGGCAAAGTCCGGCAGATCCTTGTTGATGTTCAGTGATTCATCTTTAATATAGTAGGTTTTGTATAAAAGCTCTTTGCTGGCATTGTCATAACGTCCGGCAAAACCGCCGGCATAGGCGCCGTTAGCAGCCGAAACCTCAGCCGCAGAATAGGCATTAGATACTTTACCGTCCCGGATTCTGCCGATAAAGCCGCCGGCATAGGAATGATCACCTGTGGCAGCCACACTTTTAGCCACATAAGAATTCTTGACTGTTCCGCCTGTAAGCTCACCGATCAGACCGCCTACGTTCGTATACACTCCGCTGGCGGCAACTCTGGATGAGGTGTAGGACTGCTCAACAGTACCTGCGCTGTTGCGGCCGATCAGACCGCCCAGGAATACAGATTGGCCCGCTGTACCGGTCGCTTTTCCGGTCAGATCAATGTCGATATAAGAGCCTTTAACTGCTCCGGTATTCTCCCCTACCAGACCTCCGGCCAGAGTGCCTGCGCCTTCAATGGTCAGGTTGGCATTCGAATAGGTGTAGTAAAGCGTACCCTTTCCGGTGTTGAGGCCGGCTAAGCCGCCAAAGGTTACGTTGTTGCCCTTGGAGGATACCGAGATTTTGTCTGTAATGCTGTTATTGGCAATCAGGCTGCGGTTCTCGCCGACCATTCCCCCAAGGACGGAGGATGGGGCCGTTGCCGCAATGCTGCCCAGTGTACGCGTGTTCTGAAGAGTGCTCACTGCAGTTCCCGGATTCATCACCGGATCACCTGTGCGGGCATCGTTGAGCCCCACAATTCCCCCGATGGTAGAATTGACTGCTGTTGCATTTACCTTCAAGCTGAGTGCTGTTACATAGCTGTTAGTAATAACTGCTGAATTGGTACCCAGGTTGTAAGCGGCAATACCCGCTGTTGTGGCATTTGCACCGTTGATCGTCAGGTTAAGCGTCTTTCCGACCAGGCGCTCCAGTCTGGATTTGTCGTTATATCCGACAAGTCCGCCGGTATAGCCGTTAGCTGCATCTTTAGTAGTATTAATAAGCAGATTCTCCAGGTTGACAGTCGTTGTGTCCCCGCTTAGTGTACTGTTCTCCAGTGCACCGGCCAGACCTCCGACTCTTGCCCCTGTTCCCTTAACGGAGATGTTGACATAATCCGGCGCTGTTGCTGCAACGACTGGATTAACAATATCCGTAGCCTGGGCATAACCGACAAGTCCGCCGGCTTTGACATCTGCACCGTTAACAGTAACTACTGCCAGCTCGCCGGCATGGAATACCGGAGTGTTGATGCTGGAGCGGTTAGCTGCTGCATCCGCACCTGCCGAACGTCCGGCAATACCGCCGGCTTCTGTACGGATTCCGCCTGCCGTGATGCTTACGGCGTGTGCCGTTGCATCCGTAAGGGAGCCTGTATTCAAACCGGCAACCCCGCCCAGCAGCGCATCTGCGCCTTCAGAGCTGAGGATGATGTTCTCGGCAAGCACATATGGCGCTGCACCATGGTTCTCCCCGAAAATACCGCCGGCATGGGTAGAGGCACCCTTTGCCTTAATTTCAATACGCTCGGCATGGAGATGAAGCGCGGAAGTGCGGTTGACACCGACAGCACCGCCGACAATTCCGTTGTCCGCATTCATTTCAATGACAAAATCCTTCGCTACAACCGGTGCTTCCGATGTACCGATCACCGCCAGCGTGTTCAGGTTACCGGCTACTGTACCCAATGTGTAGCCGCTTTTTCCGCTTTCAGTGATCAGTCCCACTCTGGCAGCCTGGCTGTTAGTCAGAGTCAGTGCCTTGTCATTGATACCGACAAGTCCGCCCGCAGTAACATTATCTGCACCGGCAGCGGGGTTCTTCACCGCAGTCTCGATGGTAAGACTGTTATAATCTGCACTTTCGGCATCCCCGGCATAAGCACTGTTGATTGTTCCTTGAGCGTTACCGGCGATCCCGCCGATTACACCGCCTTCTAATGTTGCTTTCAGGCGGATGTTTTTTACAACTGCATTGTTAATTGTTCCGTCCAGATAACCGGCAATCCCGCCGATTGTCCCGTCAGAAGTGATTGTTGGAATAACGGATGCATTGCCTGCCTGCGAAGACAGGATGCTTCCGCCGGCTTCATACCCGGCAATACCGCCGGTATACACATCTGCCGAGCCTACGGCATCAATGGCACCGGTAAAGGAGGCATTGGAAATACTTCCGCCCGCATCATAGCCGGCGATTCCGCCTGTATAAACAGAGGTTCCGCCGCTTGCCTGAATATGTGCAGTGTTCTGGTAAGCATCCACTGCAGGGTTGTTAAGAACAATCCCGCCCGCAGCGTAACCGATAAATCCGCCGGTGTAGATATTCTGCGAGCCTGTGGCTGTTACATTTGTAGCATTGGTATATTCTTTGGTCCATGTAACCGTACTGGCCGCATAACCGGCAATCCCGCCAGTATGCACATTCGTTCCGCCGTTATTGGTTACAGTTGCCGTATTGACAAAAGCAATACTGAAATCAGGGCTTGTCACAGCACCCGCTGCACCGAAAAGGCCGCCGGCATACGTGCCGGTTGCTGACGGAGCATTGATGCTGACAGCGCCGCTGTTGTTCGTCGAATCGGAGAATACCGCTGTGTTGCCGATTCCTCCGACAATACCGCCTGCATATACTGTTGCACCGCCATTTACGGTGACGGCTGCACTGTTGCTGATAACCGTGTCTTCATCATTCATAGTTACGGAGCCGATGGTATGGCCTGCGATCCCTCCGGCATAGATGGAGTCGCTGCCCTGGCCGTTAGCAAGCACCGCACCGGTGTTTGATACCTTTTTAAGCTTCAAACCGCCGGCGTCTCCGTAGCCTACAATCCCTCCGGCAGCAGATGTGCCGTTTACTGTGATAGAGGCATTATTAAAGGAGTTGGCAACCGATCCTTCACCCATCCCGACGATACCGCCGGCGTAAGTGTGGTATGGCGCACTGTCCGTTGCAATCTTAAGGTTGTTTGTAATGTCGTACACAATGCTTGTGCCGGCCATTTTACCGACTGCAGCCCCTGCATACACATCGTAGGTGACGGTGGTTACGCTGATTGAACCGTCGTTCGAGAACACAAAACCGCCAACGGTTCCGTCAATCATATTGCCTACCAGACCCTGGTAGGACAAACCGGACGGCACCTTCATTTCCGAAATGGTGAGAATGGAGCCTTCTTTGGAAATCAGTGTTCCGCGGAACGGATGCTCTCCGTTACCGATCGGCACCCAAAGATAAGCACCGAGATTCATGTTGCGGTCAATCTCAAGAATTTTACCGCTAAAGCCGTTTACCTTGCCGCCGTCTGCGTCAATATCTTCATTGACGAGCTTCGCCACCCCGGCGAGCTTGGCTTCTGTATCAATCTTGAAGGTTGTATAAACCGGGTTGTACCATGACGTATCCGCTGCACCCGACCAGGTCTGCCCGTCGGCTTTAACCATAAGGCCACCGGCAACCGCTGCGATAGTCAGAACTATCAGTGCAACCGCCAACCCAAGGATTGATTTTTGCTTTATTGCCATCATGACACCACCTTAAATAGTTTGAAATGCTGTACAGTAGGATACCCGCATCAGCTTCTCAGCTGATGCGGGCCCTGCTGCTCTATTGTTTGTCTGTAATATACTGGTCCAGTCTGATTGCAATCGTAGCTGCTTCAGCACGGGTCAATACGCCGGCCGGGTTGATTTTACCGTCCACACCGCGGATGATGCCGTATTTGATGCTGAGTGCAATCGACTGCTGAGCCCATGCCGGAATGGAATCCTTGTCAGCATATGCTGCGAGAATTTGCGTTACCTCAGCTTCGCTTAGCGTCTCGCCGCCGGCGCTGATAACATTCAGGAGTCTGCCGACCATGGTCATTGCTTCCATCCGTGACAGGGTAGCCTGCGGTGCATATTGACCGCCGTTCTGGCCGGTTACGATACCCAGCTCAGTAGCGATCGATACGCTGCGGCTGTACCAGCTGTTCGCCGCCACATCCGAGAAATTCTGCTTACTGAACGGATTGTTCATCAGGCCTGCCACTCTCAGGAGAATCGTAGGCAGCTCTGCGCGGGTAACCTTGGACTGAGGAGCAAAGCTGTCAGCCGATTTACCCAACACAAACAGTTTACCGGAAGCGGCATTGATATCCTGCTGAGCCCAGAAGCCTGCGGCCACATCCTTGAATGCCTTCTTGTTGCTGATGAAGAACAGGCTTCCTTCGCCGGTCAGCTGTACATCTACAGCTGTGCTGTTGCTGTTCAGCTTCCAAGGGACTGTTGTCCAGTATCCGCTGGCATCCTTCAGAACCACTGCGGTAATCGCGCCGGCAGTAATGCCAGACGGAATGCCAACATTGGCTTGGAGGGCAGGAGCCCATTTGCCGGAAGGCAGATTGACGGCGACATGCACCCCTTCGCCCGCTCCCAGAACAGTGAAGTTCTGGACTGATGCGATTGTGGACATGGCTGTCTTATCAGCAGCAGTATTGCTTCCGATGCTGATCTGGAGCGGACCATTCAGTCGGGACAGATGCTCTGGTGTCAGGACAAGTGATCCGAACGGAACTTGGATAACCACTTTCTTCTTGGCTGTAACAGCCTGCTGCACAACGCTCTGATCAACAGTAATATCGAAGCCTGCAGCAGCTGCGTCTGTACTGCTGATTGTAATATCACCGCTGCCCTCTGCAGCTTTGCTGCTGTCCGTCAGGTGAATGACAGCTGTTGTTCCATTCCAGGCTGCTTCTGCATCCTGGCCGTTCAGCGTCACCTTAGGTGCGCCTTCCGGAGCCGGAGTCACTGGCAATGCCCCGCCACCGCCGCCACCGCCGCCTCCACCGCCGCCTGTTCCGCCAGGCTTGTTGGTGAAGATATTGGCATCCGTAATAGCTGCTGCCATTGCCAGCTTGTCCATAGATGTCCGCTTCGCAACGACGATCTCATCACCCGGCTTCACGAATATTGCGCCATCTGCCGGCAGGATCTTCCAGTCGCTCAGATCCGATCTAAACTCAGGAAGTACTGCATTCCCTCCGCTATAAACCTTGTACGCCAGTTGTTGTCCGGTCATATCACCGGAGTCGGAAACCACAATTCTCGTCTGGGTAGTATTCGTCCCTGCAGGCTCTGCAGAAATAACCAGACTGCCCAGCTTCACAGGCTCAGGTACTTCAACCGAAGCAACCGTGTAGCCCTGAATTGTTACTCCATCCGCTACTGTGTACTCCCCTGTAATCAGGCTAGAGCCGGTTGCCAGGGCTGTAACGGTAGTGGTGCGCTGCTGTGTTGCTTCATTAACCACGGTCTCCACATCAACCGAATCTCCGGATGCTACAGAGTAGGTGATTTTGCTCATGTCCTTTTGGCTTACTTCCACTTGCTTATACTTCGTCTTTCCGTTCTCGTCCTTGCCGTCGGCCACTTTAAGATAAGCCTTGGTAATGACGCTCTTCTCGCCAGGCTGCAGAGCAGGAACCTGCTCGAGAATCAGTGCCGAAGGAACATCAAAGCTTTCATTGGAGATGTTCACAACTGCTGAATTTTCATTGCCGGCACCGTCTGTAGCGGTAAATTGAAGTGCAACAGTCGGATCAGCCGATGAGACAGGCACTTGTGCATTAAAGGTGCCGTCCTCAGCAACCGGTACTACCGTGCTGCCTACTTTCAGCAGAGTTCCCTTTGTAGTAGTACCTGCAACAGTGATCTTGTTGCCCGAACCGTCGTTAACCGTTCTTGCCCCGGTCGCCGGCTGGTCAATGTAGAGCACAGGCGCAATGGTATCAACTGTCAGATAAAGCATCGTTACGGAAAGGTCCTTGGTTACTGTATTCGTTGCCCGCAGTTCTACAGCAAACGGTCCGTCTGTCTGGAACTTGGACAGCTTCAGCGTACCCTGGCTTCCGCTTGCGGTATTGCTGAGTGCTACCTTACCGATCGACTCTTCAGCGTAGAACGCTTCTACCGTTACATTCTTCTGATCCGAAGTAAACGTCAGTGTCTGTTCCGTTTGCTTGGTAAGCAGATTGATGTAATCACCGGTATTCTCCACGGTACCTTGGCCTGTCACATTCAGCTTAGGCTTAACAGGTACAGGAAGCAGCTTCTTCGCAGCAGCAATCCGGTCTGCGTAATGGTAATTCTGGTTTTTGTCATCAGCCTCGGTCGGAACAGTCGCTGCCGACACGCCGATTTCGTATTCATAGCCGACTTCAAGACCGACATACTTCACATCCTTCAGGTCCATCGTGGTGCCTTCCAGACTGCCCAGCTCCACAACATCTGATGTAGAGGTTGCGGACCAGCCGCCGATCAGAATGCCTTCATACTTGCCTGTTGCCGCATTCCAGTAAGGGGCAAGCTCGGCTTCCGTAAACAGGATTTCGCCGAAGTTGTCATAATCCTTCATTTCGCCGTCCTGAAGACGTTTCGCATCAATAATATAGCTGTGCTCATAACCGCTGTGTCCGGCTTTCTTTGCTCCCGGTTTGAAGGAAAGGGCAAACAGTCCGTTTCCTGCCGGTTCAACCTTCAGATCGCTGACGTTCTGCGGTGCATACGGATCAACAATCTCAAACTTCTGCACCGAAGTCTTCGTAGCGAAGGTAGCGCTGGATTTCAGCTCCGCACGCAGATAATAATTTCCTTGTCTCAGCAGTCCGCGGATATCCTCCGGATTGCCCATCAGCGTTACATTGGTTACGTCAATACTTGTACTACCGCTGGTTACTCCGCCGCTGACGCCGCCATTTTGGCCAACCGGTATATCCTTGGCGATGAGCAGACCCGGATCACCTGCTTCAAGCACGGGCTCTCCGTTGTCCAGCGTTGTTGTTTTCTTGGAGACGGCGTCCTGGGCCAGATACAGATTGATTGTATCCCCTTCGGCCGCATTCGCTACCTTCCAGGAAGCGTTGAACTTGTTCGCATTCGAGCTGTCCTTAGCCAGAACGATATCGTTCAGCTGCGGTGCAGTCGGTACGTTCAGCAGCTTGGTTTTGACCGGGGAAACCGCAGTCAGTGTCCATGTGCCGCCATTTACCTTATCTGCAGGTACGATGATATATGCTTTACGCACATCGACCTGGTCTTTTGAATTGGCTGCCGGAATGTACTGGGTGAACGCATTGGCAGTCGGGTCTGTATTCGTGTTGTCGAATTTAACCGGGAATACCTTGCCGCTTGCATCCTTCAGCGTGAATTCCGGACGATCCTTGGATTCATACTCCATTTCGATAACCGCATTACCGGTTACACCACCCATTGGAATTTCATGCACTCTGCCGCTGTTTTTAACCGTGATGCCGCCTACGCTGACGTTCAGTGAACCATTTTCAACGTATTCCACACCTTCGGCAACTTCGCGGTAGACAATTTCCTGATTCTCCTGCTCAGCTGCCGGAACAGCCGCTTCGGAGGTTGCTACGGTCTCAACACCCTGTCCGATAACCATCAGACGAGGTCCAAGCTCAGGGTCATCTACAACCAGATGAATGACGCCATCCGGAAGCTGGTCTGTCGAGGTTCCGAATTCAACCCCGCCGCCCCAGTAATAAGTGATTCCGAGCGAGATCAGCAGAATGCCGATGCTTCCCCATACCTTATCATTGTTGACTCCGAGGAACATGCTGGAAAGCGGCATACCGCCGACAATCGGCACATCATTAGGAATCTGGATTTTGGAGCCGATATAGCCTTCAAAATCGGTGCGGTTCTTCTCGAGGTTCTGCCCGACAAAAATCCCCGCTTTACCGATAATGATATCCCAGCCGCCGATATCCATCTCTGCCTGCACACGCACGAACCAAGGGGTGACCCACTGGGCTTCGAGCAGCGCTTTGGTCAGCATCGGCAGCTTGTCATCATCTTCCGGCTCTGCCATCGTGGAGAAATCCATCTTGCCTTCCACTTTCAGTCCGGTCCGTTTCACTGTAAGATCGACATCTCCGAAGAAGTAAGCCGGAGCCATACCGAAGCGTAAGCTTACTCCGGCTGACACAGTCAGCGGGAATGGATCATCCTTGCTTCCGCCGGCAATGGTATCCGCAAGCTCGCGGACCGCACCGCGGATTCCTGTCAGGTACGTGGCACCGGTGATCAGAATACCCGGAGAAGGAAGTCCTGCTCCAAAGGCAATGACATCCGGCAGAATCCGGCCGTCTCTAACCTTTTTAAGGGACAGCTCAACCGATACTTCAAGCATGTTCTTGAGCTGGGCATCAAAGGCCAGCCCGTACTGGTTCTCTACCGGCTCTCCGCCGATATCCTGGACAAAGTGGGTGACGGTAATTTCACCGCTTGGGCTTGCCGGACCGTCGTCATCCTTTTTCTTGGCGCCTTCCTTCTTGGGTCCGAATAAGCCAACTTCCTCACCCAAGTCGAATTTGAGGGCCGCGTCAATGCCGACAAAACCTTTATCATTGAACACCACGTTGTTGATCTCTGCATTAATGATCTTCATCGACAGGGAGCCGCCGAAGGAAATCCCGCCTTCTCTTAACATAAAGTCATTAAAAGAAAGTCCGAAGCCGTCAATCGAGAAGCTCGGCGCTGCGAACAGCGACTGTCTGTTGAAGTATACATCCTCGATCATTACCTGACGCAGCGGATTCAATCTGTCGCCCACGCCCCCGACTGCCCATTTCAGGCTGCCGTTCTGGGTATCATCTTCGGGGTTCGTGTTTTCTTCTTCCTCTTCTTCTTCTTCCTCATCATCACCTGAGCCGGCCGATGGAAGGTTAAAGTTCTCATCACCCAGCGACTTGTTGAAGCCGTTGAAGAAATCCAGCGTCCATTCCCCTTTATGGAAAATAAAACCGCTGCTTGCCACGCTCAGTGTTCCGTCCCCTTTGATGAACAGGGTATCCAGGAACGGCATGTCATCTGACTGTGTTGTTCCGAAGATGTCCAGCTTACCGCGGACAAACGCCAGATCTTTACCTGTATAAGCTACAGCATCATTAATAATGGCCGGTTCAGTCTTTGTATCTACAATAACCTGCTCGTCAGCCTTGGAGCCGACCTGCTTGATCATCCCGCGGATGACAACAACCACTTCGCGGTCAATTTCCTCTTCCTCTGCTTCTGCCTCGAATTCCTCCAGCTCTTCCTCGGAGTCAAACAGCCTGTAGTTGTAGAGAGGTGTTTCTTCAAGCGCTTCATCATCCATGAATTCACTCAGCTCGAACTCCGGATCAACAGCCTTGCTGGCCATGCCGATTACGGCTTTGGTCTTCTTGTACTCTGTTACTGCGTTATAGAGGAACGCCCCATCTTCAAACGGCTCGTCCGGGAACAAACTGTTCAGATCATCCAGCAGATCTCCGCTTACAGATGATCCGTTTGCGATGCCGCTGACATCCACCAGCTGCTTATATACGACCATAATGCCGGCTTCACGGATCCGTGATTCGTCATTGTCGGATACGATAATGGTCTGTTCGGTGGTGATGTCATACATGGAGGCAATTTCCTCGTCACCGCCGGCATCGCCCTTGTAGTCAATCTCCACCTGGTATTCACCGAGCGGAAGCTCAGGTCCGAGGCCTTCTTCGATTACATTGCCGGCCTCATCCACTTTATCTCCGCCGCGGTAAGTGATTCTCATATCACCGGACATTCCGTCATCAGTCGGCTGCATAACAACCGCATCCTGTACATTAACCTTGTAGCGTTCACCGGTCACTGTCTCTTTCAGATACAGATCAAAGTTAGGCGCTGTCGTCTCGTTACCTGTATTGTAGGCTTCGATGTTTGACAGGTTGACGGTCATATACTTCACGTCTGTGCTGTACAGCTCATCAGGAGACATTCCATATACATAGGTCGGTGTTGCCTCACCTACAGGCGGCAGCAAGATGAAGTTCGATTTGTTCGACTCATATTGCGCCTTGATGCTTTCATCCGCTACACCCTCAATCTCACTTTGGGTCTCCGGACTGCGTGCTGTAATCATATATTCGCGGGTAGTAGGCCACGGTCTGCCTTTAGCCTGCACCTTGAACGATGCGGCAATCGTATCACCCGGCTTGTACTTCGGCTGGATACCCTGCTCCGCTTCTTCGGGCGAAGCCGTTTTCTTGAATTCCAGCGTCCGGCTTCGCGTATTCTCAAGCACCGCATTGCCGTTCGCATCTCTTACGACGTTCCCTTTACTGTCAAGTCTGACGAAGTTCAGCCCGCTTTCGAGCGTAAGCTGCACTTCGATCTTGGAATGCTCCATGTTAAAAGCGGCCAGATTCTCTACCTCTGCAGTGATATCGAAAATACCCTCATCCCTGTAGGCACTGTCATCCTCAAGAGTCGCCAGCTGCTGAATCTGATCTACATAGCGGATCGATAATACTTTATCCGGAGCAATGATTTCCCCGAGGCCGTAAATGGTCTCGAAGCTCTGGGAACCGCCGGCGGCAATCTTGTCCGGGTTCCAGTAGAAGGCGACTGCAGAGTCGGCACTTCCGTAATCATTGGTGTCGCGGGTGAAATCCAGATTCGGATTCACCTTGTAATCCCATTTCGTGTTGGCCAGCCCGTTCCAGTGGCCGACAATCATCTCATCAACAATGTTGATATTCTGCTCGGCAATATTGTTGAAGCCGTAGGCGACAACATTCGTCGCCTGCGGATTGGTCAGGTCCAGCTTGTCACGCATAACCCAGTAGGAAGGAAGCTTGTAGAGCGCGGCATCCTCTTCAGGAATACCTGCTGCCCGCGGGTCATGCACCAGCTTTCTTTCTACCATCAGCGGAGCCTGGTAGGCAGTGCCGATCTGGAACAGCGGCCCGTCATTGGCGCCGACCATTGTATCCAGCAGGATCCGGCTGCCGACCTCAACGACAGCCCCGCTCTTGTTATTGACTTCATAGCGGATATTGATATTACCGGAATTCACCATATCCTTGCTGTCGGTGTAGAGCATCAGGATCTGCTTGATCTCTACGCCTTTGATTTTCCACAGCATTTCGAGCTGCTTGGTTCCGTTTGAGTTCTCTACAATCTTTGGTGCTGTGGTTTCGGAATAAAACTTGCTGTCGAACTTGTATTTGTTGCCGTAGATATAATCTGTTCCGTCAATCCGGAACGTCGTAAACGACGTTTCCGGATCATCTCCCTGGAACAGCAGGTTCGTATTCTGGTCTTTTTTGCGTATTGGCTGGCCTTCAATGGTACGGACGCCGTACCGGCCTGTTGCATTATCCACGGTCACCTTGATGAAATCATTCTGAATCGTGGTTGTGTTAGTTGCTTTAGCCGCATCCGCCAGGGCATGCAGGCTCTCTGATGTGGACAGGAATACCATCACAAAGGAGAGCATCATCGCACACGTTTTTTTAAGCAGCTTCACCTATAATCCCCCTGTTCATAGTTCATTTCTAGTTCGTGCTGCTGACGAAGAAGGTCGCATACTCACGGTCGCGCTCCTGCGTTCTCACGATAATTGTGTACCAGCCGGCTTTCGGGAAAGTAACCTTGTACTGTCCGCTCACAAGCTGATCATAGGTGATTTTGGTAGCGATGGTTTTCATTTGCCCTTCGCGGTAAAGTCCTGACTGATACATCAGATCGAAGGTACCCCACTCATTCACTTTGTCAGCGCCTGAAACCTTCATTGTGTTGTAGCCGCTGATCTTGAAGGTAATGGTATTGCTGCTGAACAATGCGGATTCTCCGGAGGAAGCTGAAATCAGTGTGTCGTCTCCGAAGATAAGCAGTCCGCCGTCCTTCACGACAATAACATCCTGCGTTGCCACGGTTTTGTTGCCGACCTGGTCAGTTGCAGTGTAAGTAACCTGCTGGCGGCCAAGCTTCGTCAGATCAAGACCGGTGATCGCCACCTTCACATTCGCTGCCGCCGATACGTTATCGGAGACGGTGTAGCCGCCGAGATCAACGGCGAAGTTAAAGTTCTGCTTGTTCTGGGCAATGCCGACGGCACTCTTTTTCAAGGTGAGCTCAGGTGCCGTGTTATCCAGACCTTTTACAGTAACCGGAATTTTGCTCGAATTGCCGAGCAGGTCGGAGATCGTCATTACCGTTGAACCCGCACTTTCAAACTCTCTCGAGTAAGTGAATGTACCGTCTGCCGCACTGATTTTGTTCGTGTAGCTTGCGCCCGACTGAATCGGCTTGAGTCCCGAAAACACCATATTCGGTGCTGTCGTCTTGCCGGATACCGTCACTTTCACCTTGCCCTGTGCGTACTCCTGTCCCCCGATCGTAACGATCTTGCTGTCTGGAACTGCTTTACCAGCAGCATCTACGAACGTATAAGTGATTTTATCCGCATCCGGCGCTGTGTTCAGGATATTGGTTACGGTCTCTTTAATTACAGTCGTATTACCGAACTGGTCAGCTACGGTAAAGGAAGCTACACCATTCTCTTTCATTGATACGGTCTGGTTCTGGCTGGTGATGAAGATCTGCTTCGCAGAGTTATCCGCCTTCTGCACTTCCAGCGTTACTCCGGAGGAGAGCACCACATTGCCGTTGCTGTCCTTAATTGTGCCGAACGCCTGGCTGCCATCAGCCCCGTACTGGTACGAGCGGACAATTTTTACCTTAGGTGCTTCTTTGTCAATATTGTTCACTGTGGCTACCGCTGTGCCGGTGTTGCCTGCGGCATCCTTGAATTCAAAGGTAAACGAGCCGTTCTCCGTAAAGGTATAAGAGCTCTTGCCGTTGTTGTTCGTAATAATAATCGGTTCTGACGGATCGACCAGCTGAGCCGTAACATTGCTGTTCGTCAGTGCTGTGAACGGATATTCTACGGTTGCCATCGGCGCCGTTCCATCCACATTCTTAACGACAACATACAGGGTGTCTGTACGCTCGGCATCATTAAGATCGATCAGATCAAAGCTGTAGAAGCCGTTCTCTTTGACATTAAAGGTATTGCCTGTGCGTACCGGTACGGTTGGATTCACCTTTCCGACAATAACCTTGACACCTGCAGGAACCGCCACTTCAATATTGGCACCGACAGTGGCATTCACCGGGCTGGTAGTATTCATGCTGGCGAGTGCATATACCGGAGCATCTTCCGGCATCTGGGCCGGTATTTTCAGCTTGGCAGCGTCGCTGATCTTGCCGCCCGGCGTTCTGTATTTCACCATGACTTCCAGGAATGCAGGATTACCTGTAGGCACCTTAACCGATACAAAGTTCGTGTAAGGCTTCCAGTTCACCCAGCTGGCTCCGTTATCCGGCGAAATGGAATATTCATAGCCTGCTTTATCCTCTGTGTCGAGGCTCAGCTTCACAATGGCGGTATAACCGTCTTCCTCGTCACCGGACAGGTACAGGAGTGCAGACTCGGCAGCTGCCGGAGGTGCATCTTTATCTCCGCTCGCCGAAACCTTGAAGCTTTCAGGCGTGTGAGAGACGACACTGTTGCCTGCTCCGTCAACGGACCAAACATACAGGATGTAATCGGCTACTTCACCCGGCTTCAGATCCTTGCCGGTAATTTCAACGGCTCCGCCAAGCGGAAGGTCAGTCCATCCCTGGGAAACCGCATCCGGTGCAGGAGCATCCGCTTTGACCCATTGGTATTTCGTTTTCGCGCCTGTCTTGCTGTACAGCTCGGAAACAGTAACACTCAGCGACTGCTTAGGCAGCGGATAATTAACGCCGTTCTTGCTGTAGGTTACTGATGACGGCTCATTATCAAAATAATAGGCTTTGGAGTAGTAATACGCCTTGTCGCCCTGCTTCACAATTAAATGCACATACTGCACACCATTCTTGGTGGCATCGGCCGGAATCAGATAGGTGAGCTTCTCAGCCTCTTCTTCTGCCGCCAGCAGCATGGCTGCCTGATCTGCTCCCTCTGTCAGCTCAGCATCCGCAGACGGCGATGCTTCCGGTGCGGCAGTTGGGGCCGGCGTTGCCGAAGCTTCAGGAGCTGGTGTAGGTGTAGCCTCCAGTGTATTGACAGCCACTTGCTTAAAGCTGCCTGTATTCAGCAGGCCAACGGACAGCAGCTTCATCATTGCCGCCGGACCGGCCACTGCGCCGACTGCAGGTTCTACAGCCGGATCGGCTGCGGGTGTTGGTGCCGGAGTGATCTCCGGTCCGTTTCCTCCGCTGCCTTCAGCTGGAGCAGGTGTCGGTGTTGGCGTTGCTTCTGCTCCGCCGCTGCCCGCTTCAGCTGATGAAGACGGTGAAGGTGATGGCGATGCTTCCAGAAGCGATTTTTTCCCCGTCATTTCTGCCGGCTCCAGTGCTGTAAATTCACTGTCGCCAGCCGGATGATTGGAGCTGCCGGTAATGGCATATCCGACAAAGTCCGGTGTAATGCCTCCAATGCTGAACATTACATCATGACTTTGCACATAGTTAGGGTTGGACGGTGGTGTAAATTCGGCAGGCATGCTGTCCTGTGAATTCACAGTAACCGTCTTGTTATACGCCACATCCGTAATTTCATTGCCGGCTTTATCAGCCGCCTTAAGGTAGAGCCAGTAGCTGCCATCCTCAAAAACATCCTCGTAGGTTGACTGGGTTACTGTTGTGCCATTGTAGTTGGCTGGCTTCCAGTCGACATCCGCAGGCTGATTGCCGTCTTTGACCCACTGGTACTTCACGGTATCGATTCCGCTGTGCGGATCAGATACAAGGGCTGTAATCTCAACACTGTTAGAGTTGTCGTTACTCGGAGTACCATTAGCAATGGAAGGAACCTGATTATCCAGCTTCAGGATACCTACGTTATGAGTCCAGTTGGAATCATCCTTCTTAAAGTAGTCCAGCTTCCATACATTTGTGTCGCCGTATTGTCCTACAGCAACCAGTGCCTTGTTATCGGCGTACAGGATTTTTTCATCTTCAGTGCCCGGAGCCTCTGCAAGCCAGGCCTTGTACTGCTCATCATGCTCTCTGACATATTGCTGCTTCAGCTCGTACTGCTTCAGCTCACGCGCTGAATCCCAGGTCATGTCTGCAGTCCATGTGTGCAGATACCACTCTCCGCTGTTCTCGGAGGTAAAAGCTTCTGCCGGAGGTGCCAGCAGGTTGGTTTTGTTATTGGCAACCTGGAGCTTGATATCCTGGAA
Organism: Paenibacillus typhae; assembly: GCF_900099765.1. GTDB lineage: Bacteria > Bacillota > Bacilli > Paenibacillales > Paenibacillaceae > Paenibacillus_AQ > Paenibacillus_AQ typhae. The sequence continues at coordinate 6,722 of NZ_FNDX01000001.1, read as the reverse complement.
CTCATTCGGATACAGTTCCTCAGAAGGCTGCTTCGCAGACAACGCATAGCGTTTAAGCGCAGCATAGTTATCTTCCGCTACAGTGGCGAACGGATCTGCCGGACTCTGGCTCCACAGGTAGTACACCAGGCCGACCGACGGTGATGCCGAGCCGGTCATATTTGACGGGCGGTAAATCCCCCGGCTTGGTCTGTCAAGGCCGCGGTCTGCAGCAATCGGATCCAGACTTGGAACTTTGACCGCAGGATCGTTAGCATCTATCGTAACTTTTCCTTTTTTCTGATAAGTTGTATTGCTGCCTCCGCCGGTTTCATAACGGTAGCCGATAATAGGCAGCGTGTTGTCGATGGACAGGTTAGCCCAGTCGATCTTGGAGTTCACCAGCGACGTATCACCGTCCACATGCTCGCCGTCATAGTTGGCCGGCTGGAACAGCAGGTTACCTGCATAGTCCTGAATAACATTGATGTCGGTATTGTCGCCCTTCGAATCATGCGAAAGTGCGATTACCTTAAGCAGCGGCGCCTCTACCTCCTTACCACCAGGCACGGTCATCCGGAACGTCCAGTTCTTTGTATTGGAACCGCCGGTGTAATAAGCCTTCATGCCGTTGTTAAAGCGCAGGAAGGTTTGTGCAGTAACCCAGCCTTTTTTAACAACGGCTTCTTCGGTCATTTGCACGGTAAAATCAATAACATCGCCTTCGTTAAGCGTCACCCCGGTCAGAATTTCCGGCTGGATGCCGTTACCGACCTTGGTATACTTCGGCCGCACCGCATCGACAATGACGCGGTAGCCGCCGCTCTTATAGTTGAACGGATCGACTGTCTTGCCCTGTACATTCGGCAAGCTCGCTGAGCTGCCGGCATTCGGGAAGCTGATCGTTGCCATATTACCCGCCGCATCTGCAAGTCCTGCTGCCGTGAATTTCTCCTGCATGGTCTGTTCCATTGGAGGATTGTTCGGGGTTGTCCCTGCAATCTTCGGCTCCACCGGAAGGTTTCCGCTCTGGGAGTATTCGTTCGGGCTGTAGGAGAAGGCGATTTGGTTATACAAGGAAGCGAGATTGTTATCGTTGTTTCCTCTGTTGAAGTAAGTAATGTTCTCCAGATACTGCATCTGCCCCGCCCCGGGAAGTCCTGTTCCCGCCGGATTCATAAACAACGGATGCCGGAGGAAAAATTCAGAGTTGCTGGCAACCAGCGAGGTCGGCTTAACCGGCTCTGTGAAATTGTAAGCAACCGTAACATTTTCGTTCTTTTTCACATACAGCTCAGTCTGGTTAATCGTTGTATTCTCACGGGTCGCACCGTTACCGGTGAAGGTGTAGTCTTTCAGCACCGGGCGCTGCAAATCTTGGAAATTAAAATATAGCCCGCGTACACCTACACCCTCTCCATCCATTGATCCCTCTCCATAAAGCCATACGTGAATTACTGAATTAGGATTAATAATAGCTGTTGCAGATTTATTGTATTTTTGTTCATTACCGTCATCAGTATTTTCATGAATAACCGTTCTACCATCGATACTGATTCTTATCTCAGATTCACGTGAACCACTGAAAAATTTATAGTGACGTCTTAAAATATTGAATCCTGTGAGTACTTCTGCATGACCGCTTTTTGCCATCTCACGTAGAATCGGGTTATCTGCAACTCGAATCTCAAATTGGACCGTTGCTTCATCACTTCCATCTCCGGCAAAAATATCTCCACTTGCCCAATCATAGCTGGCATCCTTATCCGTCTCAGTCTGTCTGAACCCTTCTACCTGATTGTTATAGAAGTTAATAAATGTGTTGGTCGCACTGTAGGACAGATTTCCTATGCGCGCCCCGCTCTTAAAGACCACTTCAATGTCTTTTGCCGCAGCCTGCACTCGCCCTGTCCACATATCAGGTATCAAAGACAGCAGCATAATAATCGTCAGACTTAATGCGGTGTATTTCTTCGCTTTCCTGCTCATCAGCAATTCGATGCTCCCCCTTATTGTTTCATCATTCTAAGTCCGCCGTCCTACAAGAATAGTTGGTGTTTAGTCTCTTTTACCTTGTGTCTGCACGCTCTCTCCTTTCGGCTCCCTTACGACGGACAAGAATGATTAGCTTCTTAATACCTATTTTTTCATATCTAAAATTCATTCTAGCAGGGAGCTCTAAACAAACTCTTAACAAATCTCGACAAAATACTGTTTCAGCGGGGTTAAAAGGGGGTAAAATGCATGAAAGTGCGTATTTTTTTCTTTTTTACTAAATCTTTTTTATTTTTTTCGACTATTTCACTTAGAAAAGTATCGAATACGACTATAGAAAACAAAAAAAAAGCCCGGACGTAATTATTGTCCAAGCCGGGAATCCGTTAGATTTTTTTGGGGTCTTTAAATTATAAAACGAAAATTAGTCAGTGAAATTAATAACTGTTGAATTAGCATGATAGCCCTCTAACTGCGCAATCCTCCATAATCTCTCTACTCCGTTGCCTCCAATATTTATCCCGAAAAATTGCGGGTCTAGGAACAACTCCTGTTTATTTGTACTGCTTGTTAATGAAAGCCTCAAGGTATCACAAACCATTTCACTATCGCTATCAATAAGAATAAAAAATTCAATTTGACTAATGTTGTTATCAATCAAACTGTTATCTAAAAGTAGATCAGTAACAACTGATTTCACTGGAATGGCATCTTCAACCTCTACCTTGACTTTAAAAGCAGGAACCGTTGTAATCAATATTTTTGAATACTGCTCGATAGCTTCAAATTTCAGGAGCTGATTTCCAAGCTCAAAAAACAGGAGGCTTCTATTTGGTACAAACTCAGCGACATCATTTTCGCTGTCCGGCGGTAAAACCACCCCTGTAGTGTAAATATTTCGGATGCAATTATTTTTTACTATACTTATAAATTCATCTAAATGTATCAAAACCCTTCTCCCCCTTCATCCCTACCACACGGCCACCCAGCAACAGAGAAGCTTCCATCAGATTGAGCCCCTGCCTAAAATGCCCTGTTGCCCCACACAAAAACCAGCTGACCGCCAACCCGCAGAACAGAATCCATCCGCTTAACATAACTCTAAACCAGACTATCATATATGCCCCCAAGGAATATGAATAAATCCGAATTTCTGTTTTTTTACCAGTGTTCTAATATCATGATGCAAAATAATCTACCACAAGCCTCTGAACAATCTCTGAAACTCCTTATTTTTTTTCTCCCGCAAAAAAAAAGCCAACCGCTCCCGATTGGCTTCCCCTCTACCCTCTATATAAAATATTACTTCGCCACCGCACCCCGGTTAATCGCCTTGCCCACCTGCTCCAGAATCGCGGACATCGAAGCCGGGTCTTTTACATCATAGTCGTCGATATTCAGGCGCAGCACCGGACAGGCGCTGAACTCGTTGATCCACTGGGAATAACGTCCGTGCATATGCTCCCAATAGGAGACATCCGTCTGGATTTCCATCTCGCGGCCGCGTTCATTGATCCGGGTGAGGATCGACGGCAGGCTGCCTTCGATATAGATCAGCACGTCTGGATGCGGGAAATACGGCGTCATCACCATCGCCTCATACAGGCTGGTATATGTGTCATAGTCGGTCTTGGACATAGTGCCTTGATCGGCATGCATTTTGGCAAAAATGCCGGTGTCCTCATAAATCGAACGGTCCTGCACAAAGCCGCCGCCCAGCTCGAACATCTTTTTCTGCTCCTTGAACCGCTCCGCCAGGAAGTAAATCTGCAGATGGAAGCTCCACCGCTCAAAATCATGATAGAACTTCTCCAGGTAAGGGTTGTGGTCAACCTGCTCCAGCGAGGTCTGGAAGTTCAGCCGCTCCGCCAGCGCTCCGGTCAGCGTCGATTTGCCGACCCCCACCGTTCCGGCTACGGTAATAATCGCGTTCTCCGGAATGTTGTATGTGTTCATTTCATAAGCTCCTTTAATTGTGCGGCGATGGTGTGGTAATCCTCCTGATTTTCCACAAAATCAACCTTATTCCCGTCAATAGTAACGATCGTTGTCGACGGCTCGCGGACCGCCAGCTGGGCCATGGCATCGTCGTAATCCTCGATCAGCTGCTGCAGATAAGCCTTGGAAATTTCCTCCTCGAACGGACGGGCACGCTTGGCGATTCTCGCCAGCAGTGTATCCAGATCTGCCCTGATATATAAAATGATGTCCGGCTTCGGCAGATCATCGGTGAGCACATGGTAAATTTCACGGTATTTGTCCCGCTTCGTACCCTTCAGCGTCCGTTCGCTAAAAATCAGATTTTTATAAATATGATAATCCGAGATAACCGGTTTCCCTTTCACTATGTACTCGGTCACGGTATCTTCAAGCTGCTTGTAACGGTTGCAGAGAAAGAACATCTCGAGCTGGAAGCTCCAGTCATCCATATTCTGATAGAACTTGTCCAGGAATGGATTCTCTTCAACAATCTCTTTAATTACCGGAAGCTCAAGCTCAGCTGCCAGCATGGTAGCAAGGGTGGTTTTTCCGGCCCCGATCGGGCCTTCCACTGCAATAAAAGGTGCATGTTTCATTAACGCTGATTTCCTCCTCAGATACGGACAAAACTAAAAAAACAGACTAGGATATTGTATCACAGGTCAGCCGACAATGAGCGACATTTTTCTGCAGAAACTTTTTATGGGGATAGCGCGTCTAAATGTAAGTTAATGGAATTCGAATACTAAGGAGAGCTCTTATGAAAAAATGGACAAAATTGCTCGGCCTGGCGCTAAGCCTGGCTGCTGCAGCCGGCTTTCCAGCCTCCGGCAACGGAGCAGCGGCTGCGGCGGCCGACACAACCGCTGCTGTTACCAGTATCGCCGACTACGGGCCGGATCACCTGATCAAAACGGACGGCAGCCTCTGGGTCTGGGGCGACAGCCGCTCGGTGCCTACACGTGTGCCGGGACTTGCTGAGGTTAAAGCTTCCTTCGGTCTGGCCGGGGGCGGAGGGCTTGCCGTTAAGCAGGATCACTCCGTCTGGCAATGGCAGACCAACACCAAGACCTTAGCTATTGAAACACTGCCGGTAGCAGAAATGACGAATCTGACCGGTCTTTCCATGGTGCAGGGTACATACCTGGCTGTAAGCGGGGCCGGTGCGGTCTATCAGGCAGCGTTACCGGACGACGGTACCTCGCGGGTCTCCTTCTCCCCTGTTAACGGAATAGATGGAGTAACTGCTGCGGGGGGTTATTTTGAGGATAATGAGCAAGGCGCCTGGAAAAGATTCCTGTTCCTGAAGCAGGACGGGACGGTCTGGACCTCAACCGATCAGCTTACCTCCTTCCAGCCTGTCCGGAAGCTGAGCGGCATCATCCAGCTGGAGAATAACTTCGCGCTTGCCGGAGACGGCACGGTCTGGACCTGGCCCGTCGAGTCGATTTATAATCCGGTTGCCGGCAGCGATGTAATGAATCCGGTACCTGTAACCGGACTGAAGGATATCCGTATCCTTCGTGATAACGGGCGCAGCACACTTGCCATCGACAATAGCGCTAACCTCTGGTTCCGGGGAATGACCATTACCGGCAGCTCCGACGGCACAACCTTCCATGAGCAGACGGTACCGCTGCGCTTCACCGGAATCAGAAATGTAACGAACGCCTATATTATGGAACGATCTATCGTAGCTTTAACAGCGGACGGCAAGGTATACACAACCTCCATCGAAGAAGAAACGATTACTGCAGATGCAGTGTTCACCTTGCTGGCCTCCAATATTACTTCCATAAAGGGCGGCGGGCGCCACATCATTATGCAAAAGAGTGACGGCACCCTCTGGGGCTGGGGCGTCAACAAAAACGCTCAGCTCGGCTACGCTAACTATGATTTCAACTTTGACCAGCCGGTGCCTATGCAGAAGCCGATAGCCGTTACGCTGAACGGAGAGCCGGTCAATCTGACGAATGGTGTGATTACCCGCGGCGGCCAGAACTTCGTTCCCTTGCGGTCGCTATTTGATAAACTGGGAGCCATCGTTGCCTATAAAGAGAACCATACGATCACTCCCAACAGTAACGGCGGTACAGCTTCCAAGGTTGAGAAAATAGTAACCATCACCCGAACCGCCGTGAGTAAACCGTCTCTCTCTATCTCCATTAATACCGTAAGCGGGGAGACAATAGTCAACGGTACTGCAGTCACCCTCGCCAGACCGCCGTTTATTGTGAACGGTACAATCTATCTCCCGCTGCGCTTTATCAGCGAGCAGCTCGGCGCCACCGTCAACTGGCTGCCGCAACAGGAGGAAATTGCGATTAGTATGAAGTGATGCAGCCTTGCTCTGATGTAGCTATGGTGCGGCTATGGTGCAACTATGGTGCAACTATGGTGCAACTAAGGTGCAGCTAAAGTGCAGCTAAAGTGCAGCTAAACAATAGTGTCTCCACTCAAAGAGCCCCGTGTCCCGCCTAATAGGCGGTGATGCGGGGCTGTTTTTTTCATCCTTATGTAAAATATGCTTCAAGGGGGTGCTATAACTGCACTTTCTGCAACTATTCAGCGCGAAAAGAGGCTATTTTTCATTTTAACTGCAGTCTGGAGACAATTTCATAAACATTTTTTACCATGAAATAATCGTACCTTTTTTCGTGTTTGATGAGCATTAATGTCACAACAACAGTTATTTCCGAACAATAAATGATTTTCGCTATAAGATTGTGCGTGTAAATATGGTGATATTTGAATTATGAAATTGTCTA
>NZ_FNDX01000008.1 GCF_900099765.1 Paenibacillus typhae | reverse complement strand
TAAGTAATCTCGTTCTTCTTCTATACTGGAAAATGTAGAACGTGGACGTCCTTTTAAAGGGCTGGTTGCCCCTTTTCGTGTATCGAATGGCTCTCCATTCCGATATTTCTTTACCCATACTTTAAGCTGGGTACAGTTCGCAATCCCCAACCTGTCGGAGACAATCTTGTAGCTCTCACCTCCTGTAAAATAGGCTTGAATAGCCTCTGTCTTGAATTCCTCTGTGTACGATTGAAATACTTGTCCCTTTTTGGCCATACAAAAATCCCCTCCAAGTTCACTCATTTCCTCATGTTAACACATGAGGTTTTTTACGAGTGTCTACTTGAAGGGGATAATACCAAGTCGCCGGTTAGGGAGGTTCTTACATAATTTTAGTAGCGTTCTATCATTTAAGCTATTCCTTTAACTCCAGCAAAAAATCTCTTAGCCCTTCACGCCAAGGCCGGATGTCTTCGAACCTGTTCGTCCGGATGGACAGGTGCTCCATCACAGAATAACGCGGGCGCGGCGCCGGGCGCGGGAACTGCTCCGTCCCGCAAGGCTCAAGCCTTGCTGTGAACTTAAGCCCGAGAATATCTTCAGCTTCTGCGAAAATCGCCTGTGTGAATTCATACCATGTACAAGCGTCAGAGTTAGAAGCGTGGTACACGCCATAGTTCTCTGTCTGAATCAGCTCCAGCAGGAACCGGGCCAAGTCCACTGTGTAGGTCGGGGAGCCCTTTTGGTCATTGACCACCTGCAGTAGCGGTTTCTCCTGGCCGAGCTTCAGCATGGTTTTGACAAAGTTATTGCCGTATTTGCCGTATACCCAGGAGGTGCGGACAATGAAGAACTTCGACGACAGGGATTGAACCAGTATCTCCCCGGCCCGCTTGGACTTGCCGTAAATACTCTGCGGATCGGTATTATCGTACTCATGATACGGCTTGGTGCCCATCCCGTCAAAAACATAATCCGTACTGATGTACACCAGCTTCGCACCAGCCCGTTCTGCGGCAAGCGCCACATTCCGGCTCCCGGTGGCATTGATCAGATAGGCTGCATCAACATCAGTCTCTGCCGCATCTACCGCTGTGTGGGCAGCGCAGTGGATTACCGCATCGGGGCCAAAGCCGCCGATGATTTCCTTACACTGCTCCAGATTCGTAATATCCATCTCCTGGCGGTCGCAGCCGAGCACCTCATGTCCCTGCTTCTGGAGAAGCAGCACAAGGTCCTGGCCCAGTTGTCCTGCGGATCCGGTAACCAGCACTTTCATCGTAGACATTACAGAGAATCCCCCAGACGGCTGCCGTACTGAAGCGCGGCATATTTCTGGTATTCCCCGGACTGGATGCGGGTCCACCATTCTTTATTATTGAGGTACCACTGGATCGTTTCCTTAATTCCGGTCTCGAACGTATGCTTCGGCTTCCAGCCGAGCTCATTAGTAATCTTAGTTGGATCAATTCCATATCTGCGGTCATGTCCCGGACGGTCCTGAACATAAGTAATCAGGGACTCCGGCTTGCCCAGCTCCTCCAGAATCGTCTTCACAATATGCATATTAGTCCGCTCATTGTTACCGCCGATGTTGTAGACTTCACCAATAACACCATTATGAATGACCAGGTCAATTGCACTGCAATGGTCTTCCACATACAGCCAGTCACGGATATTGAGCCCATCGCCGTAAATCGGCAGTGCGCCATCATTCAGCGCACGGGAAACCATCAGCGGAATCAGCTTCTCCGGGAACTGGTATGGGCCATAGTTGTTCGAGCAGCGGGTAATGTTAACCGGCAATCCGAAGGTCTCATGATAAGCACGCACCAGCAGGTCCCCGCCGGCTTTACTTGCCGAATACGGGCTATTCGGAGTCAGCGGCGTTTCTTCGGTGAACAGCCCCGTAGCGCCCAGTGTTCCGTACACCTCATCCGTGGATATCTGGACAAACTTGGTTACGCTGTATTTTTTGGCTGCATCCAACAGCACCTGTGTACCCAATACATTCGTCTTCACAAAAACATCCGGCTCCAGAATACTCCGGTCCACATGCGACTCCGCCGCAAAATTGACCACTACATCCACACCCTGGCCAATCAGCGCATCCATTGCCGCAACATCCGTAATGTCTGCTTTAACAAACGTGTAGTTCGGGTTTCCTTCAACTGATTTCAAATTTTCAAGGTTTCCTGCGTACGTCAGCGCGTCCACATTCATGATTTTGTAATCCGGGTGCTGCTGCAGCATGTATATTACAAAGTTGCTGCCGATAAAGCCGGCTCCGCCGGTGACTAGGAGTTTCATTCGTTAGACCACCTTTAAATTATAAAAATTGGGTTACATTAATCAAAGTTCAGCTCAGCGTCCTTAAGTAACGGATGTCTCTTGTCCTTGTCAGACAGCACCGGACGTGCAACGGGCCAGTCTATGCCGAGCGACGGATCATTCCATAATATGCCGCGGTCATTCTCGGGGGAATAGTATTCGTCCACTTTATACAGGACTTGGGTGCTCGGAACAAGAGTACAGAATCCATGGGCAAAGCCCTTGGGCACCAGAAGCTGACGCTTGTTATATTCACTCAGAATGACACCAACCCACTGACCAAAGGTAGGCGAGCTGCGGCGGACATCGACGATTACATCATAAATAACACCGGAAAGGACACGAATGAGCTTGGTTTGAGCCTTCGGGTTCAACTGATAATGCAAACCCCTGAGTACTCCAACCTCCGCTGATAGCGATTGATTGTCCTGGATAAACTGAAAGTTTACCCCGGCCTTTTGCATGACCTCTTCATTGTAGCTCTCCATAAAAAAACCCCGGTTGTCGCCATGGACCACCGGTTCGAGAATAGCAGCACCTTGCAAATGTAAGGATGTAACCTTCATCAGATAAGTCCCCCATACCTATAATTTCAATTTACCGAACTCTTCACCAAATGTAATTTCCTGCGCCAATCCATTAGCTCTCGCAAGAGAAGCATGTGTACCTGCATCGGTCCACCAACCCTGTAACACATCGAAAGTTAATTCTCCACGATTAATATAAGCATTATTAACATCTGTGATTTCCAATTCACCACGGGCAGAAGGAATTATTGTTTTGATGATCTTAAACACTTCGTTATCAAACATATAAATTCCTGTAACTGCATAACTTGATTTAGGATTGGCTGGCTTCTCTTCAATAGATATAATACGTCCATCGTGCAATTCGGGAACTCCGAAGCGGGATGGATCATTAACTTGTTGGATCAGAATTTTCGCCCCATTTTTTTGTTCGCGAAAGTTATTAACAAAGTCTGAGATATCATCCTCAAATACATTATCTCCAAGAATAACAATCATTCGATCCTGGCCTACAAATTGTTCTGCCAGATCAAGCGCTTGAGCAATCCCGCCCGCTTCATCCTGTACTTTATAAGTAAATGTCACACCCATCTCTCGCCCACTTCCAAGCAAGTTAACAACATCACCCATATGCTCTTTTCCTGTAACAATAAGAATGTCTTTCACATCTGCTTGCTTTAATTTGTAAACTGAATGAAAAATCATAGGGTATTTTCCTACGGGGAGAAGATGCTTGTTAGTTACTTTGGTTAACGGGTAAAGGCGTGAGCCTGTACCACCGGCTAAGATTATTCCTTTCACCTAAATCCCTCCTATTTAATTTTATTTGTTATATTATATTCAAAAAATCAAAGGATAACCGCTACTCCAAAACGCGAAGAATAACCCCTGAATCAATAACATAAAATAAAGAAGAAGATATTTTGCATGTTCGTTCTTGAAGGCACTCATTATTAAAAAGTAGATAGGGAAAATTACTATACTATATCTTATCATGCTGGTAACAGAAGTTGATAAGGGTATGTACAGAGAATATACAATAAACAACAAATAAGGAACTTGTATTTTTTTTATGTTTAGCAACAAAAAAACTATTATTCCAATAATATAGAAAACTAAAATTAAATCTAAATATCTACCATTCATAATGGTATTGTAAATAACACTGATGGGTTGAGAACTTATTCGTCCCCATGTATTCTGTACATTCTTGAACATTAAAAAGTCGCCAGTAATATGATAGAGATATCCTCCCCATGCCACAAATCCCGCCGGAATCATTAAGAGATATATTACATTATACTTAATTTCGAAAAGTTTAAACTTTACATTCACCAGGTATTGGAGAAGTAAGGGCACTATTATAAAGACGCCAAGATTCCTTGTTAACGCAAGAAAAAAACCTGAAAGACCAACAATAAACCACTTGTTTTTTTTCGCGTAATAAAAACAGATCAGTACTAATGAAAAGTATAATGCTTCCGTTAGGACGCAGGAAAATAAAAAATTCGCAGGAAATGCTACAAACCATAAAAAAACCTGAAATGACTGCTTTTCATCATAATATAACCGACTAATTTTATAGAGATAAATGCTTGAAATTACAAAGAAAACATTAGAAATTATAATTCCTGCAACATTGTAATCTTTTAAATTAAACAAAACTACAAGAAATCTAATAAGCATAGGATATAAGGGGAAGAATGCGTAATTAGCTTGATTCCCAAAGTAAGGATTATATCCATAATCAGTGGCGTAACCTTTCTCAGCAATATTATCATACCAACCAGCATCCCACTGGGCCCAAATACCTATCATGTTATTAATAAGAGAGTCATCAGGATGCAATAAATATCTCGATGTAAAACCGACAAAAAAAAGAATAGCACGTGAAAACAAGAGCACTAAAATTATTTTATAATATATTGTCAGCTTAGATTCCAGTACTCGATTTTTTATTTCAATTATCATCCTTAATCTCCCTAAACCTGATGTAGTTAAAGTTCACACTTTTCTTGTCCATATTCTCTTCATTCACAAGTGACTTTAATGAGTTATATTGAAATGTAATGTAATTTGACTCTCCAATATATTCTGGAGGAACTTGTAAAATATATGTTTCATAATTCTCAAAATTGGATATTCTAGCTTCACCCACTAGTTGATTGTTTACCAAGACTTCCATCACTTGTTCACCGCTTTCTACTGGAAATGCTTTCACACTTATTAATACTTCGTATGCTTTACCAGAAGACAGCGGTATAAATATGGTGGATTTATCTTCATTTGACCATCGCCCTTCCTCTATCGCCCCAAAACCTGATTTAATATATGAGGAATATGTTTCATCATTAAAATCCAGTTCATATAATGGAAGTAGATAATCTTCTTTGGTTTTTGAATAATTTTGAACTATAAACAACACAATGAAAAATGAAAGAATATAAATGAAAACAATTGTATAGAATCGAATCTTTTTTTTCACTTATTAATCTCCTTAATTTTTTTAAACTGATTGGGGTCTTTGAATCTCTTATTCAATCGATAAGTTTGTAATAAATATCCCTAATTCCCGTTGATCTTCATTCAACTTAATTTCAGATGGAACAAAGGATTTGCTTAATTTAAATTCTATTTCAGACATACTTGAGGAGGGAATTGAAAGTTCGAGATTAAAATCGCCCGGATAGAGGGTTTTACTAACTATTTCTTTATTATTTAAGAAAACGCTCAATACAATTTCATCATATACGGTTGGAACATTCCCCTTTATAGCCATACTTTTTTTTGAATCGTCACTGAATACAAAAGTTGCATTCTTAGCCATCCATCTGCCCGCATCTTCAGTTGCATACCAGCCATCCACAAAACCTTCCCCATCTATGCCTACGATTTCTTTATGTTGTTTAAAGATACTTAGGTCATATTTCTTCATAGTATTAATACCGTCTCTAACAAGAGGTTCAGGATACTGAAATTTAGCCAATTCTTCCGATGTGGCGGAGTCAACATTATGAGCAATTCTTTGTAAATCTAAAAAATATGCTTGTCTGTAAGGCGAAATTCTTACTTCCTCTATATTTGTCAAAACTTGCCCTACTCCTATAAATACAATGCATAGCATTGGTATAAGTGTATTAAATTTTAAAAATTGTATTTTCTCAGTTCGAAGTATATACATCGCTATAATCCATATAACCCCGATTAAACCATATTGGGTTTCTGTAACGTACCTTGATGCCATACCATATGAGGTTCCATAATCAAACCTACCAACTAATATCATGCCATAGAAAAGTACAGAATAGAAAATAAATAATAGCGGTATAAAGGTTCTCTCATAAAATTTATTTTTTACATATAGATAAACAGCGAAAACATACACCAATAACAATAGAATTCCTATTGTAACCGATATACCCTCAGTTAAATAATGATCTGAAAAACTAACACCAAACACACTTGCTGAAAAAGACAGCATTAAATATTTCATAGCCGAAGGCCAATGTTCAAATATATAGATGATCTTATCAAAATTCGATTCCCTATTAACAACCATATTATTTTGATAGATATTAAAATAATAAATAAAAAGAAAAACTGCAGAAATAATTAAAACAGAGGTGTAAATCAAAATGTCCTTTTTAGTAAATCTCCACTTATCGACAGCTGCCTTGAAAATTAAAATCAATACAACCCCCCCAACCATTGCTAGAGAGTATCCAGCTCCGAACACTAAAATCGAAAGTCCAAGCCAAATAAACAAAAATATCAATAATTTTATTACTTTATCTTTTTTTAGTAAAAGATCGTCGACAGTGGTGAAGAGAGGAACAAAGAAACACATCTTAAGTAAGATATACATCCCCAGACTAAAGACCATATTTTCCCATTGATTCAAACTAAATATTATTAACAATATTAAAACGGAAATTGAGTAAAATAGAACTTTTTGATGTATAGGTTCTTTTTTTACATAACGCTTAAATCTTACATAAATTAAAACTGCAGTAATTGCGAGAGATAAGGCTCCTAAATAGAATTCAAAGTAAGAATTATATTTAAAAATTATTGCGTTTAACAAGAAAATTATATTATAGCCAAACAACCGATGTTCCAAGTGCCCTCTCCATAAGTCATATATTGTTAGTGTGCCTGAAAAGTATTTATCAAGTATGTACATTAAATCAAACTGATCTTGAAACATAATATTTGCTGTAGAATTGTTAATGTAGATTATATAAAATATCGTAAAAACAAAAATCCCCATTATTATAAAAGTGTTTTTCTTGAAAAAACTAATTAGTTTTGATTTCATTAATCTTATGCTCCCTTTAATATTCTTTTTTTTACAAGGCTTGAGAATAACTGTTTTCTTTGATAGAATTCGATGTTAGTATTAAAATAGTAATTTTGAGTCTTTAAGGAGAGGTGCAGTTTGGCTAGTGATAAACAACCCGTTCTTACAATGGTAGTCCCATGTTATAACGAACAAGAAGTATTGCCTGAGACTATAAAGCGTCTTACTTTAGTATTAAACGACTTAATCCGTAAGGATCTGATTTGCAAACAAAGCAGAATTTTATTTGTAGATGACGGAAGCAGAGATGCGACCTGGCAGTTAATTGAGGATCACAACAAAACCAATAATTTTGTAACTGGTTTAAAACTGTCTAAAAATGCAGGTCATCAAAATGCATTATTGGCAGGTCTGATGAAGGCGAAAATGATTTCTGATTGTGTAATCTCTATTGATGCAGATCTTCAGGACGATTTAAATGTTATTAAAGAGTTTATTTCACAGTATAAAGATGGATATGATATCGTTTACGGGGTGAGAAAAAGCAGGACAACCGATACTTTTTTCAAACGTTTCAGTGCCCAGGGATTCTATAAGTTACTAAATACAATGGGCGTTAATGTTATCTATAATCATGCTGACTATAGACTAATGAGTAAAAGAGTATTAGATCACTTGTCAGAATTTAAAGAAACTAATTTATTTTTACGTGGTTTAATTCCCTTAGTAGGATTTAAATCTACAGAAGTATATTATGATAGAAATGAGCGATTTGCGGGAGAATCTAAATACCCTTTAAAGAAGATGCTAGCCTTTGCTTTTGATGGAATCACTTCATTCAGTGTAACCCCTATTCGATTAATTAGTGGCATTGGCTTACTTATGTTTGCATCAAGCCTACTTATTGGCATTTATGTTATTATGAATAAGTTACTTGGATACACAGTTACAGGCTGGTCTTCATTAATGATATCCATTTGGTTTATTGGCGGTATTCATTTAGTTGCTCTAGGTCTAATCGGTGAATATGTCGGAAAAATATACAAGGAAGTCAAAGGAAGGCCGAAATATATTATTGAAACTGATCTTCAACACACACAACAAAATCAGACAGTAAAGCAATTAATCCATTCCTAACCACTAATTGTATTCGGATCTAGAAACGCCCAAATAATACATAGGGCAGATTCTAGATCCTTATTTTTTATAACGTTTAACCTTATATCCTATCTAACCACATCATTTTCATTAATGTATTCTCCTACCTGCACTTCGATCAGATATAGATCTATCAGGCCGGGGTTTTCAACATAATGTTCATCGCCAACTCTAATATAGGTAGATTCATTTGTCCTCAATAGTGAGCTAATCCCATTTACGGTCACTAATGCGGTTCCTTTTATTACAACCCAGTGCTCGTTCCGATGATAGTGCTTTTGCATTTGAATTTTTTTACCTGGTTTAATTATCACTTTTTTTATTTTATAATTTAAGGACTGATCTAGTACCGTATGGTTTCCCCAAGGTCTATATGCCATTACATGATGATCAACTAACTCTGAGTTTTGAGTCTTCAACTGTTCAACCACTGCCTTGACCTTTTGAGAAGATCCATGCTTCGATATCAATAGCGCATCTACAGTATCCACTATTACTAAATCATCCACATCTATAGTAGCAATTAAACGATCCTCTCCAATAATCAAATTGCGATGTGAATCGATCCCAATATGATTATCAACTATTGAACATTGATCAACATCTTTTGGAAGCTCGTTATATAAAGCCTCAAAACTACCCAAATCCGACCATTCAAAAGTTGATGAGATCATTTTTACCGCTTTACTCTTTTCCATGACAGCATAATCAATACTATCAGACGGAATTCCCATCATATTTTCATGATTAATTCTTATCACTTCATTTTTAACTTTAGCATTATTAAAGGCCTTAACTGAACTTTCGTAAATTTCAGGCGCACATCTTTCTAATTCCTCTAAAAAAGTGCCTGCTTTAAAAAGAAACATGCCGCTATTCCAAAAATAGTTCGGACTATTAACGTATTGTTCCGCTAATAAAAGGGTAGGTTTTTCTTTAAAAGAAATAACGTTTGCCCCATTTGCCTCTATATAACCATATCCAGTCTCTGGATATTTAGGAACTATTCCAAAGGTAACCAAATAATTTAATTCTGCTAATTCTTTTGCTAGTTCAATACTCTTTGTATATTCAACTATATTTTGTATTGTGTGATCTGAAGGAGTAACTAACACAAGCTCATCTTTATGAACTGCAAGGCATGCTAACGCAATAGCAGGTGCTGTATTTCTTCCTGTCGGTTCTAATATGAAAGTATTAGCTGTCACTCCAATTTCCTCTAAGTGATCTAATGCTAAAAAATATTGTGCTTCGTTTGAAACCACTAGAGTTTGATCACAAATCAAACGATTTCGTGAAACAGTCATTTGAAACAAGGATTGATTAGAGATTAATTTATTAAATTGCTTAGGATAAAGGGTCCTAGAAAGTGGCCAGAGTCTGGTACCGTTCCCCCCACATAAAACAATATTTATCATTCGGTATTCTCCTGATTAATTATATCGTAAGATATGATTTTTTTTGCTGTATTAATTGAAAAATACTGCTCGACATATCCTTTACATGCATGAGAGTATTTAGTCCACTCATCCTTAGTTTCATATAGATGCATTATAGATCCGGCAAATTCTGAAGCTTCATCTTGGATCAACATTACAGTATCCGCATCTTCTAGCCCCTCAGCCCCAATTGATGTAGTAATGACTGGAACCTGATAGTACAAAGCTTCAACAACCTTGCCTTTGACTCCAGCACCATACCGCAAAGGTACTACTACAAGCCTGGATACATTATAATAATTCTCCAGTTCTGCATCTGTCACAAAGCCTGTCACAATAATGTCTTCTGTAGCCTTTGCTTTTAAATCTTCAGGAGGGTTTGATCCAACAATGTACAGCTTAATATCCGGATCCTGCTCCTTAATAATCGGAAACACCTCATTTAAGAACCAGATCACTCCATCATAGTTAGGGGTATGATTAAACCCTCCGACAAACAAGAGATCCTTTCTTTCATTAAAGCCGTTAATCGTAGCCCGTTCCCCATAGGAATCCCCGTAAGGGAACAAAGGAATGTTTCTAACAGGCTTATCCGGAAATTCTTTCTGTAAAATCCCCTGTTCATATGAGCCTACTACGTGAATTACATCAGCATCGTTTATTAATCCAAACTCAATTTTTTTCCAGTCTTCTGAAGACTTTAATAAGCTCGGATTTTTAGTCAGCTCATAATTTCTCATTTCACGCAGATAATGCAAATCATGCCCGAAGTATACAATCTTAGCCCGGGTTAATTTTTTGAATTCACTCATATATTTTACTGAGATGTGCGGACGATTCAAATAAACATAGTCAATATAAGAACCATTAGCCTTAATCCATTTAGTGATATTTTTGGCATAGTAGTCACCGTAGAGCACTTCAACCCCCAAAGATTGCAATTCAGAAGTGTAAGGCTCATGTTTGAAGTAGTTATCCCCGATAAAAATAACGTGATAGCCTAATGATACGAAAAGCTTCAAGTAGAAATAGGTACAACGTCCACCTGCATCTTTATCATAATGTGGAACATAATGATCAACTACAACAATTGTTTTTCGTCTCCCGCTCCGATCTCTCGCCCAAAAAACATGTTCAGCATTGGAATAATGTTCTTTACTCAGAACAGAGTTCCATTTTTCCAGGAATTTTTCTTTATTCTTAACTTGATAGCTCTTAATACCGCTATTCGTATCAGTTCCGTGAGAAATCCCTTCAAAATGCACAACTACGGATTTAGGCTGCAGTAATACTTTGTAACCCCGGTTCCGGATTTCAAATGCCAGATCAGAATCTTCAAAGTAGGCAGGTACATACCTTTCATCAAACCCTCCTAATTCTTCCCAAATCGAGGTTCTGATCAGTATGGCGGCACCTGATATATAATCCACCTCTTTAACATAGTTATATTCGGGCTTTTCCGGATCATCTAAGCGGCCATAATTCCATCCGCTTGCATCGTTCCATATGATCCCACCGGCTTCTTGTAATCTTCCATCCGGATAAACCAGTTTTGAGCCAACCATGCCAATATTCTCATTAGAATCTGCAAGTTTTACTAAAGAGCTTAACCACTCCGGTTGAACACTAGTATCATTATTCAGGAAAAATATAAACTTCCCGCGTGCATGCTTCGCAGCATTATTGCAATTGAGCAGAAAACCTCTATTCACACCATCTCTGACCACTGTTACATTTTCCACATAGTCCGCAATATTAACAGTCTCATCCGTAGACATATCATCAGCTATAATAACTTCATAGGAAACATCCGCAGTATTCTTCAAAATAGAGGCAAGACAGGAATAGGTGTAGTTCCATTGATTGTATACAGGAATAATGATTGATACCTGAGGGTTCTCATAGTCAGTAAACAGCAGTTTTCCATATTCTTCAGCAGTATACAACTGAACTTGCAGATCCTTCTCCTCTACAGTATTATGCCGCTCTACAAAAGTGTTTAGCCGCCCTTCCAGACGGTTGGCATCTTCAGTTTCAAGATAATATTTAAATTTTTTCAGATTACCTTTATTCAGTTTAGAAAACATTAGTCTTGGGTGCCTTAACGTTTTAACAGCCAGTTTCCCAATAACTCTCCTTTTGCTGTCCATAGGAATAAGTGAATCCCTGAACTTGTAGTAGCTGCGTAAAACTTTCCATCCGGTGGAAGAGTGTATATTTTTAAGCTCACGATCTTTTTGCAATAAAAGTTCGATATGTCCTCTTTTGTTATTAAGTTCAATTTTCACAGCTTCAAGGTCATTAGTAAGCTTTTGGATTTCCGCTGTATGCTTTGCAATCTCCGCTGTACGCTTTGTAATTTCTGCTGTGCGTTCTGTAATTTCAGTTGTTGCTTCCTGCAACTTTTCCTCCAACACTTCCAATTGATTACCTTTTGCAAGCAACTGGGCACCCAACTCATTAATTCTGGAACTGGAATTATCACGAAGAATGTCTATTTCTTGATCCAGATTTACGATATGTTGATTCCGCTCCTCTACTTCATCCTGTAACGATAACACTCTGGATAACACATCATTATATTTACCAGTAAACACCCCCACTGAGGCTATGGGTGCTGCATTTTCTGCAACATCCGAACAAAAGGCGATCATATATTTCTGATAAACTTCACTATCGGACAAATCATTTATTCCTACATAAAGCTCTCCAGTCGCATTCTCGGAATCGATTACACTGGCTACTTCAAACCGCTGTGAAGCAATATTCACCGTTTTATAAAAGTGTTGGAGCAATTCGATAAACTCATCTTTATACAGCTCTTTAACATGGAAGGGATTAATATACTGGGGCAAATCCGAATAAAATCGTTTATTAGGCGTAGAGATAACTAAAGTACCGCCGCTGGTTAGCACTCTTTTTACTTCGGACAAAAAATCGAATTGCATTTTTTCATTTACATGTTCAAGGGTTTCAAAAGAAACCACAACATCAAAAGAATTATCCTCAAAAGGTAGTTGATCAATACTGCCTAAAGAAAAATTCAAATTCCCCTTGTCATATTTCAACTGGGCACTCTTTATAGTTTCCGGGCTTATATCTATGCCTTCAACTGAAGCAGCCACTTTGGAGAGCCAATAGGCCCCATACCCTTCTCCGCAGGCTGCATCCAAAACCCGCTTGCCCTTCACAAAATCCTGCAAAATTTTATATCGCTGAAAATGCTCTATTTCTAATTCCTTATCCGTTACCCCCGGAATAAAGCGTTCACCTGTAAAATCCAATTCAATCGCCGCCCTCTACTTTAAAGATGAAAATATAACATCACTTAAATGAACTATACCACTTAACTCTTCATAGCCAAGAGGAAGAACCTGAAGCACCAGTGCATCATGAACCCAGCTATGCTGACGGTGGTCTTCTTGAGTACCGGAAGCAATAGCAGGAGAAATCGTATACTGTCCGTGATTCAGATTTGGAAAACGAAAGTCAAAACTGAACACATTATTTTTATTAGGATGAAGTGTTGCCAGGTCACTCCCTAGCACATAGCTGTTGGTCTGGCTAATGATCGTTCCTAAACGATCCTTTATAGAAAAGCCGACAATCGGGTCCTCTAATTTTTGCAGCACATCAATCTTCAATAGAAGTCTCAATTCCTGATTACCTTCAACCACACTCGTCTTTTCTCCGGTAATCGAATCAAGCAGGGATATGCCGGTAATCATCGCCTTATCATCACCCATAACATCCAACTCATCATTTAAAGAATCGATCTCATCTTCAATTCCAGGAACAACACTTCCTGCAGCTTCAACCTGCTCTTTGAAATTGATTTTTTTGAAATCCGCGCCAATCATAAAGGCCTGATATTTTTTAGAAATCATTTTCGGATCTCCGTCTTCAAGTAAAATCCCTTCATTAATCCACAGAACACGGTCACAATATTTATTAATCACAGATAAATCATGAGTGACAAATAAGACTGTTTTTGTCTTTTTCAGCTCATCTATTTTACGATAACATTTTTGCTGAAATCTTAAATCTCCTACACTTAATGCCTCATCAATGATCAGGATATCCGGTTCAACATTTATGGCCACGGCAAAGGCAAGCCGAACAAACATCCCGCTTGAGTAAGATTTAACAGGTTGATGTATAAACTCACCAATATCAGCAAAAGCAAGAATGCCGTCTACCTTCTCACTCATCTCAGAGTGGGAATACCCCATTATTGTACCGTTTAAATAGATGTTCTCCATACCTGTGAGATCAGGATTAAATCCTGCTCCCAATTCCAACAAAGCAGATATTTTTCCCGTTACATCTATGGCACCGGAAGTCGGAGTAAGAACACCTGTTAAGATCTTCAACAATGTAGACTTTCCCGATCCGTTTTTCCCGATTATACCCAAACATTCGCCTGTTTTCACATTAAATGAGATCCGGTTCAGCGCTTTAAAATCTTTATGATATTTCTTTTTGGATAAGCTAAGCGTTTCTTTAAGCCGGTCCGTTTGTTTGTTATAAAGTTTATATATTTTAGTGAGGTCTTTCACCTCAATAGCATTCATTTGTCCCATATTAATCTCCCTTACATTACGTCTGCAAAATGCGGCTTTAACTTTCGATAAAGGAAATACCCTGTAACCAGCAATATAAGCGTTACTGTCCAAAAATAAACGGTAAGCTTCATATCCTGCCAGAACCACTGGCGGTAAATAAACATCCTTCTATAACCATCCGTAATGTAATACATTGGATTTATTTTCAATAAAAATCTAAAGCGTTCAGGTATCGTATTTATTGAGTAAAATATCGGCGTTAACCAAAAACCGAATTGTACAAACATAATGACTATTTGAGCCGTATCTTTAAAGAACAGCACTACTGAGCTCGTGATCCATGAAATCCCCAAAACAAGAAGAATGCTCGCAAATAAATAATAAAAGATTTGCAAGTAATACAAGGAGAATCCATAGTCATATATAAAAAACATTGCAAACAGAAATACTATAAAGAATAGATGCACGAAAAGTGCCGAATAAATTTTTATAACTGGCAGAATTTCCAATTTAAATACTACTTTTTTAACCAGAAAATTATTTTCAAGCACGGAATTTGTGGAAGTTTGAACTGCGTCTGCAAAAAAATTCCACGGAATAATAGCGCAGGCCAACCACAGAATAAAAGGAGCATCATCTATGGGTGTATTTCTGAAACCCACTTGAAAAACAAACCAAAACAATAATAATGAAATTAAGGGCTGAATAAAGGCCCATATTACTCCTAGATAGGAGCCTAAATATCTTTTTTTAAAGTCACTCTTTGATAATTCAAAAATAAGCTTATTTGTCTTCTTTAACTTTTCTACCATGATTTCCCTCTTGTTCATTTCGTATTTAGTAGTAATGGAAGTTCGCAGTATGCTAAAATATTGTCGTACCTACAGGAAAAGGAGATTAAAACGTGTCGAAACCAGTATACGGTAAAAATGCAGCTCAGTCGAGAAATGTTGAAAAGATATCCAGCCCGGTGTGGGCATTGGCTGTAGCTTTAATTTTGTTCTTGATCTGGACCCCGTTCCAGGTTGGCTTGTTTAACGGACAGCAGTTGGACTTTGAAAAGCCGATATACATAGCTTCTCTGCTTAGCAGTTTGCTGCTGCTGCTCTGGATGGGCTTGTATTTTACAAAGTTCAAGCTTGAGGAGCAGCGTGACTTAATCGCAGTTGCGGCTTTACTGCTTCCTATAACGTATGCGTTGTCGCTCTTTGGCGCAGCTTCGCATTATATGGCGATGAATCTGCTGCTTATACAGAGCATGTACATCGCAATATTCATTATAGCGTTATATTTACTCAAGCAAAAGCAACTAAATGTTGTCATACAGAATGCGGTTCTTGCCATTTCCTATTTTATTGTAATGTTTGGACTGATTAACTGGCTGGGCGGCGCGAAATTTGCCGGAGGCTTGGTTGGATGGTTCTCGAATACGGTGCGCGGCGGAAAATATTTGGATGCCGTAATGACTGACTCCAATGGTCTGCGTCTGACCTCCATTTTCCAATATGCGAATACTTATGCGGCTTTTCTGATGGCTTTTCTGTTTGTCGCTGTGTTCGCCCTTATCCGCTCTAAAAAGTGGTACGGGACACTGACTCACGGTTTTATGCTTGTACCGATCATTGTTTCCCTGCTGCTGACTTTGTCCCGCGGCGGACTTGTTATGCTGCCGGTTGTATTCATCCTGCTGCTGATCCTGCTCAAACCGGCCCAGCAGATCCTCTGGATTATTCACCTGGCCATTGCAGGTATTGCTGCACTGGCGGTAACCAACCCGCTGACTACTCTGGGAACGGAGCTGAATACGGCTTTCACTTCCGGGGCTGCCCTCGAAGGCTGGGCTTACCTGATTGTTGCATCACTCGTAGTGGCGGGACTCGGATGGGTTATACAACGTTATGTAGCACCTTGGCTGGAGCACAAGCTCGGCGCTTGGGGTTCGCGTAAAGGAACCGGTCTCTGGCTTCCGCTAGGCTCACTCGTTCTCGTGGGTATTGTAGCTTTCCTGTTAATAGGGACAAGCGTACGCAGCATTCTGCCTGCGAACATCGAAACCCGGCTGGAGAACATTAACTTTAAGCAGCACAGCGTGCTGGAACGGTTCACTTTTTATAAGGATGCTCTGAAGGTTGTTAAAGACTATCCCATCATTGGAGCCGGCGGCGGCGGCTGGGCATCCCTGTATGAGCAGTATCAGAATAACCCTTACACCAGCCGTCAGGCGCATAACTTCTTCCTGCAGTATCTGATTGAGGTCGGGATTATCGGTTTCATCGTGTTTATAGGTTTTATCGGCTATGTGTTCTACAAATATATCCGCGGCTATCTGAAGCGTGACAAGGATGACTTTGCCAATGGTTACTTCTTCTACATCATTGCATTGTCCATTCTGGTCCACAGCTTACTTGATTTCAACTTAAGCTATGCTTTCATGGGCATTCTGGTCTTCCTGAGTCTGGCCGGTATGGGGGCTGCAATGGATAGTAAAGCACTGCGCGGGAACTGGAACAAGTCCGGTCTCCGGATTGGTTATCTGGCGGCAGTTGCTGCTGGGACTGTCCTTCTTCTCTTCCTTTCCATTAATTATTTGAGTTCCAGCACTTCAGCAATGAATGCTAAGAATCTCGTCGGTGTCAGCCAGTCCTATGAAGAAATCAAAGCACCGCTGGTAAAGGCACTGGACAAACGTCCATACCATCCTGAATCGGTACTTTACCTCTCCTCTATGGATCAGCAGGTCTTTAACCAGACGAAGGATACCCAGTATCTGGATGAAGCTTATAACCTTGTAACCCGCGCGCTGAAAGATGAGCCTTATAACAAGGATATCCTGAAGCAGCTTGCCAGCATTTACGATCTGAAAGGGCAAGGCGATCTTGCCTTTGCTGTATACGAGGATAATGCTTATAAGTTCTACTGGGATATTGACTGGTATGATGCTATTATTAGCCGTTCCTTCTCCTTGGGCTACACAGCTTATGAGCAGAAGGATGATGCCAAGAAGCAAGAATATATTACTGCCGGTCTCGCAGCTTATAAGCATGTGGTTGATGGAGTAGAACATTTAAAGACACTGCCGCCTGAACAGCTTCAGGGGCGTCCTTTCTCCGTTACACCTAGCATCGCACTGAATGCAGGAAAGCTGCAGCTGATGTCCGGAGATGATGAGCTTGCAGCTGCAACTCTCAAATCAGGTCTTAGCGAAGATTACGCAGACACTACTAACCGCGAAATTGCCCGCTGGTACCTGGCTGTACTGAAGCGCAGCGGCGGACAAGATCAGGCTATTTATGACTTGTTGATTGCTGCTGATGCAGCGGAAGCAGCTGCAATTGATTCGATTGCTGCCATGCAGTTCTAATTACGGATACACACAAAAAAGGGACAAGGCTGTTAATACGCCTGTCCCTTTTTTGTGTAACCTGTGCTTATAAATAATTGTATTATTCCTTTACAGCTTAGCCGCCTTCGCCGCCTCACTATCAATAATCTCTTTGAGATAGTTCAGCAAACCGTCCTTAAGCTCCTCATGCTGCAGCGCATAATGAATGGTCGTCTGGATAAAGCCCATCTTCTCGCCGACGTCATGACGTCTGCCTTCAAAGTCATAGGCAATAATCCGCTCTACATCACTCAAGCGTGCAATCGCATCTGTAAGCTGGATTTCGCCGCCTACTCCTACCTGCTGTTCGCCCAGCATATCAAAAATTCGCGGAGTCAGGATATAACGGCCCAGAATGGCCAGATTGGATGGAGCGTCCTCACGCTTAGGCTTTTCAACCAGCCGGTTGGCTTTATAGACACGGTCTGCCAGTTGAGTACCGTCTACGAGACCGTAGCGGGATACCTCTTCCCAAGGTACAGGTTGGACTCCTACAATAGAGGATTTGTATTCTTCGTAGACTTCAATCATCTGCTTCAGGCAGGGTTTGTCTGCTTCAACGATATCGTCACCGAGCAACACGGCAAACGGCTCGTTGCCGATGAACTTGCGGGCGCACCAGATGGCGTGTCCGAGGCCGCGCGGCTCTTTTTGACGGATGTAATGGATGTCAGCCATCTCTGAAGACTTGCGTACAGACTCCAGCAGCTCCCACTTCTGCTTCTCCGCCAGGTTAAACTCCAGCTCAAATGAATTGTCGAAATGATCTTCAATTGCCCGCTTGCCCTTACCCGTTACAATGATGATATCCTCAATCCCGGAAGCAACGGCTTCTTCGACAATATATTGAATCGTCGGCTTGTCTACAATCGGCAGCATTTCTTTGGGCATTGCTTTGGTTGCAGGCAAGAAGCGGGTACCCAGACCAGCCGCGGGAATAATCGCTTTACGGATTTTCATGACATAGCTCCTTCTGTTCAGTTCTTTAGCGCCGCTACAGTTCTCGTGAAACTTGGCATAATAAATTTCATTATAGCAGTTCAGGAAGGTTTTTGGCAGTTATATTGTTATATGTTAGGAATTAAGGCGGTTTATACAAAAAGAACCAGGAGGCGCTCAAGCTATGACATAACTGCCCTTTAGCGGTCCTGGTTCTATATAATATTTAGACTTACTTAGCGTTAACCAGCTGTCCGCGTGTTACACCAAGCTGATTAGTCGCCTTAAGGCTCTTCCAGACCTGGGTACCGGAGATTTCACCACGCAGGGCACGGGTGTAAAGGCTGATGACCTCTGCCACCTGCTCCGGCGTTTCTTCCAGGAACTCCACCCGGAAGGAGGATACGCCCAGGTCACGGAAATTATTCAGATATTCTGCACCGGACTGCTCCACTGCATTATATACCGTGTTGCGGCAGCCTTCGTCCACACGGACAGGATGGGACATGCCGATCCGGTCCTGCAGAGAAGCGCGCTGCTCTTCGCAAGGGCGGCCGCAGTTCGTGTAGTTGGTGCCTTCACTCATAAAGGTACAGTATACACAGTGCTCGGTGTGGAACATCGGCAGATGCTGATGAATGACGACCTCCATACGCGAGGTATCACTGCGTCCAAGCAGGTCGACCATCTGCTGAATGTTCAGGTCATAGGAAGGTGTTACTGTATCCAGACCGGCTTCGAGGAACAGGTCAACCGCTTTGTGGTTGGCGATATTCAGCGAGAAGTCACCGATCAGGCGCGGATGCTTAGCATCCGGGTGCTCCATCCGGTGCTTGAGATAGTAGTACAACGCGCCTGTATTGCGTACCAGCACGGCATCCGGCTGCAGGCGTAGAATATTGGCGTGGTAGCCGTTCTCGCCCGGCATATGGATGCGCGGCGTGGCCAGCGCGATGCTGGCTCCCGCAGCCCGTACAGCGTCTACCGCTGCCGGGAACTGCTTGATGAACTCGAAGTCGGCGTAAATGTTCGTTACGCCGGCTTCGAGCGCAGCCTGCACCTGCGGCAGGCTGCGGCACAGCGCGGTTAGCTCCGCTTCACCGCGCACCCCGGCGTCGCCCCTGCGGGCAGCGTCGCCGTAAACCTCTACCGCCCGTTTCACGTAGACGGGCGGCTTCGGGCGCTCGCCGGCAAGCAGCTCCACCGCCTGGCGGCGGATGCTGTTGAGCTCGCGCATAGGCACGATCACGTCGCCTTCCAGGTGCGACTCAAGCGCCTCAAGCTGGAACACGGTCCCGCCAAGGCGGCCGAATTGTTCTTCCAGCAGGGCGGTATCCATCGGGCGCTTCTGCGCGGCTTCCAGCAGCAGCTCCGAATTCACTTGGACCGTAACGTTCTTCTGAACGTCGGTCCACCAGGTGGCCAGCGGCTCGCCTGCGCGGCCCTCGACCTTCACATGTACCGGGAAGACGCGGTACGGCTTCTCGGTTTCATAGGACTGGCGCAGCGACTTGTCGAGCGCCGGATCATTCGTCTTCCAGATGCGGTCACCGACATGCAGTCTGCGCAGATCCACATCGTTACGGCCGGGCACGATGTCAACGATCCAGCCTTCCCCGGCTTCGCCTTCCAGCTTCACGCCTTTGCGGCGCAGGTCATAGACGCGTCCGCCTTCTTCCTTCTTGGTCGGATCACCGGCGTCAAATACAATCCCGTCTCCGCGTTTGAGCGGAGCATGAATGCGGCAGACAACGCCATCGCGCAGAATCTGCTCGACTGTTCCCATGTACACACCGCGGCTTTTTGGAAAAGTCCCATCCACCAGCTTCTTGTTGTTTGTGCCTTCCAGGAAGCCATGTGTAAAACCGCGGGAAAAGCTCTGCTGCAGCTCACGCATATCCTCCTTGGAAGTCGGCGACCAGCTGCCTTCAAAATACCGGTCAATCGCCTTGCGGTATTTACTCACCACATTGGCCACGTATTCCGGGCTTTTGAGCCGTCCCTCAATTTTGAACGAGGTTACACCGGCCTCAATCAGCTCAGGCATCAGGTCAATCGCCGCCAGATCCTTAGGAGACAGCAGATAGGTCACATCACCCATCGGTTGAACAACGCCATCCACCATCAGATCATACGGAAGCCGGCAGGCCTGGGCGCATTCACCACGGTTCGCAGACCGTCCGCCCCACATTTCCGAGGTCAGGCATTGACCGGAGTAAGAAACGCAGAGAGCACCATGCACAAACACTTCCATCGGCAGGCGGGCCTGATCCCCGATGGTCTTGATCTGCTTCAGGTTATTTTCACGCCCGAGAACCACACGTTCCATACCCCAAGGCTTGGTGAACTCCACCGCTTCCGGTGAAGTAATCGTCATTTGTGTCGAGCCGTGAATCGGGAAGTCCGGAGAAATCTCGCGAATCATCCGCACCAGCCCCAAATCCTGCACAATCACTGCGTCCACGCCTGCGTCGATACAAGCGTCGATCAGTTCCTTGGCATCCGCCAGCTCGTTTTCAAACACCAGTATATTAAACGTCAAAAAGCCCTTCACTCCATAGCTATGAAGAAATGCCATAATCTCCGGCAGCTCGTCCATGCGGAAGTTGTTGGCTCTCGCCCGTGCATTAAACTTCTCTACGCCAAAAAAGACCGCATCCGCACCGTTCGCCACTGCTGCACGCATACAATCCCAGTCACCGGCCGGAGCCAGCAGCTCCACGTCTTCTCTGCGTATTCCTTGCTCGTTCATTTATATCCTCCCAAACCGCTGTTTTGCGGGTCATTTCCAAACCTTTAACTTATTAATTGTATCAAATATCACATCTGTACGCCATCCGTTTGCCAACATTTATCTTGGAAGAATCAGAGCTGATTCATGTCAAATATATTAAAAAGACACCTTTATCCACGCTGGCAGCGTTAAAAGGAGTCTTAGGCTTGTGCACATTATGAAGTTTGAACAAACATCATCGAGTCTCGTACCCTCTAAGCTCAGCTCAGCCAGTTCATAATCATCGCATAATCCGAAACGGCAAACACGAGCAGGCTGACTACACCAAAAGCGATTGCAAATTTATTTTTCTGGGGAGCGCGGAGCAGACGGATGACACCGATAAAAATCAGAATGGTAAAGGCAATCATAAAGAGATCAAAGGTATGAAATTTAGACGGTTCTTGCACAGCAGCTTCTGCCAGCAGCATGGCATTACCTCCTCAAAAGGGTTGACAAGCAGGTTCATCTAATCCATATCTACCCTTATGTTATCGCTACCAATTGCCCGGCGCAATAGAAAATCGCTAAAAAAGCTGCAATTGTTGTAAAAAATTATTATTCGGCGCTCTTATCTAGTGATAAATGTGATTTTCTTAATTGAACGCCGCAAACGGATACCCGTCTGCAGCGTTCTGTGTTACAGCCTATCTTATCTCGAATGTACAACGTATTTCATCTGCAAAAGAAAACCGCTGCTCCGCTCTATACCGTCGTCTCAGACTCCTGAAGCTGTAATGCCTCTGTCCGCTCGGTATCACGGATCAGGATCGGCTTCAGGTATCTGCCGGTATAGGACTCCTCGACAGTAATCAGCTTCTCCGGTGTGCCTGTTGCCAGTACCGTTCCGCCGCCGCTGCCGCCTTCCGGCCCCATATCAATGATATAGTCTGCCGTCTTGATGACGTCGAGGTTATGCTCGATGACCAGCACGGATTCGCCGGAATCCACCAGGCGGTGTAATACCTCCAGCAAGCGGCCGATATCGTCCACGTGCAGCCCGGTTGTCGGCTCATCCAGAATGTAGAGCGTCTTGCCTGTGCTGCGGCGGTACAGCTCGGAAGCCAGCTTCACACGCTGTGCCTCACCGCCGGACAGGGTTGTCCCAGGCTGGCCGATGTTGATATAACCGAGTCCGACATCCAGCAGGGTCTGCATTTTACGGTGGATTTTCGGAATGTTTTTGAAGAATTCCGTTGCATCCTCTACGGTCATCTCCAATACGTCGGCAATGCTCTTGCCTTTATATTTGACCTCCAGCGTTTCCCGGTTGTACCGTTTGCCTTTGCATACTTCGCAAGGCACGTAGACATCCGGCAGGAAGTGCATTTCAATCTTAATAATCCCGTCCCCGCGGCAGGCCTCACAGCGGCCGCCCTTGACGTTGAAGCTGAAGCGTCCCTTCTGGAAGCCGCGCACCTTAGCTTCGTTGGTCTTCGAGAACAGGTCGCGGATATCATCGAATACGCCGGTATAAGTAGCCGGGTTGGATCTCGGAGTGCGCCCGATCGGCGACTGGTCGATCTCGATAACCTTATCCAGATTCTCCAGGCCGCGGATTTCCTTATGCAGACCCGGGCGTACCTTCACGGCTCTGTTCAGCTGGCGGGCAAGGCTCTTGTACAGAATCTCGTTCACCAGTGAGGACTTCCCGGAGCCGGAGACCCCGGTTACTGCGGTAAACACACCCAGCGGGATCTTCACATTAACATTCTTCAGATTATTCTCTTTAGCGCCGCGGATTTCGATCCAGCGGTCATCCGTAGCCCGCCGCTTGGAGGTTACCGGAATGAACTTGCGCCCGCTGAGATATTCGCCGGTGAGGGAATTCGGATCATTCATAATCTCCTGCGGCGTACCCTGGGCAATTACACTGCCGCCATGAATCCCCGCGCCGGGGCCGATGTCGATGATATAATCTGCAGCCATCATTGTATCCTCGTCATGCTCCACTACAATCAGTGTATTTCCGAGATCACGCATATGGGCCAAAGTGGAGATCAGCCGGTCATTATCCCGCTGATGCAGGCCGATGCTCGGCTCATCCAGAATGTACAGGACGCCCATCAGACTGGAGCCGATCTGGGTTGCCAGCCTGATCCGCTGCGCTTCCCCCCCGGAGAGTGAACCGGCTGCACGGCTGAGCGTCAGATAGTTCAGGCCGACATTAACCAGGAAGCCAAGCCGGCTGCTGATCTCCTTGAGGATCAGGTGGGCGATGGCTGTTTCTTTTTCATTCAGTACAAGGCTTCCGAAGAACTCCTGGCAGTCCCCGATGGACAGGTCTGTAACATCCGCCACATTCCGGTCGTTAATGGTTACTGCAAGGATTTCCTTCTTCAGGCGTTTACCTTTACATACATGACAAGGCTTGGCGCTCATGAAGCCTTCGATAAACTCGCGGATTCCTTCAGATGCAGTATCCCGGTAGCGCCGTTCCAGGTTCGGTATAATCCCCTCGAAGGCAACAAGCGCATCCTTCTTCTGGCCAAAATCATTTTCATACCGGAAGCGGATCTTCTCGCTGCCTGTGCCGTACAGCAGCTTGTTCATCTGCTCCGGCGTCAGCGTGCTAACCGGCACGTTCTGGGGAATCTTGAAATGCTCACAGACCGATTTCAGAAACTGCGGGTAGTAGTTGGAGGTGCTGCCTGTCCAGGCCAGAAAGGCACCGTCCTCCACTGACTTCTCCGGGTCAGGAATCAGCAGGTCCGGGTCTACTACCATGTTTACTCCAAGTCCGTCACATTCAGGGCAAGCCCCGAAAGGACTGTTGAAGGAGAACATCCGCGGAGCCAGCTCCTCGATGCTGAAGCCGCACACCGGGCAAGCAAAATTCGAGCTGAACAGCAGCTCCTCCTGGCCGATAATATCGACCAGAATCTGGCCGCCGGACAGCTTGAGCGCTGTTTCAAGGGAATCGGTCAGCCGGGTCTGCACATCGTCCTTGATGACGATACGGTCGACGACGACCTCGATGGTATGCTTTTTATTTTTTTCCAGCTCAATTTCTTCTGTAACCTCACGCAGCTCTCCATCCACCCGTACGCGGACAAAGCCCTGCTTGGAAATGTCGCTGAACAGTCCTTTATGCTCGCCTTTGCGGCCAGAAATAACCGGGGCTAGGATTTGCAGCCGGGTCTTCTCCGGATACTGCATAATCCGGTCCACCATCTGCTCAACGGTCTGCGAGGTAATCTCGATACCGTGATCCGGGCAATGCGGACGGCCGATCCGGGCAAACAGCAGGCGCAGGTAATCATAGATTTCGGTTACTGTTCCCACCGTCGAACGCGGGTTGCGGCTGGTTGTCTTCTGGTCAATTGAAATTGCCGGGGACAGGCCGTCGATGGAATCGACATCCGGCTTCTCCATCTGGCCGAGGAACTGGCGGGCATACGCGGAAAGAGACTCCACGTAACGCCGTTGTCCTTCGGCATAGATCGTATCGAACGCCAGCGATGATTTGCCGGAGCCGCTAAGTCCCGTCAGCACAACGAAGCGGTCCCGCGGGATCGTTACGTCGATGTTCTTGAGATTGTGCGCTCGCGCGCCTTTGATGATTATGTTTTCGTTCGCCAACGGTAAAACCTCCAATTTTAAATGCGGAAATATTTTGGGAAAACATTTTCGATCCCTCCCAAACCCTCCCTTGCCAAGGGAGGGCCCCAAGGGTTGCACCCTCTGGACACCCGCAAGGTTTGGCGAGGGAGTTGGGTTAGCCGGACTTAGTTACTGCGGTGCTGGGATCGCTTGTCCCTGCGGGACCGCTGGAACTTCGGCGCTCCGGGGGGCTGTTCCTTCCAAAATATAAAATGCGGAAATATTTTGGGAAAACATTTTCGATCCCTCCCAAACCCTCCCTTAGCCAAGGGAGGGCCCCAAGGGTTGCACCCTCTGGACACCCGCAAGGTTGGCAAGGGAGCCGGGTTAGCCGGACTTAGTTACTGCGGTGCTGGGATTGCTTGTCCCTGCGGGACCGCTTGAACTTTAGGCGCTCCGGGGGCTGTTCCTTCGGAATGCGCAAAGCACCTTAACTGCAGGGCTGTTCCTCCGGAATGCGCCAAGAGCTTCAACTGCGGAGCTGTCCCTTCGGGATGCGCAAATACATAGCGCATTAATGTGTTCTGCTTATCTAAAAAGAACGGCCGGGAAAGAGCCGTTCTGTTGAATACGTGGTGTGACCTTACTCGGCGCGCAGCTCCAGCAATGCGTCGCGCAGCTCAGCGGCGCGCTCGAATTGCAGGTTCTTGGCGGCGTCCTTCATCTCTGCCTCCAGACGCTGCATCAGGCTCTGCTTGTCTTTCTTGCTCAGCTTGCCTCCGGCACCGGTGAGGTACTCGGCCTTGGATTCGGCCACCTTGGTGGCCTCGATGATCTCACGGACCTTCTTGTTGATCGTCGTTGGTGTAATACCGTGCTTCTCGTTATAAGCGATCTGAATGGCGCGGCGGCGCTCGGTTTCACTGATGGCCTTCTCCATCGACTCGGTAATACGGTCCCCGTACATAATGACCCGGCCGCCCGAGTTACGGGCCGCACGGCCGATTGTCTGGATCAGGGAACGCTCCGAACGGAGGAAGCCCTCCTTATCAGCGTCAAGAATAGCAACCAGAGATACTTCGGGAAGGTCGAGACCCTCTCTTAACAAGTTAATACCCACAAGGACATGGAACGTACCGAGCCGGAGATCGCGCAGGATGGCCATCCGTTCGAGCGTCTTGATGTCGGAGTGCATATAGCGGACCTTGATGCCGATTTCCTTGAAGTAATCGGTCAGATCCTCCGACATCTTCTTGGTCAGCGTGGTCACTAGTACCCGTTCGTCCCGTGCTACACGTTCACGGATCTCATTGATCAGATCATCGATCTGGCCTTCCGTCGGCCGGACCTCGATAATAGGATCGAGCAGGCCGGTAGGCCGGATGATCTGCTGTACCATTGTCTCGCAATGTTCCATTTCGTAAGGCCCCGGCGTTGCCGAGACGTACACAATCTGGTTCACCTTGTCTTCGAACTCCTCAAACTGCAGCGGCCGGTTATCCAGCGCAGACGGCAGGCGGAAGCCGTGCTCAACAAGTACGGTCTTACGCGCCCGGTCACCGTTATACATGGCCCGGATCTGCGGCAGCGTTACATGGGACTCATCAATTACAATCAGCATGTCGTCCGGGAAGTAATCCAGCAGCGTGTACGGGGTAGCTCCCGGTTCACGGAAGGTCAGCGGCCCTGAATAGTTCTCGATCCCGGAGCAGAAGCCGACCTCCTTCATCATCTCAATATCGTAGCGTGTCCGCTGTTCCAGCCGCTGCGCCTCAAGCAGCTTGCCTGCATCCCGCAGAACGGCCAGACGCTCCTCCAGCTCCCGCTCAATATTGACCAGGGCGACTCGCATCGTCTCTTCCTGGGTAACAAAGTGAGAGGCCGGAAAAATCGCAATATGATCGCGCTCGCCGATCAGCTCCCCGGTCAGCACATCAATTTCGGTGATCCGTTCAATCTCATCCCCGAACAGCTCAACCCGGATGGCGTGCTCGCCCTGGGAAGCCGGGAAGATTTCGATGACATCACCGCGTACGCGGAAGGTACCGCGCACGAAGTTCATATCATTGCGCTGGTACTGGATATCCACCAGCCGGCTCAGAATCTGGTTGCGCGGCTTCTCCATTCCGACACGTAAGGAGAGCAGAAGGCTACCGTATTCCTGCGGCGATCCGAGACCGTAAATACACGATACGCTTGCCACAATAATAACGTCACGCCGTTCAAACAAAGAGCTCGTTGCCGAGTGGCGCAGCTTATCTATCTCTTCATTAATGCTGGAATCTTTCTCGATGTAAGTGTCGGAGGAGGGAATGTAGGCTTCGGGCTGGTAGTAATCGTAGTAACTGACGAAGTAATCGACGGAATTGCTTGGAAAAAACTCCTTGAACTCACTGGCAAGCTGTGCAGCAAGCGTCTTGTTATGCGCAATAACCAGCGTAGGACGGTTAAGCTTGGAAATCATTTGTGCAATGGTAAAGGTCTTGCCTGTACCCGTTGCTCCCAGCAGCGTCTGGTGTTTCTTGCCCTGCCGGATGCCGTTCACTAATTCTTCTATGGCATGAGGCTGATCGCCCTGGGGTGTATACTCGGACTCCAGTTTAAAAGTCTTCGTACTGACGACAATATCACTCATTTGCCCGTCTCCCCTCTATCGTCTAAAATATATTAATATACTATAATTGTGGTCTGTTTGCGCTAATCCCATACCGTTTAAAAATATGGAAGATAAGAATGCGTGTTCCCGTTTATTATACAGTGTTGCCTACATGGATGCAAACCATATTATATAGAAATCTAAGGAGACTGATCCTATGGATATTACCTCAATCATCGGCCTCCTGGCCGGACTGGCCGCGCTTATCGGCGGTTTTTTCTGGGAAGGCGGCAACCTGTCAGGACTGCTTCAGCCAAACGCCGCCCTGATTGTATTCGGAGGTACGCTGGCTGCGGTGCTGATCAGCTTTCCCGCCTCCAGACTGCGCTCTGTTCCCGCTGCGCTGCGCCTGGCTTTTGGCAGACAGCCTGATACCAATTTAGATAAGGCCCAGGAGCTGATCTCGATGGCAGCCATTACACGGAGGGGCGGTGTTCTTGCACTGGAAAAGCAGGCGGAGGAGCATCCCGATCCCTTTACCCGTGAAGGGCTGCTGCTTATCGTCGACGGCACCGATCCGGACCAGGTACGCCAGATTCTGGAGCTGGATATGGATGCCAAAGAGCTGAAATATGAAGGTTATGCCAAAATTTTTGAAGCTGCAGGCGGGTACGCCCCGACCATGGGGATTATCGGAACCGTCATGGGACTTATTCATGTGCTCAGTAGCCTTTCCGATCCGTCAGGTCTTGGTTCATCCATCGCAGTCGCTTTTACAGCGACACTGTATGGTGTAGCCAGCGCCAATCTAATCTTTTTACCCATCGCCTCCAAAATCAAATCCCGCGCCAGTGCAGAGCTAAGCAGCATGGAGATGCTGCTGGTCGGCATACTGTCCCTGCAGAATGGTGATCCTCCGCATCTGGTGCGCAAGAAGCTGGGCTCCTTTATCGCAGATTCACCCTATATAGAGAGATCCTTCAGAGGCCTGTCATGAAGCAGAGGAACCGGCGCACCCGCAAAGCGGATGGACAGCACGAGCCCCGGGACCGCTGGATGATTACCTATGCGGATCTGATTACGCTGCTGCTGATTTTTTTCGTCGTTATGTATGCGATGAGCAGTCTGGATACCGAGAAATACAGGATTGTAACAGGCTCACTGTCTGAAACGTTCCGGAGCGGCAACCCTGTACTGGATGGAGGAAGCGGTATACTGGACGGAGAGAATGGAATCCAGGACCCTCCTTCCGCAGGCGGGCAAAACGATGGCAGCGGGAATGGGGTAAGTGATTCCGGAAACGGAGGAACTGGCAATGCGGGCAGCGGTACTGGTGAAGCACCTTCGGCAGAAGAACAGGACGGGAATGAACCGCCGTCAGCGCGCGAGCTTGCTTTCCGCGAACAGGAAGCCAAGCTTAATGCGCTCATGGATGTAATTACAGCTTATGTTGAGGACAATAATCTTGGCGACCAGATCTTTGTGGCGGACAAGCCGCAGGGCATTGCCATTACGCTCAGCGACCGCTTTCTGTTCGATGTCGGCCGGGCTGAGCTGAAGCCGCCTGCTTTTCCGGCGCTCCGGCAGCTCTCGGGTTTATTCAGCGGCATAGGCGCATCCATCAGCATCGAGGGCCATACTGATAATACACCTGTATCTGCCGGCTCACAGTATAACGACAACTGGGATCTTTCGGGGGCGCGCGCGCTTTCAGTTCTGCGTTTTTTCCTGGACAGCGAAGGGCTTGATCCCAGAACCTTTCAGTATGCGGGATATGCCGACACCCGGCCTGCTTATGACAATGCTACCGCCGAGGGACGCCAGAGAAACCGCCGGGTGGAGCTGATCGTGCTCCGGCAGCTGCAGGAAGAGGAATAACGGACGTTACAGCCAAGAGATCAGCAGAGTGTAATATCTATAATTTGCTGACTGGGAGTCTGAAATCGGATGAACAAAACCCATGAAATAACAACTGATTCCTCACGCTATTGGGGAACGATCCGGCTGTTTATTTCCCTGCTGATTACTGCTTTTGTCTCAATCTGGATTACTTCAGGAATTGGTTTTACATCCAATGTATTGGTCATGTTTACTTCGAAGGATTTTTTCCGGGGGGAATTTGCCTACAGTTATCCCGCCAGCAAGCTGGTCTGGATGGCAGGACAATATGTACTGGCAGGAGGAGCGTTTGCCTTGGCGTGGTATGCCTATTGGTGGAC
The DNA here is from genome assembly GCF_900099765.1 of Paenibacillus typhae. Lineage (GTDB taxonomy): Bacteria > Bacillota > Bacilli > Paenibacillales > Paenibacillaceae > Paenibacillus_AQ > Paenibacillus_AQ typhae. The sequence continues at coordinate 177,097 of NZ_FNDX01000008.1, read as the reverse complement.
ACTTTCCAGTCATTCAGAGACCAGATTCATCCGCTGCTTTCCTCTGCAGCTGCTGCTTGCTTACGTACCGCTGCTATTGCTTTTTTTGCAGATAAATCCTGTATATAATCCAGATCAGATGATTCCTTTAGCCGCCGGCGAAGTGAAATTTTCACTCTGTATGGGTATGTCCGCTGTACTTTTATTTCCGTTTTACTCTATCTGCGCCTACCGTTTTGAACTTCGTCCCAACGCACCGCCAAGCCGTACTGTCAGGCTTCTGATCCTCCTTATATCATTTGCACTAATTGCCATGGGGCTGCTGCCGATTTTATGGCGGATCGCCCCGCATCTTTACCCTGGGCTTAACAACTTCCCCAACTTTTATTAAGGGCGGCTGCACTGGCAGCACAAAAAGGCGGAACCCGCGCAGCATGATTGTGCCGCAAGAAAGTTCCGCCACTATATTTCAGGTACTCCTCCATCTGACGAAGGCAGGGGCACCTGTTTTTATTTGCACAAATTGTATGCCAGTTATTCTCCGATCAGTTCACGGTAAGCAGCCGCATCCAGCAGTCCGGCTACAGCCTCGCTGTACTCGCCGTCAAGCTCAAGCTCAAAAATCCAGCCTCCGCTGTAAGGCTCGTCATTTAGCAGCTCGGGGCTTGCTTCCAGCGCATCGTTGATGCGTGTAACCTTTCCCGAAACAGGTGAATATAATTCGGAAACTGTCTTTACAGACTCAATGCTGCCCACACTGTCACCGGCGGAAACAGCAGCTCCTACTTCAGGAAACTCCACAAACACGATATCCCCGAGCAGATGCTGGGCATGATCTGTAATCCCGACCCGTACTACGCGTCCTTCACCCTGCTGAGCCCATTCGTGTTCTTCACTGTACCGCAGGTTGTCTAACACTTCACTCATTTCAAGCCGCCTCATTTCCGAATTTGGTGTTGTAAATGTAGTTATAGACTAAAATAACGGCTTGCGCAATGTCAATATAACTGACAGGAAATTTAATTTTGTCGTTTTTTTGACGTTTTTTTGTTGACGCGCGGCCCAATACCCGGTTTAATGGAGACAGCAGATTTGCACGGCGCTACTTAGCGCCGCTTCAGATCATGATTGTTCAGGAATAATATATGGTTTGCGAATGATGGCATAGGGAGAGACTGTCTCCCGAAGACAGCGCCGAAGGAGTAAGCCCCGGGCGGGTGAATCTCTCAGGCAAAAGGACCTTTGCCGGACGCATCTCTGGAGAGCATCAGTCCCTGCACCGCAGCGCGCTGATCACCAACGGGGAAACCTGCCGAATAGCTCCGGGCGGGGTAACTCTCAGGTACAAAGGACAGAGCGGAACGCTATTTATGCACGTTAAGTGTGTATTTTAGCGACCGTTCTGTCCTTTTTTTGTTGTCATATTAGACAGGTGCCGGCCCGGACGGGCACGGAACAGCCGCTTTGGCTTGTGTGTAATCAGATCAGGGGAGTGAGCACATGGATGCTTTGAAGAGAACGCCTTTTTACAGCCTTTATTCCGCCTATGCGGAGGCCAGATGCATTGATTTCGGCGGCTGGGAGCTGCCGGTGCAGTTTACAGGGATCGTCAAGGAGCATGAAGCAGTCCGCCAGCAGGCGGGACTATTCGATGTCTCGCATATGGGGGAATTCATGGTCAGCGGGAGCGGCTCAGAGGCTTTTCTGCAAAAGATGACGACGAACGATGTCAGCCGGCTGACTGACGGTGCGGCACAGTACACCCTTATGCTGTATCCAAACGGCGGAGTCGTTGATGACCTTCTTGTCTACCGCCTTGGTGAAGAGCGCTATATGCTTGTCGTCAATGCCTCGAACATCGACAAGGACTTTCAGTGGCTGCAGGAGCATCTTACTGACGAATTCAGCGGTGTAAGCCTGAAAAATGTCTCGGAGGATACCCTCCTGCTAGCACTGCAAGGGCCGCTGGCAGAAACGATTCTCCGTGAGGTTACCTCCGCAAACGTCGCTGACCTTAAACCATTCCACTTCATCGAAAAAGCTGAAGTATGCGGCGCAGAAGTCCTGCTCTCCCGTACCGGCTACACCGGCGAAGACGGCTTTGAGCTGTACGCCCCGGTGGACACAGCCGCCGCTTTGTGGAACGGCCTGCTTGCAGCCGGTGCTCCGCACGGCCTGATGCCGGCCGGTCTTGGCGCACGCGACACGCTCCGCTTCGAGGCGAAGCTGCCGCTGTACGGCCAGGAGCTGTCGGCAGAGATCACCCCGCTGGAAGCGGGCGTGCAGTTCTTCGTCAAGCTGGACAAAGCCGGCTTCATCGGCAAGGATGCGCTGGTGAAACAGAAAGAAGCCGGCCTGCCCCGCCGCCTGGTCGGGCTGGAGATGATTGACCGCGGGATTCCGCGTTCCCACTACCCCGTCTTCGCAGACGGAGTAAAGATCGGCGAAGTAACAACCGGAACCCAGTCGCCGACGCTGAAGCGCAACCTGGGGCTTGCACTGATTGATACAGCCTACAGTGAAATCGGCACAGAGGTTTACGTAGAGATCCGCGGGAAGCAGCTTAAGGCCGCTGTGGTCAAAGCACCGTTTTATAAAAAGAGCCAAGGAGTGAAGCCGCAATGAAGCACCGCTATCTGCCTATGACTGAGCAGGACCGCCAGGAGATGATGGAAGCCGTCGGAATTCAGTCCATGGAAGAGCTGTTTATCGATATTCCGCAGTCTGTCCGTTACCAGGGCACCATGCCGATGTCGGAGGCGCTGGATGAATACGCACTGCTCCGCCATATGAAGGAGCTGGCCGACAAAAATGCCAATTTCGATACCCACGCCAGCTTCCTCGGCGCCGGAATCTATGATCACCATATCCCGGTTGTTATCAACCACGTGATTTCCCGTTCGGAATTCTATACGGCTTATACCCCGTATCAGCCGGAGATCAGCCAGGGCGAGCTGCAGGCGATATTCGAGTTTCAATCCTACATCTGTGAGCTTACCGGCATGAAGGTAGCCAACGCCAGTATGTACGACGGCGCCACTGCTTTTGCAGAGGCAGCAGTTCTTGCCGCAGGTGCTACCAAACGCAAAAAACTGATTGTTTCCCGTACCGTACACCCGGAAGCCCGCCAAGTACTGGCTACATCGGCCGGTGCCTGGGGCCTGGAGGTTGTGGAAATTGATTATAAAGACGGGGTTACCGATCAGGCCAAGCTGGCTGAAGCGATCGACGGAGATACCGCAGCTGTGCTGGTACAGTCTCCGAACTTCTTCGGAGCTATTGAAGACCTTGGCGCAATCGAACCGCTGATTCACTCCGTCAAAGGACTGCTTGTAGTCAGCGCCAACCCGCTGGCACTGGGCGTTCTGGAAACGCCGGGCAAGCTCGGAGCCGACATTGTAGTCGGTGACGCACAGCCGCTGGGTATTCCAGCTTCGCTTGGCGGCCCGACCTGCGGATTCTTCGCTGTAGCGGAGCCGCTGATGCGCCGGATGCCGGGCCGGATCGTCGGCCAGACCGTTGACCGTAACGGTAAACGCGGTTTTGTTCTTACTCTTCAGGCCCGTGAACAGCATATCCGCCGTGAAAAGGCGACCTCCAACATCTGCTCCAACCAGGCGCTGCTGGCGCTCTGCGCTTCCGTCTACCTGTCTGTTATGGGAAAAGAGGGCATGCGTGAGGTCGGCGAGCTGAATATCCGCAAGAGCCATTATGCTGCCGGCAAGCTTGGAGAGCTTACAGGCGCTGCTCCGGCGTTCACTGCCCCGTTCTTCAATGAATTCGTGCTGAAGCTTCCTGAGGGAAGCAATGTCAGCGAAATCAATTCAAAGCTTGTTAAGGAAGGCTATCTCGGCGGCTACGATCTCGGCCGTGATTATCCGGAGCTGGCCGGACATATGCTGGTTGCCGTTACAGAGAAAAGAAGCAAGTCGGAAATAGACCAATTCGCAACTGTACTGGAGGGCTGTTTATGAAACCGGAACAAAGTCTGATTTTTGAGCTTAGCCGTCCCGGCCGCTCAGCCTATTCCCTGCCTGTGTGCGATGTTCCTGAGGAGGAGGCCATTGATTCGCTGATCCCGGCCGGTCTGTTGCGCAGCGAGCCTGTGCTTCTGCCGGAAGTGTCTGAAGTGGATGTCATCCGCCACTACACTGCCCTCTCCCGCCGCAACTTCGGTGTCGATAACGGCTTCTACCCGCTCGGCTCCTGTACGATGAAATACAATCCGAAGATTAATGAGGATGTTGCCCGCTTCCCGGGTCTGGCCAAGATTCATCCGTACCAGCCGGAAGAGAGCATTCAGGGTGCCCTTGAATTAATGTATACTCTGCAAAAAGATCTGGCCGCCCTGACCGGCATGGATGCCGTCTCCCTTCAGCCTGCTGCCGGCGCTCACGGGGAATGGACCGGCCTGATGATGATCCGCGCCTACCACGAGAGCCGCGGCGAGAAACGCACGAAGGTTATTGTGCCGGACTCTTCGCACGGCACCAACCCGGCCAGCGCCGCAGCTGCCGGACTTGAAACCGTAACGATCCCGTCCAACGCCAAAGGCATGGTGGATCTGGAAGCCCTGAAGGCTGCAGTCGGCAGCGACACGGCTGCACTGATGCTCACTAACCCGAGTACGCTCGGCCTGTTCGAGACGCAGATTGTCGAGATCGCCGAGATTGTTCACGAAGCAGGCGGCCTGCTGTATTACGATGGCGCAAACTCCAATGCGATTATGGGCATTACCCGTCCGGGCGATATGGGCTTCGACGTGGTCCACTTGAATCTGCACAAAACAATGAGCACCCCGCACGGCGGCGGCGGCCCGGGAGCCGGACCTGTCGGTGTGAAGTCGATCCTGATCCCGTTCCTCCCGCAGCCAACTGTTGTCCAGAACGAAGACAACAGCTTCTCGCTGAACTACGGGGGACCGGAATCCATCGGCCGGGTCAAAGCTTTTTACGGCAACTTCGGCATTCTCGTCCGTGCCTACGCCTACATCCGCACCTACGGTCCGGACGGCCTGCGCGAGGTATCCGAGAACGCCGTGCTGAACGCCAATTATATGATGCACCGGCTGGCGCCGTATTTTGAAATCCCGTACCCTGGCGTCTGCAAGCATGAGTTCGTCATGTCCGGCCGCAATCTCAAGCAATACGGGGTGCGTACGCTGGATGTAGCCAAACGGCTGCTCGACTTCGGCTACCACCCGCCTACTGTCTACTTCCCGCTCACCGTCGAAGAGTGCATGATGATTGAGCCGACCGAGACCGAAAGCAAGGAAACGCTCGACGGCTTCATCGAAACGATGATTAGAATCGTCAAGGAAGCCCAGGAGACACCGGAGATCGTCATCAACGCTCCGCACACGACCGAAATCAGCCGTCTGGATGAAACCCAGGCTGCGCGCAAGCCGGTGCTGAACTGCTCTTGCGGTTAACCCAATAATAAAAAAAGGCGGCCCGGATATTCACATATCCGGGCCTTTTTATATGCCATCCCACTTACCTAAATGGATAGAACTTGATATAAACAATTAAGGAAAAGTGGCGGAGGGGAATTTTGGAACTGTAGGAGCGGATGCGTCCGCCTTTGTCTGCGGATTTCAACCGCGAACAGCGGTACAAATCAAGAAATCTGCAGACAACAGCGGCCGGAAGTCCAAACATTCTTCGTAGTCACGACCAGACTTAATTTAAAATATCACTTCAATCTATATCGCCTGTAAGCTTCTTAATAAACTGCAATCTATCGCTCACCCGCATTTTACTGTAAATATTCTTCAGTACGTTTCTGACCGTACCTTCGCTGATCCCCAGCTCATTGGATATGTGCAGCGCGCTACGCTCCAGCAGCCACTGCCGGGCTACATCCTGCTCACGCGCACTCAGCTTATAATGCTGCAGTCTGGACTCCAGCCGGTATTCACGGATTGCCGGATTGCGCTCCATCCACTTCCCCGTGATGTTCTCCGCAATCTGCTGTACAAAGGGAATGGCGAATTCGATCTGCTCTTTTTTATGAAAAGAAATATCGACATAGCCATAGGTACGGCCGTCTGCCTGCAGCGGTGCACAGATGCAGTTCCATTCTGCAAAGGCCGGATCGGAATGCTCATCGCCGCGTACGACACCGATGCAGTCCATCTCCATCGCCAGCGACACCGCATTCAGACCCGAATGCTGCCTGCACAGGCTGACCCCTGTACCAAACTCCGTCCTGATCAGCTCCTCACGAAGCTCCGGCGAAGAGCATACCAGTTCCAGAATGACCCCAGCCCGGTCTGTCAGAAATACGGCATACGGAATGGAGATAAAGCTCCCGATCCTGTTCATCTCGCTGCGGATGGAAGCGATCATGGCCTCATGGTAGATCTGTTCCTCCGGCTTCCTATCTGAACCCTTCCTGGTCAGGCCACCGCTCAACCTTTGGCGGAATAATGCAAGCCGTTCTTCCGGCAGGTCAGCAGGCCGGCACCAGGCTCTGGTCTTTTCGTAGGTACTCAAAACAATCCCCCCAGTCGCACCCTATTCTACCTATTATAGTACGTAAAAAACTATTTTTCAGTTTCTGATCTATTCCGCCAGTTTTCGACACCGGTCAAGTGCTATATTTGAACATGGCTTTTGTCAGAGAATCATAATCATCACAATCATGAAGAGTAAAGGAGGAATCGCCTTGAGTATTATAGAAGCCCGTGGACTCACCAAGTCCTTTGTGCAGGCTGTGAAAGAGCCGGGTCTGAAAGGCGCGCTCAAGCATCTCGTCACCCCCAGAAATATTACAAAAGTGGCTGTTCATCCACTGGATCTCAGTATCGAAACCGGAGAAACTGTCGCGTATGTAGGACCAAACGGTGCCGGGAAGTCTACAACAATCAAGATGCTGAGCGGCATCCTGAAGCCGTCCGGGGGCAGCATTTCTGTAAACGGTATCAATCCGTACAAAAAAAGAATGGAGAACGCCGCAAGAATCGGCGCCGTCTTCGGCCAGCGCACCCAGCTGTGGTGGGACATCCCGATTGTCGAATCCTTTTCGCTGCTGAAGGATATTTACCAGATCCCTGATCCGGTCTACCGGAATAATCTGGAGCAGTTTATTGAACTCCTGGGCATGAATGAATTTATTCACTTATCCGCCCGGAAGCTCTCGCTGGGGCAGCGCATGCGCGCCGATCTGGCCGCAGCCCTCTTACATAACCCGCCCATTGTCTATCTCGACGAGCCGACGATCGGGCTTGATGTGTCCGTAAAGCAGAAGATCCGCGAATTCATCAAAAAAATCAACCACGAGCAGCAGACAACCGTCATGCTCACCACCCACGATCTCGGCGACATTGAGGATCTCTGCAGACGGCTGATTATCATCGACCACGGCAGGATTATTTATGACGGCAGCCTGAGCGAGGTGAAGTCGCGTTTTGCCCGCAGCCGGATTATCTTTTTCCAGGTTGGCTCGCCAATGCCGGAGCTGTTCGCAGAGCTGAACCGGACTCCCGGGATCAGGTTTACGCTGCAGAATGATCAGGAATTCTCCGTTGCCTTTGACCGGTATGAATATACTGCAAGCGATGTGGTCAGCCGGGTGATGCGCCATGGCGAGGTGATTGACTTCCGGATGGAGGACGCCAACATTGAGCAGGTGATCAAGGCTGTATATGACGGTAATCTCGACCTCAATCAGCAGGCCCAATAAGAAAGGAGGACCCTCACAGCCATGTCTGCCATTTCACTAAAAAAATACAGAAGCATCGCAAACCGCTCCCTGCAAAATGTGCTGGCCTACCGGACCTCCTACGTGATCGGCTTTTTGGCTAATACCGTGAACCTGCTGGCGATCTACTTTTTGTGGCAGGGCATTTACAGCGGCCGCAGCGATGTCGCCGGGTATAGCTGGGATCAGATGAAGACCTACCTGCTGGTCACCTTTCTGGCCAACTCTGTGCTCTCCTGGTATTCCGAGACATCCATCTCCGGCAAAATCCTGGACGGCAGCGTAGCGATGGATCTGCTGAAGCCGCTTGACTTTCAAAGTGCACGCTTCTCGGAGACGCTGGGGGCCAGTCTGCTGGAGGGCGGAATGAGCGCGGTTCTGCTGACGCTTTTTGCTTCCTTTCTGTCCGGCATTACCCTGCCGCATTCGCCGCTCGTCTATGTGCTGTTTATCCTGAGCCTGATTTGCGCAATCCTGGTTAAATTCGGCGTTGTGTACCTGGCGGCCCTGCTCTGCTTCTGGTCAACAGGATCGCTGGGCATCGTCTGGACACGGATTGCCGTTACCAACCTGCTGTCCGGTGCGCTTGTGCCGCTGGCTTTTTTCCCGGACTGGCTGGAGCGGCTCGCTTTGTGGCTGCCCTTTCAGAGCATCATCCACACGCCGACGATGATCTTTCTGCAGCAGGCCGGTACGGCCGAAAGTCTGAATCTGATCGCTTTGCAGGCCTTTTGGGGACTCGTCCTGTGGTTCGCCGGCAAGGCGATGTGGAACTGGGCAGTCCGCCAGGTAACGATTCATGGAGGTTAGAGTGAAAGGAGTGAGAACCGGTGCGGGTTTCACAGATGTTCTATCTGTACAGGCGGCTGTACGTGCAGCAGCTCAAAGCTATTCTCGAATATAATAAGGATTTCTACATATTAATGTGTTCCGCTGCGTTAACGCAGGTGCTCGGCTTTGTGTTCCTCTGGGTAATCTATGACCGGATTCCTGACATCAACGGCTGGCAGTTTTGGGAAGTGACGTTTATGTATGCGATGATTTTTGTAACGGAGGGGATCGGCTCCCTGTTCTTTGAAGGCACCTGGCGGATGAGCCGGCTGGTTAATCTGGGCGAAATGGACCGCTATCTGCTGCGGCCGGTTCCAGTTGTGCTGCAGGTCTTCTGCACAGGGATCGGGATCAATGGTCTCGGCAATCTGCTGATCGGCGGAGTCATCATCGGGCAGTCGCTCGTTCACGGAAATGTGCACTGGACTCCGGGGAAAATCCTCATTATCCTCCTGCTGCTGATTACCGCGGTCATTATCCGCGTAGCAATTAATCTGGCTGCCAATTCAGCCGCCTTCTGGATCAAAAATGCCGGCAACGCCTTTCCGCTGATGGTCCACAATCTGGCTGATCTGGCCAAATATCCGCTGTCGCTTTTTCCGCAGGCCGTTCGCGTATTTGTATCTACCGTGCTGCCTTACGCCTTTATCAGCTTCTACCCGGCTACTTATATTTTCGGCAAAAGCGGCTGGTCCGGCTGGTGGATGTTGGCTCCGGTAGCCGCACTGGGAAGCATGGCCGCTGCGTACGGCATCTTCCGCTTCGGACTGTCACGTTATGAGAGTACGGGCAATTAAATCAGCCAAAAAAAGCAGGAGCAATGCGGAATTCCGCACGGCTCCTGCTTTTTATACCCTCTTAGTCAGCCATCCTTATAACGCTGCTTCAGCCCTTGTTCCCGCTTCCTTCCGCTCCTTAGCCGATCTGCGGAAATACAGCAGTTCATATACCGCCGGTACAACCAGCAGCGTCAGAACGGTTGCTGCGGTCAGGCCGCCGATTACGACAATCGCCAGGCTCTGGGAGACGATGCTGCCCTGCTCGGAATGTCCGAACAGAAGCGGCAGCATGGCGCAGACGGTGGCAATCGCAGTCATCAGAATCGGCCGCATCCGTGTTCCCGCCGCTTCAAGAATGGCTGCACGGATGGTCATATGCTCTTCATTCTGCTTGATCCGGTCTATCAGCACAACCGCATTAGTAACAACAATACCTATAAGCATCAGGGCACCGAACAGTGCGGTAAAGTCAGGCGTTATGCCCGAGATGATCAAGGCCACAATGGCTCCGATTGCCGCCAGCGGCAGCGAGAACATGATCGCCAGCGGGGCACGCAGTGTCTTGAAGGTCAGCACCATGATCAGGTAGACCAGACCGATCGAGATCAGAGCTGTTATCCCAAGGTCGCCGAAGTCGCCGGCCTGATCAGCAGAGGCTCCCCCGGCAAACAGGGTTACGCCTTCCGGCAGGGTAAGACCGTCCGTCTGCTTTTTGATCTCTGCCCCGATTGCCGACACCTTCTTCGCATCCACCTCTGCAGTAATCCGCACATAAGGCTTGCCGTCCTTATGGTAGAGCATCGCAGGCTGCTCCGTTACTTCAAGCGAAGCCACAGCCGAGAGCGGCTGAGGCCCTCCGGAGGTCATTACCGTAATCTGCTTGAGGTCCTCCTGTGACTGCGGCTGCAGCACCGGCTCCAGCATAACCGCCGCCGGTGAGCCTTCAAGCTCGATCTGGCCTAGCGGAACCGGATTAAGCATGGCTGCAAGCTGCATGGAGATTTCCTGGGCATTTGCTGCTGCAGGATCAACGTTGAAGGCAAATACCGGCTTCGTATCCTCCATATTGCTGCTGACTTTTTGTACACCGTCTACAGCCTCGATCTTAACAATCGCTTCTTCCGCAACCGTCCGGATTGCCGCAAGGTTATCACCGGAAATATCCACATACTCACTTGTAGAAGCAGATCCCATCATACTGGCTTCATTTGCCGTTAGTGTGGCTCCTTCATAGCTGTCCTGCAGACCGCGGACATGATCGAGGAACTGCTGGGCGTCGGCATCCTCCTTCATCAGCACAGTGTAGTCTACCTGAGTCAGCGAGCTCACTGTCCCCCATCTGGCCATATCGGCACTATTCCCGGATTGCATAACAACTGTCTCTGCCTCGGGCCGGCTGATCATCTCCTGTTCCAGCTGTTTGCCCTTCTCCAGCACCTCGGCTACCGGCACATCATTCGGGTATACGAGCTGGACGCTGACCATACTGGCATCCGCTGCATCAAGCGCCCCCTTGGGCATGGCAACGTAAGCGGCGATGGAGCCGGCAAGCAGCACCAGGCCTGCCGTCAGCGTAATCCACTTGCGGTGCAGATTCCAGTCGAGGAAGCGGGAAAACCACTTGGCAGGCTCATGCTCCTTCATGGATGTTCCGCGCAACAGCCATGCGCTCAGCAGCGGCACGACCGTTAGGGCTACAACCAGCGAGGTCAGCAGCGAATAGGTTACCGTCAGCGCAAACGGAAGCAGGAAATCCTGCAGGCTTCCGCGCAGCAGACCCATCGGCAGGAACACCGCAACGGTGGCAATCGTCGATGTGGTGATGGCTCTGGCGACCTCACCAGTTGCGCTGATTACCATATCACGGGACAGCGGCTCCTTTTGCAGCCGGCGGTATATATTCTCAATTACAACGATGCTGTCGTCGACCAGCCGTCCTACCGCAACGGCAACACCGCCGAGAGTAACAATGTTCAGCGTGATGCCGGAAATCTTGAGCAGATACAGCGTCACAGCTAGAGACAGCGGAATAGATACTGCCGTTATCAGTGTAGCCCGGATGTTGCGCAGGAACAGCAGAATGACAACTGTAGCGAACAAGGCTCCCAGCAGCACCTCACGCATCATGCTGTTGACCGAGGTGACGACCATGTCAGAGGTGCTGAAGATAACGGAAAGCTCGGCACCCGGCACACTTTTATTGATCTCATCCGCGGCGTCCCGCACCTTCTCACCGACATCAACCGCATTCGCCCCGGCTTCCTTGGTAATAATCGCGAACAGCACATCCTTGCCGTTGGAGCGGCTTACGCTCTCCTGATCCGCTTTTACCGTAACCGCAGCAATATCCTGCAGCGTTACGCCGGCGGCTAACGGAAGACTCTTTAACGTGTCCAGGCTGTCTATGGAGGACGTAACATTTACATTCCCCGTCTGCCCGCCGATCGTCTGCTCCCCGATAGAAGCCGATACGCTGCGGCCCTGGAGCAATCCCAATACCTGTGCAGTGGAGATGCCCTTTGCAGCCATCGCCTGCGGGTCCAGCTTCACATTCACCTGCGGACTGGTTTTGCCGTAGAGCGCTACACTGGCTACGCCGTCTATCTTTTGCAGCTGAGGAATAATCGTATTCTCGGCAACCTCAAGATTCTCCTTGGTCAGCCCGTCCTCGAAGGATAATGTTGTCTGAGCGACCGGAATCATGGAAGTGTTCAGCTGCACAATGAAAGGATCCATTACCCCTTCCGGAAATTGCAGCGCACCGACCGCCTTTTCAACTTCCTGTGAGGCCTCCTTCATATCGCTTTTTCCGTCAAAATAAAGATCCACCTTCGCATACCCGTCCCCCGAGGTGGACATCTGTCCGGTTTTACCTTTCAAGGCAGCGGTTGCCGCCTCGATCGGCTTCGTAACCATACTTTCCATCGAATGCGCATCCTGGCCCGGACCCAGCACCGTAACGGTCACCTGCGGATTGTCAGCCTCCGGCATAAATTCCATTGGCAGCGTGGTATAACTCAGCATCCCCACTACAAGCGCCATTACGACGAGAAGACCTACTGCCCCTTTATTGCCGAAGGACCATTTTGTAAACCAAGTCATTGTTCCTGTACCCCTTCCACTCTTCTGATTTGAGAAGCCTTATGCCTGCGTCCCTTATGTATGAGCTGCTTTCTTGCTTTAGTGTAGTGTCTTTAAAAGGATGCCAAAACCGCCCGGCGGCTGGTTTGCGGCCCAGTCTCAAGACGGAGCGTGTCTCACTCCCTGGACATAGGAAGGCAGAGGGAGCAGGCTATCTAAGCGAATAAGGCGCAAAAAGCCCCTCTGCATACACAGAGGGACTTACAGAAATCTTGTCCGGAACTCCGCTTATGGGGAATAGCTGCTCGCCCGGGTCAGAAACAACCGCCATCAGGCGCTGATTCCCGCTTCATTCGGACGCAGCGTTGCCGAACCGAGTGCGAGCAGAATGGCCGCCATCAGGCCAAGGACCGCAAAGGGCAGCCACAGCTCGTTCCAGCCGCCGCCCGTAGCCGCAATATCCACCGCCTGGATAGCCCATTTCTGCGGTGTGAAATTGGCCGCCTTCTGCATGTATTCCGGCATAATGGACAGCGGCCAGAAGCATCCGCCCAGCATGCAGGTCGGTGTAAGAATGAGCGCGTTCAGCATTCCCGCATTGCGCGGATTGCGGATCAGGCCGGCCACTGTGCCGGCGATGCCCATCGAGACAAGCATAAATGCGGCCAGCACCAGGAAGTACAGATACATCGGAATTTCATAGTCGTAGCGCAGCACCCATTTGCCAAGGACGAGGACAACGGCAATCTGGATAATGCCGACCAGAAAGCTGCCGAAAAAGTTGCCCAGCGCAATTTCATAGGCGCGGACCGGTGCGCTATACATCCGCATCATTGTCCGGCCTTTGCGGTCATCAATAACCTGATTAACTGCACTTGTCACCAGACCCATCAGGAACATCAGTGTCATTCCGGTTATAACCCCCAGTGTCTGTCTGGGGTACAGGTCATAATCCGTCCGCACACTTCCGGCATTGTGCCGCTCGGCCTGCTGCAGAATGGCGGCAAACTGACCGAGCGGATCACCGGTCCCGCTCTCCTTTACCGTTGCTGCGGTAACCAGCATCTGCCTGGCTATGGCGGCGGCTTTCATTTTTAGCAGAACCGAGTCCTCCGTTATCTTCAGCTCGTATACCGTCAGCTGCGGCTGCTTACCCTCCAGAAGCTGTGCGGTATAATCCCGCGGAATCAGCAGGCCGGCAATCCCGTCCTGGCCGATCACGCTTTCTTTCATTTCCTGTTCGCCGGGGCTCTCTGCCAGCTCGTAATCTCCTGAGCTCCTGAGCTCTGCCAGCAGATGTCTGCCTCCCGCCCCGTTGTCCAGATTGGTATAGAGCAAGGTCGCCTTTGAGCTGTTATCAATGCCTCCAGTGATGGAAATAATCCCCGCAACTACAATACCGGGCAGCACAATATACAGCATCAGCCCTTTACGGGAGCCGATCGTCCGTTTGACCATATTCCAGCCGATTGTCCAGATATTACTCATGATAACCCACCTTCCGGTATGTGAAGACCACTCCGCCGATCAGAACAAGGCACATTGCCGACATCACCAGCAGGTTCGGCAGGATCTGCCCGAAGCCCGAATGCAGCATCATACGGATGATCGCCTGCAGCTCCCAGTGGTTAATCGTAAACGCCCCGACACTGTTCACCCATGAATCCGGCAGGGGAGCCATGCCCCCGCTGAGGAAGGTCATTCCGACCGTTACAATATTAACGATATTCGTAGCGGTTGCACTTGTTTTACTGAACATGCAGACAAGAATCGAGAACGTCATCGAAGCAATGATCATCAGCAGACAGAACAGTATCAGCAGCCACGGGCGGTTCCCCCAATACACTCCGAACAGCAGGTTGGTAAAAATAATAATCGCCGCACATTGCAGCATCGTAATGACGCCGACACCCAGCATTTTGCCGATGAACAGCTGCGAGCCTTTGACCGGCATGGAATGAATCCGGAATAACGTATGATTATCCTTTTCGCTAAAAAGAGAGCTGGTAACTGTAAGTCCACTGTATAGAAGGAACATCAGCAGCATAGACGCCGCGTAGAACTGGGAGGCTGTATAGGTTTTTCCTCCGTTATTGAGATTGCCAAGCTGCACTGCAGGCTGATCCGCCATCGCCGGTATGGCTGCTGTCAGCGCCTCAGGCCCCAGCGTCATGGCTGCCGCCTGCTTATAATTGATTTCGCTGAGAAAGTTGTCGAACACTGTGCCTGCGGTGGTATTGTCACTATGGTTTTTACCGAGGATCAGCTCAAGCTCCGCCTGGCCGCCGCTTTGGATTTCACTGTCGAATCCCTGCGGCACTATGACCGCATAGCCGTATTTTCCCGTACGGAGTCCGCTTTCCGCTTCCTCGCGGGTCTGCACCTCAAACGGGCTGATATAATCCTTAACCTCATCCGATTTCACAAAAGCATCCAGCGCGGCTGATTTCGCCGGGGCTGCAGCTGCCGTATCTACAATAGCAACCTTCACCTGATTTACAGTCTCTGCGCCCTCAACCCCGACTACTCCGGAGAGCGAAGCTCCCAGCAGGAAAATCAGCACCACCGGCAGCAGAATCATATTCAGCAGCCAGGTACGTGAACGCAGCTGCCGGCGCAGCTCATAGGTCATAATAGTCCAGATATTCATATCCTTTTGCAGCTCCTTCCTCAGTCCCGCAGGGTCCGGCCGGTCAGGCTGAGGAACAGCGTCTCCAGATCCGGCTCTTCGATATGCAGGGATACAATGCTTCCTTCATGCCTGGAAAAAATAAATAAGATATCCTGAAGCTCACTCTGCGAAGAAGGCAGATACAGCTCAACCGCATCCTCTACAACCTCTACACGGTTGATCCGCGGATGCTTGCCCAGCTCGCTGATTAGTCCCGGTGTGATGTTGGTTGCTTTCACGACGATCTTTTCTTCATGGGCGACCCGTTCACGCAGCTCCTTTTCGGTGCCGCAGGCGATGATATGCCCTTTATCCATAATCGCTACCCGGTCGCAGATTGCCGCAACCTCTTCCATGTAATGGCTGGTGTAGATGATCGTCGAACCGAGCCTGTTCAGCGCCTTGACCGACTCCAGAATATGATTGCGCGACTGCGGATCAATGCCGACGGTCGGCTCATCCATAATAATCAGCTTCGGCCGGTGCATGATTGCACAGGCGATATTCAGGCGCCGCTTCATCCCTCCCGAGAAGGTTGACGGCTTCTCTTTGGCCCGGTCACTTAGTCCGGTAAAAGCAAGCGCCTCCTCCGTACGTTCCTTGAGCAGACTGCCCCTCAGCCCGTACAGCTTGCCGAAGAAGCGTACATTTTCCGCAGCCGTCATGTTTGCATACAGCGCCAGATCCTGGGGAACGAGCCCGATCCGCCTTTTCACCTCAATCGGATGCTCCTTCACGGATATGCCGTCGATCCGGATCTCACCGGAATCATATTTGAGCAGGCCGCAGATCATGCTGATGGTGGTGCTTTTTCCCGCTCCGTTCGGCCCGAGCAGCCCGAAGATTTCTCCCTCTTCAATATTGACATTTACATGGTCCACCGTAAGCTTCTGATCATACCGTTTAACAACATCACTGAGCACTGCAAGAGTCATCCGCTCATCTCTCCTGTTCTTATCGCTTCTATGGTTTCATTGTAGCGCATGGAGCGTTCCGCCGGAGGTACGCTAAGTCATGAGCTGGTGGTGACTAAAGTCATCTCCTGAACAGGGAGCCGGGTGTGCTAAGATGAATATAGATTCTTAAGGCCTTATATTATGATTCAAAGGATGAATGACTTGACCAGAGAACTGCGTATCCTCCGCTACGGCCTGCTCATTATTCCGGCCGTGCTCTCCGTATATGTCTATGATTATCCGGACTACGGCCTGTTCACCTTCTATTTTCTGATGCAGCTGCTGCTGGCAACTGCCGCCGCACGGCTGCCGAAGCCTTTCCCTGCGCTGGCCGTTACTCTTGAGCTGCTATACAGTGCCTGGATGTGCCGGGAGTACGGGCTGCTGATGATTTTTCCGGCAGTTTCGGCGCTGCTCTGCTATTCTCGGCTGCAGTCCAAAGCGTTGCCTGTCCTGCTGACTGGTCTCCATCTGATCGCGCTGAACGCCGCCTTCAGCCCTTTAGCCCTTCAGTATCTGATCTATATGAATCTCACCTTCCTGCTGGCCGCCGGGCTGAACGAGCTGCTGCGCCGGGCGGGACGCGGCCGGGAAGATACCCTGTTCCTGTATGACGAGCTGCGCAAAAAGCATTTTGAGCTGGACGAGGCCCGCAGCCGGCTGCTGCAGTTCGCTTCCCAGGTGGAGAACGCGGCGCAGGCAGAGGAGCGGGTAAGAATCTCGCGGCAGCTGCATGATGACATCGGCCACCGCCTGATCCGGGTCAAAATGATGGTCGAAGCTGCCATCCATACCCTGCCGGGCTCACCTGAAGCAGGCATGGGCATGATGGGCCAGATCCGTGACCAGCTCGCCGCCAGCATGGACGATATGCGGACTGCCCTGCGGCAGGTTAACCATGCACCCCAGCTTGAGGGGGCCTACGCCCTGGACCGGCTGCTGGAGGAGACCGGCCGGGATACCGGCATTGAAACCTCATATCAGGTGGAGGGCTATGCCTATCCGCTCTATCCGAGCATGCAGGTGGTACTCTACAAAAATGCCCGGGAGGCGCTAACCAATGCTTTGCGGCACGGAAAAGCGACGGTTGTCTGGATCTCTGTTTTCTATAGCGAGCGTGAGGTTGTTATGGAGGTCGGCAACAACGGGCTCCTGCCGGAGGAGGATCAGCTGCGCAGGCTTCACGCAGGCGGCGGAATGGGGCTGAAGGGGATGAACGAGCGTACCAGCCTTGTAGGGGGAACGCTGGAGGTGCGCGCCGGAGCGCCGTTCACTGTGGTTACAAGACTGCCGGTTTACCGGCAGGGTGAGCTGAAGTAAAGGAGTGGAATGGGAGTCCAGACATTTCTAGCCAGCAGCCGTATGTGATGAAACTATAGATTCCATTTATAAAGCTACATAATTCAATCAAGCCGAGGTGAGCTTTCTGTATGATTAAAGTTGTAATTGTAGACGACGATCCTTTCATCCGCGAGAGCCTCAAGGTGCTGGTTGGCCTGGATGCGGAGATTGAAGTAGCCGGCTGCGCAGGCGACGGTGCCGAAGCGCTGACGCTGCTGCAGGGTCTGACCCCTGTTGCCGATGTTGTCCTGATGGATATCCGGATGCCGGGCTGCGGAGGGGTTGAAGGGACGCGCCGGATTAAGGCGGCTTTTCCGCAGGTATCCGTCCTGATGCTGACCACCTTTGATGATGATGAATATATCATTGAGGCGCTGAGGGGCGGGGCCAGCGGGTATCTGCTGAAGAATATTCCGCCGGACCGGATTATTCAGGGAATCAAAACGGTATATCAGGGCAACATGCTGATCCACCCCGATATTGCCCGCAAAATGGCGGGATTTCTCCAGTCTGCAGCACCCGCGGCGCTGCCTGTACGGGAGCATCCGTCCCTGGAATCCTACGGCCTGACCAAGGCGGAGCAAGGCATTGTTGCCTCTATTTCGGAGGGGCTGACCAATAAGGAGATCGCCGCCAAGCTGTTCCTGAGCGAGGGCACCGTCAAGAACTACATCACCGACATCCTCAGCAAGCTTGGCCTGCGTGACCGCACGCAGATTGCGATTTTTTATTTGAAGAGCCAGCGGGAGTAAGGGTGATTCCGGTCACCTGCGCCGCGCAAGGGTATGCTATAACAAAATAAGGCCAGCTCCCGCAATTACAGCGGGAGGCTGGCCTTTTGTTATAGGCGAATAATAGCCGGCTGGGAATCCGGTTGGTCAGGCATCCAGTGTCTCCGTATTAACGGTCCCGGCTGGCCGCTGCTTCTCATTACTGCCCGGCGGCTGATCCTCAGCGGATTTGGCCCGCTTCAGCCCGGCCGTTGTAATTCCTCTGCGGCGGGTGCGGGTTCCCGTCTTCATGCCGATGATGCCGAAAATGCCGCTCGGCTTCGCAGCTGCAGTGACGGCCTCATCCGGGTCCGGTACGAGAATCATGCCGAGCTGGTGATGGTCTCCGGCGTAGATCGGGCGCTGCAGATATTTGCTCTCCCCTTCCCGGTTCTGCACCTCCAGCTTGCAGTATGCCGGGTTCATGCGCAGCGCATCATGCAGCTGCGCCGCTTCGGTCAACAGCACCCCGTTGACCTTCAGCAGCACTTCGCCCGGCAGGATGCCCAGCTCCTCCGCCGGGCTGCCCGGCAGGACGGCCAGCACCTTGCGGCCGGCCGGCGGATGCACGAAGCTGGGGCTAGTGCTGCGCTCCTCCAGAGCGCTGTACCAGTTCATGCCTTCGTGCAGGAGAAGCGCGAGCAGCGCCGCAACCAGCGTCAGCGGACTCCAGGCGTAAGCCAGCAGGCTTACGCCCAGGAGGACAACGCTGTACGCCAGCAGCCGGCCTGCGGTGCGGGCTGCCTTGCGCGCCGGCAGCAGGCTCTGGGTCATCTCGCTGAAGCCGATGATGACCGGCAGCGACACCAGCCCAAGTCCGCCGCCGAGCAGCGGCTGCCAGGGCAGCTCCCCGGTTCCCGCTGCGGAGGGAAGCAGCAGGAACAGCGGCAGCGGCCAGAAGGCCTCCAGCTGGTAGCCGCCGACGACCTTGCCGCGCTTGCCTTCCAGGAAGAGCGGCGATGCCAGCCGCGCGCCCTGCCAGCGTGCGAGCAGCGCTTCCGCGAGATGCAGCAGCCCGGCCAGTACGAGCAGCGCCGGAATGTCCATCTCCCGCAGCGCGGTTACCAGCCGCCCGGCAGTTCCAGCCTGCAATGCATCCGGGAAGAGGGAGAAAATAAACTGTATGATACCGAGCAGCCCGATAGAGTAGGCAAAGCACAGAAAGCGCACGCGGAATAGCATCAGGACCAGGCTGACAATCCAGATGCAGATTACAGCATCCGGAGGCACCGAAATGCCCAAAGCAACCGCTGCCACTGAAACGAGCAGCCCCATCACCAAACCGCTCCACACCGTCCGCCACGTTTCAGGGCCCCAGCTGTGCTGCTTTACATGGATCAGCTTGCGCTCCAGCGCCACCTGTCTGCGGTAATAGAGGACAATAAACAGAAGAGCAATATAATAATAAGGCTGAATCAGCAGATGTATGACCGCTGTGCCCAAGCTTGTAAGCAGTTCTAGCATCTCATTCAAACTGTCGTCACACTCCTTCTACTCGCTTTATGTATTAAATGATAGCAATGCAGCTTATAAAAAAAGAAGGCTGAATTCAGCCTTCCTACTTGTTCGACGCGGCTTTCTGGATTTCCTTCCGCACCTCTTCGATTCCCCGGTTGCGCTGATTGTCATTGGCCGGGTCCTGAATGACCTTGATCAGAGCCAGCTCCAGCGCTTCCGCGGTCTTGGCATCGATGGCGCCGGTTGCCTGCAGCTTGGAGGCACTCTGGAATTTCTTCACCGCTTCTTTCGTCCCAGCGTCGAAATATCCGTCCTTGCGTCCCGGCTTATAGCCAAGTCCGTCCAGCATCGTCTGGGCGCTCTTCACATCCGAGCTGTTCATATTGTATTGCAGCGTTACACTCTTGTTAATCGGCGCCACCGAGAAATAGTCCGGCTGGGCTACCGCAATGTCCGGCTCAATTCCTTTGCCGTGAATCCATGTGCCGTCCGGTGTCAGCCACTTGGCGATCGTAATCTTCAGCAGGCTGCCGTCACCCAGCTCCTTCTCGAAGCTGGTCTGTACCGTGCCCTTGCCGAAGGAATGCTCACCGATCAGCTTGGCTCCGGCTGACTGCTGCAGCGCTCCGGCCAGAATCTCCGAGGCGCTGGCGCTTCCCTTGTTCATCAGCACGACAACCGGATAATCCTTGCTGGAGCCCTTGGAGGTGCTCACCTCGCGTGATTTATCCTTGTTCTCTACCTGTACAATGGTTTTGCCTGCAGGCACGAACTGCTCTGCCATCTCGATAACCCGCTGCAGCACACCGCCCGGATCATTCCGTACATCGATGACAAGCCCTTTCATGCCCTGCTTCTCCAGATTGTCCAGCTCTTCCTTGAACCGTTCAGCGGTATTCATGGAGAACTGGGTCACCTCGATTACACCGATTCCGTCTTTCTCCATAGTGGCATAGACGGTCTCCAGCTTCACATCATCCCGGGTGATCACAAATTCCAGCGGCTCCGCTGATCCGGTACGCTGTACCTTGAGCGTTGCCTTGCTGCCCTTTGGTCCGCGGATTTTGGCGACTGCATCATTCAGCTCCAGTCCGTCCAGCGTTTCGCCGTTGACAGACAAGATGATATCCTTGGCCTGGATTCCGGCTTTTTCGGCCGGTGCTCCTTTGATCGGTGAAACAACGACTACCTTGCCGTTATCCGAGGATACCTCTGCACCGATTCCGGAGAAGGAGCCTTCAATGCTCTCTTCAAACTTCTCTGCCGTTTCCTTGCCCATATAATTGGAATAAGGGTCGCCGAGTGCTTCCATCATACCGTTGACGGCACCGTCGATCAGCTTGTCCCGGTCTACCGTATCATAATAGTTATCTTCAATCAGGTTCAGCGCGGTGCCCAGCTTCTGCGATTCCTTATCCTGCAGACCGCTTCCCGTCTGCAGAACAGCCGCAACCCCTTCCCCCGCAGCTTGTCCGACAACCTGCATATAACCGGTCACGCCCAGCGTTAGAAGACTGCCGCAGAGCAGTGCAGCGACGATCATAAAGACCGCCGTGCTTTTCTTTAACATGATGTTACCACCGTCCCTTCTGTTCCTCTCATCAAGCCCGCATCCGTCCAGAAAAGACGGTATCTCTTCCAGTATATGCCGCTGGGCGGATTAATATTTATGGGTCCGCAAAATTACAGGTATGGCATCGGATCAACGGTCTTGCCGTCTACCCGTACTTCGAAATGAAGGTGTGGTCCTGTGGAGCGTCCGGTTGAGCCGGACTCGGCGATCACCTGGCCTCTGTCTACCTTATCCCCGGCGGAAACTCTGAGCCCGCCCTCACGGATATGGCCGTACAAGGTCCACACGCCGCCGCCATGGTCGATAATGACACAGTAACCGTAACCGCTCCACCATTCGGCTACCAGCACTGTTCCGGAATCAGCAGCATGGATGCTGGTGCCCTGCGGAACGGCAAAGTCGACGCCGGTATGCATTTTGCCAACCTCACCCGTCACCGGATGCGTCCGCTTTCCGTAGCCCGACGAGATCCGGGCCGAGCCCACCGGCAGCAGAAACGGCCCGTCGCCGCCCGCATATTCCGAGGAGGAGCTCACGCTGCTGACACTGCTGGAAGCCCTGGCCTTCGCTTTGGCCGCTGCGGCTGCCGCTCTGCGCGCCGCTTCAGCTTTGGCTGCCGCTGCCTTGCGTGCTGCTTCTTCCGCCTTCAGCTTGTCCTTCTGCGTTTCGAGTGCGGAACGCTCGCTGGCCAATTGCACCAGCTTGGCTTCCTGCTCCTCGGAGATTTCGCCCGAAACAAGAATCTCTTCATCATAGTGGGCGATGAGCTCCTGCTTCTCCGCTTCCTTCTCTTTGAGGACGCTGCGCTTATCTTCCAGTTCAGTGTACAGCTGCTTGGCATTGGCATACTGCCCTTCCAGCTCGATCTTCTTCGCTACCACTGTCTCTTTATCCAGCTTGTGCTGCTCGAGCAGATCCTGGTCCTGGTCTACGATCATTTTGAGGGAATCGGCCCGGTCCAGGAAATCCGAGAAGCTGGTCGAAGACAGCAGCACGTCAAGATAGGAGACTGCCCCATCGGTATACATCAGCCGGACGCGGGATTCCAGCAGCTTTTCACGCGAAGCAATCCGCTCCTCCGCTTCACTAAGCTCGGTTGCCGTTACATTCAGCGACTCCTCGGTGCTGGCGATTTTGCCGGAAATGGTCGTCATTTCACTCTTTACCTGCTCGATCTGGCCCAGAACATACTCGAGGTTCTGTGTCGTTTTGTTCTTATAGTGCTGCGCCTCCTGAGAGCGGGAAGCCGCCTTCTCCTGCGCGGCCTTGGCCGCTTGTACCTCTTGCTGCAGCTTCTTCAGCTGCTGATCTATTTCAGCGACAGTTGTCTTTTTGGCATATCCGTCAGAGGGTCCTACTAAAGTGACAGCCAGCAGTGCTACGGCTATTCCGGCGGCAATCTTCTTCAACTCGCACTCCCCATCCTTTTAATCCGTAATTTATAATGTCATTTCATGTCAGTAACGGTACTTACACCTTCAAAAACTTGCGGATCGACACGGTACTTCCCCAAATGCCGATCAGCATCCCCAGTCCCACCAGCAGTCCGCAGAGCAGCACCCAGATTTCATCGAACGGGATCATCTGCAGCCCCAGCATCGGGTCTCCCTGTACGGAACGGGTCAGACTGCTGTAACCAATATACAGAACTCCGGAAGTCACAAGTGAGCCGATCAGCCCGATCAATGCCCCTTCCACAAAAAACGGCCAGCGGATAAAAGCGTTGGTCGCCCCTACCAGCTTCATAATGCCAATCTCCTTGCGGCGGGCAAGAATCGTTACACGAATCGTATTGGAGATCAGGAACATGGACATCAGGGCCAATCCCGCCACAAAAACAAAACCGATATTGCGCACCGCGCGCGTAATCTTGAACAGCGTCTCTACTGAGCCTTTACCGTAGTTCACTTTATATATCGGCTGCTCGTCATGCGTTTTGTTTAGTGCTTCTATCTTATCTGCTACAAACGGGACTGTAGTCGGCTCAATCACTTCGACCAGCAGCTTGTCCGGCAGCGGGTTATTATCTTCGTCAAAGCCTTCCAGCAGCTCGGCTGCATCCGGCCCCATATCCTCACGGAACTCAATCAGTCCCTGCTCCTTGGATACAAACTCTACCTTGCTGACTTCCGGCATGCTGCCGATTTCGTTCTGCAGGGTTTCCCGCATCTTCTGGTCGGTATTAAGCGTCAGATGCACATTGATCTGCACCTGGCTGTCCGCCTTGTCGGCGATGGAATTTACATTGAGTACAAGCAGAATAAAGACACCGAGCACGAATAGGGAGACGACGATAGATGTGATGGAGGCCACCGACATCCAGCCGTTGCGGAATACATTTTTGAAGCCTTCCCGCATATGGCGCAAGAAGGTTTTAAAACTCATAACCGTATTCCCCTCTCACCTGGTCTCTGACAATGTTGCCATGCTCGATTGCCAGCACCCGTTTGCGCATTTTATTAACAATATCCCTGTTGTGGGTAGCCATTACAATGGTTGTGCCGCGAAAATTAATTTCGTCCAGCAGCTGCATAATGCCCCACGAGGTCTCCGGGTCCAGGTTGCCGGTAGGCTCGTCCGCAATAATGACCGACGGATTGTTGACAATCGCCCGGGCAATCGCAATCCGCTGCTGCTCCCCGCCTGAGAGCTGGGAGGGTTCACGGTTCGCCTTGCTGCGCAGTCCCACCAGATCAAGCACCTCATTGACGCGCTTCTTGATAATTTTCTTGGGAGCCTCAATGACCTCCATCGCAAAAGCGACATTCTCATACGCCGTCAGCTTAGGCAGCAGCCGGAAATCCTGAAATACTACGCCGATATTGCGTCTTACGTAAGGAATTTTACGGGGCTTAAGCTTGCCGATGTTGAATCCGCCTACTGAAATCTGGCCTTTTGTAGGCGTCTCTTCTCTATAAATTAATTTCATGAACGTTGATTTTCCGGCGCCGGACGGTCCGACGACATACACGAATTCATTGCGGTCGATCTTCACGGATATTCCCTGTAGAGCATGGGTCCCGTTAGGGTATGTCTTCCATACATCCTGCATTTCGATCAAAGTTATCACTTCCCGATTTTGTCATATTCCGCCGGCCGGCCGTCAGGTCAGGCACCAAACCGCGAAAGTTTACATAACTGCCCATTATCACAGGCTTATCTATTGTAACAAATCTGTAACCAAATGAGTACCCCGAAAGTTTTCCCGGACACGCTCATATACATAAAACAGGCCCCTACATGACGGGCTGCCGTTCTCTTGTAATACATTCGAGCCTCTACTGAGAAAATCCTGCCAGCCGCTGCCCTACCTCTATATATCGGCTGGAAAACATGTTCCGTAAGTCTGTAACTTTGGCATGCGCTGCTGCCCTGCGCAAATATGACGCCTCGAAGGAGATCTTCTGATGAAAAAAATCCGCCTCGCCCTTATTGCGGCTATCGCGCTGCTTCTGACCGGCTCCCTGCTGGCCGGCGGGCTTCATTTATATGCGGGCCAGCAGACCCTGCCCAAGGGCACCCGGCTGGCGGGCTGGGACATCGGCGGCCTGAACATGGCCGAAGTGCGCAGCGGGCTGACGGACCGGCTGCACACGCTCGAAACCCTCCCCCTGATGCTCAGGGCAGGAGCCAATACGGAGTTGACCGTCAGCTTGCAGGAGGCCGGTGTGTCCTATGAAGCCGAGAGCTTCCTTCAGGGCTTAAAGTCATTGTCCGAAGGCAACATGCTCGAGCGGGCCAAAGCCCGCCGCCGCTTTGCCGCCAGCTGGGACCTGGGTATCCACCTGGAAATGGAACATCTGCAATCCAGCTTAAGCCCGGCCTGGGAAAGAGAGTCCTTCGGCCATACGGTCGATGCGACCCGGCGTATTACGGAAGATGACCGGGTGGTCTACACCAAAGAAACCACCTCCTATGAGGTGGACTGGCACGGGCTGGAGCTCGCACTGCAGGCGGCTCTGCCAACAAAGCTGGGCAGCCCGGACATTCTGCCGGGTAAGAGCATTACCCTGGAGGTTCCCTTGACTGTTAAAGAGCCTGCTATTACCTTAAAGGCTCTTCAGGATCAGGGAATCGAACGCAAAATTACGCAATTCAGCACCTCACTGGGCTTAAGCGGTCCGGGGCGCACCTTTAACGTTCAGGCCGCCGCCAAGGCGGTGAACGGTACCATCCTGCCGCCGGATGCTGTTTTTGATTACGGCAAGGCCATTGAAAAGGCCCAGCGGGAATCCGGACTGCGCGAAGCACCGGTTATTGTCAACGGCAAGCTGCAGCCCGGCACAGGCGGGGGCATCTGCCAGGTATCCAGCACCCTCTACAACGCAGCCCTCAGGGCCGGACTCGACATTGTGGAGCGGCGCAACCACTCCCTGCCGGTCAGCTATCTGCCAAAAGGCCAGGATGCTACGTTTGCCCAGGGCTATATCAACTTCCGGTTCCGCAACAATACCGGCAAATATCTGATCATCAAGGCGGCCGTTGAAGGCCGGACATTGACCGTGAAGCTGTTTGGCACGTTCCCGAAAAACGTCTATTATAACGTTCAGTCCCAGACCGTTGAAATCCTGCAGCCTGCAGCCCGGTACGTCAGTGATCCCTCGCTTCCCCGCGGAGGCACACGCATTCTCCAGAGCGGCAAGGTCGGTTATGTAGTAGAAACTTATATCACTCGTTATGTCGACGGCAAAGCGGTGGAGAAAACAAAGCTGTCCCGCGATGTCTATCCGGCCCAGAAGCAGGTCATTGCCATTAACCGCGGCGGCATGAGCAAGGCTGTCCAGCCTGAGCCCGTTAAGAAGCCTCTGGTCGAGGACGGCGTGCGCAGCAATGAATAACACCTGCAAAAGACGGCCAGAATCAGCTCTGACCGTCTTTTTTTAAAACTACTGTGTAATTCACCTTAGAATAGAGTATCCGGTGACATATCAATTCTCCAATAGCCGCTCACCTTTTTCAGTTTTACCACAACCGCTGCATTCTCCCCCTGCCCGCTCTCCTGGGGCACACTGAGCTCGAATACTGCTGTGGTTGCTGTTTTGGAGACCATTACTGCGGTGGCTTTATCGAACTGGAGATGATTCCCTACATCTGCGTTGACCTGGGCCATTCTGCCTTTCATTTCAAGAAAT
Source organism: Paenibacillus typhae (assembly GCF_900099765.1). Classification (GTDB taxonomy): domain Bacteria; phylum Bacillota; class Bacilli; order Paenibacillales; family Paenibacillaceae; genus Paenibacillus_AQ; species Paenibacillus_AQ typhae. The sequence goes on along the minus strand of NZ_FNDX01000008.1, from coordinate 150,822 downwards.
TGCGTTTGAACATAGAAAGCAGCCGCGTTGTGCGTGAATCCTCTTTTTATGTAATTCATCAGCTGCTGCCTGGTGCCGAGATCACTGGAAAGATAGCGGTACTCGAGCCCGTTGTAGTCAAATTTTTCAGCCCCCAGGAAATTGCCTGATCCGCTCGCATAGGTGTACAGCTTCTTGGCATGGACCAGGAGCGGAATAATGCTTTTCGTCGTCAAGTTATTGATGGTGGCAGGTCCCTCTTTACCGGGTGCAGAGGCTGCTACTGTTTTTATTGCCGTATCTCCTGCCGCAGGCGTAGCCGCCAGCGCCCCGCTTCCCGCCGAAACCAGACCAAGCGACAAGGCCAGCGTACCGATCATCCACTTTTTGTTCATCCTAAGTTCCTCCTCTTTATTCTGCTTCATAGTAGAGTGTGTTACCTTCCATTGCTGCGTTCACTACTATACCTTACGGCAGCCTGTAAGCTAAAATACCCATTCCTTCCAATAATGAAAACGGATTTTCCGTATGGGGAGTACAAAAAAAACTCCGCCTTCCCGAAAAGGGAAAACGGAGTATACTACACCATTTATTTGCTGATTTGAACCCGGTGATTATTCGGGTGTATCTGCCTGATAGTAGGCCGTGAAAGCCACGTTTGCCGTCAGGATGCTGCCGGGATTCTGTGCAGTCGGAAATTCATAAGGCTGCTGAAAAGCAAAGGAATCAACTGTTACCAGTCGTGGCATCTTATTCAGCTGCTTCAGCCACTCATGAATCTCGGCATATCCGCCTTCAATGATAGCTGTCATCTTGATCTCCTGCAGTCCGGCTGCAGAGGCCTCCGCTACTCCCGCCCAGGTACTTGCTGTACTTGTGTCTGTCAGCGAGAAGCCGATGTCCTTCAGTCTGGCATGGGAGCTGTCGCCGATCGCCTTCAGATCATTGATCAGCGCCTCGCTGCCGTCGCCGGAAGGAATAGCGGCCAGCGCCGTCGCTTCGTCTGCACTTAAGCTATCTCCGGCACCTTTAAGTTCGTTGATTTTGTTCTCGATGGCGGATCTTTCCAGCTCCAGCATGGAAAGCTCGCTGCTCTGCACCGCAATATCACTGCTTACCGGACGGATCGCCAGCATATAAAAAGCAAACAGAATCAGAAACAGAATGAGCATCCCCATCACAATCGGCGAGCGGTACTTGTTAATCTGTTCCACTGATATCCGCTCCTTCCTCCGCAGCAGGCTGCACATCCGCCGCTGACGGGTCTACGACTTCTGGTGCCATATTCACACGGTATACTGCCGTGTATTTAATCAGATTGGATACACTGCCGCCAGCTGCCCCGGTTCCTGCTCCGCCTTCGGTTAACTTTTCAATGGCCACTTCTCGTGCGAACGGCATCCCCCGGAGAGAAGTCAGGTACGCTCCGCTGTGCGCCATATCTGTAAAGTTCACGGTCAGCAGCAGATCTCCGCGGAACGAAAAGCTGATCTCACGGATTGCTGCGGCGTAAGGCAGCTTCGACTGCAGCTCATTAAGCACAGCCGCGGCATTTACCCGGCTCCTGGATAAAGCATCAATAATGACAGCCCGGTCAAAGCTTCCGCTTCCGGACCCGCTATTGTTCAGACTGGCCAGCTCAAGCTGCAAGGCTGCATTCTGTTCCTGAACACTCTGTATTTGTGCACGCTGCTCATCATACTCTCCGCGGACAGAAGCGTATAAAATCCCTGTTCCGACAGCGCCCAGCACCCAGACGGCTGCAAGCGTGACTGCCAGATACGGAAAGACAATGGTCTCGCGGTCCTCACGCGGCAGCAGATTAATATTGCGCAGCTTTGGATCGCGCAGCGCGGCTCCGGCAGCCACCCGGTAATCGTTCAAGCTGTTGTCCGGCTTCACGCCTGCCGCGAACTGGTCAACGGCAATCGGGGCAATGGCCAGCTCCGGCAGTGCCGCCTGCAGCTCCTGCTGCAGCTCTCTGCGCATGTCAGGCGCTCCTGTAATCAGCAGCTCCGTAATCCGCGTTGAGCCGTCATGCAGGCTGTACTGGTAAAAGCTCAGCATGCGCGAGATTTCCGCTGTAATTTCCACGATCTGCTCAGCGGACAAGTGATCCTGTGAGGCTGTCGCAGCAGCTGCTTCCGCCTCGGCTTCAGCGGCAAACGGCTGCTCTTTGCTTAAATCGAACGGCAACGGCTGCGGCCGGCCCAGATCCACCAGATTGATTGTCCGCATAAATACCGGATTTCCGCTGCGGAACATATAAATATCGAGCAGCGACTGCTCGAGATGAATCAGCATCGTCTCATTAAAGGAGTGCCCGTAGCCGGCAACAATACTGCGTGCCAGCGCGGTAGCCGAAACCTCGACGCTTTTGATTTTCAGGCCGGCATCTTCCAGCACATCCACGTAGTCCTGAACCACCTTGCGCGGCGCGGCAAAAATAATCAGCTGGCTCTCGTTCTCACTCTGCCCGGTAATGACATAATCGTACACCGGATTCTCGAAGGGCAGATGCAGGCCGGTCTCGACCTCCAGCTTCACCAGCTGGTCGATCTGCTTCTCTGCCGTGCTCGGAATCGTCATTTTGCGGATGATCATCTGTGAAGGGGGAATTGACAGGTTCACTGCGCTGCCGCGGAGCCCCTTGGTCTTCACCCATTGTTTCAGCCGGTCCAGCAGCGCCCCGCTGTCAGCCACCTGATTCTCTACAATCATTCCCGGCAGCAGCGGCATGAACCTTTTTTTATGGACTTGCTTCGCCTGATTATTCTTGAAGCTGATATAGCGGATACCCGTCTGCTCAATGGAGACTCCGGCCGCTTTGTTACCTATTCCAAACATGCTATAAAGTTCCTCCTAACGGATGAGCGCGAGATAACCGCTGATAAGTTGTGAACCGTAAGCGAATGCAATCAGTGATCCGGCCGCCAGCCACGGTCCAAACGGAACAGGCTGTCTGCGCTTCACCTTTCCCAGCAGCATCAGCACCACACCGGCAATCGTTCCCAGTGCACAAGCTATCATAAACGCCAAAATAACATTGGGAAAACCGACCACCCAGCCCAGCAGCGCGAACAGCTTCATATCCCCCATGCCCATACCCCCGAGCAGTGCCAGCACCAGTATTATAACACCCCCGGCTACGCCTCCCAGCAGATGAGACCATAATGACCCTTGCGGAAACAGCATCACCAGCACCAGAAGCAGCGGCAGAAAAAACAGCAGTACCTTGTTCGGGATCAGCATGTATTTCAGGTCAGCTACGGTCACGATTACGGCCAGGCTGACGAGCACAAATCCGGTAATCCCCTGACCGGTTAGCCCAAACTGCAGATAAATCCATAAGAACATAAGCCCCGTTGCCGCCTCACCCAGCATATACAGCGGTGACACCTTTGCCCCGCAGTGCCGGCACTTGCCTCCGGCCAGGATGTAGCTTACCACCGGCAGCAGATCCCGCGCCGTCAGCCGCGTCCCGCAGCTCGTGCAATGCGACGGCGGCCGCACCAGCGACTCCCCCGCCGGCACCCGCAGCGCTACTACATTATAGAAGGAGCCCAGAATCAGGCCGACAAACGTGATGTATACTGCGATAACAATGGTCATGGGGTTTGGGTTCCTGTTCTGTGGATTTTAAAAAAGGAATCGGGAATTCCGATTCCTTTTGATTAAGAAAAACCTTTATATAGTCATTAATTACTTAGATGGGTCAACAGCCATTACTTTAGCCGCTGAGAAGCTATGCGTTCCTGAACTTGTTACTAAATCGACTTTAAGAAGATCACCTGTAGTGGTGAACTCTACCGTACCAGAAGTTATTTCAGTTTTATCACTAGGCAAATAAATCGGTGACTCTAGGAAACCAGTACTTTGCAAAGTTACATCTGTTGCTGTAGCTGAGGCTACTGTCAAAATCAATCCATGACTTCCTGATGCTCCCGCTCCAGTGTTAGCTATACTTTCAATAAAATCACCATTTTTTTCACTTACAACATATAATCGAGCTGCATCATAAACTTGCCGTGCTGTTGCGACATCCGAGTTGTTTTTCGATTTTTCAATCACATTACCAATTAGAGGAATCGCAATAACTGCAATAACCCCCAAAATAACAATAACCGCCAATAACTCAATCAGCGTAAACCCCTTTTCCTCTTTACCCGCCTTGCCCAGCTTCTTGCGAATTGCCTGTGCCAACATGATGATTCCCCCTCATAATTGATGTTATTGAATAAGACCGATACTCCGTTATCTGTGGAGTTCCTAGCTGTCCTGTTGCTGTCATCCAATGTACTTGTCCTATTCCAGCAGGTTCTGGAGCCTGCTTCTGCTCCCGGTCCGCCTGCCCGGCGTCACCCCTCTCAATCTATGCAAGGAGCACATGGCTCACATATTACTGTACAGACTGAACATCGGCAGCATAATCGCCGCTACAATCACACCTACTACACCAGCCAAAAAAGCTATAAGCAAAGGCTCCAGCAGCGACTTCAGCCGGTCCACCGTGTTCTCTACATCCATCTCGTAAAAGTCCGCTACCTTGGAGAGCATCTCATCAAGCGCTCCGGTCTCCTCACCAATTGCAATCATTTGTGTGACCAGCGGCGGGAATACCCAAGCCTTCTTAAGCGGCTCCGAGAGCGGCTTCCCCTGTCTAAGGGAGTCCGCAGCACTGCGGATATATCCGCCGATCACCTTGTTTCCGGCAACCTCCTCCACAATAGACAAGGCCTGGAGAATGGGGACCGAGCTCGCATAAAGCGAAGAAAAGGTCCGCGTAAACTGTGCAATTGAACCCTTCTGATTCAATTTGCCGAATACAGGAATTTTGAGCTTGGCATAATCGAGTGCGTAAGCACCCTTTTCAGTCCGTTTAGCGATCATAAAACCAGCCGCAAGCAGAATGATAACGATCAGCCATATATACCATTGCCCCTGAATGCTTTTACTGAGCGCCAATACCATCTTGGTTATTGCCGGCAGCTCGGCATTCATGGATTCGAACATACTGACAAACTGGGGCACGATAGCCCACAGCAGATAGACAACAGCCGCTACAGCCATCACGGCAACAGTCACCGGATAAGTCAGTGCTGACTTAATCTTTTCTGTAGTGGTATGCTGCTTCTCAAAATAAACCGCCAGCCGCTCAAGCGTCCCTTCCAGATCACCCGATTCTTCCCCAGCCCGGATCATGCTGATGAACAGCGGCGGAAAAATCTTCTTATGATCCTGAATCGCCTGTGACAAGGCTACCCCGCGCAGCAGACTGGAGTTAACATCCTGCAGCGCTTTGCTGAGCGGCTTGCTCTCAGTCTGCTCTGCCAGAATTCTTGTAGCATCTACAATAGATACTCCAGCGCGCATCAAGGTGGCAAACTGCCGGCAATAGATAATAAAATGAATGGTCTTCACCGGATTACCAATGTAGATTTCCATCGACAGGATGGAAGACTTCTGTTCGACCAGGGAGAACACGGTCAGTCCCCGCTTGCGCAGCTCCTCCATCGCTGTTCCTTTATCTGAAGCAGTAAGCTTGCCTTTAAGCTGCTTGCCCGCGCTGGTCCGGACCTGATACTCGAACTGGGGCATCAGCCGCTCACCTCCGTGAGATAACCTCTGGCAGCTTCAGGCTGGATCAGCCCCAGCTGTAATTGCTCGCGTATATTCATCTCCAGGGTGTGCATGCCGATCGCACGGCTGGTCTGCATTACATTTTTGATCTGATGGGTCTTCTCCGTCCGGATCAGATTAGCCACCGCCGGTGTATTAATTAGCAGCTCGGTAGAGCACAGCCGCCCCTTGCCGCCAGCCCGCGGAAACAGCCGCTGCGAAAGAACCGCCAACAGCACCGATGCCAGCTGCGAACGAATTTGCCCCTGCTGATGCCCCGGGAACGTGTCGATGATCCGGTCAATCGTCTGCGGCGCATCGGTTGTATGCAGCGTAGCCATGACCAGATGTCCCGTCTCAGCCGCTGTAACCGCCGCAGAGATCGTCTCCAGATCACGCATTTCTCCGACCAGAATGACATCCGGGTCCTGGCGGAGCACCGCCCTTAAACCGCTGGCAAAGCTGCCGGTATCACTGCCCACTTCCCGCTGATCAATCAGGCATGTCCCATGACTGTGCAGGAACTCTATCGGATCTTCCAGCGTAACAATGTGTTTGCTGGCCGTCCGGTTAATATAATTCAGCATGGCAGCAAGGGTTGACGATTTGCCGCTGCCTGTAGGGCCAGTCACCAGAATGAGACCTTGGGGTTTCATTGCAAGTCCGGAAAGCACTCCCGGCAGTGACAGCTGCTCCATGCTGGGAATCTGAGCCGGTATGGAACGTGCAGCAATGCTGACCTGACCGCGCTGCCGGTATACATTCACGCGGTATCTTACTCCGTCATCCAGCGGATAAGAAAAGTCGAATTCCCCTTTATTGCGGAACTCCACGCTTCTCTCACTCCCCAGCAGCAAATCAGCCATATAAGCCGCTTCCTCCGAACTAACCCTTTCTCCTTCTAGCGGCAGCAGCTTTCCGTCAATCCGCATGACCGGAGGTGAACCTACAGAAATATGCAAGTCAGAAGCCTTGGAAGCAAAGGCCATATATAGCAATTGAACAATATCCCATGAAAAGGCTGGCACTTTTGTCTCCCCCTAAGCTCTAATGCGACACCGTCTCACGCATAACCTCCTGCAGGGTGGTTATGCCTTTGGAAACCTTGAGGAATCCATCTTCCATCAAATGCACCATGCCCTGAGCTCTGCCAGCCGCCCGAAGTTCCTCGACGGATGCAGAATCAGTAATCATCTGGCGCAGATGATCGTTAATGGTTAATACCTCATGAATCGCGACCCGGCCCCTAAAGCCGGTATTATTACAGCTGCCGCAGCCTCTGCCGCGATAAATAACCCGGTCTGGCAGGCCGTACCGGCGCAACATGATCGATTCCTGCTCGGTCGGCGCATGCTCTTCCCGGCAATCCGGGCAGATTTTGCGGACCAGACGCTGGGCAACTACCCCCAGCAGCGAGGAGGCGATCAGATAGGGCTCTACGCCCATATCCCGCAGCCGCAGAATCGTACTCACCGCATCATTCGTATGCAGCGTGGACAATACCAGATGCCCGGTAAGCGAGGCCCGCACAGCAATTTCAGCAGTGTCGGTATCGCGGATTTCCCCTACCATAACGATGTTCGGGTCCTGCCGCAGAATGGAACGTAGTCCAGCGGCAAAGGTCAGACCGATCGCCGGATTCACGTGTACCTGGTTGACCCCTTCCAGCTGATACTCCACCGGATCTTCGATTGTTATTATATTGGCGCTTTCGGTATTTAACTGATTAAGTGCCGCATATAGCGTAGTAGATTTACCGCTGCCTGTAGGCCCGGTAATCAGGATAATACCGTAAGGCTTGCTGATCATATCCTGAAACGCTGCGGCATTCCAGTCGCTGAATCCCAGACTGTCGATCGTCTTCACCCCGGTGCTCAGATCAAGCAGCCGGAGTACAATCTTCTCGCCGTGCATCGTCGGCAGCGAGGATACGCGGATGTCGACCATTTTATAATCAAACTGCATCTTGATCCGGCCGTCCTGCGGCAGGCGCCGCTCGGCAATGTTAAGCTTGGCCATGATCTTGAGTCTGGCTGTAATGAACCCCTGCATCTGCTTCGGGATGATCCGCTCTGTACGCAGCGTTCCATCAATCCGGTAGCGGATGGACAGGTTATTTTCACCCGGGTCCACATGGATATCCGAAGCTCTGAGCGAAACGGCCTGCTGAATCATCTGGTTCACAAGCCGCACAATCGGCGAATCTTCATCCGTAATCTCGGTTTCTTCGATCTCTTCCTGCGAGGGCAGCTCCACCATCATCTGGCTCATCGAATCCCGCATGCCGTAGTGGCGGGCAATCGCCCGGGTCAGCTCGTCCCGGCTGGAAATCGCAGGCTCGATGCGGAAGCCGGTGCTCATGCGCAGATCCTCAATTGCAAAATAGTCGAGCGGATCAGCCATCGCCACCATCAGCTTGCCGCCCTCTTTCATGAACGGGAGCACCTGATAACGTTTGGCCATGCTCTCAGGAATGATCTGCGTGATGGCCGGATCGATCTGATATTTGAACAGGCTGACATGGGGAATTCCAAGCTGGAACTCAAGGACCTCAATGAGCTGCTGCTCGGTAATATAGCCCTGGGTGATCAGAAGATCGCCCAGTTTGCGCTTGGATTTGCGCTGTTCCACCAGCGCTTCTTCAAGCTGCTCCTGAGAGATAATTCCGTTTTCGACCAGCAAATCGCCCAGCCTTTTTTTCATGATAGCCATACCCTTTTCACTCCAGAGCGCTTAAATTTTGTCGTATACAGCCTCTCCCGGACCCGGCCGGCAGTCCTGCTTAATTCAACCTATGTATATTGTAAAAATATTTCAAATTTAATAGTTATTTAGTCTCACTTTTCAGCAAAATACGCATATCTTTTAATTGCCTATCTACTAAATATGTCCTAGAATGATATATAGCATAGATTGGTACTTTTTACAATGAAAACACCCTACAGGGAATTCCAATATATGACACAATGCAATTACTTTTGACAGGAAGCATGAATTATATATCGGCCAGGGAGAGATGATGATGAAGCGTATGAAGAAGAAAAGATTGTATTTTGTTTCAGGCTTGGCCCTGCTGATGCTGCTTGCACTTCCTGTATGGAGCCTGCTTTCCAGGATCGACGCTGATCAGAATGTTTATCCGATTCGCATCCTCGAAGTAACACAAGACGGAATAAGCCAGCTAACCTCCCACACCTCCGGTATTCCTGATCTTACTGTTGTTACCATGAGCATGAAGAAATTTGTTGCTCTCCGCGATGATTTGGACGGTCAATATGATGCCTTATATATCGGTAAGGGTGCTTACAGTCCCACTACACTTGGTAATATTAAGGATAAGTCTGTAGATGAACGGGCTAAGGCCATGGATACCAGCTTAATCCAGAATGACATCACTAAACTTAGAGCGGGTGAAATCACTAATCTCTTTATTAATAAGGGGTTATATGTTATTTTCCATGACCAGACTTTCATCGATAAGGAAGCTCAGCCGGCAAACGCCAGAGGAAATCTGTATGACACATTCAACTCTCTTCGCACCAGCAACTCCAAAACCAATGTATTTTTCTGGAACGATGCCAAGCTTACCGAATTTTTTACAGACCTGAAGAGCAGCAGCTCCAGGTATCTCGCCGGACTTAAACAGCGCCCGCAACTGCAGATTACCAATAGCAGTGAGATCGGCAACTATAATCCTGCCGCCGCAAACGGGAAGGTCTATAAGCCCGGAGACAAGCTTGCTTTCAACTTTAATATCAGTAATGCCGCTAATCTGGCCAATAACCCGTTAACGGTTAAATTGTATATCAATCTTGATAAATCTATCGCTATGGGTGAGCAGCAGGTAGTAGCTTCCGCCAAAATAAACCGTAACAACGGAACACTGGAATACACACTTCCCCGGACCTTCTCCGGACTCCTGTACTGGAAGCTGGAAATCAGCGATCCTGCCAGTGCGCAGCAATTAAAGGATTTTGAACAGGGGAGCATTCGTTACCGCGGGGAGAAAACGATTGTAAAGGTGCTTCAGATTACACCGGGCACAGATCAAAGTAATCTGACGAGCGCGGCCAACATGCAAAGCGCCTATCTGAATAAAGAGGATTACGAGCTGCAAATCAACACCATGACAATGGCCAACTTCAATACCTATATCAAGGACACCTATACAGCCACAGGCCAGTACGGCCTTAATGGCGTCTATGATATGCTGCTCTTCGGATTCCGCGATGAATATTACAAGTATGCTATTCTGTCTTCCCAGGCTATAACCGCAGTTAAAGATTTCATTGAGGTCTCCAAGCAGAGTGCCATGTTCACTCATGATACTGTGATTAATATTTACGGTGACAACACCTGGGTAAGCAACTTCAAGAATATTACCGGGCAAAAGGAGCCTGTGGTCAATTTCGGCCATAATGCGCTGAATATGTCGACCAAGGTCAAGCCGGTAAATGACGGCCTGCTGATGCAATATCCTTTTTATCTCAGCAAACAGGATGCCTCCGGCGCCCAGGTCAGCATTGCTGAGCCTAAGGTAGCTCCTACGCATAATCAGTATTTCACACTTGACCTGGAGGACCGTGAAGTCATTCCTTGGTATAACATTCTCAGCGAGTCGAACAACGCATTAGGCGGCACCTCTAACAATACGTATAAGCGGACTCCTGACGACAGCTGGAACCATTATTATACTTACTCCAAAGGAAACGTAACGTACTCAGGCACCGGCCATCTTTTCGAATCCGGGCTTAAAAGCAGCCTTGCTGTCTTCCCTGACTGGGAACAGCAATTATTTGTCAACACGATGTACAGAGCCTTTATGGGTGCCAATCATGCACCGCAAATTACGGTATATACTCCGGCGCCTGAAACGGTTATTCCGTCTTATCAGGATAAACTGACTGTCAGCTATTCGGTAGCCGATCTGGACTTTAAGGACCGCACGCTAACCACTGGCATCAAGTTTATGGTAAACAATCAGGAACTAACCGATATGACCGTTACCGGACAGCAGATTTTCTCGGAAGAAGTGGTGACCAAGACCTTCAAAAATCCGCTGCCGGAAGGCGGAAACGTAGAAATTGTAATTACCGCAAAGGATGCGCAGGGCGCAATGGTATCTACAACGATACCTGTTACAATCCGCAAAGCGGATGCTTCCCTGTCCATTAGCCGCAACCAGTCGGCCACCACAATTGAAAAAGGCAAGCCTGTTACGATTGACTACAGCATTTCACCAAATGCCATCAAGTCTAATCTGGTCCAAACAGACTACCGGGGCAAGCAATCCCTGGTTATTTCCAACCTGCAGTATGTAGAGCATTTCCCGGCCAATCTGGAATTTAGCGGTACCCTGCCGGATTATCTGGTCAAAACAGGCACTTTACAGGAAGGCTACACGATAACTGGTAACTTCCCGGATATAACTTACAATTTAACTACTGACGCTAATGGGGAGCAATACTATAAACCGGTTAACCCTGCTGATTCTACTGTTCCTTTAGTTTACAAATTCACGTTAACTGCAGTACCGCAGGAAAAGAAATCCTATATCATGGATAATTCCAAAATAACCTTTAACGAAATTCATGCGCCTGCTTTGCCGGCTGCTACAGCTACACCAATAGCTACAGCTGAATCAACACCGACGCCGACACCAACGCCAACACCCGCTCCTACGCCGACGCCGATTGTATTTCCGGGATCATCTGAGCCGATAACATCGCTTGGAGTTGCCAAGGACTATTCCATTTATATGCTGGAGGATATCGACTACTCGCCTACCTCGTTTCAGAATAAAGGGCGTACAGCGGCCGGGGGATCTATAACAGCCCAGGGGTTAACTTTAGGTGGTGGGCTGCCAGCCAACCAGACAGGGCCAGTGCTCATAGCCGGCAAAAATATAGATTTGGGCAATTGGGGAGGATCTATAAACGGGAAGGCTTATTATGGGGGCACTGTTAAGGGACCTGACTATATTGTAAAAAATGCTGAACCCAATACCTCATTCCCATTTGCTAAAGTCAATGAAAATTTAATAAAGCTCTCAGCCTATTTGGCCACGCTGCCGGGCACTAAAGTAGATGCTGTTATTGCAAATGACCGTAATGATTTTACAGTTACGGGTACAGATCCAAAGCTTAATGTTTTCTACGTCACCCTTAAGGATAATTCTAAATACATTAGTGCGGTCAAAGTTGATGCTCCCGCAGATTCAACCGTAGTCATCAACGTCGTGGGTACTTCAGCCAAGTTCGGGAATGGTTCCATTACGCTGGTAAATGTTAAGCCTAATAATGTCCTGTTCAATTTCTATCAGGCCACTTCTGTGCTGTCAGAAAGCTATGCGATCAAGGAATCCATTCTTGCTCCTAATGCAAATATTCAATTGACCGGCACCTACGAAGGAACCATTATCGGCAGAAAGCTGTCACCGGTATGGAGCAACGGAGTAGATATCACTTACGCCTACCCGTTTACCGGCTCCTGGCCGGCGATGCCTGCACCGGAGGCTACAACAGCCCCAACGGCGACGCCAGCTGCAACAGTGACACCGGCACCGACGGTTGCTCCAACTCTTGCTCCAACGGCAACACCGTTACCGCTTATACCGGTAACAATGAACTTTTCAAGAATTGATCTGGAGGCCATTGTGAAGGTTAGCTCGATTAATCTGACAGGCGGTACGATTCTTGTTAACACCACCCTGAAATTACTGCCTGAAGTTTTGCCCGATGATGCTAACAATAAAGATGTAGACTGGAGAATTGTAAACGGCAGCAGCGTTGTAAGTATCGACAGCACCGGGCTGGTTACCGGACTTGCAGCAGGGACCGCGGAGATCGAGGCAGTTGCCAGAGACGGCAGTAATGTTGTCAGCAACCCCGCTATCATTACTGTTACGAATCCGGAGCCTGAACGCACCGTGACGATTTCGGCAAATGATGGACAGGTTAATCAGCCTATCAATTTAACTGCAACATATAATAGTACTCAGACCGAAGACGCTATTCAGTATTCCTGGGAAGTTAAAGACTCTGACGGGAACTTATTGCAGAACCTGCTTAGCGGTGCTAATCAGAATCCGGCAATCTTTACAGCAACTCAGACTGGAAGCTACACTATTACTGTAACTGTCACTAGCAGTAGTAATACCAAAGGAACTACGGATAGTCACGTAATTAACATTACGAATCCTTTGACAGACTTTACGATCAACAGTAAGGATAGCGTGATGGTGGGTAAATCGATCGATCTGACACTTACCGATTTCAAACCGAATAACGCTGACCAATATCAGATTTCCTGGAGTCTTCCTGGTACTGGTAACAATTATGCGCAATTGACTAAGGCGGAAGGCAACACTGATAACACTAAATATACTCTGAAGGGTACTGCAGCAACTGATTCGCTTACAGTTACCATCACAGCCGGTACCATCACCAAAACCAAAGTAATTAAGATCCTGCAGCTTACTTCAATGGCATTCTCCAAGGATGTATTCGAAATTACGGTTGGCGGAGCTCCTCTGGATCTCAATAAAGAGCTCTGGTTTATGCCGCGGGATATTACGATTGATGATGTAAGGGATAAGCTGAAATGGGAAATCACCTACCCCGGCATTGCTTCGTTTGCAGATCCTGTTACAATGAGCAATCAAGGAATTATCATTGGTAAGCAAAAAGGAAGCACTCTGGTAACTGTGACCTATGATAGTGATCCTAATGATCCTGACAATCCGGTAATCAAAGCGAGCACATTAATCAAAGTCTTACCGCTCACCAATGATGACCGTTATTAACAAGTCCGCATGTAAATAAGAAGAGCCCGCTGTCCCAGATCATTCCTGGAGGCAACGGGCTCTTTGGTTATTTGTTAATTATTAATCAGCTGCAGCGGGCCTACATGCACATTCACACTCGCCACTCTGGGCAGACTGGACTGCTGATTTTCATAAATATCATATTTGTAATCAATGACAAAGCGCTTCAGATCAACTCCCTGATTAATTAGCAGCTTACCGCCTCCCGCCGGTTCATCAACCCTTCCAATTACTGCATTTACCGTTAAATCCCCTTTTGCAAAAAATCCGCCCTTCAGCCGGAACATTGAACCTACACCGTACAGCTCCCCGCTGGAGTCCGTGTAGAAGAAGGCCTCCATCGTATCTGAAGCTGATGGTTCGCTGACAGCAAAAGCGTTCAGCCGGTTTACCAGCACGCTCCCTTTTGAGATCAGCACCAATTCTTTGGTTTTACCACTTAGCTGTAATCCCTTAATGTTGGCATCCTCGATAATCGTCTTGCCCAGAACGAACATAGTTGAATCGAATCTGACGTCCCCTTTAATCTTCACATCGCCGGTAACCAGAATATTGGCCCGCACATTTAAGAAGTCATTAAGATTATAGTTATTCAGCTCCAGATTACCTGTAACAATGAACCAGCTCGGTGCGGCCCCGCTTTTAGGATCGGGCTGACCGTTTGCCCCCTGCGGATAAAACAGCTTCTTGTATTGCAGTCCGTCGACTATTAAATTCCCGTTAAATACTACGGTAGAATGCAGTTCCTCCAATTTTTGCAGCTCGCTGTTATATTGGCTTAGCTCAACGTTATACTGATCTATTTGTGCTTGGGTAGACTCATCCGGGTTTATTTTGACTGGAGCTACAGGCATACCATTAATGTGTGTGACACCAGTACGGCTGTTCAATATGTTGTTCAAGGCTGGTATTCCAGAATTATAGGCATCACGGAGATCGTCCCGCAGATTTTTCTGTACAGTCTCACTTTGACCCACCAGCAAACCTTGTGACAGCTTGTCCAGGAACGATTCCTCGACATTGATCTTCACGAATTTTTTTTGCTCTTTAATCTTGATTTTATCCGGAGTAATATGCAGAATTTCAGCTAAAACCTTATCTCTGTCACTTTCACGCTGCGGAAGGTGGGCAGTTGCTGTCCGGTTCTTCTCATATTCAATGCTGTCCATAGATTGTACATGCACCTCGCCCAGCGCATTGGCATCACTCCCCATGGTTACTGTAGGGAAGTCGTTAATCGTATGGTCATCATAGAATTGGTTCTTGTAGATATACTCCGGTGTGTTGGTTACTACCAGCTTATCACCGGCATAGATGTTGCCCTGAAGCAGAGGGGCCCCGTTTAAAGTCAATGTCTGTTCCGAACCAAACGCATATTTAAGAAAATCCGGGTAGCTGTCAATTACAATCTGCTGTCTCAGCTTCCGCTTAACTCCGTTAACCATGGCCGAAGAGGTAACATTAATCGTATATTTGATAGACTGCGTATCAATCTCTTTACCTACAAAATCAATTCCCTCTACTGCACCGCTGCTGGTAGATTCAAGCTCTGTGCTCACCTTCAGACTGGATTTATTATTATTGAGCGTACTAAGAATCGTCTCAAGCTGTTTCGGATCGAGATTCTCAAGCTGTAAGCCGGTCAACTGAGACTGGATATAGGCCGTCGCTTCACTAAGACCTTTTTGGGCAAGATGCAGGGACTGTACGTCATTTTCCCTCGTTTCACTTCTTGCAGCCCCGCCAATCGTCGCGCTAAGAACCCCCAGGCCAAGTATCGTGAGCAGCAGTACGAGAAACATAACCAGTACCAGAGCAGAGCCATTTTCATCCTTTTTTATGCGAATTCCCATATGGTTACGCTCCTAAAATCCAAATTTACTCTCCAGATTGAGCCTGCGGCTATCATCTCCGCGCTGCAGTATCAGGGACAGATTAATATTAATGAGTCCGCTCTCACAGGGCTCTATGGAATTGGCACTGCATTGCAAAGTAATAGCGGATGGGGAAGCCAGCTGGGAAGTAATGGAGGTACGTACATCATTTCCGCTTACAGCCGGGGTTACAGCATTGTCCACAGTACCGGCAGGAACCTCTTTTATTAAAAGCCCGCCTCCCGAAATGCCGATCTTCACCTTCTCCGTTCCCCCGCTTCCGTCATCCCGCTGTAGAAAAATCGCCGTATCGGTCACGCCATTATTTGAGCTTGTACTGGAATAGACCGTTGTCGGAGCAAAGGTATAGATTTCAGTAATGATTGCCGACATCAGCAGGTCACCTTCATCCCGCAGTGTATTTTCCATGGTAACTCTCTCGTAGCTCTGAATACCGAACATCATCACACCATAGATCAGTCCGACTACCAGCGAGAATAAAGACAGGGCGGCAATAAGCTCTATAAGGGTTAATCCCTCCTCGCGGCGAAGGCGGTCAGCGAATCGTTTCATCGGTAATATATCCCTCCACAACGGTTTGTCTGACATTGGCTCCGCCTTTGCCTGAGTCCCTAACTATAACCCGTACAGGCAGAAGATACTTCGCGGTAGCCGCCTCAACCGGATCAATCATTTTTGAATGTAAAGCAGCTTGATATTCGATGTCTATGTGGTAAGCAATTCCGTTAATTGTAGGATTCAGCACATTAGCTAAGGTCTGCACATCCGACACTGCACTGCTATAGTCACTGCAGCTCACTGTAGCTGAAGTTACAGGTACGCAGCCAGAGGCGTTAATACTGGAGTGGCCCGGTATTGCGGGATTTGCTCCCTCAGCCTTCTTCCCTTGAAAATACAGGCTCAGTGCCTGATAATCCTGCTTCTCCATATAAAACAGCGCATTACGGGCCAGATTCACCATAATGGTCTTGTTCTGGTTTGATTTTGAATAGGATAAGGCACTACTGAAGTAGGAGGTAAGTACCAGAGATACAATTGACAGGATGACGATGGCCGCCAGCACTTCAATTAAAGTGAACCCCCGTTCCCCTACCCGTTTCAATCTATGATTGTCTTTCCTGGACATCCTGCTCACTCCCGAAGGTTATCTAATAGTTCACAATACCTATATCCATTATATTCTTTCCCCTCTTAACCCAGCAATCCTATTAGACATAATAATTCCAGCGATTTCTACTCTATATATCGGCTATGCGCTGTGCTATCATTTGTGCTAGAAGGAGGAAATGACAATGGCTCTGATAGAATGCAGATTTTATTCGGATGTGCTTGGCCTCAGTACCTCAATGACGGTGATTTTGCCGCAGCAGACGACGACACAAATTGGACTTAACAATGTCAAAAGAGGAGAGCTTCACCCGACGCTTTACCTGCTCCACGGCCTGTCGGACGATGATTCGATCTGGCTGCGCCGGACTTCGATAGAACGGTATGTAGCTGAGCTGGGGATAGCGGTGGTTATGCCGCAGGTGCACCGGAGCTTTTATACGGATATGGCAGACGGGGGCCAATACTGGACCTTCATCAGCGAGGAGCTGCCGGCGCTTGCCCGTTCGTTCTTCCCGCTCTCCTCTAAGCGTGAGGATAATTTCGTGGCCGGGCTCTCCATGGGCGGTTACGGGGCGATGAAGCTGGGACTGCGCAAGCCGGAGGCTTTTGCCGCTGCTGCCAGCCTGTCGGGGGCGCTCGATATGGCGCATCATCTCATGAACCCGGAGGACCCTGCCAAGAGGTCAAAAGAATACGCGAGGATCTTCGGTAATGCGGACATCGCCGGCACTCCGGATGATCTGCTGTGGCTGCTTCAGGAAGTTAATAAATCAACGGGGCCTAAGCCGCTTCTTTACCAGTGCTGTGGCACTGAAGACTTCTTGTATGAGGACAATCAGGTATTCCGTGCTGCCTGCGACAAAACCTCACTGTCATTAACCTATGAAGAAGGTCCAGGCGAGCATGAGTGGGGTTATTGGGATGCCAAAATCCAGGATGTTCTGAAATGGCTGCCGCTAGGCAAATCATCCTCCGATTTGTGGAGTATATAGGACGAGCATTATTATTTCTGGTAGCGCATACAGAATGTTATAGCGGCAAATAGTCGCTCGAACCCGATTGGCTCTTGCATAATAAAAGACTGTCCTTCCCGCTTATCATAACAGCGGTGAGGACAGTCTTTTTGGTTTTCAGTCTGAATACATCCGTTTCTGCAAAGAGCCTTGGACAAAATGCTTATTCAGCGGTACCCGCATGCTGTGTTACCCACTTACCCGCTTCAAGCAGGGAAGCTTCAGCCCGCTCAATGGCCGCTTTGACCTGTACAGTCGCTGTACCGCCATATACGTTACGTGCGTTCACTACAGCTTCAGGCTGCAGGACGGCATAGATCTGGTCGTCAAACAGCGGGGAGAACTGTTTGAATTCATCCAGGGTCAGATCAAGCAGGAATTTGCCTTCGTTGATGCAGTAGAGCACAGTTTTACCGATTACCTCATGTGCCTGGCGGAAAGGAAGACCTTTACCGACCAGGAAGTCAGCGATGTCGGTCGCGTTGGAGAAGTCAGTGTTGACTGCTTCACGCATCCGCCCCTTATTTACCTTCATGGTGGAGATCATCGGTGCGAACAGCTGCAAGGCGCCTGTCAGTGTAGCTACGGTATCGAACATGCCTTCCTTGTCTTCCTGCATATCCTTGTTGTAAGCCAGCGGCAGCGATTTAAGCACAGTCAGCAGGCCGATCAGGTTGCCGTAGACACGGCCTGTTTTGCCGCGTACCAGCTCAGGTACGTCAGGGTTTTTCTTCTGCGGCATGATGCTGCTGCCGGTACAGAACGCATCGTCCAGCTCCACGAAGCTGAACTCGGTGCTGCTCCACAGTACCAGCTCTTCGCTGAGCCGGGACAGGTGGGTCATGATCAGCGCTGCATTAGCCAGGAATTCGACGATGAAGTCGCGGTCGCTGACAGCGTCCAGGCTGTTCTCATACACACTGTCGAAGCCAAGCTGCTCAGCGACAAAATGACGGTCGATCGGGAACGTCGTTCCAGCCAGCGCCCCGGCGCCCAGCGGCAGTACGTTAATCCGCTTGTAGCTGTCTGTCAGGCGCTCCGCATCGCGGCGGAACATCGACACGTAAGCCAGCAGATGATGGGCGAACAGGATCGGCTGGGCACGCTGCAGATGCGTGTAGCCCGGTACAATCGTGTCCACATTGTCTTTGGCTTGTTCAATTAAGGCTTCCTGCAGTTCATGCAGGAGCCCTACGAATTCCACCACCCGGTTGCGGAGATACAAATGCATATCTGTCGCTACCTGGTCGTTGCGGCTGCGTCCTGTGTGCAGCTTGCCGCCGACCGGACCCACTTCCTCAATCAGGTTCTTTTCAATATTCATGTGAATGTCTTCATCCGCTACGGAGAATTCAATCTCGCCTGCACGGACCTTTTCCAGCACCTTGTTCAGCCCGGCCTTGATCGTCTCAACATCCTCCTGCGGAAGAATACCGCATTTGCCCAGCATCGTGACATGGGCCAGACTGCCCTGTACATCCTCTTCAGCCAGTGCCTTATCGAATCCGATGGATGCTGTATACTCCTCCACCAGCTTGTTTGTTCCTTTGGTAAACCGGCCGCCCCAAAGCTTGCTCACTAGATATGTCCTCCTCTAATGGACGATAGAAGGGCCGCTCCTGTCCTGTCGGAGGAACGGCCTTCTGGTGTCCGCTTATGTTATGTTCCTGCTATGAAATACCTGTACTTTCTATTCCGGGATAAACGTGACTCCAGAGAATGTTTGGACTTCCGGCCGCTGTTGTCTTCCGATTTCTTGATTTAAGCCGCAATTAGCGGTAGAAATCAGAAGACAAAGGCGGACGCTTCCGCTCCTACAGTTCCAAAATTCCCTTCCGCCACTCTTCCCTTTTATAGGTTTCCAAGATCAATTTATAAACTACTTATTAGACTCTGCTACGCCGGAGGAAACCTTCAGCCGCAGTGCATTCAGGCGGATAAAGCCTGTTGCATCACCCTGATCATAAGCCTGTGTCGGATCGGCTTCCATTGTAGCAATATCCGGGTTGTACAGGCTGACCGGTGATTTCACGCCGGCGCCGATGATGTTGCCTTTGTACAGCTTCACACGTACTGTACCAGTTACGTTCTTCTGGCTCTCGTTCACGAGTGCCTGCAGTGCAAGGCGCTCAGGAGCGAACCAGAATCCGTTGTACACCAGAGTACTGTAACGGGTGATCAGGCTGTCGCGAAGGTTCATCACTTCACGGTCCATGGTGATGGATTCCATTTTGCGGTGTGCAGTGAACAGGATGGTGCCGCCTGGTGTCTCATAGACGCCGCGGCTCTTCATGCCGACAAAACGGTTCTCAACCATATCCACGCGTCCGATCCCGTGCTTGCCGCCCAGCTCATTCAGCTTCTCCATTACCTGCAGCGGAGTCAAGGCTTCACCGTTCAGGGCTACACAGTTCCCCTTCAGGAAGTCCAGCTCCAGGTATTCCGCTTCATCCGGAGCATCCTCAGGAGCGTTGCTAAGCAGGAACATTTCTTTGTTCTCCGGTGCGCTTGGGTCAAACCAAGGATCCTCCAGCACACCGCTCTCATAGCTGATATGCAGCAGGTTGCGGTCCATGGAATACGGCTTCGCAGCCGAAGCCTGTACCGGAATTCCGTTCGCTTCAGCGTAGGCGATCATTTCCGCCCGGCCCGGGAACTGGTTGCGAAACTCTTCCAGCCGCCAAGGTGCAATCACCTTGATGTTCGGCGATAACGCCGCCGCATTCAGCTCGAAGCGGACCTGGTCATTGCCTTTGCCGGTTGCGCCGTGGGCAATGGCTGTAGCGCCTTCCGCGATCGCAATGTCCACCATACGCTTAGCGATCAGCGGACGGGCAATACTGGTGCCGAGCAAATATTGGCCTTCATACAAAGCGCCCGACTGGAACATCGGGTAGATGAAATCACTCGCGAACTCATCGCGCAGATCGTCAATGTAGACCTTCGATGCGCCGGTAGCCAGCGCTTTTTCCTCCAGGCCGTCCAGCTCTTCCTTCTGGCCGATATCGGCAGTGAAGGCAATAATCTCTGCATCATAGGTTTCTTTCAGCCATTTCAGAATGACCGAGGTATCCAGCCCGCCGGAATAGGCGAGTACAATTTTTTCTTTAGGCATGGGGGTGCAACTTCCTTTCGGTGTGGGGGTATAGGAAGGTTACCGAAATCTGCTTATAGAGCTCCGGTGCCCGGACGCAATCTGCGTGAATGTTTGGACTTCCGGTCGCTGTTGTCTTCAAATTTCCTGATTTGAACCGCTATAAGCGGTAGAAATCTGAAGACAAAGGCGAACGCTATCGCTCCTACAGTTCCAAACTTCACTCCGTTGCTTAGCACCGGAATCTAACGCATAATTCAAAAACCATCCTATATAGTGTTTTATATAGTATAAGACCTCAAAGGCCTTTGCAGGTTCAAATCTGCAATTTCTTAAATCAACGCTCTAGCAAGCGCTTGTAGCTTTCCTCTCATCCCGGGCTTCGCCCTAGATGACAACCCTACCTTAGCCCATCAAAGCAGCCATCAGCGCCTTCTGCGCATGCAGGCGGTTCTCAGCCTGGTCGAAGATGACCGAGTTCGGGCCGTCGATCACGCCCGTGCTGACCTCTTCCTCACGGTGGGCTGGCAGGCAGTGCAGGAACAGGTAGTCGCTCTTCGCGCCTTTTACCAGCTCCTCGTTGACCTGGTAGTCCTTGAATGCCGCTTCACGTGCCAGCTGCTCGGCTTCAAAGCCCATGCTCGCCCACACGTCGGTGTAGATCACGTCAGCGTCCTGTACCGCTTCCTGCGGGCTGCGGGTGATGACGATGTTGGCGCCTGTTTCCTTGGCGATCTCGCGAGCCTCAGCAACTACAGCCGTATCAGGCTCATAGCCTTCCGGTCCGGCAATCGAGACATGCACGCCCAGTTTGGCGCCGCCGATCAGCAGGGAATGGGCCATGTTGTTTCCATCGCCGATGTAAGCGAGCTTGAGGCCTTTCAGCTTGCCCTTGTGCTCATATACGGTCTGAAAGTCAGCCAGCACCTGACAAGGGTGTGCCAGGTCGCTCAGGCCGTTGATTACAGGCACAGAAGCGTAACGGGCCAGATCCTCAACCTTATCATGGCCGAAGGTACGGATCATGATGCCGTCGAGATAACGGGACATGACCTGGGCCGTGTCACCAACGGTTTCGCCGCGGCCGAGCTGGATATCATTTTTGCTCAGGAACAGCGCATGGCCGCCGAGCTGATACATGCCGACCTCGAAGGACACGCGTGTGCGGGTCGAGGATTTTTCGAAAATAAGTCCGATCGTCTTGCCCTTAAGCGGCTGATAAACCTCACCGTTTTTTTGCTTCTTCTTCAGCTCGATAGCCAGATCAATCAGGTACGTGATTTCTTCCGGGCTGTAATCGTTCAGCTCCAGCAGATCACGGCCTTTGAGCTGCTCTGCAATCGCCAGCTTCCCGCTGTGTACACTCTGGCTCATGAAAG
Organism: Paenibacillus typhae; assembly: GCF_900099765.1. Classification (GTDB taxonomy): domain Bacteria; phylum Bacillota; class Bacilli; order Paenibacillales; family Paenibacillaceae; genus Paenibacillus_AQ; species Paenibacillus_AQ typhae. The sequence goes on along the minus strand of NZ_FNDX01000008.1, from coordinate 128,908 downwards.
TGCCTCCCCGTTTTCTTTATTAGCATAAGTATGAATGAGCGGAACAAGAATGTCCACCGCCTGGCGGATCTCATCCTGGCTCACATATAGATTAGGCAGCAGCCGGATCACGTTCGGTCCGGCCTGCACGAACAGCAGTCCCTGCTTCTGGCCGGCCAGTACTATATCCCCTACCGGCTCCGTGCATTCGATTCCGATCAAGAGCCCCTTGCCGCGCACCTCTTTCACGAACGGCGTATCCGCCAGCTTCTCTCTCAGCAGACCGCGCAGATATTCGCCCATCTCTTCGGCCCGCTGCGGCAGCTCGTCTTCGAGCATCGTTTCGATCGTTGCTTCCATCACCGCTGCCGCCAGCGGCGTGCCGCCGAAGGTGCTGGCATGACTGCCCGGACTGAACGCTTCGCGCAGGTAACCTTTGCCCAGCATAACGCCGGCCGGGAACCCGCTGGCTACGCCTTTGGCCAGGGTGAAAATATCCGGCTCAATGCCATAGTGCTGATGCGCAAACAGCTTGCCTGTACGGCCCATGCCGGTCTGCACTTCATCGACAATCAGCAGCAGGCCATGCTCGTTGCACAGCTCAACCACAGCATCGAGGAACTCCTGCTGTACCTCCAGCACGCCGCCTTCGGCCAGGATCATCTCCAGCATGATGGCTGCAGTATTATCCGTAATGGCCGCCTTCAGCGCCGGCAGATCATGCAGTGGCACCGTCTTGAAGCCCTCCGGGAGCGGCAGGAAGCCCTCTTTTACCTTCTGCTGTCCGGTAGCTGTCAGCGTCGCCAGAGTACGACCATGGAAGGACTGCTCAAAGGTAATAATTTCATAGCGGCCTGTGCCCTTCACCTTCTGGTGATAGCGGCGGGCCAGCTTGATCGCAGCTTCATTCGCCTCCGCACCGCTGTTGCAAAAGAATACCTGATCCGCACAGCTGTTGCCTGTCAGCAGCGCTGCTACCCGGTCCTGGCCCGGAATGTGAAACAGGTTCGAGACATGCCACAGCGTATCAATCTGCGCCTTCAGCTTCTCGCCGACCTTCTCGGGAGCGTGTCCCAGACTGGTTACCGCCAGCCCGCACATGAAGTCGAGGTACTTGTTGCCCTGGTCATCCCAGACCCAGCTGCCTTTGCCCTTAACCAGACTCAGATCATATCTGGCATAGGACGGGAATACCGCACTCAGCTTGGCAGGAGCAGCCTCCTGAACCTTCGTTTCCCCTGAACGGGTATCCGCAGCCCCTGTTAAAGAATCTTTTTCCGCCTGTGTAAGCTCACTCATTCTTAGTCACTCTCCCACCATGCTGCTTCCGGTAAACCGGCAGCGCTATATTTTGAATAATACCTGACTTCCGGCTTGTCTCCACTCTACCTTACCAAGCTAAGAACGGATAATCCTCGTCCCCAGCTTCTCCCCGCCCAGCACCCGGCTGAGCACCTGAGGCTCTTTGCCGTCTACGATGACAACCTCGGACACACTGCCCTGAATGCAGTCCATCGCCGCGCGCACTTTGGGGATCATCCCACCGTAAATTTCACCGCTGGCAATCAGCTCTTCAATCTGCGTCACTGTCACCGATGGAAGTACAACCTTTTCACCATCGATTGTGCGCATAATACCCGGAACATCCGTGACCACAACCATCGAAGGCGACTCGACAAAAGAAGCCACCGCCCCCGCCGCCGTATCCGCATTAATATTGTAACGCTGCCCTCCGGCATCTACACCTATAGGTGCGATAACCGGAATGTAGCCGAGTGCGAGAATTCCTTTTATGATCTCCGCCTTTACTTCCGTAACCTCGCCGACCTGCCCTACTACATCACTGTTCGCCACAGGCCGTGCCAGTATCAGGTTGCCGTCCACACCGGACAAGCCAAGGGCTTGCCCGCCGCTGCCCTGGATTCTGCGGACAATCGCCTTGTTGATGCTTCCAGCCAGCGTCATCTCTACAACATCCAGCACATCCTCCGTCGTCACCCGCAGGCCGTTCACAAAGCTGCTCTCAATCCCCAGCTTCGCCAGATTATCCGAAATCGCCGGTCCGCCGCCATGTACAATGACAGGCTGAACCCCGCTGGCCTGCAGCTCCCTTAAATCCTCAAAAAAAGAATCCGGCAGCGCAGCCAGCGTACTCCCGCCGCATTTCATCACAAACAGCTTTTCTATCTTTTGCTCCGTCATAATATAAGTAGCCTCCTTATGGATCTATGCCAGCCGCGTTTAGGTACGGTATGCAGCATTAATCCGCACGTAATCATAAGTGAGGTCACAACCCCATGCCGTAGCTTTGCCTTCGCCGTCCGACAGCACCACGGTAATCACTACCGTATCGGTCTTTTGCAGATAATGCAGAGCCTGTTCTTCGTCAAAAGCCACCGGCCGCGACTGGCGCAGCACCTCGATCTCACCAAGCGAAATATCCACCTTCTCCGGCGATACCGGAACACCGGCGCGTCCAACGGCAGCAATAATCCGGCCCCAGTTGGCATCCGCCCCGAAAATCGCCGATTTCACCAGACTCGAGCCTACTACCGTTTTCGCAATCGCACCCGCAGCCTCATCATGCACCGCACCGCTGATCTGTACCTCAATCAGTTTGGTCGCACCCTCACCGTCCCGGGCAATCGCCTTAGCCAAGTGCTGACACACATGGGTAAACGCCGCAGCAAAAGCATCCCAGTCCGCATGCAGACGCGTCAGCTTCTCATTCCCGGCCAGGCCGCTGGCCATCGTCACCAGCATATCGTTCGTGCTTGTATCCCCGTCAACTGTGATCATATTAAAAGTAGTATTAGTAGCGGTACGCAGCAGGCTTTGCAGATCTTCCCCGTCAATCAGGGCATCCGTCGTCATGAAGCCCAGCATGGTAGCCATATTCGGATGAATCATCCCCGAGCCTTTGGCCGCACCGGCAATCGTTACTTTCTCTCCACCGACGAGCACTTCGACGCAGCATTCTTTTTTCACCAGATCGGTTGTCAAAATAGCCTGGCTGAACTCCTCCGCTCCCGCAGCGCCTCCATCCAGCTTTTCCGGCAATCCGGCAATTCCGCTGCGCACACAGTCCATCTTCAGCAGCTCACCGATTACTCCGGTTGATGCTACTGCAACATTCTGTTCGTTCACGCCAAGCGCTTTGGCTGCAGCTGCACGCATCTCATATGCATCGGCTTCGCCCTGCTCGCCTGTGCAGGCATTGGCATTTCCGCTGTTGACGATAACCGCCTGCAGGGTGCCGTCCGCCAGACTCTCCCGGGTTACTTTAAGCGGTGCAGCCTGGAATACATTCGTCGTATACACAGCCGCAGCCGTTGCCGGAACCTCACAGAGAATGACTCCAAGATCGTTGCGGGTTGTTTTTTTGAGGCCGCAGTGCAGTCCTGCAGAGGTGAAACCCTTTGGTGCGGTAATGCTTCCGCCTTCTACGACGGTATATGTTGCCTGATTTATGCTCATTGTATGTTTGACCGCTGGACCTTACGGATACACTGGTGTATAACCGAGACCGCGGGTTTCCTCCCATCCCATCATCAAATTCAGGTTCTGGATCGCCTGCCCTGCTGCGCCTTTAACGATGTTGTCAATGACAGACACAATCGTTACCCGTCCTGTACGGGCATCTGCGGAGAAGCCGATATCGCAATAATTCGAGCCGCTGACCTCTTTGGTCGCCGGAAGCACTCCAGCCTCACGGATCCGCACAAAGGATCTGCCTGAATAATACTTACGGTATAATTCCACAAAATCCTGCTCGCTATATGCGCCGTTCATCCCGGCATACATCGTACTCATAATCCCCCGGGTCATCGGAACCAGATGCGTTGTGAAGGTCACGGTTACTTTTTCACCGGAAACATCGGTAAGCACCTGTTCAATCTCCGGAATATGCTGATGCTTGTTAACCTTATAGGCCTTGAAATTCTCATTGAGCTCGGCATAATGAACGCCCAGATTCACACCGCGTCCTGCGCCAGAAATGCCTGACTTCGCATCGATAATAATGCTCTCCGGCTTGATCCAGCCAGCCTCTACCGCAGGGATCAGCCCCAGCAGCGTAGCGGTCGGGTAACAGCCCGGATTGGAGATAAAATCAACTCCTGCAGCGCGTTCACCATATACTTCACATAACCCGTATACGGCCTGCTCCAGATATTCAGCGGGCGGAGCCGTGTGCTTATACCACTGCTCATACTCCGCGCCGTCCTTCAGACGGAAATCTCCTGACAGATCGACAACCTTCAGGCCTGCTTCCAGCAGCTGTGGCACCAGCTTGGCACTCACACCCGACGGTGTTGCCGTGAATACCACATCAGCCCTGCCCGCGATCTCCGCCGGTTCAACGCCATCCAGCTTCCGCTCCACAATTCCCGTCAAATGCGGAAACCCGAGCTCAATCGGCTCCCCTGCACTTGATGAAGAGATTACCGATGTAATTTCTATATCCGGATGGTTCTGCAAAAGCCTGATCAGCTCCACGCCCCCATACCCCGTCGATCCCACTATCGCCGCTCTCAGCTTGCCTGCCACTGTCATCCCCGCTTTCTGACTCTTTCATGAAATGCATACCGTCCCGCAAATATGTATTATTATACGACCGAATTAATATAAATACAACATGTAACGTTAACTTTATTGGCGGAATTGTTATATGAAAAAGAGAAGCGTTGACTTCTCCAATGGAGCATCTACGCTTCTCTTTTAAATCCTTCACCGAGCACCTCATGGGCCTCAGTAATGATAACGAACGCGCCCGGGTCTACAGACCGGACGATCGCTTTAAGCCGGGTAATTTCGTTCTGGCCGACAACCGCCATCAGCACTACCCGGTTGTCACCGGTATAGCCGCCCTGTGCGTTCAGCTTGGTCAACCCGCGGTCCAGATCATTCAGAATCGCCTGGGATATCGCCTCTGTATGATCTGAAATGATATAAGCCACCTTGGTTACACTGAAGCCCATCTCCAGCGCATTGATTACTCTCCCGGTCACGAACAGACCGATCAGTGCATACATCGCCTGCTCCATGCCCAGCACAAACGCAGCCAGTGTAATAACCGTACCGTCCAGCAGCACTACAGACAGCGAGAAGCTGAAGCCGGTAATCTTTTGAATAATCTGCGCCAAAATGGTCAGTCCGCCCGTGGATCCGCGTCCGCGGAACACCAGCCCCAGACCAAGCCCGACTGCGATCCCGCCATAAATCGAGGCGAGCAGCGGATTCGTGGTCGGAACCGGACCGTCTTTAGTCAGGTAGATAAACAGCGGCAGCACAAAGCTCCCCAGCAGGGAGCGCATGCCGTATTGCTTACCAAGAAAAATAACCCCGAGGATAAATAACGGGATATTCAAGGCCCATTGTGTAAAAGCCGGCTCGGCGCCGAACCATGCCTCAGCAAGCACCGACAACCCGGATACTCCCCCTGAAGCGATCTGGTTCGGCAGAAAAAACAGATTAAACCCCAGACCAGTTATCAATGAACCGATCAGGATTAACGCCACATCCACTGTATGGCGCAGCGGCCCGTTCAGCGGAATCAGCGGCGGTTTGTTGCGTGAATTTTCTTTTTGCATGTTCTCTAGCTTCTCCTTACTACACTCCGAGGACGCGTAGAAATCCAGTTATGCTTATTCAACTTCTGTCTTGATCTGGCTGCGCAGGTAGCCGTCGATGAACAGGTTAATATCGCCGTCCATTACAGCCCCCACGTTCCCGGTTTCCACGGAAGTACGGTGATCCTTCACCATGCTGTAAGGGTGGAATACATACGAGCGAATTTGGCTGCCCCAGGCAATATCGGATTGTTCGCCGCGGATCTCGTCCAGCTGCTTCTGCTGCTCCTGCAGCTTCTGCTCGTACAGCTTGGAGCGCAGCATCTTCATCGCCTGCTCCCGGTTCTTGATCTGCGAGCGTTCATTCTGACAGGTTACCACTACACCTGTAGGAATATGCGTAATCCGCACCGCCGAGTCCGTCGTATTGATATGCTGACCGCCCGCGCCGCTGGCCCGGTAGGTATCTATTTTCAGATCCTCTGTACGGATCTCCACTTCCACATCATCGGTAATCTCCGGCACCACATCACAGGAAACGAACGAAGTATGGCGTCTCCCGGAGGAATCAAACGGCGAGATGCGCACCAGCCGGTGTACACCCTTTTCCGCTTTCAGATAGCCGTAGGCATTGAAGCCCTTAATCAGCAGCGTAACACTCTTGATGCCCGCCTCATCACCCGGCAGGTAGTCGAGCACTTCAACCTTGAAGCCGCTTTTCTCCGCCCAGCGTGTGTACATGCGCAGCAGCATCTGGCCCCAGTCCTGGGACTCCGTTCCGCCTGCACCCGGATGAAGCTCCAGAATGGCATTCAGCTTATCATAGGGCTGATTAAGCAGCAGCTGCAGCTCGAATTCATCCACCTTGCCGCTGATTGTCCGGATGTTTCCGGCAACCTCGGCAGCAAGCTCCTCGTCGCCTTCCTCATCGGCCAGCTCTACCATCATCGCCGCATCATCGTACTCCTGCTGCAGCTTCTCAAACTGGTCTACCACGGATTTTACTGCATTCATCTCGCCGATGACTGCCTGGGCCTGCTCATTGTCATTCCAGAAATCCGGCGCTGCCATCTTCTCTTCAAAGTTCGCAATGACTTCCAGCTTCAGGTCTAAGTCAAAGAGACCCCCTAAGGTTTGTTAGTTTCTTGCCTATTTCACGCAGGTCCTGCTTCACGCTTGCATCGATCATGGGATCACTACACCTTTCAAAATAAAATATTGCGCGGGGCCGCTGATTGGAGTTTGCATCGTCCCAGGGAGTAGAGCACGCATGGCTCCTTGCTCCTCAATCTTGCACCTGGCGTATTCCGCAGCTCCAGGGAATGTTTGGACTTAAGGCCGCTGTTGTCTTCAGATTTCCTGATTGGAAACGCTGTTCGCGGTAGAAATCTGAAGACAGCGTATGCTTCCGAAGTGAGCTTTTCTGCGAAAAGCTTTCAGGCGGACGCTGACGCTCCTACAGTTCCAAACTTCCCCTCCACCGCTTCCACCTTAGTTTTAGATTTTTTGAGAACGCACTGCTCATCCTTTGCAGCTACACCGCCAAATCCCCAAAACTCCAAAAAAGCGGCAGGGCCGCAAACGGGGGGAACCCCGGGCCCAGCCGCTTTTATTATCATTATAAGCCTGAGACGCTTCGGATATCCTTATGCGTTCTGGCCGTGGCAGTTCTTGTACTTCTTGCCGCTGCCGCATGGGCAAGGATCGTTACGGCCAATCGCCGCTTCGACATGCACCGGACGCTTCTCAGCCGGCTCAGCGTTGGTCGAGATTTTATCTTCCTCGACTACAGACTGGCGTTCCTGGTTGGCTTCGATGTGCGCCTTCATAATGTACGTAGCGACTTCCTCCTGAATGGCGGCAGTCATGGCGTTGAACATCTCAAAGCCTTCAAACTGATATTCACGCAGCGGATCGGTACCGCCGTAAGCACGCAGGTGAATCCCTTGACGCAGCTGATCCATCGCATCAATATGATCCATCCATTTGCTGTCTACGGAACGGAGCACGATAACCTTCTCGAATTCACGTACCAGCTCAGCGCCAAGGCGCTCTTCACGTGCATCATACTTCTGCATAACACGTTCAAAGATGAAATCAACGATTTCTTCTACTTCCTTGCCCCACAGCTCATCACGGGTAAGGGCGCCTTCATCAAGCAGCTTGCTGTTGACATAGTCAGCAACCTCCTGCAGCTCCCAGTTCTCCGGAATATCATCACTGCAATGTGCACGCACTACACGGTCAATAACCGGCTTGATCATCTCGGTTACAACGCCTTTGATGTTCTCGGATTCGAGAATTTCACGGCGCTGTTTGTAAATGATTTCACGCTGCTGATTCATAACATCATCATACTGAAGAACGACCTTACGAATATCGAAGTTATTGCCTTCTACCCGCTTCTGGGCCGATTCAATTGCGCGTGTAATCATGCGGCTCTCGATCGGCTGGTCTTCTTCAAAGCCCAGACGGTCCATCATGTTCAGCACGTTGTCCGCACCAAACCGCTTCATCAGCTCGTCACCAAGTGACAGATAGAACTGTGTCGAGCCCGGGTCACCCTGGCGTCCGGCACGTCCGCGCAGCTGGTTATCGATGCGGCGGGATTCATGACGCTCTGTACCAATAATATGCAGACCGCCAACATCTCTGACACCGTCACCAAGCATAATATCTGTACCGCGGCCGGCCATATTGGTTGCGATGGTCACGGTTCCTGGCTGTCCGGCCTGGGAAATGATCTCCGCCTCGGATTCATGATGCTTGGCGTTCAGCACCTGATGCTTGATTCCTTTGCGCTTCAGCATTTCAGATACGCGTTCGGAATTCTCAATGGATACTGTACCAACCAGTACAGGCTGGTTCTTCTTGTGGCGTTCTACAATCTCGGATACCACTGCGTTGAATTTGCCGTTCTCACTCTTATAGACAACGTCAGGCATGTCTACACGCTGGTTCGGTTTATTCGTCGGTACCTGAAGAACCTCCAGGCCGTAAATTTTCTTGAATTCTTCTTCTTCCGTCTTAGCTGTACCTGTCATACCGCCCAGTTTGCGGTACATCCGGAAGTAGTTCTGGAAGGTAATTGTAGCCAGTGTCATGCTCTCGTTCTGTACCTGGATTTCTTCTTTGGCCTCAATAGCCTGATGCAGACCGTCGCTGTAGCGGCGGCCCGCCATCAGACGTCCGGTAAACTCATCGACAATGACAACCTCATCACCGTTCACTACATAATCGACATCACGGCGCATGATGACATTAGCCTTAAGCGCCTGGACGATATGATGATTCAGCGTAACGTGGCTGTGATCGTACAGGTTCTCAACACCAAAAGCGCGTTCAGCCGTAGCCACGCCCTTCTCAGTCAGAGCTACCGACTTCACTTTAATATCTACAGTGTAATCTTCTTCAGCCGTCAGCTTTTTAACAAAACGGTCTGCTGCATAATACAGCTCTGTCGACTTCTCGGCTTGCCCCGAGATAATCAGCGGAGTACGGGCTTCGTCAATCAGAATGGAGTCCACTTCATCAATAATACAGAAATATAGCGGGCGTTGTACCATCTGCTCCTTATAGAGCACCATGTTGTCACGCAGATAGTCGAAACCAAACTCATTGTTGGTACCATACGTAATATCGCAGGCATAAGCGTCTTGTTTATCAGCATGGTCCATGCCGTTCAGGTTGACCCCGACCGTCATGCCCAGGAAGTTATAGATTTGTGCCATTTGGGCGCTGTCGCGCTGGGCCAGATAGTCATTCACCGTCACCACATGCACGCCCTTACCGAGCAGTGCATTCAGATAGACTGGCAAAGTACCTACCAGTGTCTTACCTTCACCTGTCTTCATCTCGGAGATCCGGCCTTCATGCAGCGCCATACCTCCAACAAGCTGTACGTCAAAATGCCGCATGCCCAGCGTCCGTTTGGAAGCTTCGCGTACGGTTGCAAATGCCTCGGGGAGAATCTCCTCCAGAGTCTCGCCTTTTTCAATCCGGGCCCGGAATTCTTCTGTCTTCGCCTTGAGCGCCTCATCCGAGAGGGCTACGAATTCAGGTTCCAGTCCGTTAATAACATCGACCGTCTTCATGAGACGTTTGACATCGCGTTCGTTGGTGTCGCCGAATATTTTCTTTACAAGTCCTAGCATGGTTAACCCCTTTCATGCAACACAGATGGTGGAACCGAGCCCATCCTTAAATAAATATTGAAAGGGCCATATATTATTTCGATTCCGCTGCTTCATAAATTGTAACAGTTTGTAAGACAAGCCGCAATACGAGCAGCCGCAACCTTATTTTGCAAAATAGAAGAAGCGGCAAATTGTCACCCTTTATATACGAGTAAGAGCCCTATCCGCTTCAAGCGAATAGGGACTCGGCTGATTTTTTGAAATTAATACTGGCGGCAATAACCATCAAGTATAAACCTGTGCCTGATTATCAGATTAGTCTTGTTCGATCAGGCCGTACTTGCCGTCATTGCGTTTGTAAACAACGCTTACTTCAGAAGTCTCAATGTTGGAGAATACAAAGAAATTATGTCCAACCATGTTCATCTGCAGAATGGCTTCCTCGACATCCATAGGCTTCAGGGTGAAGCGCTTGTTCCGCACTACTTCCAAATCATCGTAATCCTGTTCTTCAACGGCGACGCTACTCGCCGGTTCTTCCACAAAGATGGTCTTCAGGCTGCCTTCCTGGCGGAACTTACGGTTGAGTTTGGTTTTGTGCTTGCGGATCTGCCGTTCCAGCTTGTCCACAACAGCATCAATAGATGCATACATGTCGTCGCTGCGGTCTTCTGCACGAAGTGTCACGCCGGCCAGCGGAATCGTTACTTCCACCGTATGAAGGCCGCGGACTACGCTAAGCGTCACATATCCTTCTGAGGTAGGGGGTGCATCGAAATACTTCTCAAGTCTGCTGAGCTTCTTATCAACATAATCTCTCAAAGCATCTGTCACTTCAATTTGTTGACCTCGAATGCTGAATTGCATAGGGCACTCCTCCTTTGTTTACGTTCCCATTATACCAAATTGTCAGCGCTAAGTAAAAAGCAATTCGTTACAGACTTTACATTTACCTAACATTAATCTACAGCTTTCTATATTTAAAAATAAACAAAGTCCGGACGGGGCAATCAGGCTGCCCTCATCCGGACCATGTCTAGCCGCTTATATTATTCCTAGACGGCCCGAATTTATAATAGCAAATTCCTTACAGAACGCCAGATTCGGGCTGTATTAAGCTTTAAGGCTGTTTCGTATGAATCCGTAAAATTTCTACCGGTGACCATGATGTTCCGCTGCCTGCAATGACATACACTTTATAACCAGTATCAGCCGTCAGACCACTAAGAGCCAGTGTCTGTCTTACTCCCGGCACCGGTGTAAGGCCGCCGCTCCAAGGTGCAGCAAGCTGTACACCGGAACTGTTTTGGCCTGCTGCAATCTGTGCTGCAGTAGGCTGGGTAGCGTCAGCAGGAAGCACCACATACCGTACAGGTGTGGCTACACCGCCCGTCTGGCCGTAGGTTACATAAACATCAGCCGTTACTGTCCCCATTGTGCCGGGGCTAAGTTCAGTGATGGCTCCACCGCTGGCAGAGGCAGTAGTTAACCGGAGAGTATAAACCCCTGACCAGCTGCCTGCAGTATCAGTAACCGCAATATAGGCCGCGTACTCAGTACTTGCCTGCAATCCGTAAACCGAGAATGACACAGTGCTGCCGGCGGTAGCATCCGTAGAACCTGCATTCACACCTGCCGTGCCGGTTGCAGTCAGACCGTCACGAACCTGCAGATGGTTAGGCGCGACCGCTGTACTGCTGTACGGGGCAACAACATAATAAACGGCTCCTGTCACTGAAGGGGTCATATATACATCTGCCGTAACAGAGCCCACATGTCCATAAGTTATTCCGCTAACGGTTGGAGCAGTGCTTCCACCGCCACCTCCGCCACCTCCGCCACCTCCGCCGCTACCTCCTCCAGCCGGGCTGGTAGGGGTTGCCGTCGGAGTTGGAGTGGCCGTTGCAGACGGGGTAGCTGTAGGTGTAGGAGTTGGCGTGATTGTACCGCCTGGCTTATTCGCCGCCGAGTTCCCGATGATACCTACTGCTTCAGCTCTGGTCAGAGCCTTTTTCGGACCGAAGGTTCCATCCGGATAACCGTTAATGATACTCTTGGCAGCCGCGGCTGCGACTGCTCCTTTAGCCCATGAGGCAATTTGAGCACTATCCTTGAATGTCAGCGTTGTGGTGCTAGTATTCAAACTGAGGAGCTTGGCAGTAATCACTGCAGCTTCCTGACGGGTAATTGGACTGGTAGCACGGAAAGTATTATTCTCATATCCGCCAATATATCCGGCTCTTACAGCTTTGGCCACTTCGCTGTAAGCCCAGTTGGTGCTCTTGAGATCTGTAAACGTGATTGCTGCCGTGTCCGTAAATCCAAACAGGCGGTTTACCAATGCAACATACTCGCCACGGGTAATCGCATTATTCGGTTTTACCGTCCCGTCAGCATAACCTTGCAGGTACCCTTTATCGAGCCAGTCCTGTAGCTGACTCTGTGCCCAGTGTCCCTGAATATCCTTGGCCGTTGCTGCAGAGACACTTCCAAGAGCCCCGAACAACATGCTGATTCCGAGTATTCCAGTCATCAAACCGCGCCACATCTTCTTCATTCTGCTATCCATCCTCCTAAAAGTTTGATTGCGCATCCCTCCATGGCTGTAACCATTGGCTTGCAATTATCATTCTTGGAAGCATGCGCTTACATTTGTGGACCTCCGCGTTATTAAATCCGTTTTATACAACATATCTGCTTCAGGAAGCATACTCTACGTACTGACAGCTTAGGCAGCATAGTGTAATTCATTCCTTTATGTGTAGACACATTTCACTGTACTGCAGAAGGGCATTAGCTTCACGATATCGCTTTTCACACCTTTCTCAACCATACGCCTAAGCTACGAATAGTCTGCATCGAGGCAAGATCGTAGGCCCAACATCCGTTATTACCCATTTTTTTCATAACCCTAACAGATTATTGGGAATTCATGTTAGCTTTGACGTTTTCGCTGTAGGATTAGCGCTTTCAGAACAATAAAAAAAGACCCCGGGAGAATCCCAGGGTCCCTGCTAGCGTTGTCTAAATTGCTAACCATCTACCATATATGTAGGTCGGCTGCGCCGGATGATTATAATTTGATGACGTTAGCTGCTTGTGGTCCGCGTGCGCCTTCAACGATGTCAAACTCTACGGATTGACCTTCATCCAAAGTTTTGAAGCCTTCAGTTTGGATTGCGGAGAAGTGTACGAATACGTCGCCACCATCGGCAGTTTCGATGAAGCCATAGCCTTTTTCTGCGTTAAACCATTTTACTTTACCTTCCATTGATTAAACATTCCCTTCGTCATCAGATGAACGTGAGTCTTGCCCACAACTCGACTATACCACCGCAGCTTCTTCATTGTCAATTGGAAAAGTAAATGTTTACTTTCAATAATTTACCACCCGCAAATTTAAACAAATCAGCTTCAAGTGTGATCATTTCATCAAAAAGGAGCAGACGCTATATAATACCCGCCTGCTCCTGAGCTGAAACATTAAGAAATATTATTTTTTGCGGTCCATTAGAATGCTGTCAGGGGTGTAGGCGGCCTCGTAGGCGTTGCGTTGAGCTTTGGCTTGGTTACGTTTCAGCAGCCAGTCCCGTGCCTCTAACCGGTGGGCATTCATTCGAGCCATAATAGCAGGGTCGTGTTCCAGGATCCGACCCAATACAGCTTTTTGCGCAGAGGTCATTCGACATTGTTCGGCTTCATTTGCTATCGAATCTACAAACTTCTGTCGTCTATATACAAACTCTTCCAATTCCTCATGTGGGCCATCTATGGGTCTTGAAACGATCTCAACGGTAAGCTGCTCCAGTTCCTCCAGCAGCTTATCCATGCTGCTGCGTTTGACCTGCAGACATCTTTGCAGCTTGTGCAAAGGTCTGGCGAAGCTCCATGAGATAGCCGATGGCTTCCTCTCCGGCTGTCTTGGATTTATTGATATTGGTTTCCGTAAATAAATGATCAATGTATTCATACATAGATTTTAATCCTGCAGAGACTTCATAAGAAGAGTCTAAGGTGTTGCTCAGCTCCTTGATGATAGCCCGGGCTTTACCTACATTTATACTTAACCCGCTGTAATCTGCGGTATCTATTCCTTCCAAAGCGGCTCGACCAAAACGAATGGCTCCATCGTACAGCATCAGCAGCAATTGTGAAGGGCTGGATGTAGATACAGCGGATTGACGGTACTTCTCGTAAGGAGATGTTATCATCATTGTTGGCTCACTCCTTTATCCTTTATCAGTTTTTTGGTTACGAGGTGAACAAACTGCCCAAGCTGGCAGACTGGCTGTTATATTGAGACATTGCAGTTTCCATCGCTGTAAACTTTTTATAATAATTATTTTCAATGTCAGTGAGTCTATCTGTCAGGTTAGCTATCCGTGTATTGAAGTCCTTTAATCGCTTTCCCATTGTACTCTCAGTTTTATAGGCGACTGTAAGGTCTGTTGAGTATTTAGAGGTCCCTGCTTTTAACACCAGTTTATCCAAGGTGCCATTGATTTCACTTGATATTTTATCAAACAATCCTCCTTGACTCGCAGTACCTTGGAAAATAGCAGCTGTTCCCTGAGGATTATTCTCAAAGGCCTGCTTTAATTTATCCTCATCCAGAATAAGCTTACCATTCTCATAATATAGTCCTGTTGTTACACCAACATTGCTTAGGGCTCCGAGCTGCTCCATAACTGCCGCACGCATGGATGAGATCGTTGACTTAAGTACATCATCATTCCTAAGCAACCCGCTTTTTGCTTTCTTTTCCCACAGTTCAATGTCATTTTCTTTCATCGCCTGTTTCTGCTCATCAGTAAGCGGAGTAAAGTCCTTATAGCGCTCCTCATTTACTTTAGTAGTTAAAGTATTGAGCAGATCATTATAATCCTGAATAAAGCTCTTAACCGTTTCAACAGCCTTAGAAGTATCTGTTTCTGTATTAATAGTGGCTGTGGTATTCTCGGCCAGAAGCGTTACATTGATACCGTTAATTTTGAAGGTATTGCTGGCGAAAGTCATTTTATCAGAACCATTTATCTTGACCTCGGCAGCCTGATAAGCTGGCTTACTTACTGTCCCGGAGCCAAATAACGACAAGAAGTTATCGCTTGTCCCCATTTCAACTTTACCTTTGTCACTGTAAGTCTTTGAGGCTATAGTTAACTTACCAGTTACTTCATCAAATTTTGCTGTAACATTCCCCTTCTCGGATTTATTGATTTTCGCCAATGCTTCATTTATGGTTAAGTTGGCATCAAGCTCAAGCGTGTCACCGTTCAGAGTGATCTTGTACTTACCATCCGCAGGAGCTGTAATGTTATTAGCTTTTTGAAAATCAGAGAGCTTTGAACCTGCAGTTAGCCTCGTGCTTGAGCCAGCTAAATTCATTCCTGCTGTTTCCACGGTAGCCGGTTTCGCAAGTTTAATAATTTCCATAGTCATTGGTATTCCGTTAGCATCAGATGTTGACTCAGCTTTTAGAGCAGACGTATTACCTGTAACAACAGCCTTCTGAGTAATCATAGAAGCAGAGTTGTCATATTTAGCCAATAGCTTATTATTACGAAAATCAACAAGTTTGCTGTTTATCTCCCTGTAGTTGTCTCTCTGCCATTCCAGAATCGTTTTATCCTGATTCAGCTTGGTTAGAGGCTGTCTTCTTGCATTCATCATTTCCTTCACAATACTCTCAACATCTAACCCTGAGGACATCCCGCTTACTCGAATCGCCATGCTTGTACTCCCTTCATTAAAAACTTATACTTTCTCGTCTACCAATATCCCGGCAATATGCATCATATTCGCTACAAGATCAAGCGTTTTTTCAGAGGGAATCTCTCTGATTAGCTCGCCAGTTTCCTTGTTTAGCACCTTCACCATAATTGCTTTGGTTTCTTTGTGAACACTAACTTCAAAGCTCTTCTCCGGGCCTTCCAAAGCCTTCAGCGCTTTATCCAAGGCTTTGATCACCTGCTCTTCTCCTGCTGAAAAGGCAACACCTTGACTTTCCAGCCGCTTCATCTGGCTACCGCTTCTAACCTGTTCAATTGAAGTGGTCTCCGACGACTTTTCCACTTGTGGAACTGAGTTTGAACTACGTCCACTGTTACCAAACTGACTATACGAATTTGAAGATTGAATCTCCATTAAGCAACCCCCCGGCGCGACTCATGTATAGTTTATATATCGGCACTTTTCATTTGCAAATTAATACAATAGTCAATATATATTTATTCCTTATGTATGGAATGAAATACAAAAAGGGCTCTGAATTGACCAGAGCCCTTTTTGCTATAAATCTTAACGAAGCAATTGCAGTACGCCTTGCGGCTGTTGGTTAGCTTGAGCAAGCATAGCTTGAGCAGCCTGAGCAAGGATGGAATTCTTAGTCTGGGACATCATTTCCTTAGCCATGTCTACATCGCGAACACGGGATTCAGCGGCAGTCAGGTTTTCGGAAGAAGTGCTCAGGTTGTTGATAGTGTGCTCCAGACGGTTCTGGTTAGCACCCAGTTTACTTCTTTCCTGGGAAACAATTTCAATTGCATTGTTGATTACGGTAATTGCACTGTTCGCAGCATCCTTATCAGCTACGTTGATGACATACTCTGAAGCAGAGCCGTTCTTAACAGTGCTAGTTCCGTAAGTTACGTCAGCTACTCCACCATTCTGCAGAGTAACAGTCTGACCTGCAGTTTGCGTAGAAGAAGTCAGTCCCAGAGCTTTAGAACGCATATCGCCGATTGCCAGCTTCAGGTTCTGGTCCTTGTTAGCACCGATGTGGAAGTTAACAGATGCATCTGCACCTGCAGCACCGACAGCAGCTGTAGTATTAAAGCCAAGATCAGCAGCCGCAGAACTTCCCGTTACCGTACCGAAGGCAATTTGGCTAGCTGCGCCTTCTTTACCACTGGTAACCTGGAAACGGACTCTGTCTGTATCTGCTACAGCCAACGCTTGAACATCTACTAATTCTCTCTTAACAGCTGTTGGGTTAGCAGTGTTCCATGCTTGAATCTGTGTATTAATACCAGTCTTCAATGCAGAAGCCAGCACGGTCTTGTCAGTATAGTCCCCAGCCGCAAGAGTTACATTATAAGTGTTACCATCAATATTTACTGACAAGGCATCGTTTTTATCAAGACCTGCCGTAAATGTTGCGTCAGTTAATCCAGCTAAACCAGCAGCAACACCTGTAAATGAAGTTACACCATTACCTTTACCAGCATTAGCAGCTGCGGTAGTGATTTGAATGCTGCTTGAAAGTGCAGAGTTGGCTGTAAAGTCAACATCTGTGGCTGCTCCACCAAAACCTGCAGCCGAAGCATTAAATTGTGTTTCAATTTGTGCAGCCAACAAATCAGGTGTATTGTAAGTACCGTTTGCCAATGTCAGATCAACCGCAATGTTAGTTGCTCCACCGTCTTTAGTGTAGTTAACTGTCATTTTATTGTTTGCAGCATTACCATTTTCAGTAACATCTGTGGCTGTACCAGTCAATAATTTACTTGCTGCGTTACCACCAGTGATCTCAATTTTACTGTCAGCACCTTTACCACCATCAGTAATAACAAGTTTTCCACCGGAAGCAGATACAGAGATAGCACCTGCTCCAGCATTACCTGCGAAATAAGTTCCTGAATCTGTACCAGTATTAACGTGTGCAGTGTTGAAGGCCGCTCTTAATTTAGTTTGCAGATCATTAGCCACATCCGCAGCAGTGGTCAAAGTATCATTAAGCGTTATGGTACGAACAGCATTACCAATCTTCACAGTTAACTCATTGCTGTCTCCATCCAAAGATGCAGCTAATGCATCATCGAATGTTACGCCACTTGTAAGTTTACCGGATGTTCCATCATGGATGGTAACAGCTGCTGTAACCGCAGCACCAGTAGCTGTTCCTGCAGTTGCCGCATTTCTTACTACGAACTTGTCATCACCAGTACCAATTTTGTCAAGAGATGCTGCATTCTTAACCGCTGCTACTGCTTCAGTCTTGTTCTTCGAACCGTTGATCAGGCTCTGTGTATTGAATTCAGTAGTGTTACCAATACGGTTGATTTCATCAGCCAATTGGTTCACTTCGTCCTGGATGCTCTTACGGTCGCTGTCAGTGTTCGTTCCGTTCGCAGATTGTACTGCAAGTTCACGTACACGTTGCAGGATGGAGTGGGTTTCGTTCAATGCGCCTTCAGCTGTCTGAATCATCGAGATCGCATCCGAGGAGTTACGGGAAGCTTGATCCAAACCGCGGATCTGACCGCGCATTTTTTCGGAAATTGCCAGACCTGCTGCATCGTCGCCTGCACGGTTAATACGAAGACCAGAAGACAGCTTTTCAATGTTCTTGCTTTGGTTAGCAGTGTTAGTGCTAAGTTGGCGGTGAGTATTCTGCGCCGTGATATTGTGATTGATAATCATTGTGTATTTCCTCCCTGAAATTGGTTTGTCCACATCCATGTGGTAAGCACTGCCGTTAAGGTCGGCCGCCCTGCCGATCAGTGCCTAATATATATATCGTCTTCCTGCTATTTTTGTTAATAGTTAATTTGCAAATTTTGAAATTTATTTTTGCGGACGCATGCGTTCAATTAACGCATTCAAATTCAGAGCATTTGTTGCCGTCGACTCTTTATTGGCTTCCTTGATAGACAGATACACTTCCTGCCTGAAAATATCCACATGTCTGGGGGCTGAAATTCCTACCTTTACGCTATCCCCTTCCACTGCCAATATTGTAATTTCAATATTGTCTTGTATGATTATCGATTCGCCTTTTTTGCGGGTTAATACGAGCATAATTATTCACCGCCTTTTTGAGCTTCGTCACGGACTTCTCTCCACAACCGCTGCCGGACCTGATATTGTGATTTCACTAGAACAATCTGTTTCCCGGTACGATTAAGAGGATTCAGAACAATAGGAGCCAGCAGATTAACCGTTGATTGCTCTAATTGCTCCCTGACCGTTACAATAGCGCGGACCAGAAAAGCATCCTTGATCTCCAGCTCTTCAGCATCCTTATCAGGGAATTCGAATTCATACTCCGGATAAAACAGAAAGGGATCGGTAAGCAGAAACGAAAGACTGTCTGTCTTAAGAGATTGCAGATATGAGAATTGCCCTCCCTCTACTTCAATAACCGCAAACTCTGTTTCTTCCTCAAAACCGGGAATTCCTTTTGAAAAAATATATATTTGTTCCTCGCTTATATCAAGTGTTCCCATAGTCGCTGTTTCTTTAATCATACTTCCCAGCACCTTTCCATTTATATTATCTAACAAAAAAAGCTATAGATGGTCACTATCAACCTATTCTATAGCCTTATTCTTTTACAATTGTACATCTAACTCCGGCGGGATAAAGCTTAGAGAAGGCTTCTGTCTAAGATACACCTCGACACTTGCAGGGCTGTAGCTGATTTCAGGCTTATTTTCCTTTGCCTCAATGTGCACCTCAGCCTTCCGGTATTCCATTTGCGGCGGAACTGGCTTGACCTCAATACGAACATTATCAACGGAGGCAGGCCCTCTTATCTCTGGAAAAGGAACCTTCTGCCAGTCTCCTCCATATACCTCTGCTATAGTGTTGCCTGGCTTATGAAAATTAGCCATACGTTCACCTTGCTCCATCCGCTTCGCAATCCCCTGCAGCCATAGCTGTTCAACGCCTGAATAAATGCGTTCACTCATCTCACGGTAGGTGCCGCCTGTATAGGCAGCACGAGCTGCAGACTGATCAATCGTCATTTCCGCTTCAAACTGCTGTATCTTTAATTCTCCCGGTGTAGTTGTAATTTGCAGGTCAGCCTTAGGTTGAGTAATCGAGAGTTTCCCTGCCGTAGTATCTAGACCAATCAGAGCAGGAGTCTGACGGATTTGTACTATAGACTGCATCAGCTAATTCCCCTTTATCTAATAAAGTCGACAAGGGTGGATTGAATGATTTTGGCACCTACTGACAACGAAGCGTTATAAACATTCTCTTGAATCTTGGATTGCATGAGCATTTCGGCGTAATCGCCGTCTTCCGTCTTGGATTGAAGATCGGTAAGGTTAACCTCCAGGTCACCCAGACGGTTCTCCATCAATTCTATACGGTTAACCTTTGCTCCGATATTAGCTTGTACAGCCAGCATTTTATTGATTCTATCGTCGAGATTGGAAAGCTCAGAAGAAATAGCTGCAGTGTCTCCGGAAGCAAGTGCAGCAGAAATCCGGTCAATGACGGCAAAAATATTGTCTTGATCCGGTTCTATTGTACCGTCCTCTTTAACTGTGGATGATCCAAAAACTTCATTCCCGGTAACATTAATAGGCAATTGCACACTGTCTCCAACCGAGTAATTTACAAGTCCATGATCTGTGGTGACAAGGGCTGCACCTGAAATATCAAGATTGCCATCCTCTCCGGTCGTAAAATCGAAGGGCTTAATATCATAATTTTGTCCATTAAAAATAAACTTTCCGTTGAATTGGCTGTTGCCTATATCAACCAGCTGTTCTTTAAGCTGCATTACTTCTTCATTAATACTGTTAAGTGCTTCCTGGGGATTAGAGCCGTTGGCCCCTTTAACGGATAATTCTCTCAAGCGCTGAACTACCTCTCCCGCCTGAGTCATTACAGTGTCATTAAACTCGAGCCAGGACAGGGCACTGGTCACATTCTCCTGATATTGCTCATTTGAAGACAGCTCTGCACGGTAACGAAGGGAATAGGTAATCCCTACCGGATCGTCAGACGGTTTATTGATCTTGCGGCCTGTTGCCAGCTGCAGCTGCGTATCATTCATCGTACGCGCATTACGGTTCAGGTTAAGGAGCAACTGTGAGTTCATCATATTGGAAGTAACTCTTAACATGCTTTAACTACTCCTTTCTTTATCTGCCTACAGTACCGGTAGAGTTAATTAATTTATCGAGCATTTCATCATAAGTGGTCATAAATCGTGCAGCGGCGCTATAAGCATGCTGGAACACCAGCATATTGGACATTTCTTCATCAAGAGACACCCCGCTGACGGATTGCCTGCGAGCATTCACTTGCTCTACAAGTGAATTGGAATTTTCAGTCTGGCGCGTAGCTTCCTGAGCCTGAACACCAAGCTGCCCGATCAATGTTTTGTAAAAAGCGCTTGGAGTCGTTGTAATTCCCGTTGTAGGTGAAGTGAATGATCCTAATTGCTGCGTGGACAGCAGTAGCGCTAGTGTATTATTTCCTTTAACGACCTTTTCAGAATCATCCTTACCACTGGTGCGCAGCGAAGTAGCGAGCAAATTAGTATCACTTGCAATCTCACTATTAAAGGTTATGTTACCCGCAGTAATTCCTGTATCGCTTCCGCTGGTTGTGAATAAAGGTTTACCGGGATTAAGTGTACCGTCCATTGTATACCCTAATTGATGCAGGCCGTTAAGACCGGCAACAGTTGTCTTAACATCGGAATTTAAGGTAGCCCCTCTAGGGAAAGAAGAACCGGCTGCTAGCATGGACACAGCCCCGTCAGCACCGGTTATGCTGACCTCATTAGTTAAAATGGTCCCTTCAGGAAGTACAGAACCCTTAGGCAGAGTAACCTGTACATCCCCTGTAGCAATCGTATTAGCAATATTATCGAGCTGGGATTTATAATCAGCCACATTGTTCTTACTGGATGAAATCATCCCGAATACTTCCCCGGATTTCAGATCTCCGGAGGCATAAGCGTTATTCAGCAACTCGCTGTTAACTGTTGCAGCAACGGTCCCGCCTTGAACCAGCAGTACGCCTCCAAGTGAAATATTATATCCGTTTTCGGCTTGTACAACGTTAATGTTGGCGATCTTGGATAATTTATCTGTCAGCAAATCACGCTGGTCTCGCAGATCATTGGCCTTATCTCCCATACTTTCGATCTTGAAAATAGATGAGTTAAGGTTAGCGATGGAAGAAATATAGCCCTGTATTTCGGTTCCTTTTACCGTGACACTTGAAGCCAGATCAGTATCCAGGTTATCCAGCTGCCTGCTCATATAATTAAGCGCATCTGTTAAGGATTGTGCTGTTTGTACGACTATTTTGCGTGCTGTACTGTCTTCCGGATTCTTGCTTAAATCAGACCATGATTTCCAAAAGTTATCTAATACTGTGCTTAAGCCGGTATCTGAAGGTTCGGCAAATATGGCTTCCAGCTTGTCCAACGTATCAGACTGAATCGACCAGCTGCCAAATGAAGAATTTTCACCACGAAACTGATCGTCAAGGAAGGTTTCACGGATCCGGTCAATAGATCCAAATTCTACACCTGTGCCAAGCTGCCCGGGAACTGTGGAATTGTTAAGCCCATAAGCTTCGATAGGGATGGAGGCCTTCATATTTACACGCTGACGTGTGTAGCCTTCTGTATTCGCATTTGCGATATTATGTCCGGTGGTGCTGAGTGCAGCGGTCTGGGTAAAAAGGCTCCGTCTTGCCGTCTCGATTGAATGAAATGTGGATGTCACTGCATATTCCTCCCTATGATTGCTCCGGCAAAACGGCCTGCAGCAGGATGAGCCTACCCGCGGGCGTCAAAAAGACCTGGCCGGGCATTGTTATAGCCCTTATCGGCCGGATGATGATATGTGAATTCCTGGTTCGGTCTTCCGACAAGCAAATCCAGGGAATAGTCTATAAAGGTAAGCGACTGCTCAATCAGCTTCTGATTCAGCTCGTTAGCCTGCTTCAAGCGCTGCAACGTGTCTGAAAGCTTCTGCTGGATCTGCTGCAGGCGCGATTTGTGATCGGGATCAAATACAAGACGGGACAGCTCGGTTATATTCAGGTTGAGATTAGAACGGATGCCTACTCCCTGCAAGAAGGCATGAGTAGCCTCTGAACGCTGCTCTTCAAGCTGCCCGATCAACTTCACTAGTTTAGACTCGCGGTTCATGATGTCAATGAGAACATCCACCTTGTTGTCCATAATCGTCTGCTTCTTGATAGCGGCCAAATCAAGCATCTGAAGATGCGTGTCATCCAGCCGCTCAAGGAGTTCAAGTAATTTCGTCAATGCCATGGATGAATTCACCTAATTCTCGGAGGATTGCTTAAAGTAGGGGGCGAGTGAGTCTGCGAGTTTGGCTGCGTCAACTTGGTAGGTACCTGCGGATACTTGCTGTTTCAGGCTCTCGATCTTGTTTGCACGTTCTGCATCAATCTTGCTGCTGTTCTGGGCTTTCAGAAGCTGGATGGCTTCATCAGATATTGAAACCTCGTCCTTACGTGAACTTTTCTTGATCTGCTCCTGGCGCTGTGCTTCCGCATTGCGCTGATACGGGTTAATGGGGTTAATTCGTCCGGTCTCGTTAATTTTCATAACTTCCACCTTCCTTTTAAAATAAAAAAACCGATAATCTTTACTAAGTTTATCGGCCTTAATTGAATCAATCTTTATAGCTGTAAACGTTTTTTCCAAGATTTTATTAATTACGGAACTTATCTACGGCTCGGTAAGTGGCTTTATTCGACTCTTTGTTATTCCTTGCACTCTCTGCTGCCGCGCTTTCTCTAGCTGCATTGTTAAGATCTTTGCTTAACCGTGCACGGCAGCTGTCACACATATGCCCCTCGCGGATAAGGGTGCCGCACACCTCACAGGGCAGCATCATATTTGGCGCATTTGCTATAGAAATCCGGCCTTCACGGATAAACCGGGTGATCTCTTTAATAGGAATTTCAGTAGCATCGGACAGCTCCTGAATATTGGTGCCACGATTCTTGCGCAAATATTCTGCGCAGATCACATATTGATTCTCAAGTTCTTTGATACAATGCTGGCAAAGCTCCATCACATTTTTGACATATAAGCGGCCGCATCTTGGACAATTATCTACATTCATTTTACCCGCGGCTCCTTCCCTTACATTTTGTGCAGTGCATAAATAACTTATGCTTAGATTACATGATTGAATAAACTTCGTCTAGCTTTAGTATCGGTTATAATGACGGAACTTGTAATGCCTGGCATCATAATAATCATTTCACAGGCAAAGCAATATTACCTTAGAGTCTTTTTTGGTAAGTACGCTCCAATCAAATTAAGATTAAGAACGGGCCCACGTCAGGCTATAAATCTCTGCATCTCTTCTATGACTTGCGCACATCAGCTGTACCGCTTCTGCACACGCACGAATGGTACTGCCTGTAGTGTAAATATCATCAATGATGAGAATCTGCAGCGGCCGGCCGGGAGCTTTTACTTGAGACAACCAGCTGTTGAATTGTGCTTTGACTGAATTATCAGAATTTGCGGCAAAAGCATACTTCATATCTGCGATGCGCTCTGCCCTGCTTTTAAAGCTCTGTTTGCCGGTATGGTGGGTACGGACAAGGAGCGGGAGCTGCGGAATCCTCCTGACTCTGGACAACACATCTGCCAGGCGCTCAGCCTGGTTAAAACCGCGCTCCATAAGGCGCGAATCCGAGACGGGTACAGGAACAAGCAGGTCGGCGTGCCACAGGCTGGCTGGATTGGCCCTCTTTTTTCGTAGGAAATGATGTTCAGGTAACTGCCGAGATTGGACCTGTGTGAAGTTTTGGGGATGGTCTATATAAGCTTTTAGCTGTATGTATGCACGATCCAGCATCAGACCCAGCAACGGTGCAAGCCGCTCATGCCCCCTATATTTATAGCGTCCCAGCAATTCACGCATGACCGGTGTATAGGCTACTGCACTCCGGTTGTAGAGAATAGGTGCGGATTGACCGCTCCGGTTGCAGTCCGGACAACCGGTGTGGCGGCCGCATTTCTGGCAGCGGGGCTGACGGATCCAGGGAATACCAGCCTCGCAGCCTGTGCAGATGCCTGGCAGTCCGGCTGACGGGCGGCCGTTTTTACTGCAGATCAGACAGCAGATCATTGCGGGAGCAAGCAAGGAGCGGATACCGTTTATCCAATCGTTTAAAGGATTCATCGTCATTTCCTCCCTTTCAGGTAACCCTGCCTGCGGGCAATGGCATTCATCGTACGGATCTGGGCAATCGCTTTGCGCTGGGAGCTCGTCCACCGCGGAGAGAGAAACAGCACCGTGCCTGCGGGGTCTTCCTGCGAACGTCCTGCCCTTCCCGCCATCTGCACGAGTGAAGCCTCATCGAACAGACTGCTGTCTGCATCCAATATATATACATCGCTGCGCGGAACCGTCACTCCCCGCTCCAGAATGGTTGTGGTAATCAGGATTCTAATCTCCCGTTCACGGAAGGCCGTTACTTTGCCGGCACGGAAAGGATCCTCGGAAGAGGTTCCCTCAATGCTGATTTCAGGATAAGTCCGGCGCAACACCCCCCGTATTGGCTCAATATGGGCAATGCGTGACACGAACAGAAACACCTGCGCTTCCCGTGCCAACGATCCGCGCAGTGCCTCTATAAATGCCCGGGGCAGCCGGCCCTTTTTGATACACAGATGTACCGGATTCATCGTCAAATGCTGCGGTACCGGCAACGGATGACCGTGAAAGCGCACCGGCACTTTTGCATGCGGCAGCCTGCCGAAGCTGGCCTGTCTTTGCAGCTGCCGCGGCGGCGTTGCTGACAAAAAGATAAAGGCTCCGTCCGGCTTGCAGGCTTGTCCGGCTGCAAAAGCCAGCATGGGATCGTTGTGATACGGAAACGCATCAAGCTCGTCGATAATGACCAGATCAAAGGCCTGATGGAACCGCATTAGCTGGTGCGTAGTTGCGATGGTAATCCGGCCCGGAATCCAGCGGTCCGGACTGCCGCCGTACAGCACGGCCAGCGTCTCAGCCGGGAAGGCCCGCGCCATCCGCGGGGCCAGCTCCAGCACGACGTCGCGCCGCGGCATCGCCACCAGTGCCCGCCCTCCGGCGGCGAGCACTGCATCCAGGAGCGGGAAGGTGATCTCCGTCTTCCCCGCTCCCGTCACCGCCCAGAGCAGGAACCGCTCTGGGCCCCGCCCGGCTGCGCGCCTCCCCCGCGCAGCCAGAAACCCCAGTGCAGCCCCGGCGGCCCCCGCCTGGGCTGCACTAAGCCCCCACCGGCGCGCTGCTGCGGTGGGGCTGGTCCCGGCCGCTGTGCACCGCACGGCCGGGGAGGCCGCGCTGCGGATCAGCAGCGCGCAGGACCGGCTGCGCCCGAGCGCGAGGCAGGCCTCGCAATAGGCGCAGCAGAGCAGGCCGCACGCCGCGCAGGGCGTGCGGCCCGTGGCCGCGCTGCCGCAGCGCAGGCAGCGCGCATCCGCGCGGCGGCGGACAGCGCCGCGCCAGAGCAGCGGCGGCAGGCGAAGCGCCGCCCGCACCGCCTTCCAGCGGATGCTGCCCGTTCCGCTGACATCCCCGCCTCCGCCGCTCGCGCTTTCATGGCCCACAGCGGCCTCCAGCTTGAGCCGCCCCTGCAGATGGGCAAGCTGGGCAGCAGCCCTCCAGCTGATTCCAGTTCCTTCAGCCTGCTCTTCCAGCAAAGCCTCCACTTCCGGCTGCAAAAGAGAGCGGCCGGACAGCAGTGCGGCAAGGCGGTCTGCGTTACGACTCAATTCCTGCATAAAACAAGGAGTATCAATCCGAAGCTCCTCTTCATCACTCGATCCGCCTGCATCACGCTCACTCCATCCGGCCCGGCCATCTCCCATATCCCGCACATCGAATAGCTCCCAAGCCCACTCCTCCATCCGCTGCCCCCGGGCTGTTTCCTCTGCCCGGATCTCCCTTTTAAGAATATCTATGATACAGGCCCGCCAATCTGCTGCTGTCCATTTCTGCATAGCATAGCTGTATTCCATCTTCTCCCTGAGCTTCACACCCCACCCGAGAGGCATTCCGGATGACAGCATCACAAGTCCATCCGACTTATTGCTATTCCAGCCGCACTCTTCCCTCCCGCTCCACCATAACCAGTCAACCGCAGGAAACACCGAGATCCATAGCTTCCACCGCCCTTCTGTTGCCGCTGCATAGACACTAACTCTCATAACATGCCGCCCCCTGCTTATAAAATAATCACCCTATCAGCGTAAATGCTGATCCTGATAAAGGTCCTGAATTACAGATCCCCATCTCCTGGCTTTTTTCTCGCTGCTATAGCTTTGGCAATCAGGTAAACACAAAAAAGCACACTCCCCCGAACTGGAGAGTGTGCTTCACCCGTTTCTTGCATATTGCATTAATATTCGCCGCGTATCGATTGCGATCCCCCGCTTCCCGGCATCCGCAGATCGATTACGGTCTGCCGTTCCTGCATACCCTGAAGCTGCATCAGCGGTACGAATTCAATTGCGGAGCCGCTCCGGGCCAGTCTGACTGCTACGGCTACCGTGCTGTCCCTGGATTCGTCATCCATCAGGGTTACCTGGTAGGCTTTGCCCGCCCGGAATGCCCGCCACGCAAGCATCCGGATATACCCTTCAATTACCGCCTCATGATTGCGGGTAATCAGAATATAATGAAGCCGCTTGCTGAACCGTCCGGCATGCCGGGTACGTTCCCGGTGTTTCAGGATATGAACGAGAGCTACTGCCAATCCATAAACAGCCGCAATCCATATTAACTGGGCTACCATGGAGATGCACCTCCTCTTATACCGACACTATATGCTGGTGCTTCGAGGTCGGTGACTGCCCATGGTCTCCGCGGCCTGAGAAACCCGTCTGCTCTAAATGCTATATATAGCGGACAGGGTCAGACTGCCTATTTCCGGATATTTATTTAAATCAGCATTTTGCAAAATTCGAATATAACTGCGACTGAACAATACGCTGACAGATGATAAAGCGCTCCCTGCCGTTATGTAATGTTGTTCCGGATCATTTGGATTCTCCAAAACGCTCAGTTAACGTTATGCCGGTTATAGGGTAACCCAGCCGTATTTAATCGAATTGATTACGGCTTGTGTACGGTCGTCAACTTCCATTTTCTGCAGGATGCTGCTGACATGGTTCTTGACGGTCTTTTCACTGATAAAGAGGTATTCTCCGATATTCTTGTTGCTCTTGCCTTCAGCCATCAGACGCAGCACCTCTGCCTCACGGCGGGTCAGCGGATTATTGTCGCCGGCAACGAACTTCACGCCCGCTTCCTTTACCGGAGTCTCAGCCATGGCACCTGTTTCGTTAAGGTATGTCATACGGCGCAGCTGGTTGATCAATTTGCCGGTAACTTTAGGATGAATGAACGCATGCCCTTCACATACGGAACGGATGGCATTGATCAGCGACTCCGCTTCCATGTCCTTCAGCAGATAGCCGTTGGCACCCTTGCGCAGTGTCTCGAATACATAACTCTCATCATCATGGATCGACAGAATGATAACCTTTACATCCGGGAACATTTCCCGGAGCTTCTGTGTAGCTTCTACACCATTTTCAACAGGCATGTTGATGTCCATCAGCACAATATCCGGTTTGTTGACGTTGCAGAACTCCAGTACCTGAATACCGTCACCGCATTCACCGATAACCTCGATGTCGTCCTCCATATTTAAAATCCGTTTAAGCCCTTCGCGAAACAACTGATGATCATCGGCCAAAAGTACTTTTATCGGCAATTTGCCAGAGCTTTGGTTCTCCATCACATTACTCCTTCCCCTTTTCCACATTTGTCGGAATATGAATTACGATTGTTGTTCCCTGATTCTCCGCTGACTCGATTTCCATCCTGCCTTCAAGCAGCTCTACACGCTCGCGCATGCCGACCAGTCCGAAGCTTTCCCGGCTGCCCTGCTCGCTCACCTTTTTTACATTGAAGCCCAGCCCGTTATCCTTTACAACAATCTTGATCAGCTGCGCCTGATAAGTGATTTCTACCAGAACGTAACTTGGATAAGCGTGCTTCGCAGCATTGGTTAGCCCTTCCTGCACAAGCCGGTAAACTGCAGCTTCCATAGCGGAAGAAAGCCGGTGCTCCTTGCCCCTTGTTTCGAAGGTGGTACGGATTTTGGTTTTTTCCTCAAAGTCATGCACATACTTGCGGAGGGTTGGGATCAACCCAAGGTCATCCAGCGCCATAGGACGCAGATTAAAAATAACCTTTCGCATTTCTTCCAGACTGTAGCGGACCTGTCCCTTTAAATCTATTATTTCGTCCTGCACCAGGCCAAATTCCTGCTTTACCAGCATTCTTTCTACAATTTCCGTCCTTAGGACTAGATTCGCCAGCATTTGAGCAGGGCCGTCATGAATTTCCCGGGCAATTCTTTTGCGTTCCTCTTCCTGGGCCAAAATAATTTTAAGCCCGATCAGCTGCCTGTTTTTTGCCGTTTCGACAATCCGCGTGACTTGTCCCATTTCTCCGGCCAGGTAATCGATAACCACGCTCATTTGCGAACCGATGGATTCTGCGCGTTCAACAGAATTTTCGACACTGCGGACCCGCAGCTGCAGCTCATCCCGCCTGCTCCGCAGATAGATCTCCCGTTCCCTTGTCATCATAAGCTCAAGCTGCAGCTCCGTCGCTTTTTCATAGGCAATCCGGATATCTTTCTCCGAATAACGGACAAAATCACGGCTGACCTCGGTCAGCCGGATCCGTGAACGGTGATACTGCAGCTCCAGCTTATCGACTTTTTGCAATGTTTCATCCGTTTCTTCCATAACCCTCTGCAGTTCTTTTGTGAGTGCAACAAGCTCGTCCCGGGCAACATGCATTATTTCAAATATCTGATACTTGCTGCTCTCCATCACGTCGATGGTATTCTTAATGACGCGATCTATCGCATCGGCCTGAAATTCCACGGATGCTTGCCCCATTTCTATCGGATCGTATTAAAGGCTTTCCTTTATACTAACATATCACGATTCGATAGTTACGGTCTTCGTTTTCTGTTCCCATTTTACGGTCAGTCCAAGCTGCTCCGAGACGAGTCTAAGCGGTACTAAAGTCCTGCCGTCTAGGATTAAAGGAGCTACTTCAGCACTTTGACGCTTCCCGTTCAGTATATATTCCTTTTTGCCGACAGTCAGGTCGAGTGCCTTCGCCCCCCGCAGCACCATGATTTTCTTGGTATTCTGATCCCAGGCTGCGCTGCCGCCGAAGACATCCACTACATATTTAATCGGAATATAAGTGGTGTTGTCCTTAACGATCGGTGCGACATCAATCGCTTTTTTGGTGCCGTTAACCGTCAGCGACTTTGAACCGATGACCATGGAGGCCGCTGCCTTTGGAAGCCCTGCTTCACTGGACAGGGACGGCATAACAAAGGAAATATTATCAAAAGCTACCGTACCGGTCTTGGCCCGTTCGTCCTGCCCTTCCTCTACATTGACTACATATACTCTTTTGAGCGTTGCCGGGAACTTGATGCCCGAGCCCGACAGGTCGATGTTCAGGCTCTTCCAGCCATTCCAGTCAATCACTTTAGCCAGATCAATGTATGCTGTTGTTCCCGCATTGTCAACAACCTCAGCCCGCAGCCAGTTAAGGCTCATATCGCCCATAACATCCAGTGACATCGAGGTTGCCGCGGCCGGAATGCTCTTGCCGCTGGTTCCGTTGAACTGGGCATAGGCATACATTTTTCCGCTGCCTGCCGTCATGTCATAGCTGAGTGACAGCACCTTGGAGCCCGCACGTTCAGCCGATTCGGCCACAACCGCTGCCGTTCCGGTGACACCCGCTGCATTTGTAGTGAAGGCAATCGGATAGCTTACATTTTCGAAATCTTCCCAGGCTGTGGCAGCTGCTGTAGACAGCACAACCGCTGTACTGAAGCCGTCATACCGGGCAATCGCATAGCCTGTAGTTACGCCCGCATTGACCGAATTAACCGTAAGCTTGCCGTTCTGAACACTCCCGTTAAAACCGACCATTTCCCATTTCAGTGCCGTTGCCGGCACAGTCAGGGACGCCCCGCTTTTGGAGACTGCTGTAACAGGGACCGATACGGTCGTGCCCGCTGTCAAAGGAGCCGTAGATGTCCCGATAGACAGGCTTGCCAGATCCTCCCCTCCCAGAACAGTTACCTTTGTTGAGGCACTGGCTGCTCCGCTGGTAGCGGTCAGTGTGGCCGTTCCGGCTTTGACCGCCGTTACTTCACCTGCACTGACAGTCGCGCTGCCGTTGCTCGATGTCCAGGCCGGGTTACCCGAGGCCACATCTATCGGATTATAGTAGGTATCATAGCCCTTTAATGTATAGCTGGCTTTTTGTCCTATCAGCAGCACCGGACTGCCGCTGATCTTGATTCCCTTTACCGCTCCCTGCGGAGCGGAGGTATATACTCCCAGTCCGTTGACAATGCTGCGCTGCTCTGTTCCGTACTCTGTGTTGAAGGTTAAAGTAGTCGCCGTTTCGGCCAGCGGGCGGTCCACCATAGTTGTAGAGCCCCCTCCATCGAGGTTCAATCCCTTCCAGACTCCAATATTGGTCATAAAGGATTGCAGCTCTGTCAGTGACATCCCGGTGCTGTTAGCGTTATCCTCTACCGCAATCAGATAGACGTAACGGCCGTCCTGGGAATATCCCAGCGCTGTCCTTGCCCGGTAGCCGCCGATACTGGAAGTCGAACGCGAGAAGGCCGCCGCCTTGCCGCCATTAACCAGAATGGTATGTCCGCCGATCATCATTTGCAGACTGGCCGGATCTACGGACTGCTGAGTCGTTTTGGATTTCAGCGAGTATACACTGCTAAGCTTTTGGCCTACCGCCAGGTGGGCCTTGACGAATTGTGCAGCCAGCCCGTGAGTCCGCAGGATATATGCACCCTCCGGAACGGCCATGGGCAGTGCCGCATCCAGAGAAATTTGCGTAATAACATCATTCTGCACCAGTACCTCAGTCGGTGTTGTCGAGCTGTTCTTTGGCCGGTCCAAAGCGGTCCAGGCATCAGTATATATATAAGCAGCATTGGCATGGCTGTACGTGGAACTGCCGCCTTCAGGGCTATAAGCCCCCTTGTTAATACCGGATAACGGGAACTGAGACCCGTCCTCGGCAGTAACAAGACCTTCAAACGTATATTCGTCTATGACCGGCTTGCGGTCCTTGGTTACTGCGAAGGCATACATTCCATCAAGCTGCGAAGGTGTCGATACCAGAACTCCGCCGGATACCTGCCCTCCGATCGGTGCCCCTTCACCGCCAGTATTGAAGTAATCCCCGTTAATAGCGGCTACTGCTCCCGTTTCCGCCGCCATACCGCCTGTACTCTGCCGGGTAGTCAGATTACCGCCCTTGCCGGTCATTACATCCAGGGATACATAAGGATTGTTCAAATCCACACGGATGACATCCGCCAGTCCGGTTGCGCTTTTGCCTGAACGCAGTGCGGTGTATTTATATTTCATCATCATCGCTCCAGAGGTAATGACCTCTTCACCCAGCTTCGTAACTGTAAAAGAACTGGCTGCCGCCTGGGCTACAGGTGCTGTGCTTGCTCCCAAACCCGGCAGACCCTCACTTCCAACCACCGGCATAATCCAAAGCACTCCGGCCAATGATGCTGCAATCCAGCGTTTTGCCGCCGGCTTTCCTGTTCCCCGTCCCGGCTTCTTGTCACTGTTCCCCATGAAAACTTCACTCATTTCAGTGTAACTCTCCCATCTCTTTTTATAATCGCAATCTTTCACTGTCAAGCGTCTATTATGAAGTCAAAAAACAGGCATCTACTTCCCCATTACTATTAAATAGACTGAAATTTTAACGAAAAGTTGCGAATATTGCTAGATTCCTCCCTTCTCACTGCTGTTACAGAAACTGTAGACCACATAAAAAAGCCCCGCTTACACGGGGCTTACATCTTATAAGCAAACTTATTTTAAAGATAACCGGCCATACCCAGCATCCGCTGCAGCATAACCGCAGCCTGAGCCCGGGTGGCATTGCCCTGAGGCTGAAATTCCGTTGTGGTCATCCCCAGGATAATCCCTTCCTGTACCGCTTTTGCCACAAATTCGGCAGCCGCGTTCTGTATTTTGTTTCTGTCCTTAAATGCGCTTAGTGCAGAGGCAGCCGTACCGCTCAGGGTAATCGGATGCTCTGTATACTCCATTGCACGGATGATCATGATGGCCAGCTGTTCACGGGTAATATTGTCATTCGGACGGAAGCTGCCGTCTGTATTCCCGGTAATAATTCCTGCCTTGGCTGCTGCGCCAATGTAATCACCGGTTTGGGTTGAAGACTGAATATCACTGAAGCGCTGTGCCGTTTCCCTGTCGCCCAGGAGCCCAAGCCCCCGGCTAAGCATAACAGCGAATTCAGCCCGTGTAACCTTTTGCTCGGGCTTGAACGTAGTGCCGTAACTGCTGTCGATAATATTTTTGGCGGCAAGCAATGCTACAGTCGACTTGGCCCAGTGCTTACTCATATCTGTAAAGCTGCGGATTGACAGGAAGGTTCCCACCACCTGATTTCCTGTTGTATTCGCCCGGATAACGGTATAGCTTCCTGCTGAACTGATCTTCGTCGGTAAATACGTGGCGTCATAATAGACTAGATCAAGTCTGGCTGCCGAGGTCTGGTCACTGTTTAGTGTAGCAGTCGTCCGTACCGTATATTCCCCTGGGGAACTTAGGACTGTACCATTAGAATAATTGCCGCTTACTACAGCGCTCATGCGGATATCCGTCAGACTGGTAATGGTTTGCAGCCCCTGGCTTCTTAGCTTTTGTTCAAATGGTGTATATGTGCCGGAAGGTACCTTTTCCAGCCGGATGACAAGTGATATTGTGCTGCTGTCTGCAATCAGAGCTGCAGCCAGACTGTTCATGTTCACATCATCCAGCGCCAGATTGTACAGAGTATCCCCGTACCGGATGCCGAAAGCTGATTTGCTGTTACGGTTGACTGCATCCAGCAGCGGCTTCAGCGGCACCGACACATAAGCGGCAAGCTCTGTCTGAGGTACTTCGAATACCAGGGATGGTGTACCCAGCTTGTACAGATACTCATAGCTTGCAGTCAGCCGGTCGGCTGCAAGCACATAACGTTTGACTACCTGGTTATACACAGAGCGGTCGTCTGCTGTTGTTGCGGAATCGCTTTTGAGCAGCGGATATTCCTTGCCGAATTCACTGGCAGCCAGAATGCCCAGATAGGACGGGCGGCTGGATGTGGATGCTGCCGTGCCGGTCATATTCTGTACAGCGAGAGCTGTAAACGACGCAAGCGCAGTTCCGCTGAGATCAAGAATGCTGCCTGCCCCGGTCATGTAAGACAGGTCAACAGTCTGGCCTGCTTTGACTACAGTAGATAAAACCAGCTTCAACGTCGATCCCGATACATTAAAGGATTGGACACCTACCATGCTGCCGTCGACTCTGACAGCGAACTGGCCGCTATACAGCGTCGAGCTGGCCTGCATGCTTTTACTGAAATTAACAGTCAGTTCATCCCCTGTTATTGTTGCTGAGCTAATATTCGGCACGTTGGTTGTTACACTGCTTCCGGAGACCGATACAGGCTGAAGATTAATGTAAGAGGCCCGGTTACCGTTCAGATCACTGATTCCGGCTGTTCCCGGAACATACGAAACGGTGGTATAGCTGCCTGTTGACAGGGCACTCGCTAAAGTAAGTGTTACCTGATTGCCGCTCACGGCTACGTTAGTCACATAGTTAGGGGTGCTCCCGACCAGTACCGAGTACTGGCTGACCAGCGGCAGACTGTTCGGGGAGAGACCCTCATTATAAGTCAGGATAATTTGCTTATCTGACCCCGAAGCACTCTGGTAGACAGGCGCCACCGTATCACTGGTATTCCGGACATAGAAATCACTGAAGCTGGCTATATTTTGCCCGTATTGATCCTGCAGCGGATAAGAGCCGGCATAATACGTTACCCGGACGCTCTGCACGCTGGATGCAACATTGTTTAAGCCGAGTGTTACGGATGAACCGCTGGAGCTCATTGCGTTAACGCCCAGTGAGGTGCCGTCCGCATACACATAGAACTGGTTGTAGCCCGCAGCTGAGGCTGTTCTAAGCTGATCATTAAAGTTCAGCACCAGTGTTTTGCCGGTGAGGATGCCATCCTTGGGTGTCGGAAGCACGGACTGGATGTTATTGGTCACCACACGTGCTGTAAAGGAGCCTGCTGCGTTTCCGCTTAAATCCTCTATCATTCTTATTCCCTGGATGTAAGATATTCTAATAACTTGACCTACGGCGACACCGGTGCTGAGTGTAACGTAGACACTGTCCCCCTGAATATACACACTATCAATGTTACGCTTCTCTTCATTAACAGTAACGGCAAAGCTGCCCAGCATCAAAGAGACGCCGGAGTTGAGTGCTTCATCATACTTCAGGCGGATGGTACGGTTGCTTTCAAGTGATGCAGAAGACAGTAGCGGGGCTGTCTTATCCAGAGCTACTGTTTTAAAGCTCCAGGCGTTTCGCCCATTAATGCCTTCGAACGGATTGTTGCTGCTATCAACAAATGCTCCTTGCGCAATATCAACATAATAGATGGTATCATTATCCAGTCCTGCAGAAGGCACAATAGTAAATTCCTTTAAGTCGGCACTTGGATTTACTGTCGTTGAAAGTTTAGTTCCATTACTCTTATATAGGGCTACTCCACTCGCCGAGGCTAAAGTGGTTGCCTGATTGAAAGCGATTTTAATCGGCTGATTGATCTGCACTGCTTCACTGCGGTCAGCCGGACTTAGCGAGGTTATTCCGAAACCTGTAAGCGAAGTAGTCGTGAATGTCCATGTGTAAGGCCCGGAAGCCGGGAACACATTGCCATCCTGATCATAAAATGCCCCCTGCGGAATAGTCACCGTATATTGGGTGTTGCTTAACAGCGGATTCGCCGCAGAGGCTGAGGCAACCTTAATAAACCGGGTTCCCCCTCCCGTTACCGAAGCAGAATTCACGTTAAAATATCTGGCATTCGCCGTATTACTTGGCGACACAGATATGACTCCCGCAGCCGGCATCATCGGCTGGTCAAACGTAAGCTGAATCTCCGTGGATACCGCTACAGCACCTGCCCCGTTTGATGGGGATACCGTTATCCCCGGCACAGCCGAGCCTTTTATCGAAAAGCTCCAAACGTTACCAGTAGTAATACCTGCAAACGACTTATTGTCATCGTCTTTTAGAGCGTACGGATCAATCAGTACATAGTAGCTGCTGCCGGCTGTAAGCCTACTTGTTAAGGTCAATGATACTGTTGTAGTTGAGGTTGCGCTATCATTATACAGATAGACATAAGGCTCACCCTCTTTGATTTTAAACTCCTGAACCACAGAATTGTCCGCTGAGGCAATCAGCCTGATTGATCCGCCGCCCCTCTGCAGCTTCTTGTTTAGCTTCAGGCTCAGCTGGGTGAGACTGCTGTCAACCCGCGAATAATTAGCCGGAGTGTATTCTGTTGCAGTTATAGCCGAATTAATAGATGGGGCAGTAGTAAACGTAGAAGTTGCCCCTAACGATTCTAGCCCCAAATTATCCTTGAACATGCCTTGTGGTACATTTACGGTATACGTCTTGTTATATTCAAGCGTCTTGCCTAGTTTGACCTGATACTCCGTAGAGCTGCTGATCAGACCTGAACTGCCCACCGGAATCGTTACATACGGCTCGCTCGTCCCTTGTGCTGTAACTGTGATGTTTCCGCTTTGCGGACTTACCAGCCTATCAAAGCTAAGCTTGATATTAGAGCTAACATTTACATTCATCTCTCCCTGCGCCGGAGAGATCCCCACGTTAAATTCATTTGCGGCATGTGCCGTCTGGCTGCCAATTCCTATAGCTGAATACCCGGTACTAAGCAGCAGGTTGCCAGCAAGGATGAGTGCTGTCCAGAGTGAAACTTTCCTTTTCATCCGCTAAAAGACTCCTTTCAAGCCATACTTTCTCGTCAGTATACATATCCTTATATTTCGGCTTCCAGGCTTCCAAAGTTTAGAAGGCATCTGCTTTTACCGCCGCTGCAGCCTCTTTCGGCTCATCAATAGCGCAAAAAAGCCCGCAGCCAGAAGTCTTCTGTAATAGAAGTTCTGTCTGTGGGCTTGTCTATTTTGAAAAAAGTAGTGCTTTCTTGTCTTATGATAATCTAGACTCCGGCTTTGGCTTTCAGCATCTCCGCTTTATCGACACGTTCCCATGGAAGATCCACATCAGTACGGCCGAAATGTCCGTAAGCTGCAGTCTGTCTGTAGATCGGCTTGCGCAGATCCAGCATGGAGATAATGCCGGCAGGACGAAGATCGAAGCTGCTGCTGATCAGCTCAGCCAGCTTCTCTTCACTGATTTTGCCTGTTCCGTATGTATCCACATTAATCGAGACAGGATTAGCTACACCGATTGCATAAGCCAGTTGAATCTCACACTTGTCCGCAAGTCCGGCAGCCACCAGATTCTTGGCTACATAACGTGCAGCGTAAGCGGCTGAGCGGTCAACTTTGGTAGGATCCTTGCCGGAGAATGCGCCTCCGCCATGACGGGCATAACCGCCATAAGTATCTACAATAATCTTGCGTCCGGTTAAACCGGCATCCCCTTGAGGACCGCCAATAACGAAACGTCCTGTAGGGTTGATAAAGTACTTTGTATTCTCATCCAGCAGTTCAGCAGGAACTACCGGCAGAATAACATGCTCTTTAATATCTGCCTGAATCTGCTCAAGCGTAATTTCCTCAGCATGCTGAGTTGACACTACAACGGTATCAACACGTACTGGCTTTTCATCCTGGTACTCGACGGTAACCTGTGTTTTGCCGTCCGGACGCAAATACTCCAAAGTGCCGTCTTTGCGGACTTCGGATAACCGGCGGGCAATCCGGTGTGACAATGCAATCGGCAGCGGCATAAGCTCAGGTGTTTCATTTGTTGCAAATCCAAACATCAGACCCTGGTCTCCGGCACCGATATTTGCAGTTTCCTCAGCAACCTGTGCAGGATCGCGATTTTCAAGTGCAGCATTAACACCTTGTGCTATATCGGCAGACTGCTCATTAAGGGAGCTCAGTACCGCGCAGGTATTATAGTCAAAACCGAATTTTGCCCGGGTATAGCCGATCTCTTTAATGGTATTACGGACGATGGACGGAATATCGACATATTCCGATTTGGTGCTGATCTCGCCGATGACCAGTACAAGGCCGGTGGCCACAGCCACTTCGCAGGCTACACGGGCATTTGGATCATTAGCCAAAAAAGCATCCAGAACCGCATCAGAGATCTGATCGCAGATTTTGTCCGGATGCCCTTCCGTTACAGACTCGGAAGTAAATAAATGACGCCCTTTAATAGACATGTACATCAACCTCCCATATTGTTAGTCTGACACTGTATAAGGGGGCTCCTTAACACATAACAGGTCAAATAAATGGTAATAATATCATAATAAATTGCTGCCCGTTCAAAAAATGAACCTTTTCCCATATGGAAAAGGTTTATGGCTTTCCTCAAAAGTCATATTATCTTATTTGCCGGAAGGTGTCAATTAAAGGCAAGTTTCGCTATGATCAGAAAAGAGACTGCTCAGCCTGCTTCACAAGCCTCTTTGTAATTTCTCCGCCTACAGATCCGTTATCTCTGGAAGTCAGATGACCCAGATATGGAGTCCGACCTACCCCGCCCGATCCTCCTAGCGCCCCCAGCTCAGAAGCAAATTCAGTATCTGCTCCTCCGCCATAGGAATGACCATATAACCCGAATTCTGCTGCAATTTCATATTGCATTTGTTTCAGCATCGCCCGGCTTTCCGGTACTACTGTGCGATTAGTACGTGCCATGATACAGCACCTCCTGAATGATTGTTTAGAATTACAGGAAGTATTGTGTACCTGAACCATAGCTTTAAATCGGGTTAATGTTTGTCAGGTGTGGGAAAGAGTTCCGTGGTATAAAATTCATTCTGCCGGGCATTCTTATATATAAGTAAGAACACAAATAGTTATTTCAAAGTATACAGTCCGCGAACCATAACGACCAGTCCCAGCGTCTGGCCCTCTTGAACAGATATCCCCCGGCCATCACGCGGGAAAGATAATAAATGGTTGGAAGGTGCGGCAGTTCCGTTAAGAAGATCTGCACCAGCTGTCAGATCAGCAACCCCATTGCTGTCCTGCGAATAGATAACGGCTTTACCGGCGCGTACAATAAATTCAGCACCAGCTCCGGCAATCAAAGTCTGGCCCGGTTTAACGTCAACGATTTTTACAGCCTCTCCACTCTGAACTGGAGCGGTTGTTGCAACCGGTGCGGCCGTAGCTGCAGGGGTCGCCGTAGACGCGGGTGGTTGAGTTGCTGTTGTGCCACCGCCTTGAAGAGCTTTTTGAATCTGCTGGTCAACATAGCTTTTGGTGACCACCGGATCATCAGCCGTTCCTGGCTGGGAACCAACACCTGCACCGTCAGCTGTAACATTGAGCAGCGAACCAGCCCACAGGCTGCCTGCCAGCACCCCGGTTGCTAAGGATATTTTCCATACCGTTTTCATTAGCGTCCTCCTTTTGTATATATAAAAAAAGAATAGCCTCCGAAGAGGCTATTCTGTGCTTCGTTGGAGAAGCGAATTACTTAGCTACAGTTACAGTAACGCTGTTGTCGATAGCGTTGGAAGATCCGTCAGTGATGCCGGATGCGTCAGCAATCTTCACAGTGATGTTACCAACGTATGCAGCACTCAGATCCAGGTCACCAGCGGCAGCGGAAGTGTAAGCAATGATTTCTCCTGCTTGAACACCTGCAGTACCGTTAGTTTCGAAGTACAGTACATCAGCACCGTTGTAAGTGCCTTTCAGAGCGGAAACGCTCAGGAAGTACTTGCTACCGGAACCGGAAGCTACTGTTACAGCACCCTTAGCTTCAACACCGTTGATTGTAACAACGAAGTTGGAACCTACAGGAGCACTTACGGATTCACTGAAGTTAACAATCAGCTTCTTGGAATCGTCAACAGATACAGTAGCGGATGCCAGCTTAGGAGCAATACCATCAACCAGAGCTACGCCTTGAGTAAGCTTAGGTGTAATAGTGTTACCTACGGAATCCTGGATACCAGTGATCAGGAAGTCATAACCCTTAGAAGCAGAGATACCGCTTGTTGGGATGTAAACCTTAACTACCAGGTCAGCACTAGCAGTACCGCTGTAGTTAGTTGTTACATAAGAACCAGCTGGCAGAGCTTTTGCATCCAGAGAGTAGTTATTGATGTTTGTTACAGTAGAGAGGTTCAGACCGTTAGCATCTTGAATTGTGTAAGTGATAACTTGGTCAGATCCTTCTTTTGTAGTTGGAGCCGGGTTGCTCTTGAACACAGGCTGGCTGGAATCAGTAGTTGTGCTGGCTGTAAGAGCTACACCCTGTACAACTGCTGCATTAGCGTTCTTTTGAGCCGACAAGTCTTGAACCAGACCAGCTGGCAGACGCAGTGTGTAGTTACCAGTAGCAAATCCAGTTACATTCTTGAATGTAACAGTACCATCAGTGTTCGAGTAAG
Source organism: Paenibacillus typhae (assembly GCF_900099765.1). GTDB lineage: Bacteria > Bacillota > Bacilli > Paenibacillales > Paenibacillaceae > Paenibacillus_AQ > Paenibacillus_AQ typhae. The sequence continues at coordinate 88,855 of NZ_FNDX01000008.1, read as the reverse complement.
TTGCGGAAGATACAGATACTGGAGTGGATACACCAGTTGCATCGTTAATCAGTTGGAACTGAGTTCCCACAACATTAACTTTTTCGGAGAACTTAACAACCAGACCAGTCGAACCATAAGTAACACTTGCTACAGTAGGAGCTACAGTGTCCTTAGTGAAAGTAACGGCTTGAGTCGAAGTTGCAGTTGTTACGTTGCCCAGAAGGTCTCTGATACCAGCAGCTACAGTAACAGTTCCGTTGAATACGCCGTTAGTCCAAACTGGAGGAGCAACAGTAGTCAGAGTAAATGTTTTGCTGTCGCTTCCAGCACTTGGAAGCAGAGTGCCTTGGCTAACACCACTGGAGTTCAACAGTGTGAACACACCATTCAGGGAGTTCAAGTCAACAGCTTTGCTGAACACAACGCTGATTGTGTTTTCACCAGATACAGAGAAGCTAGTGATAGTAGGCAGTTCAACATCAGCTACAACCGTTACAGTTGTCTTAGTTGGGTTTGGAGAAATGTAATTACCTGCGAAATCCTTAACGTTCAGGAATGAAACGTCATAAGTCTTTCCAGTAACTAGAGTTGTCGAAGTAGTCAGGATTACCTCATTCAGAGCAGATCCTTTTTCAGCCTTCGCAGAAACGCCATCTACATAAGCTGTAATAACGCCAGCAGGCTCGGAAACAACCGGCTCGCTGAATTTCACAACAACTTTATTAGTAGTTGCTTTAGCTGTAGAAGTTACAGAAGTAATTGCAGGTGCAGTAGTATCAGCAACAGTGATCAGCTGAGTATAAGGAGTCAATTCAACGCCAGCGTCAGTCTTCACAGACTTAGTTACAGTAACTGTATACTGGCCCTTGAAGTATTCGCTGCCTGCTGGAGTCAATGTCAATTCAGTTTTGTCGGAAGACAATACTGCATTGGCAGTGTTGATGCTTACTGGTTCAGCACCAGTCAGGGTAGTAACAGCGATATTGTTATCAACCAGGGACTTATCAGATGCGATTACAGTGTCAGCATCGATAGCGCGGTTGAATTTGATAACCAGCTGCTTAGCGTTAGGTGTAGTAACGGATACAACCTTAGGAGCTGCAAGTGTTACCTTAGCAGTGTAGTCATGACCATTGTTCTTGAAGTTGATTGTAGTTTCAACGCCTTGAACCAGAGCAGTAGTCAGAGTTACAGTTGTAGTAGTTTTGTCAGAGAAAGTAACGAATACGCTAGTTGGGCTCAGCGCTTCAGCGGATGCTACAGTTGGAACAGCAGTCAAGTTGTCAACTGCATAAGCTGCTTCTACTACCAAAGAGCGAGTAGCGTTAGCTTTGAAGTTGGTGCCTTGAGCAACCAGACCAGCGTTGATAACTGCTTGAGCATAGCCTTTAGCCCATGCGGATGCGGAGTTATCAGTTGTAGCTGGAGTTTCCAGTTTCAGAGCGCGGAACAATACAGCCGCAACTTCTTCTACTGTTACTTTACCGTTGTAGTCGAAGATACCTTTAACAGTATCTTTACCTTGCATCAGGTTAGCTGCAGTAACAGCTTCGATGTAAGGAACTGCCCAGTTAGTAGCTGTGTAGCCTTTGTCTTTGTAAGACAGCTTACCAGTTACTTCAGTAAGACCGAACAGTTTAGTAACGATCTTAGCGAATTCAGCGCGAGTCAGATCTTTTTCAAGATGAGCTTGACCGTCCGGGTAGCCGTTCAGGATACCTTTAGCTGCCAAAGCGTCGAATTTAGCTTGTGGAGTTGTTGCAGTTTCACCAAATGCTACAGAGGCAAACATCGAGAATGCCATTGCTGTAGATAATGCTACGGATAAAATTTTCTTCATAACCTTTTTTTCTCCTCCTTGGACATTCATGAACTGAGAATTTTCTTTAGTTGGGTAGCTCATGTCACTCATTAGCCGATGCACCCCCTTTCCCGAGTTGAGCATATTAAGTATAAATAATGTCTGTGACGGGTATCACAGAAACTTGTAAACAGGTTTAAGGCAGACTAATACTAGATTCCTAATTCTACCTAAGTATTATACAATGTGCCTCAAGTCGCGTAAAGTTAATTTTTCCATACGGCATTACCTGAACCCTTCAGGATGCTGGGCAAATGCGTGGTGTAATTGACTCTACATCTTAAACGCAGAAGTTTTAAAAAAGTTGCGCTTGGTTCAAAAGTTTTTTAAAAAAATTATGTGTGGTGCTCCCCGACCCGTTAAAAGATACTTTTGTATCTTCTACTAACTATTGTTAATCTTGGGGAGCTACGGGAATTAGTATAGCATAGCGCCTTTCACAACGTCATTAAGCAATATTTGTTAAGTAAATAAACATAATTACCCTTTTTTAAACCCATATACTGGCGGACTGGCCAACAAAAAAAGCGCCTCACGCGGCGCTTTCCTTCTATAAACATATCCTAACGGATCTTCATGGATAGCTGGATCAATTCCTGGCGCTTTTCGGGGCTGGAATTTACATTCTCGTACATTGCATCAATTGCAGAGCGGTTCTCACGATAGGCCTTCTCATGTTTGATTGTTGTATGGGACCATTCAATCAAAGCATTCTCCGCGATAACAAGATCATTGTATGCATCATGGAATCCGGTAGCCTGAACAAGCTCTTCCATTACTTCCTGTGTAATCTCCTGCAGTGCGCGCTTTGCGGCAATTTCCTTCTCCAAAACTTTAGCTCTATTCTCAAACAGATTCTTTGCTTTCGTGTAATCCAGTTGCGCTTTAGATAAAATCGGTTTCATCGATGGCTTTCACCTTTCAGAAAAAAATTATTTTCTAAGTTATTGTAACGTAAAACAGTGCAGATTACAAAGTTAATGTCGGCGGTATGTAAATTCCTTCAAACAGGTGGTCTTGCATTCATTAATTAAAGTATAACCTCTTCTGCATAAAATAACCGGGCCGCGAACAGTTGTCGCAGCCCGGCGGTACTGAATTAATTGAAGGTTTTAGGGAAGATGCTGGTGCTCTTCTGCAATAGAGCCACGGCAATTTTGCCGGCTTCTGCTCTGGTTAGCTTGCCCTTTGGATTAAAATTGTATACCGGCTTGGTCTGACCGGTGACAGTAACGGCACTACCCTCCATAATCTTCGCCTTCGATACGGCTTCGATCGCCGGGCGGGAGTAGAAATCCATGCTGGCTGAGTCGACAAACGATTTGTTAAGGCTGGCCAGCAGCTTGGCATCATTGGCTGACATCTTAAGTTTAAGCGCCCGGGCAATCATTACCGCCGCCTGCTCTCTGGTGAGCGCCTGGTCCGGACCAAAGAATCCGTCGCTCAGTCCCGTGATGATCCCCGCTCTTGCCGCAGTCTCTATACTCTTGAAATTCCAGGTTGTAGATACTGCTTCCGGCACGATATCGAAGAAGGTCTGCTTGTTGGTATCATAATCAAGCGGAATATTCAGACCGGTTACCAGCAGTGTAGCGAATTCACCGCGGGTTGTTGTATCATCGGCCCCGAAAGCATCGGCGCGCAGGTTGGTCATAATTCCTTTGGAATAAAGGCCGTTCAGAATATTTCTTGCCCACGGGTGATTAGTAATATCCGTAAACCCGCGGCGCAGCTTCATAACAGTGTAGTAGCCGAACTCATCAAAAGGAACGGTTACGGTATGATTCTTGGTGTCGACCTCCCCGCCGATGTTCTCCCATTTGCCCGCGTCCGTGTAACGGAACACTGTAACGGTTGAACCGACCTCATCCACAACGTTTGGACTGAAGCTGAGCGTCAGCTCCCCGCGCTGGGAAGGTATGATTTTGCGGGACTGGCTGATCTGTGTGAAATTACCCTCGATGGAATATGGGGCAACCCCGTTAGATGCAGGTACATAACTGCTGCTTCCCTTGGTGCCTACCTCACCCAGACCACCGCTCAGCCAGTAAATATCCGATACTCTGGAAAAGTTACTGTTGGTCGCTGATGAGGTGAACCGGAGAACCAGCTCCTGCAGAATGACGAGCTGCTTCTGAACACCTACAAATCTTTCATCAACCGGGCTGACATTAATAATGTTGCCGTAATCGTTGGTACGCTCTACAACCCCGTCATTAGGGTCGGCAATCCCGAACAGCAGCTTGGTGTCAGGATAATACTTCGCTGCTCCTGAGCTGGTAAAGCCCTTCATCAAGGTTCCTTTAGGGAAATTCAGCTCTAATTGCTTGTTGAAGACACTATACTTTGTTGCTACCTTCTCAGCCATGTACTGCGTATCAATCTGCACCGCACTGGCGTAATAAACGGTTACTGTATCATTAAGGGTTGAATCCTTACGTACAATCTGAATCTTAATCGTTGTCGCCTTATCCGGCTTGAGCCCGACATAGTCGTAGGTAAAACGGTTCGCCAGGTCAGGACGCGGTACAGCTTCATATTTATCAATCATAACCTTAGTTGCGCCCTCAGCTTCAATATCAAACCGTATGAAGTTTTTGTTTACAACAATCTGGTTTCCGACAGTGGCTACCGGAGCCAGGATACGGTAAGGCAGCACTTCACGGACAATTTCAATTCTTTGCGTCGTTCTTGCGCCGGTCTTATTGATCAGCTCCAGTGTGTAAACATGGCTTCCTGGAGCATCGAACTTCAGATCCCGAATCCGCAGCAGGAAGTCCTTGGTTGTTCCAACATAATCATAGATTACTGAACCGTAGGTTCCCGGTGATGTATGATCATCCTTGCTGTTTTCTTTGAGCATAGTGGTATTGCCGACAGAAGTGAAGACCAGATCAGAGCCCCTGTAAAGATTAAGAGTTGTAGCTCCTCCGCCTTGTAGAACGAGATCGTAATTATCCCTGGTAGTTACATACTTGCCGTCCGTATAGGTAATCTCAGCCGGTAGAGCCAGAATTGCATTGCGCTTGGCATCATTAGTACGGGAATCCGTATCGAATGTCGGACGGTTCGTTACCAGTACCGGATGAAACTGCGTCAGATTAGATACGTTTGTATCAATAATATAGATACGCAGTTCTTTGGTAATTACACGCTGGTTGCCGGAGGAGTCCATGGAAATCCCCGTAAACATCAGTGTATTTTCCCCATATACCAGCGGACCGGCCTGATCGATCTTCAGAGTGACTTTGAATTTCGGCGCCTGCATGGTGACATTGAACTGCGGAGTTGCTGGTAGCACATCCCACGAATTGCTGTCCCTGCCGTTAATCTGGAACTGGGCTCCGGAGATATTTTCAAACCCGATATATTCTCCCTCTACAGTAATGCTTGAGGTTGAATTGGAGTTATACTCGATTGTCTGGCCGTCCTGTAAATTGCTGACATAGATATAGTTCTTCGATACATAAGAGATATTTACATTGTACACCGAATTGGATGTGCCATACTTAAACTGAACCTTCTGCTGGCCGTTCGAGAATCCGGTAATTCTGTATACCTCCTGGGTCCCGTCAGTATTCAGCCCGGTTGCAGCAATTTTGGTAAGCTCTAGGCCTTTGGTACTCAACGGAAGATACATCGCGCTTAAAGCGCCGGTGGGCGTAACATTCGTCTCAACCAGGATGTAGAAATTATCTTTTTCCATCTGTTGTCCGTTCAGCGGAAGCTTGGACACATCGGCAATACTTTTGCCTGTTGCATAATCCGGAAGGTAGTAGATATTATTGATTACCGTCTCTCCGGGAACATAATAGTATGATTTTAAAAGGGATGCAGTATAACTTCCGAATGTTACGGTCAGCGTAAAGTCATTGCTGCCGGTAGCAATAGGAACATCCTCTGAGGTTGAAAACTTCACCAGCTTGTATGCCGGCGTAATACCGTCAGGTCCAGGAATGGTCTGCTCCTGAGTCGTTGTGATGGTTCGGATGGCAACTTCACTAGTTGTACCTGCGTTAATGACTAGCTTACCTGCACCTGAATTCCCACCAAAAGCGGAAGCATTGTAAGGAAGCAGCACTTCCCCTGACAAGCCGGCGGTAAATGTATTTGCTACCGAAAGTGTCGGTGTATTGTTTATCAGAGAGTACTTGCTGCCCGCATGAACCAGATCCAGAGCAGCGTACGGCTGATCTGTATCAAAAAAGTATACATTGCGGTCGATGGTAATTTTGTCGGAGGCATTCTGAACAATAATCTGCAGTGAGCTTAGCCCCGGCTGCAGCGTCAGGGCCGGAGTGAAAAAGGTTCCATCCTCCAGCAGGGAGGTCTGAAGCGCTGTTCCCCCGTTTAGTGACACAGTTACCTTCGTAGCGTTGGCTACTTTACCTTGCAGCGTAATTGAAGATACAGGAACCACCACCTGTGTGCCTTCATTCAGGTTAAGAGCAGCCGGTCCGCCCAGTACCTGGAGCGATGTCACATAAGGTACTCTGTCATACAGGACATAAAAGGACTCGGAACGCGTCAGATTCCCCTGAAGTCCGGAGAAGGTGATTTTGTTAAAGCCGGAATACAAGGTTACTCCGCTTGTTGTAAAGCGGTTGCCCGGACTGTTGGCATCGGTGGTCACAGTCCCTGTGGTCAGACGCGTGGAATCTGTTACCCATCTGCCTAAGCTGTCCTGCGACAGCTGCTCCACAACAACCTTCATTGTGGTAGAAGTGACCTGTGAGTAAACACCGGTTATGTTAAGTGTGGAATTGCTCGTCAGATAAACTTTGTCACGGGTAATGGCATTTGCCGATCCTGTAACAGCACTTGGATCCAGTACTACCGTGGAGCGCAATGTCTGATCATCGGGAGTAAAATAAGTTGTGACTGCAGTCGCCGCAGCCGCCTGAGGCATATATTTGCCCGGGAACATAGAAACGATCAGAGCCGCAAGCAGCACCCAGACAAAGGGTCTCTTAAAGCGTTGCATGTGTATATCTCTCCTTTGAGTTAAAGTTCTCTTCGTGACCTTCACTTTTTTCTTTATCGGTTATTTCCGGCTATCTTGTTAGGGAGAACAGCAAAAAACTCATCCTTAAAAAGGATGAGTTTTGTTAATTTAACAATAAAAGTCTGAATAAGAGCGGTAAACTAAGACTTCGAACTGCGCTCCGGTGCAAGCTTGAGGCGCATTCTCAGGAATAAATCAATCAGCGGACGTTTGGTTTTGCTGATAACGCCGGTAATTTCCGCACCGATCTGCAGGAAGAACAGCATCACACAGATTACTACAAAAGTAACCCAGTTGGCCTCATACAGGGAAGCAGAAGTTTGGATGACAGCCAGTACACCAAAGAAAGCGGCGATCCCGTAAATAATCAGCACCGTCTGGCGGTGGCTGAATCCGAGCTCGCGCAGGCAGTGATGCAGATGCCCTTTGTCCGGTGCAAAGATTGGCTTCTTCTGCAGCTTGCGGCGTACGATTGCAAAGAATGTATCCGATAAAGGAACCCCGATAATGAGGAGCGGTGTAATAAACGAAACGACAGCGATCTGCTTGAATCCGAGCAATGCCAGCAGTGCCAGACAGAACCCGAGGAACAGTGAGCCTGTATCACCCATAAAGATTTTGGCGGGATGAAAGTTGAAGAACAAAAACCCTAAAATACTGCCAAGCAGCAGCAGGCACAGAAGCGCAACCATTGTATTACCCATCAGGAAGGCCATAACCGCAATTGTGGCAATCGCTATACCTGATACTCCGGCAGCCAGCCCGTCCAGACCGTCAATCAGGTTAACCGCATTGGTTACGCCGACAATCCAGAAAATCGTCAGCGGTACGGCAATCCAGCTCTCCAGTGAGGAATACGTATTATTAAATGGAATGTTTACGAAATCAACAGTAATGCCAAAACCGAAAACGACGATGCATGCTGCAGCAATCTGGCCCAGCAGCTTCACTTTGGCTGAAAGCTCGAAACGGTCATCAAGTCCGCCGATCAGGACAATCAGTCCACCCCCGCACAGCAGCGCTTTGATGAAATGTGTCTCCCGCGAAGTGAAATCGTATGGAATAATCGGCAATACGGCAAGCAGGCCTAACACAAACGCCAGGAAAATACCAAGACCGCCGAGGCGGGGCATAATTCTCGTATGCACCTTTCGGGCATTCGGCACATCTGTGGCACCAATCTTAATAGCGAATCTCTTCACTAGCGGTGTCAGGAGAAGTGCAAGTCCCATGCACACAATAAATCCGGCGATGTATATGATTAACATTTGAAAAGTCGACCCCCATTTCTCTACCGCATTGAATTATACGCTGAACTAAAAGCAAATTCCAATTCCGTTTTTAGGCTGTTGTTCGGATATTCCCGGTAAATTGGCTCGTTTTTTCAGGCTTTTGTCACTTTATCTTTCTCACGCAGCACTTTTACTGCAAATTTCGGCAGCGCAAGCATTCTTTTGTATCGTGTCGGTTCTTTCAGAAGACGATATAGCCATTCGGCCCGCAGTTTCTGGAACGCAACAGGTGCCCGTTTGCTCTTACCGGAGATCACATCAAAGCTTCCGCCTACTCCCATCATTACAGGAATATTCAGCTGCGATTTGTACTTGGCGATCCACGGCTCCTGGCTGTCCGCCCCTCTGGCGACAAACAGCAGGTCAGGCTGGACCTTCACAATATCTGCCACAACAGCTTCGTCTGCTTCCGGACCAAAGTAACCGTCACGGTAGCCGGCAATTACGATACGCGGATATTGAGATTGTAACCTGGAGACGGTCGCCCGAATCACTTCAGGAGTAGAACCCAGGAGATATACTTTCCAGTTATAGCTTTCGCCTTGACGCAGTAATTCATGTAAAAGGTCGAATCCCGCTACACGCTCAGCCACCGGCTCCTTGCAATACTCTGCAGCCCACACTACGCCAGTCCCGTCAGGGACCACCAGTTCTGCCGATTTCATTATTTCCATGTAGGAAGGGTTTTCCAGTGCAGCCATAACCATAATGGGATTGGCAGTAATGACCTGGTGCGGCTCACGTTTACGCACTGCATCGGTCAAATAAGAGACTGTAGCCTGCATATCGACTTTGGAAACACGTATACCAAAAATCGGTACAGTAGGCAAAATACTATCTGCTTTCACGTTCACTCATCCTTTACGGCGTAAATATTCTACAATCCAGCGGGCCGGTGCTTCAGCTTCTAGGGCCAGTGAGGCGATCACCGGTTCCCGCTCCTGCTTCCAGGCTTCCCCCTGCTCAAGAAGCAGAAGAGTTTCCGCGGCAACCTTGTCTGCCTCCAATGTACCCGTCGATCCGACAGGTTTGGAGCGGATCCGCTCCAGAAAGTGGTCAATCTTCGGATCATACGAGACACCCATCAGCGGCACCCGTCTGCCGGCGGCATAAATCAGGCTGTGCAGGCGCATGCCGATCAGCACATCGCACTCTGCAACCTCGCGCAGCATCTGCTGCGGATGCAGCGCATCTTCACGTATACTGACCCTTCCTCCTAATGCAGCAGCCTCTTTCTCCAGCTTCTGCATGACATAACGCGAGGCTTCATTGTCAATAGGATGGTGAAAAGGCAGAAACCGCAGGTCAAAGGGCGTTTGAGCACAGGCCTTCAGCAGCCCTTCAGCGATTGCATTCAGCTCATGCCGTGACTCCTCCCAGAAACGGACGGAAATTCCCACAGTCTTCGGCCCGGAGGCTGTATCAGCAGAGGATACGCCCGTAGACTCCGCTATTTGCTCAAGCTCAAGCCCCATTACAGGATCGGGCACAACCTGGATGTTATTTGGGCTCAGCCCCATGCTCTCCAGCAGGCTGCGGGACTGTTCGTCCCTCACGGACACATAGGTACTTTTACGGAATACTGACTTAATCAGCGGGTGGAACAGCTTGCGGTTAACCGGACCGATCCCCTGGGCATAAATAAAGGTCGGCTTGCCCAACCATTGGGCAAGCTTCAGGATCCCCAGATAATACGGTATGGTCTTAGAACTGGTTACATCCTGCAGCAGGCTCCCGCCTCCGCTGATCAATCCGGCGCTTTCAGCGATGGCCTGCCGCACCTCGCCCAGCTTCATCCGGTGGACAGACTTAACACCGTAGGTCGAGGTTGTCCATTCCGGGTCTATAGATAATACAACAGGTTCAACCGTTATCCCGGCGGCTTGTGACTGTTTCCGCAACGCATTCAGAATCGATTGCAGAACAGCCTCGTCTCCGCTGTTGCGGAAGCCGTAGTAGCCGGAAATTACAATTTTTTGAGCAGAGGCGACCATCGTTTCCAACACCTTTCCGCGATCTGCCAGACTGCTACGGCAATCAGGCCAATAATAAGCCCAAGTCCTAATCCAAGGAGTCCGCGGATCAATGAGATCAGCACCGGAGTATGGATATGGGCAAAGGTATCCACCATTGACAGCTGGCCGATGACCGCAACAATCATAATAAAGGCGGCGTTGCGGTATTTATAGGCCATAAAGGCGCCCAATATAAACAGCGGATGGGCCAGCAGGAACTCCTTATTGCGCGGCCGCACGCCAACTGTATTCTCCAGGAAAGTACGGAAAGTCATTTCAATGGAGCTGACGCTGCCGCTGTTGCCCGTTCGGCTTAAATAGTACATGCCCAGCACACCGAGAACACCGGCGGCGATGACCATGGCCAGGGTAACCGGTGTACGCAGAAGCTTGCCGGTCTTGTTAAAGGCAAACTCTCCGCGGTATAAGAGTATATACAAGGCAGTCAGTCCAATAGGTGCCAGGTGCAGCAGACTGACGCCGCGGAACTGGTTAAGTACCAGACTGTAAGTAACATTGTTAAGCAGGGCAATAACAAACGGCACAGCACTCAGCGAGATAAGTGCAGTCTTGATATAGAGCACAAGGCTATGCGCCAGCCGGCGTCCGGGACTCATAACTGCATAAGTCAGTTTGTTAATCCGCAGCGGCGGCCCCTGCTCGTTGATCTTGCGGACAGCCAGCACAGTCGCAACTGTCGGTGCACTAATTGCAACTGCAAGCGCCAGTGCCTGCTCAAACAGCTGCGGCTTCAGCAGCAACAGACCTGCACTGCCGGCCAGTCCAAGAATCCAGGCGGCCAGGGTAAGCCACGGAATGAAGTAAGACACAAGCAGGGCTACCATGGATACTGCGCCGATAACAGCCCCCAGCTTGAAGTAGCGCTGGTAGGAGGAATCAACGACGTCAAAGGCTTCAGCCTGACCAAGTGTAAATCCGTTATCTTCAATCTTCTGCACGGCTCCGTCAGGGCCGCTTAGGCTGGTCACCAGGTTGTCCAGGGTATCTTTAATCTGAGCTGTAGTAGTATCCCGTGAAGGGATGGTATTGAGATACAGCATGCGGATGTTGCGGTCCTTGGTGGCCAGGGCAAACCTGTCGGCAATGACTTCCGGAGACAGCCCGGAATCGCCTTCGCTAAGCGAATACAGGCGCGCCACATTATAATCAAGCAGATAAGCCAGCTTGCCGAATCCCTTTTGCTGGGCCTTGATATTCTCGATGGCCGCTATCCCCATCCCGCGTTCCTTAAGGAGATCAGCAAAAGCGGTAAGGCTGCCGGTATCGGCATCATCCGTGAAGCCTTTAACCGATTCCCCTTCGAACAGTATGCGTTTGACACCAAGCTCCTGATAGCGGTCCAGCAGCTTTGTAACGGTTTCTTCATTATAGGCAAGAGAGTCCACCAGACGCGGAACAATGCTGAAGCCCTTCTCATGCAGCATCTCCAGATTGAACGGGTCAGGCTGGAGCGGCTTCAGGGTAGCATCTTCCAGCGGGGTTTTGATAATCAGCCCCTGCTGCCCGCGGAAGCTCCAATTTTCAGTGTCAATGCCAAGCACTTGAAAAGCATCCTGAATCAACGGTGCGAGCACCGAACTATTCTCCGTGCTCGTAAAGAGGACGTATGTATAGTTCTCATTCTCGGGAATTACAGTATCAGTAAGGTTGGCAATATCAGTTGCCCCCCACATCATCAGGCGGCGGGCCTTGCGGTAATCCTCCAGCGTGCTCTCGTAGATGGCCATGCTTTGAACGCCGGCTTCCTTGAGGCGGTCAAGCTGCTGGGCAATGTAATCCTTAGGGTTCACACGGTAGCTGGCTACCTCCACCAGATCACGGTAATCAAATACAAACTCAACTGTCTTGGAAGATTTCTCGGTCTGCATACGGTCATAGACAACCGGGAGAGCAGACAGAACACCGATTACTACGAGAATCCATAACCACTTACGTGAAGTAATATTCCATTGTTGCCATTTCTGGTGCACCAAAAGTACCTCCTCTTTCACTTCCTAACTCAAGCAGAAACGGATGTCTGTCCTGTCAGGAGCAGTATCCGTTTCTGTGAGAAAGCTTCATATCATGCAGGATTATTATTTCCCGTCGACGCGGGCCATAACCTGCTCTGTAAGGGCAGCCACCTTGTCTTTTGCATTCTGCAGCGATTCTCCGCGAACCGCAAAGTATACTTTAATCTTCGGCTCTGTGCCGGATGGGCGCAGACAGAACCACGAACCGTCGGACAACAGATACTTGAGCACATTTTCCTTAGGCAGCCCGTTAAGGCCAAGTGAATAGTCGAGCACCTCGGTAACGGAAGCTCCAGCGATTTCCTGCGGAGGATTACTGCGCCAGTCACTCATGATCCCCTGGATCTGGGCTACCCCGTCCTTGCCCTTGAGCGTGCGTGATTCCAGGCTTTCCAGGAAGTAGCCGAACTGTTCATACAGCTCCTGAAGTACATCATACAGCGTCTTGCCCTGCGCTTTATAATAAGCACCTGCTTCGGCAATCAGCATGGAGGCAAGCACGGCATCCTTGTCGCGGGCATAGTTGCCGGCCAGATATCCGTAGCTTTCCTCATATCCGAACAGATAGGTATATTCACCGGACTGCTCGAACTGGGTCATTTTCTCCCCGATATATTTGAAGCCGGTCAATGTATTGAAGACGGTGGCACCGTAATACGAGGCTACCGCCGCTCCCATCTCACTGGTAACGATAGTTTTGACTACAGCACCGTTGCTAGGCAGCTTGCCTTGTTCCTGCAGACGGCTCAGGTAATAATGGATCATCAGCGCTCCGGACTGGTTGCCGGACAGTACTACAAAATTGCCCTCATTATCACGGACGACGGCTCCCATGCGGTCCGCATCCGGGTCCGTTCCGATCAGCAGGTCTGCATTAAGCTCTTCGCCCAGCTTGATCGCCAGCGTGAAGGCTTCGCGCTCTTCGGGGTTCGGTGACTTCACAGTAGAGAATTCGGAATCCGGCTGTTCCTGCTGGGGTACGACATGTACCTCAGTGAAGCCGATTTTCTTCAAAACGCTGCGGACCGGCAGGTTGCCTGTCCCGTGCAGCGGGGTATATACGATCTTGAAATCACGGCCGAGTGTTGAAGTAATCTCCTCACGGGCAACGCTGACGGCTGCCACTGTATCTGTGAAGGCCTCATCCTCTTTCTCTCCCAGCCAGTGCAGCAGGCCTTGGCTCTCCGCTTCTTCACGGGAAAGACGTTTAACACCATTGAAGGAATCAACCTCCAATATGTAGGAAATTACCTTTTCCGCTTCATCCGGTACAAGCTGTCCGCCATCGGCATTGTACACCTTGTAGCCGTTATATTCCGGAGGGTTATGGCTCGCAGTAATAACTACGCCTCCTGAAGCCTTTAAATGACGTACAGTAAAGCTCAGCTGCGGCGTAGAGCGCAGGGAAGGGAACAAATGCGCCTCAATCCCGTTACCCGCCAGAACAAGTGCTGCCTCCAGCGTGAATTCCGGTGAGAACCGGCGTGAATCGTGAGCGATTACGACGGATGGCCGGCCTTCGCCCTTATGATTCTCAAGAATATAGTTGGCGAAGCCTTGAGTGGCCCGGCCCACGGTATAACGGTTCATGCGGTTGCTGCCGGCGCCGATTACTCCGCGGAGACCGCCTGTACCGAATTCCAGATCTCTGTAAAAGCGTTCTTCCAGCTCCTGCAGATCATCCGCCAGAAGGTTCAGCTCTTGTTTGGTGTTCTCGTCAACAGAAGGGTCCTGCAGCCAGCGGCTTAATGTTTCTGCGGCTTTCGGGCTTAATTGAGTCATATGAATCTCTCCTTCTCCATCTATAATTTAGGGTAGTATAACTGGGATTAGCTGAGCGCGAACATAATTTCGCCGGAAGCCACAACCTTGCCGTCCACCTTGGCGGTGGCCTGGCCTTTTCCGATGCTGCCTTTAAGTCTGGTGATTTCTACCTCGAGGGTAAGCGTGTCCCCCGGTACAACCTGGCCCCGGAAGCGGAAGCCGTCCAGCCCTGCCAGAAAACCGATTTTCCCGCGGTTGGCTTCAACCCCGAGAATAGCTACAGCACCAACCTGAGCCAGCGCTTCAGTAATCAGCACACCCGGCATAACCGGATAACCCGGGAAATGGCCTGCAAAAAACGGCTCATTTACCGTTACGTTCTTGATGCCTACAGCCCGTTTGCCCATTTCAATTTCGATAATTTTGTCCACCAGCAGAAATGGGGGCCGGTGGGGGATTATTTCCTGGATTTCATTGATATTCAGCATTTAAGCAATGCTCCTTTCGGATTTAACCGCGTCATTGGGCAGTCCTCCGGCAGGCTGCAGCTGTAATCTTGCCGAACCCTGCATAAAGTTGGACCGCTCCGGTAAAAACTATAATTATCCTTCACCACCTGCAGCAGTGGAGGTTAAGATAAGGGGCTTTCTCCGCCGCACGCGGCAGCATGACGGAGAGGGCCCTTTTTGGATTGCGGAAGGTTTAGATCCGCAGTCTCCGCAAAGCTTCTGACAGCTTCCCTGTTAAGAGTCCGCTTGTCCCTTAGTCCCCACTCATTATACATTTTCCAGTATAAAAAAGAAAACTCCCCTGTACAACAAGGGAGTTTCAAAACAACGTATAAATTAAGGTGCAAAGACCAGATCATAGACATGCTTCCAAGTGCTCCACTGGAGTACATCGCTGAGTTCCCGTTTACCGATAATGACATATCCTGCAACCAGCCCGCCGGCAAGCGCAGCGATCAGCAGGAGAGGAATCAGAAACCACTGGATAAGGGTCCATTTGGATACGCCGGGCCGTTTGACCGGCTGCTGCTTGTCCTCTTCAGGCTTTGGTTTGTTCTGAGCACTCATTCCTTCACCTACCCGCGCATATTATTGGCCAGGCCAAGCATCTGGTCACTGGAGGAAAGCGCACGGGCAGCCAGCTGGTAAGTGCGCTGAAGCTGCATAAGCTCCGTCATTTCCTTGCTTAAATCCACATTGGACTGCTCCAGATAACCGGATCGCACGCCGAATGACGTCTCTTCACCAGGCTGCCGCTGGAGAAAGGCCTGTCCTTCCGTTACACCATCAGGAAGCACATAAAAATTACCGTCTACAGCCTGCAAAGCCGTCTTGCTGAGCGGCTCAACAATCATTATTGTGCCCGCTAACTGCACAGGTTCATTCTCGCCGGTTTTGGTGAGTACCCGGCCCTTCTCATCTATTGCCGCACTGACATTTGCCGGGACCCTGAGCGGGTTGCCCTCTGTGTTCAGCACCGGATTGCCTGTACTGTCCACCAGCATCATCTGCTGGGCATCCGCCGGATCAGGAGTGAAATGGAAATTCCCTTGACGCGTATACGCCGTGTCCCCGTTAACCTGTACGCCGAACAGCCCGTTTCCCTGCAGTGCGAGATCTGTAGGGTTGCCTGTCTCCTGAAGCGGCCCTTCCTCCCAATTGCTGGTTACCGTGGATACACGTACCCCGAACCCGATATTGAAGCCGAGCGGCATACTGCGGCCAGGCTGTTCATATTCCTTGGACTGCTGCTGGACACGGGTCAGGACATCTTCAAATGACCCTTCCTTGCTCTTGTATCCATTCGTATTCATGTTCGCGATATTGTCCGCAATAATATCCAGGCGCTGCTGAAGACTGGACATAGAGACGCCCGCACCGATCGTCGAATTGTTCACAGGTTATTCCCTCCCACAATAACCCCGCAAAGTGAAGCTTTACATAGAAGCTGAATCAGGTACTTTGCGGGGACCCCGAATATATACTGATATGTTCAAAAAGCCAGTACGCTTGCCTACGGCCTATACTCTGCCCACTTCATTAACAGCCTTCTGCAGGCTGGTGTCATAGAACTGGATTACCTTCTGATTGGCCTCATAGGCCCGGTAAGCGGCATTCATATCAACAGTTACCTGGGTAGCATCAACATTGGAGCCTTCAATATAGCCCTGGCGCAGCAGGAGATTGTCCCCGTCTTCCGCAAAACGGATCTCTGCCGCATCTGCATTATCAGCGTGAAAAACACCATTGCCGTCACGAACAAGCTCCTGCGGTCTTGTAACGATGCTGATGCCGACTTTTGCTCCGGAAGGAAGGCCGGTAGCCGGGTCCAGCAGGTTGCCCTGCCCGTCCACTGCAAGATTATCCATAGGCTCTGTCAGCACAAGCGGATTGCCTGCCGCATCCAGCACCCGGAACCCTCCGGAGCTGAGCACTTCCCCTGATGCATTAACAGTAAAGCTGCCGTTTCTTGTATATAAGTTATTCCCTTCATTATCCTGTACGGTAAAAAAAGCCTGCGGCTTGTAAGTAACCTCGCCGTCCTCGCTCACGTGCTTGCCTGATCCGTCGAACAGCATGTCCGCTCCGGTTGCCGGATCCGGAAGCCGCAAATCATCAGACAGCGCAAAATCAAACGGCTTGCCGCTTTCAATCAAATCGCCCTGCAAGTATTGGGAAACGGCCTGCTCAGCGAATACCCCCGTGTTGAGGCGGCCGACCTGCTTCGCTGTACCGCCGCTCATCGCCGAGATTAATACATCGGGAAAGGCATGGGTTACCGTATTAACCTGCTTGTACCCCGTAGTATTTAAGTTGGCAATGTTCTGCGTCGCCGTATCATGTCTGCGCTGCTGTGTCACCATACCGGCAGCGGCCGTATACAATCCTCTGATCATGCGGGCAATTCCCCTTCCTCAATCTCTGTTATCCCTTATATCGGCAAGCTAGAATTTTTTCTTAACGGCTTTGTCCAAATTATCCAGCAGGATTCCGGTCCCCTTTACCACACAGTGCATCGGATCCTCGGCTACCCAAACCGGAACATGCAGCTCTTCAGAGAGCAGCTCGTCCAGCCCGTTTAGCAGCGCGCCGCCGCCGGTAAGAACCACACCACGGTCAATAACATCTGCCGAAAGCTCCGGCGGTGTACGCTCCAGCACCGATTTGGCTGCCGCCACAATCATGGAGACCGGATCCCACAGCGCTTCTTTTACCTCTCCTGAGGTAATAGTAAGCGTCTGGGGAAGTCCGCTGACCATATCCCGGCCTCTGATATCCATCTCGGCCTTCATGCCGCCTGGCCGGACCGAACCGATAGAAACCTTAATATCTTCAGCAGTACGTTCGCCGATGAGCAGCTTATACTTCTGTTTGATATATTTTAAAATGGCCTCGTCGAATTTATCCCCTGCCACTTTAATGGAGGAGGCGGTAACGATGTCGTTCATAGACAGGACTGCTACATCCGTCGTTCCGCCGCCAATATCGACGACCATATTTCCGCTTGGCTGATAAATATCCATGCCTGCACCGATTGCTGCGGCTTTGGGCTCTTCCTCCAGATACACATCCCTCGCTCCGCTCCGCTCGGCAGCTTCCCGGATTGATTTCTGTTCAACTGAGGTAATATTTGTGGGGGCACAGATCAATATGCGGGGCTTGGAGTACCAGGTACGTCCGCCCACACGGTCGATGAAATATTTCAGCATCATTTCCGTAATGGCAAAGTCAGCAATAACACCATCCCTGAGCGGACGGATCGTTGTAATATTGCCCGGTGTGCGCCCGACCATCCGGCGTGCCTGTTCACCTACCGCAAGGACCCGCTTCGTATCACTTTCAAGTGTGACCACGGAGGGTTCATCCAGAACGACTCCCCTCCCTTTAACATGAATGAGCACATTGGCAGTGCCGAGATCGATTCCGATATCCTTGCTAAGCATAATGAAAGAGCCCCCAAAGTGTTATTTTAGATGAGAATAGTTAGTTGTAGAACGTGAACTTAATAATGTTAAAAGCGCTTCATTATTAAGTTCATCTTATACAGTACCAAATTTAAAAATACCATACTTTAGGGGAAGTATACAATGCACTAAACCTGAATTATTCCTTAAAAAGCTGAAAAAATCATGGCTTTGCGGCTACGGCAACCTCGCGTTTCTTGCCTGTCGTTTTTTTGTACTTGATCTTAGTGGCTTCTCCCCCCCGCAGATGCCGGATCGACTTATGATATTCGAGAATGTGCTTTACCTGATCGGCCAGATCCGGATTGATCTCCGGCAGCCGTTCGGTTAAATCTTTATGCACCGTGCTCTTTGAAACGCCAAATTCCTTGGCTATGGTCCGGACCGTATGCCTGGTTTCCACGATGCAGCGTCCGATTTTAATCGTCCGTTCCTTGATGTAATCGTGCACGCTCCCGCCTCCCAACTGTGGATAGTTTGGTACATTATATGAGGGGCGGGCCTATATATTCGCGCTTTCAGGACGTGACAAGCCTATGAAAGCCCATTTTCTTTCCGGGACAACCGTTTGACCTGATGATTTTTAAAAATAGGACTAAAGTTGTACTTCTAATAATAAGCTTTAAAGTTACTTCCCCTGACGCAAACGCAAAAAAACAGGGAGCTTACGCCCCCTGTCTCCTGAAGATCTTTAGCGCTGAGCCAGCAGATCGGACGGGTTAACAACTTTGCCGTCCTCGTACACTTCGAAATGTACATGATTGCCGAGATCCTTCTCGATCTCACTGCGTCCCGCCGTTGCCACCGTATCCCCTTGCTTCACTTCATCGCCCTGCTTCACTTTTACATCGCCAAGGCTCTGATACACGGTCTTCAGATTGCCCGGATGGGTAATCTCAACGACTTTACCGAATACAGCAACCTCTTCAACCCGGGTTACTTCACCGCTGAGTGCAGCTTTGACATCAAAGGTTTTGTTGTCTTCACGGGCGAGATCAATGCCGATATTCGGCACGAAGGTATCATTGTACTGCACCATAGCCGCCACATGATTTTCTTCTGTACCGTTCTCATCGTAGAACGGCTTAACGACCTGCACTTCACTTGGACTGGCTACCGGCCAGGCCAGGCTTTCTGCCGACGCGACAACCTCGAGCGCTTCCGGATCTGCCGGTGTGCCGGCTTCATTGCCGGAACCGCTGACGTCCTGGGACACTACAGCGGCGGTGTCAGGATTAAGCGGCTTTTGGCCGGCATCCTGATAGAACCACACCAAAGTTAGGATAAGAGCCGCTGCCGCCGTGTAGACTGCCGGGAATACCCAGCGTTTGGATAATGCTTTGTTCCATGAAGAAGGCTTGGCACCTGAATCTCCCTGCTTGTTTTTGAGAGATTCATCATGGGTTTGCTTGTTTTTGTCTTGTTCATTCATAGTTTATCACCTCAGTAACCAGTGTTACCGGGCGGTTCGCTTTTATACGTATCTTTTAAGTTATTTTTTCAGAAGAGTTGAGACTTGGGTAAACTGGACTCCGCTATAGTAGTGTTTGAGAATCTGGGTAGCTGTGCTCCCTTCCTTCGCCATCCCGTTTGCCCCCCACTGGCTCATGCCGACTCCATGCCCGTTGCCGTAGGTGGTAATCAGCACTTCACTGCCCTGCCGCTTCCAGGTGAACTGGCTGGAGCGCAGTCCCAGCTTCTCGCGGACCTCGCGGCCGGTGAAAACCGTTCCGCCAATGGATATTTCCTTAACCCTATGACCGGCTGTCAGCGACAGCACAACTGCCGGCAGTGCTGAGGAGGACGAGGATACGGGCTTCATTTTGCCTGAAGCAGCAAGAGCCTGTGAAGCAGGCAGTGCAGCAGCGTCCAGTCCAAGCTTGCTCAGCAGCTCGGAGGTGCTGAAGCTGACCGACACGGCCAGGTTCGGTGTAATCTCAAGCTCCCAGGGACTTGAGACGCTGCGCAGATAAGGAACGGCCACATTCCAGTAGTCTTCCGAATTTTCGGTATAGCCTCCGCTGGAGGCAAAGAAGGACGCCGTGATCGGCTGCCCTTTATAGGTCATGATCACCCCGCGCGTCTCAAGGACCGCGCGGCGCAGTTTGGCCAGCTCGGCGCTCTTGCCGCCGTGCTCCCAATCCCGTTCCAGCACCGCCTGCGAGATGTAAGCCTGGTGGCTTACTGTATCGCTGACATCGGCCTCCGGAACGGGAACCCCGCTGTGGTCGCCGGCCAGCAGGCGGCGAACAATAAAGGTGCGGGCGGCCACGGCCTGCGCTTTGAGCGCTTCGAGCTCAAAGTCTGCCGGCATCTCGGCCGCCAGCACGCCGCTGACGTAGTCCTCCAGCGGCAGGGTCTCTATTTGTCCGCTCTGCGACAAATAGACGGTCACTTCCGGCTGCGGCGCCTCCGCAGCAGCCGCTGCCGGCGAGGCCGTGGCCTGCGGCACGGCCTCCGGGGCTGGCTCATGTCCTCCGCGCAGCGGGACAAGAGCCAGCGGCAGCAGCAGCCCCGCGAGCAGCGGGGCTGCCAGCCAGGCGGCGGGGGCGAGCCGCCTGATCTTGGGAGCGCGCGGCTGCGCAGCGCGCCGGAACTTCATTCTGCGTTTCAGGTAGCGGAACTCTCTCATCTCTTCTATGGCTCCTTCCGTAGGCACTGGTGATTCTTATAGATATGAATTTACGGAGGCTGCTAGAACGCTAGAGCATTAATTTTGAGAGTAAGAGAATCTGAAGGTTCCCTGGCACATACCACACCCAAAAAACGCAAAAAAGACTGCCCGCCTAAGCGGAGCAGTCTTCAACATTCAAAGTAGGATAATTATACCCAGGTCGGCTGAACCTGGAAGCGCGGCTTCAGCTCTTCACCTTTGGAAGCTTCAGGCTTAACGGCTTCTTCTTTTGCGGCAGGCGCCGGAGCAGCTGATTCCTGCATGGAAATCCGCCAGATGTCCGCACCAAGCCCAGACAGCTTCTCAGCCAGATTTACATACCCGCGGTCAATGTGATGGGTTCCGCTGACCTCTGTAGTGCCTTCGGCAACAAGACCTGCCAAAATAAGCGCAGCTCCTGCACGCAGATCCGTAGCGCATACCTTGGCGCCCACAAGCTGGGCATTGCCGGTTACGATAGCGGAACGGCCTTCAATCTTAATTTCGGCATTCATGTTATGGAATTCATCCACATGCATGAAGCGGTTCTCAAATACCGTCTCGGTAACGACAGAGGTGCCTTCCGAGCGGAGCAGCAATGCCATCATCTGCGACTGCATATCGGTCGGGAAGCCCGGATACGGCAGAGTCTTCAGATCTACCGCCTTCAGAGGCTTGTCGCTGATGACACGGATGCCGTTCTCGTCAGGAAGAATGGTTACGCCCATTTCCTCCATCTTGGCGATTACAGGCCCGAGATGATCGGCAATAGCGCCTTCGACATAGACATCACCGCCGGTAATCGCTGCAGCCGCCATATAGGTGCCTGCTTCAATCCGGTCAGGAATGACATGATGTCTAACGCCATGCAGGCGCTCAACGCCTTCAATACGGATTACTCCTGTTCCAGCACCGCGGACAATCCCGCCCATGCCGTTAATATAGTTGGCCAGATCGACAATCTCCGGCTCCTTCGCGGCATTCTCAATTACAGTTACACCTTCGGCGAGTGCCGCGGCCATGATTATATTCTCAGTTGCCCCTACGCTGGCCACATCCAGATAGACCTTGGCTCCGCGCAGACGGCCGTTAGATTTGGCTTCAATGTATCCCTGGCCCAGACTGATCTCTGCACCCAGTGCTTCAAAGCCCTTGAGATGCTGGTCAATCGGCCTTGTTCCAATGGCGCAGCCCCCCGGCAGTGAAATACGGGTATGCCCCATACGGGACAACAGCGGGCCCATGACTAGGAAGGATGCACGCATTTTGCGCACCCATTCATAAGGCGCTTCACAGGAGGATATGCTTCTGGCATCTACCTCGATGATATCGTTCTGGTATGTAACGCCCGCACCCAGAGATTCCAGCACTTTGCTGATCGTCATTACATCGTCAAGCGGAGGAGCGTCCACAATAACGCTGACTCCTTCTTCTGCCAATAGAGAGGCGGCTATGATCGGTAGTACGGAATTTTTTGCGCCGCTAACTTTCACGCTCCCGGTCAATCTGTTGCCACCGCGGACGATAAATTTGCTCATTTCGGTTTCCCTCCGCGTCCATTATTTCTGAAATTAATTTTGAAGGTAAGATGCATCTGTTAAAATATCGGATATTCCGTCAGTGCGCCCGATGTGCGGGCACGTTCCTTAAACATCAGTGTTGACATAATAAAACCTTATTATTCGACACCATTCTTGCCACCAGGCCTATGACAGATATAACCAAACCACCTGCCATTAAAACATGTTGCGGATCTGCCCGCTCCAGCCCAGGTAATCCAGCAGAAAGCCGGCCACGAAGTGGCCAAGGACGATTGCCAGCAGCAAATGCAGCAGTCGGCCCTGCGGGCTCTTGGGATATCTTATGACCAGATCGAGCTTAAGGTTCTGAAGTGCCCACCAAGATAAGACTACACAGAGCAAAGAAACGATCATGGATACCAGACCGCTGGTACCGACCGCACTGGACAAATCTTCAACCAATATTTGATCCATGGAAAACCTCCGTGTAAGTTACTTGGAAATCGACTCTTATATCATACTTGCGCAGGTCAAAAGAATCCAGTACTTTTACAAACTTTTAAACATTACATGCCCAGATAGCTTGGATTGTTACGAGATTTTCATAATATTTGCCACTTATCCTCATAAAAAAACGGCCAAGCCATAGGCTTGACCGCGGTTTGATTACTGTTGTCCTTTTCCGGTGGACACCTTGATCCGTGTAACGGCGCGCTGAAGCGCCAGCTCCGCACGACGGTGATCAATTTCATCCTGTTTGCTGCGTGACTGAAGACGGCGCTGAGCCCGTTCCTTAGCCGCTTCGGCGCGTTCAACATCAATATCGGTAGGCAGCTCGGCACTTTCGGCCAGAACCGTTACTTTGTCTTTATGCACTTCCACGAACCCGCCATGAACAGCGATAGTGGTCGTAAGACCCTCCGATTTCACAGTGAGCGGAGCAACCTGAAGTGGTGTCACCAGCGGAATATGTCCCGGCAAAATGCCCAGCTCCCCGTCGACTCCGCGTACAGTCAGGCTGGTAACCTGCTTGGAGTAAACAAGGCGCTCCGGTGTGACAATTTCAAGCAGAAAGGTATTCACTTTCATTCCTCCTAAAAGCTTAACTTCGTTAAGCTCGCATCGAAAGCATAGGCTTTAGCTTTACGAAGTGAAGTTCGCTATCGAAAGCCAGATCTTGACTGATTACAGGGATTTCGCTTTTTCGACCGCTTCTTCAATCGTACCTACAAAGAGGAAAGCTGCTTCCGGAAGATCATCGTGCTTGCCATCCAGAATTTCCTTGAAGCTGCGTACAGTTTCCTTGATTGGAACGTATTTGCCCTTGAATCCGGTGAATTGCTCTGCTACGTGGAAAGGCTGGGACAGGAAGCGTTCAACTTTACGGGCACGTGCCACAATAACCTTGTCTTCCTCACTCAGCTCATCCATACCCAGGATCGCAATGATATCCTGAAGCTCTGTATAACGCTGCAGCAGCTGCTTAACGCCCTGTGCCACGTTGTAGTGCTCTTCCCCGACAATCTCCGGAGCAAGGATACGCGAGCTGGATGCCAGCGGATCTACCGCAGGGAAAATCCCTTTCTCGGAAATCTTGCGCTCAAGGTTGGTCGTTGCATCCAGATGGGCAAACGCCGTCGCCGGAGCAGGGTCAGTATAGTCATCCGCCGGTACGTAGATCGCCTGGATCGAGGTAACGGAGCCTTTTTTGGTGGAAGTGATGCGCTCCTGCAGCTGACCCATTTCTGTAGCCAGTGTAGGCTGGTAACCTACCGCGGAAGGCATACGGCCGAGCAGGGCCGATACTTCGGAACCCGCCTGGGTGAAGCGGAATATATTATCGATAAAGAGCAGCGTGTCGCGGCCTTCCACATCACGGAAATACTCCGCCATGGTCAGACCGGTCAGAGCTACACGAAGACGTGCGCCCGGCGGCTCATTCATTTGTCCGAACACCATTGCGGTTTTCTTGATAACGCCCGAATCCGTCATTTCATGATACAGGTCATTACCTTCACGGGTACGTTCACCAACACCTGCAAATACGGAGATACCGCCGTGCTCCTGTGCAATGTTGTTGATCAGTTCCTGAATCGTTACGGTTTTACCAACGCCGGCACCGCCGAACAGGCCGATTTTACCGCCCTTGGCGTAAGGAGCCAGCAGGTCGATAACCTTGATTCCTGTTTCCAGGATTTCTGCCTGTGTGGACAGTTCATCAAAGGTCGGAGCCAGACGGTGAATCGGGTTACGCTCTGCTGCTACAATTTCAGCACCGTTATCAATAGGGTTACCCAGTACGTTGAACACGCGGCCCAGTGTAGCTGCACCAACCGGAACGGAGATTGGACCGCCCTGGTCAAGGGCTTCAATTCCGCGGACAAGTCCGTCAGTGGATGACATAGCAATACAACGAACCAGATTATCACCCAGGTGATTGGATACCTCAAGGGTCAAATCAATGGCACGGCCGTTTTCCAAGCTGGTTACAATCTTGATAGCGTTGAAAATCTCGGGCAGCTGGCCGCGTTCAAATTCAATATCGACAACCGGACCCATAATGCTTACAACGCGTCCTTTGTTCATCTTATTATTTCCCTCCTCGAAAGCTGTTGCATTGAGAAGAAACGGAGAATACCTTCACCTGCGGCGTAGGCCCCCGTTTCCTGATCTTTAAGACTGCGCGTTCGCTCCGGCCACAATCTCGGTAATTTCCTGAGTGATTGCCGCCTGACGGGCACGGTTATAAGTAAGTCTAAGTTCGCCGATCATCTTCGACGCGTTCTTCGTTGCACTGCCCATCGCTGTCATTTTCGCCCCCAGCTCACTGGCCTTGCCGTCCAGAACGGCGCTGTAAATCAGCGTTTCTGCGTATTTCGGAAGCAATACTCCGAGCACGCCTTCAGGAGAAGGCTCATATTCGTAGTTTGCGCTTGCTTCATGGTGTCCTCCGCTTACCGCATCCATCGGCAGCAGCCGGTCAACAGTAGGAACCTGGCTAATCGCATTGACGAACCGGTTATAACAGATGTACAGCTCGTCGTAGACACCCGTTTCAAACTGCTGCACTGCAGAATAAGCAATCGACTTGATGTCAGAGAACTTAGGCGAATCTGACATTTCGGTTACTTCCTCCACAATCGGATATTCGCGGCGGCGCAAGAAGTCACGGCCTTTGCGGCCGATTACGAACAGGGCGTACTCATCCTTGGATTTATGCTTTTCTGCCAGCAGCATGGTCAGCTTACGCAGAATATTGGCATTGTACCCGCCGGCGAGTCCTCTGTCGGAGGTAACGATGAGATAGGCGGTCTTTTTCACCGGACGGCTTACCAGCATCGGATGGGTCACATCCTGGGTGGCAGCGGCAATGTTCGTTACAACCTCTTTCAGCTTCTCCGAGTACGGACGGGCAGCCTCTGCCTTCTCCTGCGCCTTGCGCAGCTTCGAAGCGGCTACCATCTCCATCGCCTTGGTGATCTGTCTGGTGTTTTGAACGCTTTTGATTTGACGTTTAATATCACGCATGCTTCTTGCCATGATTTTCACCACCTTAAAGCTTTGACGGAGTCAAAGCTATCTTCGTAAGCATCTACTAAGCTTTGACGAAGTCAAAGCTATCTTCGTAAGCATCTACTAAGCTTTGACGAAGTCAAAGCTATCTTCGTAAGCATTATCCAAGCTTTGATGAAGCCAAAGCCATCTTCATAAGAGCCTGCCTGAGCCCGGCTCACACCGGGCCTCCGGTTCAGACTGTCATTCTATGTGTATTAACGATTAACTGGTCGCAAAGCCTCTTTTGAATTTGTCGATAGCTTCTTTGAGGGCAGCCTCGTTATCTGCAGTCAGGTCCTTGGTATCCGTGATGGATTGAACGATTGCAGCACCGTTGGTATCCACAAAGGCCAGGAATTCCTTCTCGAAGCGTCTAACGTCTTTGACCGGAATGTCATCAAGGTGGCCTTTGACTGCTGTATACAAGCTGATAACCTGATGTTCTACAGACAGCGGCTGGTTAACGCCCTGTTTGAGAATTTCCATCATCCGGGCACCGCGGTTCAGACGGGCCTGCGTAGATTTATCGAGATCGGAGCCGAACTGGGAGAACGCCTGAAGCTCACGGTATTGGGCCAGATCCAGACGGAGCGAGCCGGCAACCTTCTTCATCGCTTTGATCTGCGCCGAGCCGCCTACACGGGATACGGAGATA
The DNA here is from genome assembly GCF_900099765.1 of Paenibacillus typhae. Lineage (GTDB taxonomy): Bacteria > Bacillota > Bacilli > Paenibacillales > Paenibacillaceae > Paenibacillus_AQ > Paenibacillus_AQ typhae. The sequence goes on along the minus strand of NZ_FNDX01000008.1, from coordinate 62,547 downwards.
CCGACGTTGATCGCCGGACGCTGACCGGAGTAGAACAGGTCGGATTCAAGGAAGATTTGGCCGTCTGTAATCGAGATTACGTTCGTAGGAATGTAAGCTGATACGTCGGAAGCCTGTGTTTCGATGAACGGAAGGGCGGTTAATGAACCTCCTCCAAGCTCATCGCTCAGCTTCGCTGCACGCTCAAGCAGACGGGAGTGCAGGTAGAATACGTCACCAGGGAACGCCTCGCGGCCCGGTGGACGGCGGAGCAGCAGGGACAATTCGCGGTAAGCGGAAGCCTGCTTCGAAAGGTCATCATAGATAACCAGAACGTGCTCGCCTTTGTACATGAAGTATTCACCCATCGCACAGCCTGCGTACGGAGCAATATACAGGAGCGGGGAAGGCTCGGAAGCCGATGCCGTTACTACGATTGTATATTCCAGTGCACCGTGGCGGCGGAGGGTTTCCACAACCTGAGCAACTGTAGATTGCTTCTGGCCAATGGCAACGTAAATACATTTCATGCCATTGCCCTTTTGGTTGATGATAGCATCAATGGCAATTGCCGTTTTACCAGTCTGACGGTCACCGATAATCAGCTCGCGCTGTCCGCGGCCGATCGGCACCATCGCGTCGATGGCTTTAAGACCTGTCTGCATAGGCTCATGAACCGATTTACGGTCGATAACGCCAGGTGCATTGCTTTCAACCGGGCGGAATTCTGTAGTTGCAATCGGGCCTTTGCCGTCAAGCGGCTGACCCAGCGGATTCACTACGCGGCCCAGAAGGGCTTCGCCTACAGGTACCTGCATAATTTGTCCGGTACGTTTAACTTGGTCGCCTTCGCGAATTTCCTTGTACTCACCCAGGATAACAACACCGACGTTGCTTTCTTCCAGGTTGAGCGCCATGCCCACTACTCCGTTGGAGAACTCCAGCAGTTCTCCTGCCATCGCGTTTTCCAGACCGTAGACACGGGCGATACCGTCGCCGACTTGAATGACGGTGCCGATTTCGGCCACTTCAATATCGGCTTTATATTGCTCAATTTGACTTTTGATCAAACTGCTGATCTCTTCAGGTCTAATGCTCAATATCCTCACCCCTATCTTCTATGCTTATCATTAAAAGATTTTTCAAGACGTGCAAGCTTGCCAGACAGGCTGCCATCATACAGCGTATCGCCGATAACGACCTTCAATCCGCCCAGAAGGCTCTTGTCAACGAGATTCGTAACCCGGATCTTGCGGTTCGTAAGCTGACTGAACTCCTGAGCCACATGCTCCTGTTCTTCCTGGCTCAGCGCATATGTGGAGTATACCGTTGCATCACCGATACCCAGGGCTTCACCTTCTATTTTCACGTACGCTTCCAGCAGATCAGCAAAAATATCGGTTCTGCCCCGCTCCACCAATAGTTCAACCGTGTTCAGTACCGCTTCGGAGAGCTTGCCTTCAAGTGCGGTGCGCAGCACCTTCAGCTTATCGGACTGGGAGATGCGCGGCGCAAGAATGAACCGTTTCACATCTTCATCGGAATGAAGCACTGTTACCAGTGTCTTAAGCTGCTCTTCCACTTCAAGCGTATTACCCTTCTCCACCGCGGCACTGTACAGGGCTTTGGCGTAACGTTTGGCAACTACCGCACTGCCGCTCATGATCGGCCTCCTACCTCTTTGAGGTACTGGTCAACGAGCTGCTCCTGTTCGCCGTCAGCCTTAACTTCTTTCTCAAGCAGCTTGGATGCGATACGGACGGAAGCAGATCCGAGCTCGCTGCGCAGCGCTTCCACTGCCTTGTTCTTTTCGTTTGCAATATCGCGGACAGCCTCGTCTTTGAGACGGGCAGCTTCAACTTTAGCCTGGTCGATCAGCTTGTCAGCCTGGTTGAGGCTGGTAGCCTGCGATTGCTGAATAATCTGTTTGGCCTCTTCGCGCGCCTTTTGCAAAGCCTGCTTCTGCTCTTCCACGTAAGCGACCGCCTGCTCCCTGGTCTTAGCTGCTTCATCCATCTGCTGCAGCACTAGCTCACGGCGTTTTTCCATAATTCCGAACAGTTTGCTGAAAGCATATTTACTGAGCAGGATATACAGGATTACAAATGCGACAATTGAAAATACTATGTTGGTCCATACTATAGTCACTGTGGTCACTCCTTTCCGTTACCGCGGTGTGCGGATATATACAAAAGTAAGGCGCGGATGGCACCAGCCCTCCCCGCCAAACCGTAGGAACGGTTTATTAAGAAAACATGATCAAGAATGCAATAACCGTTGCCGCCAAAGGAATAACTTCGACGATACCTACACCGATAAACATAGTAGTCTGCAGTGCGTTACGTGCTTCCGGCTGACGGGCGATAGATTCTACCGTTCTGCTGACGATCATACCGTTACCAAGACCTGCGCCGAGTGCGCCCAAACCAACCGCGATTGCTGCTGCCAAAAATTCCATTGAAAATATCCTCCTTTAATTTCGGTTCATTTTTTGTGTGTTTTAATGATATTGAAATCTCCCGCGAAACCCGCATGACAATTGCCGCGCTGCCTCACGGCAGTTCATTAATGCGCTTCTTCTTCGTGAATCGTCATCTGTGCGATGTACACCATCGTCAGTATCGTGAAAATGAATGCCTGGAGCGCCCCGACGAAAATACTGAAGCCCTGCCAGACTGCAAGGAACGGTATACTTAAGATTCCCAGCTTCAGAATTACAGTGATCAGAACCTCACCTGCAAAGATATTCGCGAACAAACGAATAGCCAGTGCAACCGGCTTAGCCAGGTTTTCGATGATGTTGAGCGGCAGGAAAATCGGAAACGGCTCAATATAGTGCTTGAAATAATGCTTGCCGTTCTGCTTGATGCCCAGGAAGTTCATCAGTACGAAAACGATAATCGCAAGACCGGCTGTAATGTTGATATCCGCTGTCGGTGACTTATACCAGAGCAGCTCCACATGCTCGCCGTGTGTCAGGTTTTTGGTCGCATCAATGACGTGTCCAAAAATGTACACCGGCTCATGGGCCTCAGTGATAAAGGAAAAAGGCAGACCAAGGAGATTGGAGACAAAGATAAACAGTATCAGCGTCAATCCCAATGATATGTAAGGCTTGCCCTTCTTCAGGTCCATTGCACTGCTGATAACCCCTTGTACGAATTCAACTACCCACTCCATAAAATTCTGAAGTCTGGACGGGTTATCGACAGACAAATTGCGGACAGACAGCATCACCAGAACGAAAACAATAACGGAACTGATTAGCAGTGTCAGTACGGCAGATAAATCAATTGGTATGCTGCCAAGATAGATTATTGGCATTTCATGCATGGTATCATCCCCCTTTCCCTTTAATCTTAAAGCTTGTTCTTAACACTCAGATAAATCCCTACCGGAATAGAGAGAAGCTGGGGAATAAAGATTCCAGCAATGGTAGCCTCCAGCGAGAAATGCTCAATCTTGACCGAGAACATGGTCACCAGAATGGCAAAGCTGATCCGCGTGACAAACCCGAGACTGAAAGCCTTCCCCTCATTATTCGCAACCGATTCGGCTACCCGCCGCACTTTTACGGCAAGATAACGGAAGTTCACAATACCCGCAACCAAACCGAGTGTCATCCCTAGTGTGACTGCACGGGTTTCATGATGAAGAGCATATCCCATCAGCAATCCTGCCATGAGTACAAATGTGACCCTTGTTACGGCATTGATCATGGGAGTCATATTATCCATTTTGCTCCCCCAGAAATTTTTTGATTAACAGGGCGACATTGATAATTCCCAGAGCCATACCGGAAATCGCACCGACCGCAACCCAGATTTCCGAGCCGCCGATCAGGCGTTGGAGCCACCTTGCTGCAAAAATACCTATAATAATGTAAGCGGCAAGCAAAGTACCTGCACTTGCAATCACCAGAGCGGTTTTTCCCAGCCCTGCTTCACGCTTCGGCTCTTTCATAGGCTACAATCCCAACTAATTTTACTGAATATCCAGACTCTTTGTCAATTCAATGAAAATTGTCCAAAAGTGCATGAAAACATGAAAATAATCACAGCATTTTTATTCAAAACCATACAAACCGTACAGTTTCACTGTATGCTGTATTTTCAATGCCGCATATCAGGTTTTGTAGCGTAAAATTTAATTTGTGAACGTTTTATGAAATTCTTCAGGACGATCGGCATTTACACCAAAATGGTGCTTAATCGCATTGACAATTCTTTCAGAAGCTTTGCCGTCTCCGTACGGGTTGGCGGCCCGGCTCATCGACTGGTACAGTGCCTGATCAGTCAGCAGAGCATGTGTCCGTTGATACACCTTCTCCTCGTCCGTTCCCACAAGCTCCAAAGTTCCGGCCTCGATCCCTTCCGGGCGCTCGGTCGTATCACGCAGCACAAGCACAGGAACCCCAAAGGAGGGAGCTTCCTCCTGCAGGCCGCCGGAATCGGTCAAAATCAGGTGGGTATGCGGATAAAAATTGTGCAGGTCAACGACATCCAGCGGATCGATCAGCTTGATTCTCGGATGTCCGCCCAGGATCTCATGCGCCGGCTCCTTGACTGCAGGGCTCGGATGCACAGGATAAACTATAGCTACATCTTCAAACTCATCAGCGATTCTTTTAACAGCACGGAAAATATGACGGTGCGGTTCGCCTTGAGACTCCCTGCGGTGCGCCGTCATCAGAATTAATCTTTTTCCCGCCGCAAAATCCAGCACCGGATGCCGGTAGTCCGGCTGTACGGTATATTGAAACACATCGGTCACGGTATTGCCTGTGATATAGATACTTGACTCCTTTTTGTTCTCGTGTCTCAAATTCCCTGCCGACCAGTCGGTCGGGGCAAAGTGCAGATCTGCCAAAACCCCTGTCAGCTGGCGGTTCATTTCCTCCGGGTATGGAGACAGCTTATTCCAGGTCCGGAGTCCCGCCTCTACATGTCCAACCTGAATCTGCTGGAGGAAGGAAGCATAACTCGCCAGGAAGGTTGTCAGTGTATCACCATGGACAAGCACCAGATCAGGCTTCGCTTCACGCAGGACAGGCTCAAGCCCTTCCAGTACACGGATGGAGATTTCATTCAGTGTCTGCCGGTCCTTCATAACGTCCAGGTCATAATCAGGAACGATTTTAAACACTTCCAGTACCTGATCCAGCAGCTCACGGTGCTGCGCGGTTACGCATACAACTGATTCGATATGTTCAGGATGCTTGTTCAGCTCAAGCACGAGCGGCGCCATTTTGATTGCTTCCGGACGTACTCCGAAGATTGTCATTACCTTTATTTTCTTGGACACTTTCCCACCCCTTTCTTCTATATAGATAGCTGTTTGCAGAGCTACCCTTTTAATACTCTGTTACTTCCTATTTGGTTCCGTATAAACGGTCTCCGGCATCCCCGAGCCCAGGTACAATGTATCCGTGATCATTAAGGTGATCATCAAGTGCTGCTACATAGATATCCACATCCGGATGGGCAGCCTGTACCGCCGCAACACCTTCAGGAGCTGCGATCAGGTTCATCATCTTGATCTGGGTGCAGCCGCGGTTCTTCAGCGAGGTGATCGCCGCAATGGCAGAGCCGCCTGTAGCCAGCATCGGATCGATTACAATGAGTTCACGTTCCTGCACATCTGTAGGAAGCTTGATATAATATTCAACCGGCTGGAGCGTTTCCGGGTCACGGAAGAGGCCTACATGGCCCACCTTAGCTGCAGGCAGCAGTTTGAGGACTCCCTCGGTCATCCCGAGACCGGCGCGGAGAATCGGAATCAGCCCGAGCATTCTGCCCGAAATAACCTTGCTCTCTGTCTCTGCTACCGGTGTCTGTACGGTGATTGTCTCCAGCGGGATATCCCGTGTAATTTCATAGGCCATAAGCGTAGCCACTTCATCTACATGCTCTCTGAATTCTTTTGTGTTGGTCCGCACATCACGGATAAATGTCAGTTTGTGCTGAATCAAAGGATGATCGCATATCACCAATTTTCCCATTTCTGTCCCTCCGGTAAATGTAAGTCTTGTCAGCCGCAGAAAGCGCTTTTGCCGCTTCGGTGGCTAAATCCTGTCTATTATATCATCACCGGAGGTGTATTTCACCTCCGAAGGGAAAGTAGCTGCATAAAACTGCCGCCCTTCAAACAAGGGTCTGCAGGCAGTTTTGAGCCCAACCCGTAATCTCTCAGGTTATAAATCGAGCCTTAGTGTATGCTAATTCACATTTTTAATACCTTTCACATTTCTTTCACTGTTTTTAATGAAAATTCCATGAACTTTCATGGATATTTCATGAAATCTATCGACAATTTCCGATTTTTAATTGTGAACATTATGCAACGTTAAGATCCGGCATAGAAAAAGCCCCCGCTAAGACCTTCGGAAAACAGTCCTTGCAGGGGCATGGCTCCACTCTATACAAATGAAACGGGCAGATATTAGTACTGCAAACCAGGATAGATCGGGAATTTTTCAGTAAGCTCGGCGACCTCGCGGGCCGCTTCACTCAGCACCGTTTCGTCCTTAGGATTCTTCAGCACATTCGCGATCACACGGCCGATAACGGTCATCGCCTGCTCGTCCATTCCACGGGAAGTAACTGCAGGCGTACCGATCCGGATACCGCTTGTAACAAACGGGCTGGTCGGGTCAAACGGAATCGCATTTTTATTTACAGTGATGCCGATAGAATCAAGCACCTTCTCAGCATCCTTACCTGTGATGTTCAGATTACGGGTATCCAGCAGCATCAGGTGATTGTCCGTACCGCCGGAAACGATATTAACCCCTTCACCGATCAGCGTTTCTGCAAGCACCTTGGCATTTTTCACTACATTCTCGGCATAGGTCTTAAATGACGGCTGCAGCGCTTCACCGAAGGATACGGCTTTGGAAGCAATAACGTGCATCAGCGGTCCGCCCTGGGAGCCAGGGAATACGGCTTTATCAATTGCAGCAGCCCAAGGCTGTCTGCACAGAATCATCCCTCCGCGCGGTCCGCGCAGCGTTTTGTGGGTTGTCGTTGTAACAAAATGGGCATGCGGTACCGGGCTCGGGTGCAATCCGGCAGCGACGAGGCCGGCAATATGAGCCATATCGACCATAAACAGTGCGCCGACATCATTTGCAATGGAGCCGAGTGCTTCAAAATCAATGGTCCGCGGATAGGCGCTTGCCCCGGCAACGATCAGCTTTGGACGGTGCTTGAAGGCGGCCTTGCGCACTTCATCATAATCAATCAGGAAGGTATCTTCCTGTACACCATAAGCTACGAAGTTATAAAGCAAACCGGAGGCATTCACCGGACTTCCGTGCGTCAGGTGGCCGCCATGGGCAAGATTCATTCCGAGTACAGTATCCCCGGGATTAAGTGCAGCCAGATAGACCGCCATATTCGCCTGGGCACCGGAATGCGGCTGAACATTGGCATGATCGGCGCCGAACAGCTGCTTGGCACGGTCACGGGCAAGGTTCTCAACAATGTCTACATCCTCACAGCCGCCATAATAGCGTTTGCCCGGATAACCTTCGGCATATTTGTTCGTAAGCACAGAACCCATTGCTTCCATTACAGCTTCACTGACGATATTCTCCGATGCGATAAGCTCAATGTTGGCACGCTGACGGCTCAGCTCCAGTCCCATTGCTTCCAGTACTGCCGGGTCACTCTTGCGCAATTGTTCCATGATAATTTACTTCCTCCCTGAGTGGAATATATACTTGCTTATCCTTTAAAACTCATGCCCGCTGATGTACGACACTGCAAATCTTCAATCCCGCTAATCCTTAATCACACTGCGGGGAACCGCTGGTCTCCTGCGTGCGGTAGACCGCACGTTCACCGCCGATCAGCGGCGGTCTGCTGAAGGCGGCATTCACTCTGGCTGAACCGATATAGCGCAGGCTTGGCCGGAAGGGCACGGCCACCCGGCGCAGATGCATGCCGATCAGCGTCTCGCCGATGTCAATCCCGGCATGGGCCTCGACCGTCTCTGCCAAAACCGGATCAGCCATCGAGCCATAGGCTGCTGCGGCCATAGAGCCGCCGGCCCCCGGAATCGGCACAGCCGAAACCTCCCTGAGCCCTAAGGCTTCCAGCAGGGAACGTTCCATGACCAGAGAGCGGTTGAGATGTTCACAGCACTGATAAACCGTGTGAAAGCCCCGCTCATCTGCTATCCGGCGTATTCCCTGAAGCAGCTGCTGTGCCACTTCCAGGGCACCGCCTGTGCCGATCCGCACACCGGCAACCTCACTGGTGCTGGCTCCGACAACAAGGATTTTTCCGGGTCCCAGCTTACCGGCTTCCGCCAGCTCGCCCACTATAGCAGCTGTAGCTGCTGCAAGCGAAAGTTCCGCACCCGCCGAAACCTCCGTCTGCCCCGATATAATGCGGGCTGCGCGTTCTTCAGGCGAGCCCTGCTTCATGACCTCATCCATTGCTTAAGCCTCCCTCAAGCATTACTTACTGATTTAAACAAAAAAGAGCAGTCCGCAGGTGGCTGCGGATGTGCTCTTTTGCCCAGGCGACCGGCCGTTTATTCCAGTGCTCCATCGTGGTTTCATCCACACTTGTCGCCAGTCACACCGGAACCGGGTAATATTTATTACATCTTAAAGGATAGCCTCCGAAAAATCAACCATCTTTACAAACGGCGTAAGGACTCTAATTTGTCGAGCAGACTGTAGAGCGCAGTGCGGATCTCGGCAGCTGTAAGCTCGTAATCCTCCCGCGAGCCCCCAAACGGGTCAGAGATATCGAAGCTCGGTATCCGCTGCCGGATTTCAATAATCCGCTGCAGGTCCGCCTGCTTGGGCTCCCGGCCCAGTGCGATGTCGAGCTCTGCCCCGGCATACAGGCTGTCCAGCTCACTGATATCGCCGTTTACAGACTCCTCGTTATATACATATTCCTTGAGTGTATGGGTTTTGGATACTGCCTCCGGAAAATACTGCAGCAGATGGCGTTTGTGCCCGCCGGTCAGCGTCAGCACCAGATCCGCCCAGTTCACGGCCTCCCTGCTAAGCTGGGTAGAGCTCATAGGCTCATTAATGCCTTCTTCACGCAGAATCGCTGCGGCATGTCTGGATACGGAAGTGCCGGAAATGGCGGAAACGCCTGCAGACCGCACTGCAAGCTCGATGCCCCGCTCCTTTGCAAGCTTCCGCAAAAGCCCCTCAGCCATAGGACTGCGGCAGGTATTGCCGGTGCAGACGAATAAAATGTGCAGCATGCTTTCCACCTCCATGAAAGAATCATTTAATAATCTGATGCCGTTATTGTATCAGAAGATGAACAGCAAGCCAAACCCCAAAAGGATCGCCCCGCCAAGCGCCTCCCCGTAATCGCCCAGTCCCCGGCTCACCCGCCTGCCCAGCAGCAGGCCGGTAATGGCCATGAAGCCGCCGCAGGCTCCGAAGGCCAGCACGGTTAGTATGATGCTGTCCACGAACATGCCCAGGGATACACCTACGGAAAAGGAATCAATGCTCACACTCAGCGAGATAATCAGCATCCCCCAGAACGTACGGTGATCCATCGGGCGGCTGGTGCTTTCCTCTTTGCGGAAAGTGTTCCAGACCATATGCCCGCCCAGCAGAATCAGCAGCCCGCCGGCTGCATAAGTCGTTACTTGTCCCAGTAAATGGCCTACGTAACTGCCGGTGAATAAGCCCAGCAACGGCATCAGCACATGAAAAAACGCGATCAGCAGGCTGAGCTGCAGCACATGCAGCAGGCGGATGCCCTTCATCCCGATTCCTACACCAAGCGAAAAGGCATCCATACCCAGTGCAATTGCCATAATGGCAATCGTTACAATCTGGCCCCAGCCAGGATAAACCCCTGCCATGCCCATACCCCCAAAAGTCTGAATGTCTTGTACAACAACGATATGCGTGCATTAGGACAATCATGACTTCCAAAGAAAGCTTATTGCAGCAAAAAGCGGCTCCGTCAGGACAGAGCCGCCCCGGTATGTCTATAACCCGGCATATATTGCGGAGATCAAGCCCATAACCCGCTGATCCAGCTCCAAAGATTCTTCAGCATATCCCATAGGAAGAAGCGCACCTCGGGAGCTTCCGCTTCTCCGCCGTCTGAAGATCCCGCCGCAGTATTGTTAACTGCATTATTATCATTGTTATCCGCACTTTTATTATTAACACTTGTCTTCGCACCGGCAGCCGAAGCAACTTCCGTTCCTTTGGCTGCAGCGTCGCCGCTCCCCGCATCGATGAAGCAAAGCGGCGGAAACAGCACACACCACCAGTTTTGTCCTTTACCTGCTCCAAGCGTAATGCGCACTGCTTCATATTCACCGGCCGGATATACCGTTCCGCCATACAGTTTGGTCGGGAATGGCACAACGCCAAGCTCGACCTTGAAATCATAATCAATCTCCCGCTGCAGCAGTTCCCGGGCGACCAGCTTATTCAGCTCCGGCAGATGGCTTTTGATCAAGGAGCGGGCCTGTTCCAGGCTCTGCGGGTCCTCCAGTCCGGATACCCACTGGTTCATCTGCTCTACCACAGCATCGCGGATCTGGCGTTTGACCAGCTGGTCTCCGGCTCCGTCAGAATTAGCGAGAATGCGCAGACGGATCGATTCCTGCGGAATCACAGACTCCGCTACTGCCGCATCGCTTTTTTGCCCTTCCCAGACCATCATCAGCACCATCAGAAAAGAAAATAAAATGGCAGTATGCTTAAAAGTAACCCGTAAGGCTTCCTGTCTCTCCGGCGAAAATAATTTCATCTTCAGCAGCCCCTCTCCCTGAACCTCTTATACCCCCAGTATGTCCGGAAATGAGAGACTGCAAACCTATTAATCTATCAAAAGTTTATCGGCTGCTCAAAAATACATTTGCAGGCGCAGGCAGATCCTCCTCCACATCCTGCCCGTATAAGTGTACGCTCATGGCAATGCCCATACTCGCCATATTGATCAGAATGGAGGTACCGCCAAAGCTGATGAACGGCAGAGTAATGCCTGTCAGCGGCATCAGCCCGATATAGGCACCGATGTTCTCGAGAATCTGGTACAGCAGCATCGCAATTATGCCGATAATCAGAAAAGGCCCTGCCTTATCCTTGCATTCCAGCGCAAACAGAATCATCCGGTGAATCAGGACAAAAAACAGCAGAAGCAGTATTGCTGCACCAATAAATCCGAATTCCTCGGCGATCTGCGCAAAGATGGCATCAGAGTACAGCACCGGTATTTTGCCTGACTGGACAGAGCTCCCTTTCAGGTACCCTTCTCCGCTAAGCCCGCCGGACCCTATGGCTATCCGCGCATTGCGCGTCTGATAGCTGTCATCACTGCAGGGGGACAACATCCCGCCGGAACCGGAGCTGGCTTCTAGCGAGGCGGACCAGCAGGGAAGATAGTGCTAAAATCAGAATCAGCTTAAAAAGCTCAGCCGGCTGGAAGCTGAAGCTGCCCACCTGCAGCCAGGCTCTGGCACCAAACTTCACGGTTCCGAACAGGCTGACCAGCACCAGAATGATAATCCCCAGGATGTAAATATACAGCGCATATTTGACCAGCAGGCGGTAATCAAATAAGGACAGTCCAATAAATACAACAAAGCCCGCCCCATAATACTGGAGCATCTGGATATGCATCCCCTTATCATCTCCGCCGTGGGTAACGCTGTATATCGACAAAATACTGATCCCCATCAGCATAAGCAGCACAATCACGGTAATCCCGTCTATTCTTTTAAATCTCTGCAGCATCAGTCAGACTCCTATCCGTACAGGAAGTCGGCGCATTCCACAATTTCCAGCATAGGAATTTACAGGGAATCACCTATACTCCCATATTAATGCAAGCCGCTGCACGAATACAAATCTCCGTTTTCCGAAATAAAATATAAAAAAGGACTGCCGGGGCCTCATTTCCTGAGCTCCGGCAGTCCTTCATATCCGATATGCAGTTAACCCTGTTTCGCAGCAGCAGGGTAAGCGGCAGGAGCGGGCAGATCCTCCTCCACTTCACGGCCGTGCAGGCGTACACTCATGATCAGGCCAATGCTGGCCATATTGATCATCAGTGAGGTCCCGCCGAAGCTGACGAAAGGCAGCGTAATCCCGGTTAGCGGCATTAGCCCGATGAATGCACCGATATTTTCAAATATCTGATACAAAATCATGGCTACAACCCCGACGATCAGAAAAGGTCCGGCGCGGTCCTTGGACTCCAGGGCGATCAATATCATCCGGTGAATTAGTATAAAATACAGCAGCAGCAGCACCGCAGAGCCGACAAAGCCGAACTCCTCGGCAATCTGCACGAAGATAGAGTCGGAATACGTATAAGGCACGCGGTCGGTCTGCACCGAGCTGCCGTTCATATAGCCCTCTCCGCTCATGCCGCCTGAAGCGATGGCCAGCTTTGCATTTTTGGTGTGGTAGCTGGCTTTGGCCGTTGCCTTTTCAGGGACGAGCCAAGGGTCGAACCGTTCAACCCAGTGCGAGCGGCCGATATCGGTCATGAACGCTTTGAACTGGTCATGATAATGGATATAGCTCATTATTCCGGCAACCGCAGCACCCGCTACAATCAGAACCCCGATCAGCGCATGCGAGAATTTGATATTTCCGATCCACAGCAGTCCGGCAAGAATCACAATATAGGACAAGGCATTACCAAGGTCATTCTGGCTGATGACAATCAGGAACGGCAGCAGCGTAAGCAGCCCGAGCGGAACGACATCCTTCCAGAACAGCAGCTTGTTCTTATTTTTGCGGAACAGCACCGCTGCTAGGAACAGGATTAGGATCAGCTTAAACAGCTCTGCCGGCTGGAGGCTGAGGCCTCCGATCTTCAGCCAGCCCTGGGCCCCGTTCTGGGTCTTCCCGATAAAGCTGACCAATACCAGAATCCCGATTCCTGTTATATAAATATAAAGCGCATATTTCACGATCAGCCGGTAATCGATAAAAGTCAGACCCAGAAAAGCAATCAGGCCCAGTATATAGAACTTGATCATCTTCAGATGGCTTCCGTCCAGGCCATCCCTTCCATGGGTTACACTATATATAGAGAAAATGCTGATAACCATCAGCAGAACCAGAATAAATACAATGACACCATCAATCTTCTTAATCTTCTGAAGCATATTCTGTCTCCTTACTCGTTACTTCAGCTTCCACTTCAACAGCTGCTGTAGAAGTCCGTTCATTCTATTGTAAAGGAAGGGGCAGCAAAAATACAATTTCACCGCCGGCTGTTCGTCTAACAGCGGTGCGGTGAAAGATCGGGAGTTACATGACGTAAAGCGCGGCCCACAGCGGGGCGCTTAGGGCGCGATGCCGGCTCGAAGCGGGAATGCCAGCACGCGGCGGGGCCGCACACGTCCAGCCTTGTGGGCGGCGCGACGGAGAGACACTTAGCGCGCGATGCCCAGCACGTGGCGGGGAATGCCGGCGAGATCGTCGATGGTGACGATCTCGTTCCAGTGGCCCGCCGCGCGCAGCAGCGCGGCCACCTCGCCGGCCTGTCCCTGGCCGAGCTCAAAGCCGACCAGGCGCGGGGCTGCCGGCAGCAGCGGCAGCTGCTCCATCATGCGGCGGTACGGGTCGAGCCCGTCATCGCCGCCGTCCAGTGCAGTGCGCGGCTCATGGTCGCGCACCTCGCGCTGCAGCCCGGCGATGTCACCGCCGGGGATGTAAGGCGGGTTGGAGACGAGAATATCCGTCTCCATCCCCGCAAACGGCTCGAGCAGATCGCCGAGCCGCAGGTCAACGGCCGCGCCATGCCGGGAGGCATTGCGCGCGGCCACGGCCAATGCGCCGGGCGAGATGTCGCCGGCGCAGACCCGCCACGCCGGCGCTTCCGCCGCCAGCGTGACGGAGATGGCTCCGCTGCCGGCGCCGATATCGACGGCGGCCAGCGGCCGCGGCTGGTACGCACCAGCCGCATCGCCCTCCCGGCGGGCGGAGGCTATGCCGCCAGCCATTTCAGCCGCCGCAGGTTCGCCCGCAGCGTGCATACCGGTCCGCGCCTCTCCGCCCGGCGCATACACCAGCCCGTCCGGCCACAGCTCCGCGCCGTACTTCAGGATGGCCTCGACGAGCAGCTCCGTCTCCGGCCGCGGAATCAGCACGTCCGGCGTTACCTCGAACACCCGGCCGTAGAACTCCTGCTCGCCGGTAATATACTGCACCGGCTCTCCTGCCGCCCGGCGGCTGACCGCCGTTTCCCAGGCTTCTCTCAGCTCCGCCGGGAAAGGGTCAGCCAGGGCCATATAATAAGCGGCTCCGCTTACGCCGAGCACATGCTCCAGCAGCAGCTGGCTGCTGCGCTGCGGCTCGTTGCACCCGCTTTTGTCCAAAAAAGAAGAAGCCTCCGCAAAGGCTTCCCGGATGCTTTGCACATGAGGCATGACATATAAGCCGTGTTTCAAAGCATTATTCTCCTTTTTCCATCAGTTCCGCCTGCTCGGCAATCGACAGCGCGGAAATAATCTCGGTAATATCCCCGTTCATAACCTGGTCAAGACGGTGCAGGGTAAGGCCGATGCGGTGATCGGTCACCCGGCTCTGCGGGAAGTTGTACGTGCGGATACGCTCACTGCGGTCACCGGTACCGACCTTGCTCTTGCGCTCGCCGGCATACTTCGCTTCCTCTTCCTGCCGCTTGATATCAGAGATACGGGCACGCAGCACCTGCAGCGCCTTCTCCTTATTGGAGTTCTGCGATTTGCCGTCCTGACAGGTAGCTACGATACCGGTAGGAATGTGGGTTACGCGAACTGCCGATTTGGTCGTATTAACGGACTGTCCGCCCGCTCCGCTGGAGCAGAACGTATCGACGCGGATATCTTTATCGTGAATTTCAATTTCGAATTCTTCCGCTTCCGGCATCACCGCTACCGTTGAAGTAGAGGTATGAATCCGTCCGCCGGATTCTGTGGTCGGAATGCGCTGCACACGGTGTGCGCCGCTCTCGTATTTCATCTTGCTGTACGCACCACGGCCGTTAATCAGGAAAATAACTTCCTTAAAGCCGCCGAGGTCATTCGTATTTACATCCATCAGCTCAACGCGCCAGCCTTGGGCATCGGCATAACGGGTGTACATCCGGTACAGGTCGGAGGCGAACAATGCCGCTTCGTCCCCGCCGGCTGCACCGCGGATTTCGACGATGACGTTCTTGTCATCATTCGGGTCCTTGGGCAGCAGCAGGATGCGGATCTTCTCCTCCAGCTCGGTCTGGCGCGAGGACAGGTCCTCGATCTCCATTTTGACCATTTCCTTCATTTCATCATCAAGCTTCTCGGCCTGCATCATCTTGGCTGCCTCAAGCTCTTCCATTACATTTTTATATTCAGCATAGGCCTCGAAGGCAGGCTGCAGATCGGATTGTTCTTTGGAATAGTCCCTCAGTTTCTTACTGTCGCTTGCAACATCCGGGTCACAAAGCAGTTCACTGAGTTTCTCATAGCGGTCCGCCAATGATTGCAATCGGTCCAACAACAAGGGAATTCACCTCTCCTGATTCAATATATTTCACTTAAAATGCTTAAAATTGTGAGTTACATTATAAATAGATATACGACTTTATATTATAGCATCGTTCCTGCCAGTTGGCTACAGTCGAGCGTACATAGCGGCCTATCTTTGCAAATAAATTCCGGCCAATCTCTAGTATGCAGAACCTTTTGTAATATTATTCCGCCCGTCCTGCAAAAAGAAGCCATCCGGCAGCGGGTACCCGCCACAGAATGGCCTCTCTATCCTGACGCACTATTGCGCCTTTGGTTTATACGTTGAAACGGAAATGCATGACATCGCCGTCCTGAACCAGATATTCCTTACCTTCCAGACGGAGCTGTCCGCGTTCCTTGGCACCGTTCATTGATCCGGCAGCCAGGAGGTCAGCGTAGGCTACAACCTCGGCACGGATAAAGCCGCGTTCGAAGTCGGAGTGGATAACACCGGCAGCGCCCGGTGCCTTGGTTCCCTTGCGGATGGTCCAGGCACGCACTTCCTGCACGCCTGCAGTGAAGTAAGTGTACAGGCCAAGCAGCTTGTAAGCCGCTTTGATCAGGCGGTTCAGACCGGATTCCTGCAGTCCCAGCTCTTCCAGGAACATCTCTTTATCTTCGCCTTCGAGCTCAGCGATCTCTGCCTCAACCTTGGCGCTGATCGGCACCACTTCCGCATTCTCGGCAGCTGCGAACTCGCGTACCTGCTTAACATACGGATTCTCTTCGGCCGTTGCTACTTCATCCTCGCCCACGTTAGCCGCATACAATACCGGCTTCAGGGTCAGCAGGTGCAGGTCACGCACGATCAGGCGCTCGTCATCAGACAGCTCTATGCTGCGCGCAGGCTTGTCTTCGTACAGGGCCTCTTTTACACGCTCGAGCACTTCAACCTCCTGGGCATATTTCTTGTCGCCGCCCTTGATGTTTTTGCGGGAACGCTCAATGCGCTTCTCCACGCTTTCAAGGTCAGCCAGAATCAGCTCAAGGTTAATCGTCTGGATGTCGCTGATCGGATTTACTTTACCGTCCACATGCGTTACATTCTCGTCCACAAAGCAGCGCACCACATGAACGATCGCATCCACTTCACGGATGTGGGCGAGGAACTTGTTGCCCAGCCCTTCGCCCTTGCTCGCACCGCGCACGAGTCCGGCAATATCAACAAATTCAAAGGCAGTCGGAACCGTCTTGTTCGGCTGCACCAGCTCAGTCAGCTTATCCAGACGCTCGTCCGGCACTTCCACAACACCCACGTTCGGGTCAATGGTGCAAAAAGGATAGTTGGCGGATTCCGCACCCGCTTGTGTAATTGCGTTAAACAATGTGGATTTACCAACGTTTGGCAATCCGACAATACCAGCTTTCAAAGCCATTTATATGACAACTCCTATTTTCGGTTGTATTGATCCACCGCATAATTACCGACTTGTGATCTAAACCATTATATATTAGAACAAAACCGCCAGCAACAGCGGATGTCCGGGGGGTGTGTCAGAAAAAAGGCGGAGACCCCCGCGGTCTGCCAGGCCGCTTCTTTGGCATGTGTACGCAGTAAGGTGCGATTTTTCCAGCCTCAGCTGCTCTTTAATGTGGAAACCAGGCATAAGTACATGATTCCACCTGCTTGTAGCCTGCACATAGCCTGTCCATAACCCTGCTTGTAATTCTAACGGACTCAGCTGCGCTTATCCCTGCCAAAATCCGTCCTGAAGCACGCTAACGGACTCCAGCGCTTTTATTTACAGCATTTTGACTTGTTATAGGCGGTTTGTGAGTAATTAAGTGCAATACGGTCCGTTAAGCGGACCAGACAGTGCTTCAACTTAAAAATAAGAGCGGTACAGTCCGTCAGCGCATCCGGCCCCTCTGCACCATCCAATGCACCATGCAGTGCAGCCACAGCCACGCAGGACAGTAACTCAATAGGGAAATCCAATCATACAGCTTATCTAGTAA
The DNA here is from genome assembly GCF_900099765.1 of Paenibacillus typhae. GTDB lineage: Bacteria > Bacillota > Bacilli > Paenibacillales > Paenibacillaceae > Paenibacillus_AQ > Paenibacillus_AQ typhae. Next base: position 45,108 of record NZ_FNDX01000008.1, on the reverse strand, counting down.
CCCAACCGATTAATCCAATCGTCAGCTCATCTATGAACCTTATTCGGGTGATTTTCCGATCCTCCGGTACGCGGCGTTTGGTCCATTAGAGCTGTTACTTTTTTCTACCGCAACCTTTCGAAAGCTTATCCATTTGCCGGGATAACAAAAAAGACCCCTATGGAGTCTTTCCGCCGGAAGAATATTCGCCATCTTTCTGGGCTGTCGGCCCGGCTTGCTACCGGCTTTGTTGCCGATCCTTATTACAGGTTTATGCCTTATTCTATGCCGCAGTTTAATCAAGCTTACTTCTTCTACATGGCTGCATGGTGCAAGCCCAATTCCCGCTCCGCTACAGCTTTTTGGACATCGTAATATCCGTAATCCCGTAGCCCAGCTTCTGATACAGCTTAAAAGCACGGTCATTGTCACCGAAAACATGCAGGCCGATCCGTGTTACACCCATGGAGCGCGCCTCCTCATCCAGCAGCGTCAGCGCCATGCTCCCATATCCCTTTTGCTGATAAGGCTCGAAGATATAGAAATCATAAATAAAGGCTTCCTTGTCCTGCCGGCCCTGAGCCACATTGAACCAGATATAGCCGGCCTGGGTATTGCCGGTGTCTTCCACAATAGAATATAAAAAGGCTCCTTCAGTATGAAGTCCCTTCGGCAGATAACGGTTCATCTCGTCCCGGGACAGCTGCATTGCCGTGTCCTGCTCCCAGGCACCGATTCTTACTTTGTCCTCCGCATAATCGCGGGTCGACTGCTTCAGAAAAAATTGAAAGGTCGGTTCGTCCATCCGTACCAGCTTGATCATTTGTTAAGCACTTCCTTTGTACTTCATTCATTATTGCCGCTTGAGCAGGCGCGGCGTTCCCCGCAGCGCAGACAGGTCGGCAGCGCCGATGCCGAACATGGCAATCCGCAGCTCCAGCTCCACCTGGGCCAGAGCCCGGTCGAGCGCCTCCTCGGATTCCACCGCAGGCCCGAGCAGGCTGCGGCCGAAGCCGGCCAGGTCGGCCCCCAGTGCGAGCGCCTTGGCGGCATCGACGCCATGCTTCAGGCCCCCGCTGCCGATCAGCGCACCGTGCGGAGCCGCCGCCCGTACTCCGCGGATGCATTCGGCCGTCGGAATGCCCCAGTCGGCGAAGGCTTCCGCCGCCGCCCGCCGCACAGGGTCGGTGCTGCGGAATTTCTCCACCTGGCTCCAGGAGGTGCCGCCTGCACCCGCCACGTCGATGAAGGCCGCTCCGGCATTATACAGCCTGAGCGCCGTTTCGCCGTCTATGCCCCAGCCGACCTCCTTGATGCCGACCGGTACCGGCAGCGCCCGGCAGACCTTCTCGATCGCGCCAAGCAGGGAGCCGAAGCCGGTGTTGCCTTCCGGCTGAAATACCTCCTGCAGCCCGTTCAGATGCAGTACAAGCCAGTCCGCCCCGGCGATTTCTACAGCCCGCCGGCACTCCTCCACGCCGAAGCCGTAGGACAGCTGCACGGCACCTATATTGGCGATGACCGGAATGCCAGGCGCCCGCTCACGCACCCGGAAGGTCTCGGCCAGCTCCGCACGCTCCACCGCCGCCCGCACCGAGCCCACACCAAGCGCCCAGCCCCGGCGCCCGGCCACTTCAGCCAGTCTGCTATTAATTGCGCCGGTCGCCTTGCTGCCGCCGGTCATGGAGCTGATCAGCAGCGGGGTCTGCAGCTCACGCCCCAGAAAAACCGTACGCAGTGAAATGTCGTCGAAATTCAGCTCAGGCAGCGCATTGTGCAGGAACCTGTATTCCTCCAGACCGGTCGTAACTCCGCTGCCGCCCACATCCTCATTCAGACAGAGGCGTACATGCTCAAGCTTGCGCTCCCCTGTTGTGGAGGAAGGCAGCAGGGACTTATCCCCGGAACTGCCAGGCAGCAGCGTGTCCCCGTCCGCCGTGGCTGTGAAGGTTGGTGTAGTCTTTTGCGGCAATTGTTCCATGCTGTCCCCTCCCTTTCTTCTGATCTGCAAATCTAAAACCGTAAAATGCCGGACCGGCCGGCATCTCTTTAGCCAAGAGCACGCTTCATTATAGCATCGCTGCCCTGCAAATGACAGGAAGACAGGCTGCGCCTAGCCTTCTCCTGCGATATGCTCGCCTACAAGCCGCCCTGACAGGGATACAACCGGTGTCCCTCCGCCGGGATGGGTTGTTCCGCCCACATACCACAGTCCCTGAACCTCCCGGGAGCGGTTCCCCGGGCGGAAGAAGGTCTGGCGGACGGAATTCGAGGAAATGCCGTAAATGGCTCCCCGGTGGGCAAGGGTATCCGTTGCGAGATTTTGCGGAGTATACCGCTGAAGCACCTCCGCCTGTTCGAGTCCCCCGATTCCGAAGCTTTTGAGCATATCCGTGATCCGCCGCCCGTATATCTCCGTCTCTCTGGCCCAGTCGCAGCCGCTGTTCAGATATGGGGCGTTAGCCAGAATAAACAGATTGCTGCCGTCAACCGGGGCCATGCCGGGCTCAGAGTAACCGGAGTAGCAAACGTACAATGTAGGATTTTGCGGAGGGCGTCTTTTGTCAAAAATGTCTCTGAACTCAGGCTCATACTGCTCCGGAAAAAATACCGTGTGATGCAGCAGCTGCTCATATTTCCGCCTCACACCGGCAAGGGTCACCAGACCTGACAGCGAGGGTTCATAGCGCTCGATCGTTCGGTCACTCATCGTCCGGCGGGAGGCTTCCGGCAGCAGCATGCGGTTGACGCTGAGCACGTCGCCCCCGGCAATGACAGTCTGTGCAGGGTAAAAGCCCCGTGAAGTCTCCACGCCTTCGGCCTTTCCTCCCGCTACGGCGATACCTGTAACCTCGGTTCCGGTAACGATCTCCACTCCCAGCCTCCGGGCCAGCGCCACCAGCCCTTCCACGAGCTTGTATGTACCGCCTTTTACACCGTATACGCCAAGTTTGGCCTCCACATGACCGAGCATCGCGAAGATTGCCGGAGACTGGTAGGGAGAGGATCCGACATAAGTGGCGTAACGTCCCAGCATAGCAAGAGTATTCGGATGCCTGAAATATCGCTCCAGCATTGACTGCAGGGTGAGAAACGGCCGGACACGCAGCAGATCCCGCACCAATGCCGGAGACAGCTTATCTTTCCAGGAGAGCAGGAGCCGGTTCAGGAACTGCTTCTCGCTCAGCCGGTACAATAGTTCAGCTTCATCCATAAACTCATCGTAGCGCCCGGCGTCATGAGGAGAGTAGGCGGCAATCTGTTCACGCATATACGCTTTATCCCTGGATAAATCAACCATATGTCCATCTGCAAAAATATTACGTGTCCTCGGCTCCAGCTCATACAGCTCAACATAGTCCTCCATCTGCGCGCCGGCAAGCTCATAGAGCGAGCGGAAGACATGCGGCATCGTGATAGTGCTGGGTCCCCTGTCAAAGGTGTACCCTTGCTCCGTTATCCGCTGCAGCTTGCCGCCGGGCTGATCCTGCCGCTCCAGCACTGTCACTTTCCAGCCTTTTGCCGCCAGCGTGACTGCACAGGACAGACTGCCGAAGCCGGCGCCGATTATAACCGCCTGCTTGTTCAACGGTACCGCCTCCCTTTCCATTCATAGCCCTGGCCGGACACACTGCCGCGCCAGGATGCGGCTCCAATGGCAATCAGGCTTACAATACTGGCCGGCAGCAGCAGGCAGAACCAGAAGGGCTGCCTGCCTGCCCTGTCTGCTGTTCTTTTTACTGCAGCTCCTCCGGCTATGGCGGCTGCCGCCCAGAGCAGGGCGACCTTGTCTCCGGTAATTACAGCCCAAAGCGCAGCGATAACCGGAAATACGTACAGAAGCGCATAGAACAGAAGTACACCCAAGAGCAGCACCGGCTTGCGCCCGAGGCCAGCGTAAATATTTTTGCGGTAGCCCTTCCAGACCTCCCGGGCATTGTGATACATCCTCATTTCTGTATACCCTGTAATGTCTGCCAGGGTTACCGGCTCGCCGGAAAGCTTGACCGCTCTGGCCAGCGCCATATCATCCACCAGCTGGTCCCGGATGCCGCTATGCCCGCCGCAGCGCTGATAGCTGTCCCGGTGAATCAGCATGAACCCGCCGTGGGCGGCCACAAACCGCGGGTCTCTTGAACGGCGGACAAGCGGAACCGGCAGATGGCAGATGATGGTGAACACCATCAGCGGAACAACCAGGCGCTCCAGCCAGGAGCCGGTCAGCTGACGCGGGAAGCCGGTAATCAGGCCGCTCCCCTGCTTCTCCGCTGACGCCAGCGCCGCAGCCAGCGCCTGCGGCTGCAGCCGGATGTCTGCATCGAGGAACAGCAGCCACTCTCCGCCCGATGCCTCTGCCAGCTGGGCGCAGGCATGGCATTTGCCTGCCCAGCCCTCCGGCAGCCCGGCTCCTGCAAGCACCCGCGTCCGTGCGCCCCCCGCAGCTGCGGCAAGCTCTGCTGTGCCGTCCGTTGAACGGTCATCCAGCACGATGATTTCAATTTGGCTTCCAGCGGTACTGCAGGCAAGCACGGAGGTCAGGCAGGCGGTGATATTCGCCGCCTCATCACGCGCCGGGATCAGCACAGACAGAGAAGGCGCCTGTGTGCCCGCTACCTCTGCCGGTTTATTCCTGTACTGTACATCAGCCGAACCTGCCGCTCCCTTACTGCGCTGTGCACCCGTTATACTTGCCTTATCCCTTATATTCAGTGTCCCTGCTGGTTCCTTAATGTGCTGCTGTCCACCGAGCACCGGAAGCCGTGAAGCATTCCACAAAGCAAATGCCAGCTGCAGCAGAATTATAACAGCTATTCCTTGCAATACGGCAATCATCGGCTTCCCCTCCGCCAGGCATCATATCGTTCATGAACCGAACCTCCGGTCTTGATCAGCGGTGTGAAGCAGGCCGGCATATGCCCCTTATGATCAAAAATCAGCTGCCGGTGACTATCCAGCTGTTCCTCCAGACAGGAGGCCAGCAGGGCTGAAATGCTGCTCCTGTCCATCTCCTTCCACGGCTGCATCAGGGGTTCACCTGCCAGGAGCGTTGCCTCCGGCTTAGGATGGAAGAACAGTCCATGATACAGCGTCACGGGTACAACAGCCGTATCCGGACACAGGCGGAGCACGACAGCTGCCCCTTCCTTGAGCTGCAGCGGACGGCGCTCAAGCGGCAGAAGCTCCCCCTCGGGATACATCCACACGCTGCCGCCTTCGCCAAGCATCCTGGCTGTATAACGCAGCGAGGCACGGACATCCGCCGGCTCATCCCGGTTGATAGAATAAGCACCCAAACGGCGGAAAAACTGAAATTTGCGCAGCTGCCCTTCCTCCATCATGAAATACTGCCTGCGGCGGGTCAGCCTTCTTGCGGCGTGATAGGCCAACAGACCGTCCCACCAGGAGCTGTGGTTCATAATGTACAGTACGGGCCTGCTCTCCGCTGAAGCCGGCTGCAGGTCACCTGATATTCCGACAAAGCGGAAATGCCTGCGCAGCAGATAGAAGGTATTATAGCGGCTGAACAGCGCATCAAAGCTTGGGGATTTGGCCGCTTCCAGCATAGCGCAGGCTCCCTTCTGCCAGAACTGCCCCGATACCGGCGATAATCACGCACAGGGGAAGCCCCTCACGCAGGCCGACAAGACCGAACATAATGATTACAGCCTGATAGAGCCGGGTTCCGCGCCGGACTGCCCTGCCGGATAAGCGGACAGCCGGAATGAAGAGTGACAGCAGCGACCCGGCAATCAGCCAGCCGATGAAGTTGCTCACGGGCACTCCATAGAAGCCGCCTCCGTCCCCCCAGGTCCAGAAGCCCCGCGCATGGGCCACAGGATCAAGGACCAGATCCAGCAAAACAGTCCAGAAGCCGACCTGCACCGCCCGCAGCAGCATAAGCCGCCAGCCGGACTGGCCGAAGTCCCGGCATAGCAGGACAGCATTACAGACAACAGCAATCCAGGCAAAGCCCAGGGTCGCAGGCACACCGTAGAGCAGCGGACCAAGGATATCAGAATATCCGTAGCTGCCGAACAGATGCCCGGTATGAACGCCGAACCATTCCACAGCCATCCCGCCCGTCCAGATAAGCGCAGCTGAGATGAGGAGACGGAGCGGACGGAGCTGCTGTGAATAAATGACTGACTGGTCGGCCACAAAAGGGCGCTCAAATCCCTTAACAATCACTTCAGCTGCATAAACAGCATAAAAGACCAGGAACAGGCCATTTGAAAACTGCAGCCCTTGCGGAACACTGAAAAAAATCAGCAGCAGTGCCCCAATAGCGTACCAGACCCAGAAAACAGTCCTGACCATCTATAATACCGCCGCTTTACCGGGTCTGCCGCCCAGTCTTGAAGCATAGCGCGCAGCTGTGCGGCCCAGCATCCGCAGCTTGACCTCATCGCTGACATACGCCCTGTTGCGGAAAACATCATATCCCGCTTCAGCTACCGAATCGAGGATTGCCGCGTAAAATGCCGCCGCCAGCTCCACAGCCAGACCGCTCTCGGGCGGATAAGTCTCCACATGGGCGAGCCCCTTCTCGAACCAGCCCAGTGCCTCACGGCGGAGCTCTTCAATGACATTGATAAAGCGCTGATTGACTACCCCCGACTCCAGCTCCTCCTGGCTGTACCCGTGCTTCCGCATAAGCTCAAGCGGCACATAGCGCCGTCCCCTCCGCAGGTCCTCGCCTACATCGCGGATGATATTGACAATCTGCATGCCGATTCCCAGGGAAATGCCGGCATTCTGCACATCCTCATCCGAATCCTCTCGCAGAACCGGGAGCAGCATCTCGCCGACGGTGCCGGCTACCAGGTAGCAGTAGCTTTCCAGCTCTTCCATGGTCTCATAATGGGTGAACGTCAGATCTCCGAGCTGACCCTGCATCTGCAGCAGGAACGGTTCATGCGTAAGCTTCGGGAAGCTGGCGAACAGCCAGCGCAGCGCCGGCCAGATGAAATGGCCCTCCGCTTCCTCAAGCCGCGTAAAATGCCAGCGCAGCTCATGGATCGTGTACGGTGACTTGTCCGGCTCATCCACACTGTCGTCAATAATCCTGCAAAAGGCGTAGATGACATGCACAGCTTCCCGGCGCGGGCTTGGCAGCCCGGCAAACGCTTTATGAAAGGAGGTCGAGCCCTTCTTCATCAGTTCCTCACACTCACGCATAATGCTCTCATTTATCATTATTTCATCTCCTTCATGAGTTCATGGACAGCCATCCTGGCTCCCTGCATGACAATCGGCACGCCCCCGCCCGGATGAACGGAAGCGCCTGCGGCATAGAGGCCTTTTATCGGATAAGGCCGGGGCTGCGGGCGGAATACCCCGAGCTGGCTGAGCACCGGAGCAATGCCGAAGCTGCCGCCGCCATACAGGCCATCCTTATGCGCATCCCCAGGGGTACGAATCTTTTTCCACCGGAGACTGGCCTTCAGTCCCGGAAAGCCTCTCTGCTCGGCATCATCCAGGACACGTTCCGCCAGTGGACCTGCAATGGATTCCCAGTCCAGCTCCGGATCAGCCGGAACGGGGATCAGGAAATAGAGCACGCTTTGTCCCGGCGGCGCCGCAGTGTCGTCAAGCGCCGCGGGGTTAAATACATAATAGGAAGGCAGCTGTGAAATTCTGCCCTGGTCAAACAATTCCCGGAGATTGTCGTTCAGGCTGTCCGGCAGAAAAAACTGATGGGTCTCCGACTCCGGCCAGCGCCGGTCCGTCCCGGCATAAATCAGCACACAGCCCGAGGAGGGCTGGTACCGGCCGCGCTTGATCCGGCCTGCTGTACCTGAACTGCGCTGCCCGGCTGTATTTCCGGTGAACAGCCCGGCCGGCAGAAGCTCCTCCAGCTGCGGAAATTCGCCGTTGTAGAGCACAGCGTCATACGAATGCCTGACGCCGCCGGCTGTAATGCCGGTGCACCGTCCGTCTTCAACGGTCAAGCCTTCAACCTCTGTACCGGTATGAATCTCGACTCCCCGGCTGAGCAGCTCACGGGATAGAATCCTCGGGAGTTCTCCATAGCCGCCCTTCAGCATCCAGATGCCAAAGGCGCTCTCTGCATAAGGCAGCATCGTGTATATGCCCGGGGTACGGAACGGGGCGCCTCCGATGTACAGGCTCTGCAAGGAAAAGGCATCGCGCAGCTCCTCGCTGCGAAAATAGCTGCCTACCGCCGACCGGAGGCTGCGGTAAGCCCGCAGACGGCTCATCAGCCGAAGATTCGCCGGGCTGAAGAACTGCCGCCGCCGGCTGAATGTCTGCTCCAGAAAGGAAGCCTTGCCCCGGGGAAATAGTCCGGCCATATCGCCCATAAACCTGAGGAACCCGTTGCCCTCACCGGGGAACTCACGGTCAATCTCCGCTGCCTGCTCCTCCAGGCCCGCTACCTTGGTCAGCACACGCCCGCTTCTGAAGTGAATCCGGCAGAGCGGATCACAGCGCAGCAGCTCAAGGCTGCCGGGCGGAAGTCCGCCTTCCTCCAGAATGCCGTTCAGCATCTCCGGCAGCAGCACAATGGTCGGCCCCTGGTCTATCCGGTACGGCCCTTCCTCTTCAAAGGCGACGCGCCCGCCTACCCGGTCGGCGCGCTCATAGATGACCACCTGCTGTCCTTGGCGGCTCAGCAGCAGCGCCGCGGTCAGCCCGCCGATGCCGCCGCCGACGATAGCCACGCGGCTCACAGCGGCACCCCGCTTCCCGCTGTGCCTGCTACGGCAACGGACCGGCTGCGGGCAGCACGGTCATGTTCCTCTAGCAGGCGCGCGCTGATCTTCGCCGACTCAAATATCGTCGGCAGCCCGCTGCCCGGATGCGTTCCGCCGCCGACCAGCCAGACGCCGGACACCTCCTGGAAGGTATTATGCGGACGAAGATACATCATCTGGCCGAGGTTATGGGCCAGATTAAAGGTCGCGCCGTTATATACATCCAGACTGTCCCGCCAGTCCAGCGGCGAGAAGAATTTGCTCTCCTCCACCCGGGAAGACAGGCCGGCAAGCTGCGGGATCTGCTCCAGCCGTTCCATCATCTGCTCCCTGACGGCCGGCCCCTCCTGCTGCCAGTCAATGCCGGCCTGCAGATTGGGAACGGGCATCAGCACATATAGAGAAGATTTGCCGGCCGGAGCCAGTGTAGCGTCAATAACCGAAGGATTGTGTATATAAATGGACGGGTCGGCCGACAGGATACCCTGCCGTGTAATCTCGTCAACATTGCGGCGGTAATCGCCCGAGAAATGAACAGAATGATGGCCAAGGTCAACAGCGCCGTCCACACCGAGGTACAGCATTGCGGTAGAGCAGGAGTAGCGCTTGCGCGCCATCTTGACCGGCGTATATTTTTTGAGCAGCCCCGGCTCGAACAGCCTTGTCACTGCGGTCCCGAAGTCAGCTCCGAGCACCACGTAATCGGCATGCACCTTTTCCCCGTCCTCCAGCAGCAGGCCGGAGGCATGATGGTTATTAACCAATATCTGGTTCACTACACTTGATGTACGGATACGACCGCCGTGCTCCCTGATCACATCCGCCATAGCCTCCAGCACCTTGTTAATACCGCCTTCAGGATGATACAGACCGTAACGGTGCTCCAGGTAAGACAGAATCGTGAACGTGCCGGGACATTCCCAGGGAGACATCCCGAGGTATTTGGCCTGAAAGGTGAAGGCGTAGCGCAGCCGTTCATCGTCAAAATACTTCGACAGCCGGTTATACACCGTATCGGTGGCATGAAGCCTCGGCAGCGCGTGCAGAACATCTCTTTTTAAGTAGTCTGCAGGTGACTGAAAAGGGCGCTGCAGCAGCGGCATAACCCTTATAAACTTATCATCCTCGTCAGCCATAAACCGGCGGTAACCCGCCCCGTTCCCCGGAAACAGCCGTTCAATCTCTGCTTCGGTCTGCTCCTGGTCGGTAGACGGCCGGAACACGGTGTCCCCGAAATGCAGGGAATAGAGCGGGTTCAGCTCCTTCATGGAAACATAGCTGTGCAGGGAGCGTCCCGCCAGAGTAAACAGCTCCTCCAGCAGATGCGGCATCATCAGAAAGGTAGCCCCGCGGTCAAAACGGTATTCCCCCAGCCGCAGCTCGCCCGATCTTCCGCCGACCGTATCCTGCTTCTCAAAGACCTCTACCTCGTAGCCCTTTGCGGCCAGAAGCATGGCAGCAGCCAGCCCTCCCGGTCCGGCTCCAACCACCGCAACCTTTGCGGCGCTTTTTCCAGTCATCCATCCCACTCCCTATTCCACTTGGATTCTATTTTCATCAATCGCATGAATACGTGCAGATAAACATTATACAAAAACTATACATTAGTGATACAAATATCATACATACTTTATTTACCCCTGTAAACAGCTACCCCTAACCGGGTTGCCGGAAAAAGCAGGATAATTTTATCTGCAGCCCTTGAATTCCTCTGTTTGACTCACAAAACTGCACAAAAAAACCCTTCCGCCCACCCGCAGGTGATTCAGAAAGGCTTATGCAAAGTCGTCTCAGCGCTGATTTCTTGCTCCCGTAAATGAATAATCAAACCATTCCTGCCAGCGTTCCGCAGGCACTCCTATAACCTCAGCAGCTTCCGGGACAGGCTCCTCTGCCGCTTCATAGGCTTTGCCCCCCAGAATAAACCGTATTCCCGGCCGTATGGCCTGCAGGCGTGTGATCAGTTCTTTACAGTAAGGCAGCAGCTCCTTGTCTGTAACCGACAGGCAGACTGCTCCGATCCGGTTCTGCGTTTCCAGCATGGCTACAACTCCCCCCTCCGGGGTATTGGCACCCAGATATACGACCTCAACCCCGTTTTTACGCAGAAATAGCGAGAACAGCAGCAGACCGACCTGATGATGCTCTCCTTCCGGACAAAAGGCCAGCACTTTCGGCAAGTGGGCATACACAGGGAACAGGTGGAAAAACTGATAAAAGCGGTTAGAGACCATATGGGTCATGTAATGCTCCTGCGCCACCGTCGCCGAGCCTTCCTCCCAGGCATCGCCCACTCTGATCAAAATCGGGACGAGCACCTGATGGAACATTGACTCATAGCCGTACATGGAAAAGCCGAAATCAATCAGCGCATTCGCCCGCTCGCCCTGGAATTCATACAGCGCTGAATAAATCTGCTGCTTCATCTTCTCAAAGGCTTCCCGCGGTGTCCCGACGGCCCCTGCCGGCCCTTCGGCAGCCGGATTTTCTTTACGGGCCTTCAGCAGCCGCACGGCGTGTGAAATGCTGATTCCCTGCTTCTCAGTCTGCTCCTTCAGCCAGCGCAGGTCTTCAATATTCTCCTGGGTATACAGCCTGTAGCCGGATTCCGTCCGCTCAGGAGTAACCGCCTGATACCTGTTTTCCCAGGCTCTTAATGTGACAGACGGTATGTCCAGCATTTCGACGACCTGTTTAATCGAGTACACGTTGCACCCCACTCTCTTTCCGTAACCCGTTCATAGTATTTAGATATTCAAACCTTATACAAATCATTTACACTCATTATACATTTGTACTTGTGTTATGTCATCAGATGCAGTTAGCCTGTTATCTGTAACGCTTTAGGAATAACCTTCCATGCTTCAGCAAAAAATGCAAGTTGAGGCGTTCAGGCTTTTTGGATACAGCTGCTTCACTTATGCTTCCGGGGAGGTAATAGATTGTTACAATATCCGGAGCAGACCCAGGAGGATCCCTCAATGAATTCAAGCAGACAACCCGGCACAGAAGAACACCTTTATCGATCCAGCAATTCCATAAGCGGCCCGTCCTCTGCCCCCTCCAGGCCCGGGCGGCAGCACCGCCATATTTTTTTGTCTGCTGCCCTGCTGCTCCTGGTCTGGCTGGCCGGTGTCATGATCTACCAGACGCATAAGCCGCTACCGCCTGGAATTTCCTATGAAAGCCCTCTTTATAAGGTAGATGACGTCCATTTTTGGCATGATCTTACTTATCCGGACGGCAGCGCGGACGGAGGGCGGGAAGAACAGATTCTGCCAAGGATTCTGCAGATTATCGAGGAGTCCAGACAGTTTCTCGTTATCGACCTGTTCCTGTTCAATGACTATACCCATAAGGACCAGCAGTTCCCGGCGGTCAGCGGGGCGCTAACCGATAAGCTTATTGCCCATAAAGCCGCTTATCCGGCTATGGACATTGTTTTTATCACCGATGAGGTTAATACCAACTACGGCTCTGCCCCCAATCATCTGCTGGAGGAGCTGAAGGCCGCCGGTATCAGGGTGGTCATCACAGATACAGACAAGCTCCGCGATTCCACGCCTGCATACTCCGCAGTATGGCGTACCTTCATTCAATGGTTCGGGCAGTCGGGCAACGGCTGGATTCCCAATCTGATGGCCAGCGGCGGGCCCGATATAACCGCACGCTCCTATTTGAAGCTGCTGAATGTAAAAGCCAATCACCGTAAAGTGGTAGTCAGTGAGCAGTCAGCCCTGATTTCTTCAGGCAATGTGCATGACCCGAGCGCCTACCATTCCAACATTGCGCTGGAGGTGCAAGGCCCGGTTATCGCCGACATTCTGCGCACCGAACAGGCGGCGGCTGACCTCTCCGGTGCAGGCCCGCTTCTGACCGGGACACCGGAGTATTCGCAGACCGCAGACGGGCCGCTGGATATCCGCTATCTGACCGAAGGCAAAGTCTATAAATATACACTGGAGGGCATCCGGAGTGCCGGAGAAGGCGATACCATCTGGATGGGTATGTTCTACCTGGCCGATGATGCCGTTATCCGCGAGCTGCTGGAGGCAGCAGAGCGCGGTGCAGAGGTGCGGCTGCTGCTGGACCCGAACCAGAATGCCTTCGGCCGCGACAAAATCGGCATCCCCAACCGCCCTGTAGCCCTGAATCTAAACGAGCGTTCTGGCGGAAAGATTGCCATTCGCTGGTATAACACCGGAAAGGAGCAGTATCATACCAAGCTGATGTTCATCGCCAAGGCCTCCGGCAAATCTATTGTGCTGGGCGGCTCAACGAACTTCACAACCCGCAATCTGGATGATTATAATCTAGAAAATAACCTGTGGGTGTCCGTACCGCAGGATCAGCCGCTGTATGCAGAGATGACCGGCTACTTCAGCCGGCTGTGGAATAACCAGGGAGCCGAATACAGCCTGCCGCTTGAGGAGTACCAGAGCGGAGTTACCTGGCTGAAATACCTCCTTTACCGGGTGCAGACCAGGCTGGGCCTCACCACCTTTTAAGCATAGGCAGACGAATAACCGCCGGGAAGCCTGAGTCGCTTCTTTCCGGCGGTTATTGTATTTGCCTGTGCTTGTCTATGTTGCGTAAGCCTGGTCTCTGCTTACAGCAGCGGCGACATGAGCCGGGCTGCCGATTCCAGCAGCCGCTCCAGCAGCCGTTTGTTCATAAAAGCCTCATGCACAATCTGGCGTGTGGACAGCAGATCACGCTCGAAGTCAGCCACAATGCGGGCTACACTCTCCGTCTGCAGCAGCAGCGCATTCACCTCAAAATTCAGGTGGAAGCTGCGCATATCCATATTGGCTGTACCGATTGTGGCCACCTCCCCGTCGATGATGAGCAGCTTGGAGTGAATAAAGCCCTTCTCATATTCATAAATCTTCACACCGGACTCCAGAAGAACCGGAAAATAGGAATGCGAAGCCAGGAACGGCAGCCATTTGTCCGGCTTGGCGGGGAACAGCAGACGCACATCAAGCCCGGACATGGCCGCTACCCGCAGCGCGGTCAGAATGTCCTCATCCGGGATGAAGTAGGGGCTGGCGATCCACACCGATTTTTCCGCAGAGGTAATCATGGAGAAAAAGATATTCTTCAGCGCCCGCCGCTCGTTATCCGGCCCGCTGGCAATAATCTGCACGGCGCCGTCCCCATTGGTAAATCGCAGTTGGGGCGAGAGATAATCCTGCTCCAGGATCGACTCGCCGGTAGTGTGCATCCAGTCCTGCAGGAAGATAATCTGCATTGTCCGCACCGCCTCGCCCCGCAGCAGCATATGGGTATCCCGCCAGAAGCCGTACGTTTTGCTCCGGCTCAGGTATTCGTCCCCGACGTTCAGCCCGCCCATGAAACCCACATCCCCGTCGATCACGACGATTTTGCGGTGATTGCGGTAGTTAACCCGGCTGGAGAAAAAAGAGGTGGAATTGCCGTAAGCCGCCACCCTCACCCCCGCATCAGTCATTTCCTTCAGAAAAGCCTTGGAGAGCTGCATGCTGCCTACGGCATCGTACATAAATCTGACGGCAACACCTGCACGGGCCTTCTCGATCAGAATCTGCTGAATCCGCGTACCGATGTGGTCTGCCCGAAAGATGTAGTACTCCATATGGATATGATGCTGCGCCTGCCGCAGCTCCAGCAGCAGCGTGCCGAACGTTTCCTCCCCGTTGGTCAGAATCCGGGTCTCCGAGCTGAACGAGACCGGCGTCCGGGCCAGCCGCTGAGACAGCCCCAGCAGCTTCTGGCGGGTGGAATCAAATATCGACCAGTCCTGATATGTATGCAGGGCATCGTTCTCGATCCGCTCGTAGGCCATAAGGTCACGCTGCGCTTTTTTGTCATATTTGCGCCGTTTAAATACGTTCTGTCCGAACAGAAAATAAAACACCAGTCCAAGCACCGGAATAAGCGCCAGCAGCAGAATCCAGGCCATCGTAGTGGAGGGGTTACGATTCTCCATAAAAATACCCAGGCCGATGGAGATTACCGTCAGCGTGGAGAAAATACTGATGATCGTCCCCGCCGTACTGCCAAAAATGCCGAATCCGAAATAATAAAATGCCAGCAAAGCTGCAATGATGACCAGAGCCTGCAATCCTCTTCTCATAGACAACCTACTCTCTTCTTCAACCTTTCAACACTTGAATTTCCCATCTATATATTACCTGAAGAATCGGTTTCTTCCTACTGGTTTGAATTGGCCCGGAATCTATACTATAATCTTTTTGACCCTTCAGTCAATTGTAGAACCACCAAGTCAGAAAGGGGCTATAACAGCTTGTGGCTGATAAAAATGCAAACAGACAGGAACTGATTATCAAGACCGCCATGCAGCTGTTCGCGGTAAAGGGCTCCACCTCCACCTCCATGCAGGAAATTGCCGAGCTGTGCGGGATCTCCAAGGGCAGCCTCTATCTGGTATTCAAATCCAAGGAGGAGCTGGAGCGCAGCATTTACATGCACTGCTTGCGGATGATCCATGATCCGCTTCAGCGGGAAGAGCTGCAGAGCCGCAGCAGCCCGCGGGAAAAGCTGCGTAACCAGGTGGAGATTCTGCTGACCCATGTATACGAGCTGCGCGAGTTTTTGCAGCGGCAGTTTCAGGAGCTGGCCGGGAAAGGCGGCAATGAAGTGCCGGAATGGATCCGCAAGGCAAGTGCACCGCTTGTACTGTGGTTCCAGAACAAGCTGAACACACTCTACGGCCCTCAGATTCTCCCTTACACAGGGGACCTGTTCCTGTTCGCGGACGGCATGCTCCATGCCTTCATCCGGTTGATCTTTGGCCAGGAATCGCAGGTTGCGATCTCGCGCATGGCGGATCATCTGGTCGATCTGCTCGACATTGTTGCGCAAGGCCTGCTGACCGGCCGTCAGGAGCCGCTGATTACCGCCGGCGTGCTGGAGAGCTGGCTGAACGGCCATGAAGGCAGCCGGCGCCGCAGTCCGCTGCAGCTCATCAAAGAGATGCGGAATACGCTCAGCAGCGCTCCGTCTGACGGGCAACCGGACGCAGACGATGGTCTGGAGTCCCTGTCCATTCTGGAGAGCGAATTCCTGATGCCGGAGCCCCGCAAAGCGATTATCCGGGGAATGATTGCCAACCTCCAGGCCTATCCGGCTGTGCAGGGGGAGCTTGAAGCACTGCAAAAGCTAGTTTCGCCTTACATTCCAAATTCATGCGCTTTTTTAGAGAGAGGAGCAGAAACGTAACTTATGAAAAGCCTGATTCAATTTTCACTCAAAAACAAATTTGCGATTTGGCTTCTGACGATCATTATCGTATTCGCCGGACTGTACAGCGGTCTGACGATGAAGCAGGAGACACTGCCTAATATCAGCATCCCTTATCTCAGCGTTACAACGATATATCCGGGTGCAGCGCCTGAGGGCGTCGTTAATGATGTCAGCAAGCCGCTGGAGCAGAAGCTCCGCAATGTGGACGGTGTCAAGACCATTACATCGTCATCGCTGGAGAATGCCTCCAGCATCCAGATTGAGTTCGATTACGGAACAAATCTGGATAATGCCACAGCCGCTGTACGCGAGGCGCTGAATGAAGTGACTCTGCCGGAGGATGCCCGGAAGCCGCAGATTTCCCGGTTCAGCCTAAGCTCGCTGCCGGTGATCTCGCTCAGCCTGGCGGGCAACGGCCCGGCGGATCTTGAGGAGCTTACCCGTATTGCTGAGAACGACATCCGGCCTGCCTTGGAAGATATCGAGGGTGTCGCCTCCGTGTCGATCGCCGGCCAGTATGTGAAGGAAGTCTCCCTCAAGTTTGACCAGGCGAAACTCAAGCAATACGGCCTGACCGAGGATACGGTAAAAGGCATTGTCCAGGCCTCGTCCCTGCGTGTACCGCTTGGCCTGTTTGAATTGGACGAATCACAAAAGGCGGTTGTCGTAGACGGCAATATCAGCACGGTGGAGGATCTTGAAAATCTGACTGTGCCGCTTGTGCCTTCCGCTGCCTCGGGTTCAGCCGATGCCGGTGCAGGTGCCGCTGGTGCTGCTGGTGCTGGCGCGGCTAATGCAGCTGCCGCCGGACTTCCGACCGTGAAGCTTGGAGAGCTTGCCGCAATTGAGGTTACCGGCAAATCGGAGTCGATCTCTCGTACGAACGGCAAGGAATCCATCGGCATCCAGATTGTGAAGGCTAATGATGCCAATACGGTTGAGGTTGTAAACAGCGTCAAGGACAAGACCGAGGAGCTTAAACAGCAGTACGGGTCGCTTGACCTGACTGTACTGCTTGATCAGGGTAAGCCGATTGAGGATTCTGTGCATACGATGCTGTCCAAAGCTGTTTTTGGCGCCCTTTTCGCAGTCCTGATCATCCTGCTGTTCCTGCGGAATATCCGCTCCACCATCATTTCCATTATCTCCATTCCGCTGTCGCTGCTCATTGCTGTGCTGTGTCTGCGCCAGATGGACATTACCCTGAATATGATGACGCTGGGCGCGATGACCGTGGCCATAGGCCGGGTAGTCGATGACTCGATTGTCGTTATCGAGAATATTTACCGCCGCATGTCGCTTTCCGGCGAGAAGCTGCGCGGCAGAGAGCTGATCAGCGCGGCTACACGCGAGATGTTCGTACCCATCATGTCTTCGACGATTGTTACGATCGCCGTATTCCTGCCGCTTGCTTTTGTCAGCGGAATGGTGGGCGAGCTGTTCCTGCCGTTTGCCCTGACCATGGTCTTCTCGCTGATTGCTTCCCTGATTGTGGCTATCACGCTTGTGCCTGCACTGGCTCATTCCCTGTTCCGGGGCGGCCTCAAAAAAGGCAAAAAAGTGCACGAGGAAAAACCGGGCAGAATGGCTGCCGGCTATCAGAGAATCCTGGACTGGTGTCTCTCTCATAAACTGATTACATTTGGAGCCGCAGTTCTGCTGCTTGCAGGCAGCTTGTTCCTGATCAAACCGATCGGGGTCAGCTTCATGCCTTCCCAGGAGGACAAGAGTGTAATTATGACCTTCACGCCAAAAGCCGGACAGACGGCTGAGGATGTACAGGAGCATGGTCTGGAGGCTGAGAAATTCATTCTCGCCCAGAAGCATGTGACCAACCTGCAGTACTCCATCGGGGGCAGCGGGTTTATGGGAATGGGTTCTAATAACTCCGGCCTTTTCTATATTACCTATGACAGCGATACTCCAGACTTTGAGACGGTAAAAGAAGAGCTAATTGAAAATCTGACGGCTGAAGTGCCGGATGGCGTGTGGGGTGACATGTCCGGTATGACCGGCGGCGGTCTCGGCGGCAATACGCTGACTGTAAATATCTTTGGCGACACGCTGGAGCAATTGAAGCCGGTGGCCGACGAGATAGCCGGCATTGTGAATGCCGACACCAAAAACTTCAAGGATGGGGATACCAGCCTCTCTGAATCCTATGAGCAATACACGATCGTTGCCGATCAGGCCAAGCTCAGCTCGCTCGGTCTGACTGCCGGACAGCTCGCGATGAAGCTGAGCCCGGTGAATACCCGTCCGGTGCTGACTGAAGTGGCTGTGGACGGTAAGAACTACAACGTCTACATTGAAGCTGATACAACCACTTACAGCAGCATTCAGGAGATGGAAGACGCCATGCTCGCCTCGCCGCTTGGATTTACAGTGCCGGTCAGCCAGGTCGCAACCATCGAAAAAGGCACTTCACCGGACTCGATCACCCGGATCGACGGTAAAATGAGCGTAGAAGTCACTGCAGACATTATCGCTACTGACGTAAACAGTGCTTCCAACACTGTGAAGGAAAAAATAGAAGCGCTCGATCTCCCTGATGGAGTCACCGTCTCCTTTGGCGGTGTAACCGAGCAGATCAATGAAACCTTCGGCCAGCTTGGAATCGCCATGGCAGCGGCCGTTGCCATTGTATACTTTGTGCTCGTCGTCACCTTCGGCGGCGGTCTGGCACCGTTCGCGATCCTGTTCTCCCTGCCGTTCACCGTCATTGGCGCCCTCGTTGCCCTGCTGCTGGCCGGGGAGACGCTGAATGTCTCCGCGCTCATGGGCGCGCTGATGCTGATCGGGATCGTCGTAACCAACGCGATCGTACTGATTGACCGTGTCATCCACAAAGAAAATGAAGGAATGACCACGCGGCAGGCTCTGCTTGAGGCCGGCGGCACCCGTCTCCGCCCGATTCTGATGACGGCGCTGGCCACCATCGGTGCACTGCTTCCGCTGGTCACCGGCCTTGAGAACAGCGCCGGCATTATTTCCAAGGGACTCGGCGTGACCGTTATCGGCGGGCTGGTCAGCTCTACCCTGCTGACACTCGTTGTCGTGCCGGTAGTCTATGAGTTCCTGATGAAATTCCGCAAGAAGCAGGCCCAGGAGTAAATTATAGAAAGCCGAAAAAGGCGCCTTCCCTAAACGGAAAGGCGCCTTTTCAGCATTAAGTATATTCAGATATAGCTAGGATAGCGTTCCCGCCATCCTATGCCATTGTTGAGGCGCTGCTCTCCAGCGAGGCCCTCCAGGCACGCAGCATCTGCAGATCCTGCGGCAGAAATTCCTCCAGCATATGGCTAAGGCCCAAATACAGCGGGCTGGACGTTGCGGCATTCAGCCGGCTGCAGAACTGCGGCGTCCACTTCAGCAGATGCTCCTCCAGGAAGCGTACCTGGATATCCAGAAGCTCCATTGCGCTGCGCACAGAGAAGCTGTTGAACAGCATCCGTTCATGCATAACGGCCATGAATTCCAGTTCAATTGAGATATGGTCATCCGCTTCGCCGCTGCACTTCTTAAATACAACACCTGCAGAAGCATACAGCTCGGACAGCTCATTGCAGAATTCCTGCTCCCGGCCGAGCTGAATAGCCTCGCGTGCAGAGAACAGGCTGGCAGAGCGCTCGTTCATCAGTCTCACATACTCGGCCTTCTCCTTCTCGCAGATCTGTGGAAGCTCCGACGGGTCCTGGCCGCACAGGTAGCGCTTCAGCTCCCTGCCGCCCTCCGTCAGCTCTGCAGCAATACTCATCTGCCGGTTCGCTCTCCACTGGGCGACAAGCGAAAGGGACGGCTTTCGGCCGTAAAAATCAACCAAGATCTGATATATTAAACCGCGGCTCTCGAGCCAGCGGCTAAACACCTCCGGTACAACAAGCGCTGGAACAGTGGGTATCGTCATTTTGCAAAACCTCCCTATTGGTTTGACCGGGCGCATCTTCTGAGGCAGCTGATCAGCTGCTGCGCTTCCGGTATCATAGCTGTGTCTTTCGCAAAAGATCAAATGTAAAGACTTCTGTCTAGGCACCTTTATTATATCGAACATGTAAAGCGCTTTCGGTGAGCATTCTATGTCCATTGGGATAAATTGTCGCACTTCTGTCAAATTTAGACTGCGCCTCGGTACTATTGTCCCCCTATCATTTAGGTTGTCCTTTTATTGACGGGAACTATTGTAGTCTTTAAAATTTAATATAAAATGCATCATGAAGAAGGGAGGAGCTTATGGAACCGTTGACCGACCCTTTTGGACGATTACATGATTATCTCCGCATTTCGGTTACAGACCGCTGCAACCTGCGCTGCATTTATTGTATGCCGGCGGAAGGAATGCAATTCCAGCCGCAGGACGAGATTATGAGCTATGAAGAAATTACCGCTGTCATGAAGGCGCTCGCGCCGCTCGGGCTGCGCAAAGTACGGCTCACCGGCGGAGAACCGCTGGTGCGCAAGGATCTGGAGCAGCTTGTCTCCATGATTGCTGCCATACCAGGGATTGACGATATCTCACTCACAACCAACGGCATGATGCTCCCCTCCAAAGCCGCCCTGCTGAAGCAGGCCGGGCTATCGCGGGTGAATATCAGCCTTGATTCACTGAAGCAGGACCGCTTCTCGATGATCACGCGCGGCGGTGATGTCTCAAGGGTCCTGAAGGGAATTGAAGCCGCCCATGCGGCCGGTCTCTCCCCGATCAAGCTGAACGTCGTGCTGATGAAGGGCATCAACGATGATGAAATCAAGGATTTCATCTCGCTCACTTTGAACAGCCCGCTTAATGTGCGATTCATTGAATATATGCCGATCGGCAGTGCCAGTGATTCCTGGCGGCAGACCTATCTGCCGCTGGAGACGGTCATCGACGCCTGCACTGCGGCCGGCTGGACAACCGAGGAAGCCGGGATGCCCTCCGGCAACGGACCTTCACAGAACCGGCGCGTTACCGGTGCGCAGGGCACCTTCGGGCTGATCCATCCGGTCAGCGAGCATTTCTGCGACAACTGCAACCGGCTGAGGCTGACGGCCGACGGCCACATCAAGGCCTGCCTGTACTGGGCGGACGAATACAATGTACGCCCGCTCGTGCAGGACCCTGCGGCTGTGCAGGACTTGTTCCGCCGGGCGCTGGGCAACAAGCCGCATAATCATGAAATGGCTCTGGCCCTGGAGAAGAAGGCCCAGAGCCATACGCCGACCAAGCGGCGCATGTCGCAGATCGGCGGCTGACATAAGACGGGGGTGTTCCACCAGCCTGTAAAGGCTGTTTGGAACACCCCCGTATATTTTTTTACAAAATCCTGCAAATCGTCAGAGCCAGTTTCCATGTCACCGCTCTGTTATGCGGGATTATTTTAGGCCTGGAAGCTTCTCCACAGCTGAAGCCCCATATAAACAGCCATCGCCCAGATCAGCAGTGCCGATCCCCGGTTCAGCAGCCGGATGGCCTTGCCTGAGGTATCCGCCCGTCCGAGTATTCTCCCTGCCCCTGCCAGACCCAGAAACCACAGCCAGGATACAGCAGCCGTTGCCGCAGCGAATCCCCAGCGTTCAGCCCCTTCGTAGCCAAGCGAGCCCGTACCGATAACACCGACCGTATCCAGCAGGGCATGCGGATTCAGGAGTGACACCGACAGCGCGTAGCCGACCTGCCCCCTGGTTGAGAGCTGCTTCACCTCTCCGGATGCCGGAGCCGCCGACCATATCTGCCAGCCCATGTACCCAAGAAACAGCACGCCCGCCCCGTAGACTACCGGAGTCAGCCAGTCCAGCGTAAGCAGCAGCAGCGACACCCCACCGACTGCAGCCGCAATCAGCAGGGTGTCACACAGCGCAGCCGTTACAACGACGGGCAGCACACTGCGAAACCTTGAATGCAATGCCCCCTGGTTAAAGACAAATATATTTTGCACCCCTAACGGTAAAATCAGTCCAAAAGCCAGAATCATTCCATGTACAATTGCCTCTGTCATTATAAGCTCCCCTTTTCCGCCATTCCGTTGCCCGTTTATCGTACACGCTTCCGTCCCGCCAGTAACCATCCAAATCTTATTCAGCCTGCCAACCAAGTTAAGAACAAACTGCAGAATATGATATACTCCGGGAAAAGAGTCCACAAGAGACTAGCTGTATACGATCAATATACTCAGCATAGAAAAGGAGCCTGCCCTTTGAATTTGAACTCCAGCCGGTCGGGCGTCCCGCAAGCCCACACTCCACCGCAGAATATTGTTAACTCTGCCCCATCAGGCGTACCGCTCGGCAACGCTCCGCCTGCCGCTTATTTTCAGGAGGACTGGCGGCCCGACCCCGCTTCTCCGCTGCCGCTGCACGTGCAAATATCGTCCTGCTTCAGCGCGAGAATCAGCAGCGGCGCCTGGCCCGCGGGCATGAAGCTGGCCCCGCAGCGTGAGCTCTGCCGCCTGCTAGGCGTGAACCGCAGCACGTTAATGACGGCGCTGGGGACGCTTGCCGGGCAGGGGCTGATTGAGGGCAGACGCGGCGGGGGAACCCGGGTTACCGCTGCCGACAACCACAGTAACAACAGTACTGCTCACGGCAGCTGGAGTGATTATCTGGAGGAGGGAACACATTACCCCAATCTGCCTGCTGTGCAGGCGATCAACCGGCTTGAATTCGAGCCGGGACTGATCCGTCTCGGTACCGGCGAGCCTGCGCCTGAGCTGCTGCCCGGCGAAGCCATGACCCGGGTGCTGGCAGAGCTCGCCTCCCGGCCGTTGCCGCCGCTGGCCTACGAGGAGCCTCTCGGCAATGCCGGGCTCCGCAGCGCCGTCAGCCGCCAGCTGCTGAAGCAGGGGATTCAGGCTGAGCCCGGCTCCATTCTGATCACCTCCGGCGCGCTCCAAGGGCTGCAGCTGATTGCGCTGGGCCTCTTGCCGCGCAGCTCGACAATCCTGCTGGAGAGGCCGTCCTACCTCTACTCCATTCATGCCTTTCAATCTGCAGGCATAAAGTTCAGCGGCTTGCAGGTGGATGAGAGCGGCATGGTGGTCAGCCGGCTGGCAGCGGAAACCCTGCGGACCAGGGCGGCCATGCTCTATACCATCCCGAGCTTCCACAATCCAACCGGAATTGTCATGGATGAGACGCGGAGGCAGGAGCTGATGGCTGTGTCCGGCGGGATCGGACTGCCGATTCTGGAGGACGGGGCTTACCAGGAGCTGTGGCTGGATGCACCGCCCCCGCTGCCGCTGAAGGCATTGGACCGCGAGGGAAGAGTGCTGCATCTGGGCACACTCTCCAAGGCGGCCAGCCCGGGCCTGCGTATCGGCTGGATCGTCGGCCCGGAGCCGGTTATCCGCCGGCTCGCCGACATCAAAATGCAGACCGATTACGGTGCAAGCTCCCTGTCCCAGATGGCCGCCGCCCGGTGGCTGGACGGCGGCTACCACGAGGAGCACCTTGCCCTGCTGCGCAGCAGGCTGCGTGAACGGCGCGCGCTGATGCTGCAGCTGCTGGACGCCCACTTCAGCGGGCTGGCCACCTGGAGCGCACCCGCCGGCGGCTTCTACATCTGGCTGTCCCTGCACCGCCCGCTGCCGCTGCGCCGGCTGTTCGAGTCCGCCCGGCGGGCCGGGCTGCTGCTCAACACCGGCGATCTGTACGACCGCGGCGACAGCCGGCATCTCCGTCTTTCCTACGCCTATGCCTCTCCCGATGAGCTGCAAAGAGGCCTGCCGGCATTGGCCGCAATAATAAGAGAACCCGTCAATGTGTAACCTTAATATGTAGACAGACTCAGGACTCCCGCCGGGACGCCGGAACAAAAAGAGCAGCAGCTGACAAATTGACATTTGTCAGCTGCTGTCTCCCACAAGCTTTGCTGCGCCATATCAGGCAGCTTTATTGAAGCCGCTGCGGCAGCCGGACCACAAAATCCGTCCCCTCGCCGGGGCGGCTTGTTACCGTTATGCTGCCTTCATGGAGCTCAACAATCTTTTTTACCAGCGATAGACCCAGTCCGCTTCCGCCCCCGCTGGCGCTCCGTGCCTTATCCGCCTTGTAGAACCGTTCAAAAATCCGCGGCAGCTCCTCCTCCGCTATCCCGATTCCGCTATCCCGCAGCTCCACTTCGACGCCATGCTCCACCGGCCGCAGCCGGACATAGATCTGCCCGCCCTGCGGCGTGAATTTGATGCTGTTATGCAGCAGGTTCGTCCATACCTGGCTCATCAGATCCTGAACGGCAACGACCACGGTGTCCCCCAGGTCTGCCTCCACTTCAATATCCTTTTCCAGCCACTGCGGCTCGGCAGCCAGAATCATATCGCGCAGCTGCCTGTCCAGCCGGTACGGCTTAGCCTCAAACGGAAAGCTTCCCGCCTCCAGCGCCGACAGCTTCAGCAGATTGTCGCTGAGCCCGGACAGCCGGCTGCTCTCCGCCTCGATAATATCCAGGTAATGCTGTCTGGCCTCGGCACTGAGACCTTCATCCCGCAGGGCGCGGGCAAAGCCGCGGATAGAGGTGAGCGGCGACTGGATTTCATGCGACACATTGGAGATAAAATCCTGGCGCATAATCTCCATCCGGCCCAGCTCACTGGCCATTTCATTAATGCCCTCTACAATACTGCCGAACTGGCCGTAGCGCCGGCTGTTTTCGATCTCTACTTTGAAATTCCCCTGGGCAATCTGCCTCATGGCGGTAATGATCGGAATATAAAAAGCCCGCTCATCGCCCCGCAGACGGCCGATCAGCGCCGTTGTGCCGGCCAGCAGAAACAGAATGAGGAACTGCAGCACCATCGTCAGCAGCTGGGATTTATATGGCGTCAGGGACCAGCCAAAATGCTTCTCCAGCAGCTTTAACCCGAAATACCCGCCGTTCCACGATAGATAGAAGCCTGTAATGACCACAAGGATACCCAGAACCGCTTTGAAAATATCCGCTGCCCTGCCTCTGTCCATCTATTTATCCACCTCCAGACGGTAGCCCAGCCCGCGGATTGTACGGATGTTAAACCCGTACTGTTCCCGGGGAAACCGCTCGCGCAGCCGGCCGACATGCACATCCAGCGTCCGCTCATTCCCTTCAAAATCATAGCCCCAGATCTCCTCAATCAGCCGGTCACGCGTCAGTGTCTGGCCGGGATAGCTGGCCAGCTTGAACAGCAGCTCAAATTCCTTGAGCGGCAGGGTAAGGCTGCCGAGCTCCGAGGAGACCTCATAGGTTTTGCGGTTCATGCGTAAACGGCCAATGGTTACACTCTGCGCGGCGGAAATCTGGTAACGTTTCAGCAGCGCTTTTACCCTGGCAATCAGCACCGGCGGCTCAAACGGCTTCACCAGATAATCGTCTGTACCGAGCTCAAACCCTTTTACAATCTGTGCGGTTTCCCCCTTGGCGGTCAGCATCAGAATCGGGATATCATAGCTCCTGCGCAGCTCGCGGCACAGCTCCCAGCCGTCCATCCTGGGCATCATCACATCAATAATTGCCAGATCCGCACCGTTCTCCTCCATCAGCTTCAGCGCCTCCACACCATCGGAAGCACTATATACCTCATCCATGCCTTCAGCCTTCAAAAAGACTTCCACCAATTCGCGGATGTGCGGATCGTCGTCCGCCACCAGTATTTTGGCCATATTCCAAAGGTGCCTCCTCTCCCTCTGCCGGGGCGCTCTCCAGCTCAGGTACATTCATTTGCAGCTGCTGCTCCGCGAATTCCCGGTACAGCTCATGATCCAGCAGCAGCTCCTTGTGTGTGCCTTTGCCGGTAATCCGGCCTTTTTCCATAAAAATAATCTGGTCCGCGTTCACGACCGTCGCGAGCCGGTGGGCAATAACGATCGTCGTCCGCCCCTTCATGAGGTTCGACAAAGCCTTTTGCACAACCGCCTCAGACTGGCTGTCAAGACTTGAGGTTGCCTCATCCAGCATCAGGATCTGCGGATCACGCAGCAGCGCCCGGGCAATCGCAATCCGCTGGCGCTGTCCGCCGGACAGCTTCACACCGCGTTCACCGACATCGGTCTGATACCCGTCCGGCAGCTCCTCAATGAACTTTTCGGCATACGCCATCTCCGCAGCACGCCGCATTTCGGCTTCAGTGACCTGCCGGTCCAGCCCATAGGCGAGATTGTCGGCAATCGTTCCGGCGAGCAGGGGACTCTCCTGTGATACATAGCCGATCAGCTTACGCCAGGAGCGCAGCGAGAACGTGGAAACAGGCTTGCCGCCAAGCTTAATGAGGCCGTGATCCGGCCGATAGAAGCGTTCCAGCAATGAGAAAAGAGTTGTTTTCCCGCCGCCGCTCGGACCCACAATCGCTGTAACCTGACCCGGCTGCATGGTGAAGCTGACCTTGTTCAGCACCTGCTCGCCAGTCTTATATCCAAAGCTCAGATCTTCAATTACAATTGGCGCTTTCACCTGAACGGCTTCCTCAGCTCCTTCATACACCTCCTCTTCCGCCGCCAACGTTTCAATGATCCGTTCCGAAGCGCCTTTGGCCTTCTGGATCTGGGTGAAGAATTGGGTCAGCTGGGTCAGCGGCATCACAATCTGGATCAGATAGAGGATAAAAGCGACCAGCTCGCCAGCGGTTAACGCACCCGACGACACCTGCATACCACCGTAGCCGATAATCACCACCAGCAGCATCATGAACACGAAGGAGACCAGCGGGCTGATCATCGCACTGATTTTACCTTCCCGTATGCCAAAAGAGAGCAGATTCATAATGCCGGTCCGCCCGGCCTCATATTCTCTGGCTTCCGCCCCGGAGGACTTCACCAGCCGGATTTCTGACAGCACCCCGCTTAACGTAGCGGTAAAAGAAGCCGTTTCGTCCTGCGTCCCTTTCGATATTTTATACATCTGACGGCCCAGCGGCACAAGTATGAGCGCAGACAACGGCAGCACGGTGAACAGCACCAGCGTCATTTTCCAGTTCAGATACAGCAGGACCGAAATCGAGCCGACAATTGAAATCACGCCGGTGAAGAGGCTGGCTAGATGCTCGGAGATTAATGTTTTGAGAATCCCGGTATCATTGGTCATCCGGCTGACGCTTTCGCCTGTGCGGTTATCGTTAAAATAGGACACGGGCAGCACCAGGAATTTGCGCCACAGCCGGTCACGCAGTGCCGCTACTGTCTTTTGTCCCACATAATTCAGCAGGTAAATGGACACACCGCCGGCAATCGTCTGGGCGATGAACGCTCCGGCAATGCCCGCAATCTGCAGCCTGCTGATGGAGGCCAAGGAGAAGCCGTCGACCAGATTTTTGGTGAACATAGGGATGACAAGGCCGACCAGGGTTGAAACCATGCTCAGCAGAACGGCAACTGCAAGAAGCCCGTAGGAGGGCTTGGTCTGATGCAGCAGCTTCAGGAACGGCTTCATGGCCGCACCCTGCCGCTCCTTCCGGTCCGGTTTATTTGTATTCATGGGATTCCTCTTTTCTTGGTGGAATGATCCTCTGTAGTTTAAGGCGGATATTTAAACTGAAATTAAACAGGATCGGAAAAGTTAATGCCTTAAAGCTCAATGCACAAGCGCTGCAGCTGCTGCATAGTCCGCTGGTGTGTTCATGTTGAATACAGGAGATGGCGTATCGGCTGCAGCTGATGTAAACCCGGACTCCGGCACATACAGCACATCCAGCTTGTTAAGACAGTCCATGAACCTGTAATTCCCGGCATCAAGCGCCGCTTCCAGCACCGGAAGCACCCGCTTGTGATACAGGCCGAGGAGCGGCTGCACCCGGCCTTCCCGGGATACTGCTACTGCGGCATCTGCACCGCCGGACTGCCCGGGGCTGCCGGTATTCATTTGGCTTTCTGTATGAGCGGTGAGCATGTAACGCAGAAACTCCGCCGAGGCAAACGGCAGGTCACAGGCTGCTACCAGATTCCAATCCTGCCGCGTATGCCTGAGTGCGGCATGAAGTCCAGCCAGGGGGCCGCAGCCCGGATAGACATCCGTCACCTGCAGCAGGCCTAGGCTGCCGTACTCCAGGCGCTGCCGGGGTCCGCAGGCGATGATTGTGCTATCTGCCAGCTGCCCCAGCTCTTCAGCCAGCCGGGCCAAGACAGGCCTGCCGCCAAGCTCAAGCAGCGCTTTATCTGTACCCATCCGGCGCGAGGCTCCGCCGGTAAGTATAATTCCTGAATAACGCGTCATGTTGTCCTCCTGTTGCGGGATATAATATGATAATCGTATCAGACTTTACCATCTGAAAACAGCGGAACGGCGGGACAACAAGCGTCGGCATATGACGGGTCATAGGATGCAGAAGAACAGGCGGCTGCTGAGGCGTTATATGCATGCGGCGCTGTATTAGGCCTGACTACACTCTTTTTAAGGCTGCGTTTTATAAAACATGGTTTGTATCCCTTTTCAACTAATGTTACAGTGATATATGGGGCCTATTTCATAGTGCTTCCATGGAAGGCATGGCATCTGGCGGGAAAGGAGTGCCCAATTTGCGGGACAATGACAATAAGCAGCCAACTTTTGCCTCTCTGAAATGGTTTAACTTTTTTGTATACGGGACAGTCGTTCTGTTCACCAGCTTTTTTCCGCTTTATCTGCAGGATGTCGGCATGAACAAGCTTGAAATCGGCAGCCTGATGTCGGTAGGCGCACTGGTTTCCATCGTAGCCAATCCGTTCTGGGGAATCTGGACCGACAAGTATCAGAATATCCGGAGGATCGTCCTTGTTATGCTTACCGGGACACTGGTGCTGTCGCAGCTTGTTTTTCAGGCCTATACATATGAAATGATTTATATCTCCATCCTTTTTTTCTATTTCTTTCAGGGTCCGCTGTTTGCCCAGAGCAATACCATGATTCTCAGCTATATCGAGAATACGGGACACCGCTTCAGCTCCTACCGGCTGTGGGGGTCACTGGGCTGGGCCTTTACGGCTATTTTGGCAGGTCCGGTGATTGAGTGGGCTGGCGTTTCCGTATTATCCTATCTGTTCGCGGTGCTGCTCGGCCTGGCGATGCTCGCCCTGGTTGCACTGCCGCGGCTGAGTCACTCCATCGGGATTGCGCCGCTGCCGTTCAAGGGCTTCCGGCAGATTTTTTATAATCCGTTCTTTCTGTGCTTTATCTTCTTCGGCATCCTGGTGTCCATCCCCAATACGATGAATAACACCTTTGTGTCGCTGTATATAACCGAACTCGGCGGCAGCAAAACCATGATCGGACTCGCCGTCTTCCTCTCCTCCATTCTGGAGATGGGCGTGCTGGTGCTGTGCGACCGCTTCCTGAAGCGCAAAATTTCCGTACTGCTGGGCTTGCTGGCTGCAGTAAGCGCGCTGTTTCTGTTCCGCTGGGGCCTGATGGCCGGGGCAACTTCGCCGGTTCAGGTGGCACTCATCCAGATTCTGCACTGCATTACCTTCGGGGGCTTCTTCTATGTCGGCACCCAGCTGACGATGCTGCTTGTTCCAAAGCCTTACCGCTCCTCCGGACAGGCTCTGTATACGCTGACCTGGAGCGGCATCGCCGGCATTCTGGGCGGCGTGCTCGGCGGCTGGCTGTACCAGAACCTGGGCGCACAGAGCATGTACCAGTCCGGTGCTTTTCTCACCTTCATCGGAACCTGCGGCTTCGGCCTGATGGCACTGTTCGTCATCCGCGGCGGCTACCGCCCGAATGCCCAGGAGGAGCTGGAGGAGTTTGAGAATTAAGGGGCGAGGGTTATCAATTAGTTTCATTCAACTCCTAGTGGCCCGGAATACCGGTGATGTCATTGACGCTGCTAACCGGCAAATTTTATAATCAAAAAAACGGACGAAGAACGTCCCGTACTCCATGCTGATTGGGGTGCGGGACTTTTTTTATATTTTTGTATGCAGGGGGAGATTTATAAATGGGATTTGTTGAAGAGCATGAGAAATGGCTGAGCCGGCATAAGCGGAGGAGAACCGGCGAACGTCTGGATCGTCTGGAGCGGGGGCACGGGCATGGGGAGAAGTTATTTGCCGAGCGGGTATGGTGGCCGCTATTTGGGCATTTTAATCATCTCCATCCGGAGTATGAGGTCTCCGATTGGCGCGGCCGTCCTTACTTTGTTGACTATGTCTGGAAGCCGGGGCAGGTCAAGTTTGCAATTGAGATCAAGGGCTATGGCCCCCATGTGCAGAACACCGACCGGACCAGATACCGCCAGGAGTTAAACAGGGAAACTTATCTGCAGATTGCAGGGTATCGTGTGGTCGCGGTACCGTACGATGACTTGGGGTCCGCGCCGGAGCTGACTATTTCATTGCTAAAAGCTTTATTACTTTCGAGTATGCTGACAAATGCTGATAATGAGGGCGGCAAGCATTCAAAGATGGAGCTGGAAATTCTGCGGCTAGCTGCGCGATCGGACGGAATCATCCGGCCTGTTGACCTGGTAAATGGCCTCGCTGCTGATCCCAAAACGATCAAAAGGCATATCACTAAATTGTGTGAAAAAGGCAGGCTAACGCCCGTCCTGAGCGCAAATGGCAGCCGAATCCGTAAATATGAGTATATCCATAATATGTTGGACAATTACTTATTTTAGTAATAGCAGGGTAGGCCGATCGGGCTCGTTAGTGGGATTTTTCCCTCTATTCGTGCTCTCAGCAGGGTAGATTGGGCTCGTTAGTAGGATTTTTCCCTCTATTCGTGCTCCCAGCAGGGTAGATTGGGCTCGTTAGTGGGATTTTTCCCTCTATTCGTGCTCTCAGTCGGGTAGATTGGGCTCGTTAGTGGGATTTTTCCCTCTATTCGTGCCCTCAGCAGGGTGGATCAGGCTCGTTAGTGGGATTTTTCCCTCTATTCGTGCCCTCAGCAGGGTGGATCGGGCTCGTTAGTGGGATTTCTCCCTTTGATTCGCACCAGTAGCATACTATACTGGCTATTCAAAGGGACCTTTCCCTTTGGTTAGAGCCAGCGACAGCCTACCAGCCCGCTAGATGCTGTCACCATCTCGTAGCAGAAAACAAACAGACCGCAAAAAGGCTGTCCCCGTCATCGCTAGACAACGGGGACAGCTTTTTATTATGCAGCCTTACTTCCCAGGCTGGAACGAGCTTTTCAGGGAAACGACCAGGTTGAACACAAGGTGTTCAGGGGTCGAGTATTTGCTATCCACGTTAAAGTAACCGTGGCGGAAGAACTGGAACTTGTCCTGCGGCACGCTGTCCTTCAGGCCCGGCTCCACGAAGCCCTGCAGGATCTGCAGCGAATTCGGGTTAAGCTGATCGAGGAAGCTTGGCTCAGGCTTGTCGGCCGACACCTCAAGGCCTTCAACCTCAGCCTCGGCATCAGCTTCTTCGGCCGAGATCAGCGGCTCATACAGGCGGAATTCTGCCGGGACTGCCTGGCCGGCATCGACCCAATGCAAGGTGCCTTTGACTTTACGGCCGGTGAAGCCGCTGCCGCTTCTTGTCTCCGGATCATAGGTACAGTGCAGCTCTACAACCTCGCCGTTCTCATCCTTGATGAAGTCCGTACACTTGATGAAGTAGGCATTCTTCAGGCGCACCTCATTGCCAGGGAAGAGACGGAAGTACTTGTTCGGCGGTACTTCCATGAAGTCATCGCGCTCAATGTAGATTTCGCGGGAGAACGGAATCTGGCGTGTGCCCATTTCCGGGTTCTCCACGTTGTTCTCAATCTCAAAATACTCCGTCTGACCTTCCGGATAATTCGTAATAATCACCTTCAGCGGCCGCAGTACGGACATGGTCCGCGGTACGGTCAGCTTCAGGTCCTCTCGGATGAAATGCTCCAGCATCTGCAGGTCAACAAGGCCCTGACTCTTGGAAATACCAGTCTCATGCACGAAGCTGCGGATCGCTTCCGGCGTGTAGCCGCGGCGGCGCAGTCCGGAGATTGTAGGCATCCGCGGATCATCCCAGCCGTCAACATGGCCTTCATCCACCAGCAGCTTCAGCTTGCGCTTGCTGGTTACCGTCTGGGCCAGATTAAGCCGGCCGAATTCATACTGGTGCGGCGCTGCCTCCATCTCGCACTCAGCGATAACCCAGTCATAGAATGGGCGCTGGTCTTCGAACTCCAGAGAGCAAAGCGAGTGGGTGACATGCTCGATGGCATCCTCCAGCGGATGCGCAAAGGTATACATCGGGTAGATACACCATGCATCGCCGGTATTATGGTGATGGGAATGCGAAATCCGGTAGATGACCGGGTCGCGCAGGTTGATGTTAGGCGAAGCCATATCAATCTTGGCGCGCAGCACCTTCTCGCCGTCCTTGAATTCCCCTGCACGCATACGCCGGAACAGGTCTAGGCTCTCTTCAGCGCTGCGCTCACGGAACGGGCTGTTCTTGCCGGGTTCGGTCAACGTGCCGCGCAGCTCGCGGATCTGATCGGCGGACAGGTCGTCCACATAGGCCTTGCCTTTTTGGATCAGCAGCTCAGCCCGTTCGTACATTTCCCCGAAATAGTCGGATGCAAACCGCAGCTCTTCCCACTCGTAACCAAGCCACTTTACATCCTCCTTGATGGAGTTAACATATTCCGTGTCCTCTTTTAGCGGATTGGTGTCGTCGAAGCGCAGGTTTGTTTTACCCCCGAATTCATCAGCCAGTGTAAAGTTAATCCAGATCGCCTTGGCATGTCCGATATGTAAATAACCGTTCGGCTCCGGCGGAAAGCGGGTGACCACTTCTTGTACTTTACCTGAGCTCAAATCTTCGGTAATGATATTCTTAATGAAATTGGAGGGTGTTCCACGGTTCTCCACAGCTATCAACCTCTCGTTCTGTAATTTACGTCCTTGTATGAACATGTTTCCTATTAATATACCCGTTAACCGGAGAATGATCAATGAAATGGGTAATCGATTCCTCTCAACCGGGGGGGCTTTGACTTCGCTCCGGACGATAGAGTAGCATGGAAAGCATGAGGCATTTACATTTTTTCAGCTAAAATGAATGGCTACGCCGTCCTGAACAGACCGGTATCCGTTTGTGCAGGAAAGATACGGATACAGCATTGCGTGAAACATGTACTTTCTTATATTAAAAAAAGGGGGACTCATCTATGAAGCCAATTAAGCTGCCAAAAGAGCAGCGCGATCTCATTACGGAGAACATCCGCAGCTATTTTGAAGCGGAACGCGGGGAAACGATCGGCCATCTCGCTGCGGATAACCTGCTGGAGTTTTTCCTTAAGGAGCTCGGTCCTGCTGTTTATAACGCTGCGCTGAGCGACTGCCGCACCCTGGCCGTACAGCGGATGCAATCGCTCGAAGAGGACATTTACGCCCTTGAGTGGAAAAAGCGTTAAATACCCTATCGGTCCGGACCGTGAGAGGAGACAGCCGCATGTTTAATTATGTCGTAGATGATGAGCTTGTGCTAAAGCTGCTGATGCCGGAGCATGCCCGCCAAATGTTCGCGCTGGTTGAGCGCTCGCGGCTGCGGCTCAGACAATGGCTGCCATGGGTAGACGGAGTTTCCGAACAGGCCCATATCACCACATTCATCAAAAATGCCGTCAAGCAGGGCAGCGACAACGGGGGCTTCACCGCCGGACTGTGGGTCCGTGGGGAGCTGGCCGGCATCATCGGTTATCATGAGATTGACTGGCTGAGCCGCTCGGTCGGCATCGGCTACTGGCTGGGCGAAGGCTATGAAGGCTACGGCTATATGACCAGCGCCTGCCGGGTGTTTGTCGATTACGCCCTGCTGGAAATGGAGCTAAACCGGATTGAAATCCGCTGTGCCACCGGCAACAAAGCAAGCAGGGCCATCCCTGAACGGCTCGGCTTCGTATTTGAAGGTGTGCTCCGCCAGTCCGAGAAGCTGCCGCACGGCTATGTGAACCACGCCGTCTATGGCCTGCTGCGCAGCGAGTGGAAGCTGCTGGGCTGAAGCCACAAGTGCGCAGCCCGGCGTTCCTCGCCGCGCACACAAGCAAACAGCCTGGGGGCTTGGCCACCCAGGCTGTTTGCTGCTGCTTTCGCGCAGATACCCGCAAAGCTTCCGCCGCCTCGCCACGCTATGTACCCGATCCCGCCTACTCCCGCTCCAGCCATTTCTTGAAGTCATCGCGGATCTCATCGGTCAGCGTGCCTAGCTCAGCCAGCTCCCTGAGATCAGTCTTATCCTTCCGTCCGACCTCCATCGCCTTGAGCACCCGGCGGACCGAGTAGGTTCCCTCACCGGACTCGACCTTCACAACAGTATCACCGGCACCGACGGCACCTTCACGCAGTACACGGAAATAGAAGCCGCTGTAGCCTGTGGACAGCACCTTGGCCGGCATATCATTCGCGCCATGCTTCTGTGAGAGCTTAAAGCACGGGAACCGCGGCTGGCTGACCTGCAGCAGTGCCGTTCCAATCTCGTACACATCGCCGATACAGACCTCCGTCTCCAGCAGCCCGCTTACCGTAAGATTCTCTCCAAAGGCAGAATACGCCAGCTTTCTGCCGAGGTGCTCCTCCCAAAATGTATAATGCTCTATCGGGTAGACGCAGACGGCCCTGTTTACTCCCCCGTGATTCACCAGATCGGCCTGGCCGTCGCCATCGAAGCCCAAAGCGTGGAGCCGTACCGGCCCTTCTGCAGGCAGCTTGTAAATCCCTGTCTCCAGCGGCTTCCCGCGGTAATCCACCGTTACGGGCTTGCCTACATTAAGCGAAATGACTTCCATTCTGATCCCCTCCAGTCAGCATACAGCTCATAAACACTTCATCGACATAATGACCGCCCAGGTAAAACTCTTCCTTCAGCCGGCCCTCTTCCTCAAATCCGCATTTGCGGTAAAAAGCGAGTGCCGGCTCATTGCTTGACAGCACCCGCAGCCGCAGCTTCCGGATGCCATGATCTGCGGCATGCTGTTTGATCGCTTCAATCAGCCTGCTGCCGATTCCCTGGCGCTGAAACTGCGGATCGACTGCGATGTTCACCTCGCAGACATGCCGGTTGCTCTCCATGCCGCTGGGGCAGCCGAAGCCGACATAGCCGCACAGCATGCCATTCTGAAGCGCAACGAGCTGTGAGCCCGGCGGTGCATGCAGCAGATAATCCTCACGGGAACGCCACATTAGCGGTCCGGGTGTCGTGTCCTCTGTCCAGATCATATTATCAAGCAGGATCAGCTCACGCACATCCCTGATTTCCGAGGGCCGGATCGTGAGCGAGCCTTCGTTGATTTGTTGCATAACGCCTCCACTCCTTGCCTTGCCTTTTATCTCTAGGTTCTCAGATACGCTTTCCAGCCAGCTTTATTATACCGCATTTTGCTCCAGATGACGGGCTGGGCGGTTAACATAGGCATGGATAACAAAAAATCCGACTGCCAGCACTGCCATTGCACAGGCAAGCCATCCCGTTGGCGCGAGCCCCCCCCGGTCGAACAGGCCGCCCATCAGAGCCGGGCCGATGACTCGGCCTGCTGCCCCGATTCCGCCGCTGAGTCCCATATAGAACGGGGCGTTGCGTCCGGCGGTATCCGCGATAAAGGCCGGCGTCGCCGGTGAGATCAGCATTTCGCCAAGTGTCGCCAGGATCATCGCCAGCACAAGGCCGGGATAGCTCGGCATCAGCAGAATGACCGCATATCCGCTTAAGTAAAATACGGCACTTGCCGTCATCTGGGCATTTGACGTACCGGCGAACCAGCGTTTGATCAGACTCACTACCGGCTGGGCGGCAAAGATCAGAATACCGTTAAGCGTCCAGAGGAAGCTGTAGAGGCTCTTGGACCAGCCTTCCGAAATAATAAACGGGGAAACGCCCGTGTTCCAGACGGAATTGCCGATCAGCAGGAACATTGTGCCCAGCGACATGTACAGATAGAGCCGGGTGTTCCCCGCCAGCTTCCACCCCGACTGCTCCCGGTGCTGTGATCTGCGCGGCAGATTCTCCTGCACCGGAGTACTGCTGATTTTCCGCAGATAGACCAGGAAGAATGCAGCGAAGATGGCCGAAGTCAGCCCGTTCATCACAAAGCTCAGCATGTAGGAAATCTCGGCCAGAAAACCGCTGAGGATCGTGCCGAGGGCCACCCCGATATTATTCGCAACATAAATGATATTGAACAGCTCACCCCGCCGCTCCGCAAAACG
The DNA here is from genome assembly GCF_900099765.1 of Paenibacillus typhae. Lineage (GTDB taxonomy): Bacteria > Bacillota > Bacilli > Paenibacillales > Paenibacillaceae > Paenibacillus_AQ > Paenibacillus_AQ typhae. The sequence continues at coordinate 9,107 of NZ_FNDX01000008.1, read as the reverse complement.
GAAGCCCACAAAAGCCTGGATCGCCGGCTGGGCCATGGAATTGAACAGCCCGACCAGCCCCATAGCTACCATGAATAAATACCAGTTCGTGCTTGCCGCAGGGAGGGCGAACAAGGCGAGCGCATTCATAGCCAGCGCCCCGACAATCAGGCGTTTGACGCCCAGCTTATGGTACAGTGAGCCACCCAGCAGCTGTCCGGCAATCCCCCCCAGAGACTGGATAGCAATAACGAGTCCGGCCTCCTGCATGCTTCGGCCAAGCTCCTCAAATACATACATCGTCACAAGCGGCCACATGAGTGCGCTGCCGGTTGCATTGACGAGACTTGCGATCAGAAATACTTTGACTTCTCTAGGATAGTCCTGCAAAAACTTCATGGCTTGTCTTTCATCCCCTGTTACTTATATGTCATCAATTCCATCCAGTATCATCCCAAAACAGGGTGAAGAGCAAGATTTTGCATTACCGCTTTATCGCGTTATTCAAATATAGAATTACAGTGTGCCTGGCACTTCCAAAACCTGCTCCCGTTTCTTCACCTCCACCGTAGCCGAGAAAAAGGTTGCTCCCCCGTCCATGTCGCTAAGCCGGTCAGGTGTCAGCACATTGACCCTCTGCTTTTTGCCCTTTCCGCCCCACCACAGTCCCTGGCTAATTACCGTTCCCGGCAGCATTTTATCCGTCACCACGGCTGAAATCTCCACTGCACCTCTGGCATTGTATACAGTGATTTCGTCACCGTCCGCAATCCCCCGGGCTGCTGCATCCAAAGGATGAATCTGCAGGGCAGGAGCCTTCTCCATCCTCTGATGCTTCTCTACATTGCCAAAGGTCGAATTCAGGAAATGATGGTTCGGCGGCGAGATGAACATCAGCGGATAGTCCGCTCCCTGCTCCGGCCGCCGCACTCCGTCATACCCCTCCTTCAGCGGGGTATAGACAGGCAGCGGCGGGAGGCCGGCCAGCTCCATCGCTTCGGAATAGAGCTCGATCCGGCCGGAAGGAGTCTGCAGCGTCTCCAGAAATTGCGCCTTCGGCGACATATCCAGCTTCACGAACCGCTCAGCCTTCAGCCTCTCCAGCGTTACCCCGTTCAGATACGGGTTATCCGGATAATTAAGCGCTTCACCGATCATATCCTCCTCCGGCTGGCCGAAAACTTCCGGTTCAAAGCCCATAGCCTGTCCCAGCAGCGAGAATAGCTCCACATTACTCTTGCACTCGCCCTGCCGCTCCAGCACCGGCTCCTGCAGCTGTATATAATGATGCCAGTAGGAGCTGTACAAATCCGTATTTTCAAAGGTGGAGGTGGCCGGAAGCACAATGTCTGCATACATCGCAGTGTCAGTCATGAACAGATCATGCACCACCGTAAACAGATCCTCGCGTGCAAACCCCGCCTTTACCTTGTCGGCACTCGGCGCTACAACCAGCGGATTGGTGCCGTACACAAATAAGCTCATGATCGGCTGCTCCTGCTGCATTAGCACTTCTCCGATCCGGTTCATGTTAATGCTGCGTGCCTGCGCGTTGCTGCGCAGCTCCGGACGGGCCAGCGCCTGTGAGTTAACGGAGCTGTAGCCGCCGTTGGACTTGATCGCCCCGCCTCCCGGCTTCTGCCAGGCGCCGACCAGCGCAGGCAGACAGGCAATGCTGCGGACATTCATCCCGCCGTTGTCGTGATGCTGCAGCCCGTTGCCGATATGGATATACGGCACCGTGGCTTCGCCGTACAGCCTGGCCAGCTGCTCAATATCTGCCACAGGAACGCCGGTAATTTCCGACACCAGCCCGGGCGGATACTTCAGCGCCTGCTCGCGCAGCGCTTCATGTCCTACCGTATACTTTTGCAGAAAAGCTTCATCGGTTAGTCCGTCGCGGAACAGAATATGCATCAGGCCAAGCGCCAGAGCGGCATCTGTTCCCGGGTATAGCGGCAGGAACCAGTCCCCCCACTGCGCGGTGCGGTTGCGGTGCACATCAATGACCACAATCTTTGCCCCGCGCTTGCGCGCCTGCTCGGCAAAGACCACCTGATGCATATTGGTGCTGACAATGTTTCCGCCCCAGACGATGATCAGATCGGCGTTCACCGTATCTTCCGGGCTGGCTCCCCCGTCCATGCCCATCGTATATACCCAGCCTGTGGTACCGGCGGCACTGCAGATTTTGGCATCCAGCCGGCTTGCGCCCAGCCGGTTAAAGAACCGGCGGTCCATTCCGCCCACGCTGAGCATCCCCATATTTCCATAGAAGTAGTAGGGCAGAATGCTCTCCGGCCCATAATCCGCGGACAGCTGCTTGTACCGCCCGGCAATCTCCGCAACCGCTTCATCCCAGCTGATCTGTTCAAAGGCTCCGCTGCCCTTGGGGCCTGTGCGGCGCAGCGGGTGCATCAGCCGCTCCGGATGGTGCACCCGTGCGGCCATGTTCCGCACTTTATTGCAAATCGCCCCTTTCGTGACCGGATGTGCCGGGTTTCCTTCCACTTTTACAATTTTACCGTCCTGCTTATGCACCAGCAGCCCGCAGGTGTCAGGACAGTCCAGCGGACATACCGCCGGAAAAATGCCGTCACTGCTATGCTTCAAAGCGGATGTCCTCCTTTAATGACTTGGTTGAATGAAGCCTTATATCGTATAAAACAGCTCATCTGTCCATTGTATAGCGGGCGTTCCCGGGCGTAAAGAAAATCACCGGGATCCGGCTGTTTCGATGCTGGTATGTCCGGGTAATAGAGCATATGAAACACTCCCTATTTATTCGCCGTGAATCCGATTTCGTTCCCCCGAGTCGGATATACACGGCGAATTTTGTGTTGCAGACATTTTCATATAAAAAAGACACCCCCTGATCGCCAGCCGCCTGCTCCGTTAATAATGGATGTCTGGCCGGTCATGCAAGGAGTGTCTATGTTATATATTCTATGAAGCCCGTTCACAGCAGCTTCGGATTACTGTTAAGCGTGTTTCTTCACAGCAGCTGGCGATACACCTTCAACTGTCTGGACGGCCGCAGGCGCTTTGCGCAGGTATGTCATGTAATAAGCTGCTGCTACAAAGATTGCTCCCCCGGTAAGATTACCGAGCCACACCGGAACAAAGTTGCCGACATATTGCCCCCAGGTGAAGTGTCCTTCAAATATGGCAGCAGGGATCAGGAACATGTTAGCCACAACGTGCTGGAAGCCGATGGCAACGAACGCCATAGTCGGGAACCAGATACCGAGAATTTTGCCGCTGAAATTATCCGCCCCGTAGGAGAGCCACACCGCCAGCGCTACCAGCCAGTTACAGCCGATCCCGGAAACAAACGCCTGCACAAATGTAACATCAATCTTATGCTCAGCCATGCTGACCAATTTCTCAAGATACACGCCTTCAGCCGTCAGACCGACTACATGACCAAAGAAATAAGCAACGAACAGGGCGCCTGCCAGGTTGCTGAGCGTAATCAGCACCAGGTTCTTAATGACTTCCCAGAACGAAATCTTCTTCGCCAGAAAAGCCAGCGGCACCGCCATCATATTACCGGTAAGCAGTTCCCCGCCAGCCAGCAGCACCATAATCAGCCCGACCGGGAAAACAGCCGCTCCGATAAAGTTAGCGATTGAGCCCCATTCTGCCGGAGCACCCGCTATGACCCGAATATCCAGTAAAAATCCGAGCGAAATAAATGCCCCTCCCAGAAAACCGAGAATAAGTACGGCTGCAAGCGGGTTATGGACCTTCTTGATTCCGTTCTCTACCGTTACCTCGGCAATCTGTTGCGGTTTGTTGTATGCCATGATTCCTATCCCCTTCGAAAATTACTTAAAATTTGTTCCTTTATCTCATTGTAGCGTGATCCCAATCACATTTACGTGATAAATATCACCACAAGAAACGCTTCGTGAAAGTTTTCACTGACATGTCAAATTTAGCACAGCCCAAAAAAGATGAATGTTAAAAAAAACACAGTAACAGTTCATGCTCCGGTATGTATACAGCAGAAGTAACCTGCCTGATTCGCAAAAAAGACCGGAGCCATATAGCTCCGGTCTGATCCTTAAATATTGTTAAACGTTCACTGTCTCTTTGCGTTCTACTGTCTTGGGAAGGGCCTGCAGACCGGCCGTGTTCAGGAAGTTCCACGGCTTGTTGTAATGCGGCTGGAAGAAGAAGTCGATAAAGGCCAGCTGGTCAACCGTCATCCGGTTCTGGATGCAGACCGACACTGTATTGATCGACTGGGTCAGGTCCATCTTGGACATAATCTGTGCGCCGAGAATCCGGCGTGTGCCGCGGGCATAAACGACCTTCAGCTGCACTTCTTCCACAGTCGGCATGAATTCAGGACGATAGTTGTCGGTGATCATTACGCTCTCTACCTCGATGCCTTCTGCCTTGGCTGCTTCTTCTGTAAGCCCGGTGCCGGCAATATTATCTTCATAAATTTTGATACCCGAGGTACCCTGTGTCCCCATATAAGGAATGGTACTCTCAACCAGATTGCGGGCTACAAGTGTACCCATGCGGACCGCATTGGTCGCAAGCGGAATATAAGCGTGCTGTCCGGTCGGATTGTAATGGATCGCGCAGCTGTCTCCGGCAGCAAATACATCCGGCAGGCTGGTCTGCATGTAATCATTGACCATAATCGCCCCGTTAGGCAGCATATCCACCTGGCCCTTGAGCAGCTCTGTGTTCGGACGGAAGCCGATGCAGAGAATAACCAGATCGGTTTCGTGCTCGCCTTTGCTCGTAATAACCTTGGTTACTTTACCGTTCTCTCCGGCAAACGAGCTTACCTTTTCACCGAGAGCCAGCTTGATGCCGTGGTCCTCGAGCGATTTTTGAATCGGAGCCGTAAATTCTTCGTCCAGGTATTTGCTGAGGATACGCTCCTCACCGTCAATCAGGGTTACCTGCTTGCCGTTCATCTGGAAGGCTTCAACCAGCTCGACCCCGATGTAGCCTGCGCCGACTACGGTGATTCTTTTTACCTGCTCCGCCCGCTCAATAATGGTGTTCGAATGGTTGTAGTTCTTGGAGAGCAGGATGCCGTCCAGGTCCATCCCTTCCAGCTTAGGAATGATCGGCCATGAGCCGGTAGTCATAATCAGCTTGTCATACGTATCATTAAATTCCTCACCGGTTGCCAGATTGCGGGCACGCAGTGTTTTGGCGGCGGTATCTACATTAATCACTTCATGGCGCATCTTGGTGATAACACCGAGTTCAGCCAGCTTTTCGGGTGACGAATAGAACAGGCCTTGCGGGTCCTTAACCACTCCGCCTACATACAGGGCAATGCCGCACGACAGGAATGAGATATTATCATTGCGTTCGTACACCGTAATCTCGGCGTCCGGGTAAAGCTGTGCGGTATTAACAATTGCGGCGGTTCCGGCATGGGTACATCCAATGACTGCTACTTTCATGATTTCTTCCTCCTCCAAATTGGCAAGCATATTTATTTAATATTTGTTTGCGTATGTGATTAATTTCACTTTATACGTTGATTATATTGTGATTTTTCTCACATTACAAGTATAATTGTGATTTTTCTCACATTGTTCACAATTTGGAATGCCTTCTGGTTTGTTACCTGCAGCCGGTATGCTGCTCCGGTTATATTATTTTCCCCAAACAAGCGGAGTTTATGTCTCCGGGCGACAGGAAGCAGCGATGTAAGGAATCCCAGGTGAATCCTGTAGGCGCCTATTTATTTTTACCCAAAAAAAATCCCTGATACCACAGCGGCAAGCCGCCGGGCACAGGGAGAAGCATTAAATTTTTTTCATTTGGACAGCCGGTCAGCCTATTCCAGGCCGTGCAGCACGCCATCCTCATCGACCAGCAGCCCTTCAGCAGCCGGTTTGGCCGGAAGGCCGGGCATTGTAACCATATTGCCTGTGATCACTACGGCAAAGCCTGCGCCAAGGGACAGTGTAATATCACGCACCCCCATCGTAAAGCCTTCCGGCGCACCCAGCAGCCTCGGCTGGTCGGAGAAGGAATACGGCGTTTTGGCCATGCATACCTGGAGCTGCTGCAGACCCAGCTTCTCGATAACAGCCAGGCTGCGTTTGGCCGCCGGTGAGAAGGCTACTCCGGTACCCCGGTAGATTTCGGTGACGATTTTATTGATTTTGGACGGAATGTCGAGCTGGTCTTCGTAGAGCGGAGCAAAGCTCCCGCCTGGTGCATGATCCAGCAGCTTTTTCAGCTCTCTCGCCAGCTCCAGTCCTCCCGCTCCGCCCTCGGCCCACACCTTGGATACGGCAGCAGGGACACCCAGACGGCGGCATGCCTCCAGCACTGCATCGACCTCATCCGGCGCATCGCCCTCAAAGTGGTTCAGGGCTACCAGTACCGGAACACCGAATTTGCCCAGGTTCTCAATATGGCGTTCCATATTCGCCAGTCCCAACAGCAGCGCCGCGCGGTTGCCCTCATACAGCTCTTCCTTGCGGACACCGCCGTTATACTTCAGTGACTTCACTGTAACGACAAGCACAGCAGCAGCAGGGGAAAGACCCGCCTGGCGGCATTTAATATCCATGAACTTCTCTGCACCGAGGTCAGCCCCGAAGCCGGCCTCCGTAACCACTACTTCGCCCAGCTTGAGCGCATAGCGGGTTCCGATTACGCTGCTGCAGCCGTGGGCAATATTAGCAAAGGGCCCCCCGTGGATAATGACCGGAGTTCCTTCCAGCGTCTGCACCAGATTGGGCTTTACTGCCTCTTTGAGCAGGGCCGTCATGGCTTCTACAGCACCGATCTCCTTGGCTGTAACCGGCTGGCCCAGCATATCGTAGCCTACCAGCATGCGGCTCAGCCGCTTCTTCAGGTCGGCAAGATCCTCGCACAAGCACAGCACGGCCATAATTTCGGAAGCGGTCGTAATCTGGAAGCCGCTCTCCCGCACGGTTCCGTTACCGTCTCCAAGCCCCGTCACAATATTCCGCAGGCTCCGGTCATTCATATCCATAACGCGTTTCCAGACAATCCGCTGCGGATCAAGCCCGAGGGCATTCCCCTGGAATATATGATTATCAATCATGGCTGACAGCAGGTTATGTGCAGAAGTTACAGCATGAATATCACCTGTAAAGTGCAGATTGATATCGTCCGCCGGAACAATCTGAGCCTTGCCGCTGCCTGTTGCCCCGCCCTTCATGCCCAGACAGGGACCGAGCGACGGCTCGCGGAGTGCTGCCACTGTCTTGATTCCCGCTGCATTCAGCGCCTGGGACAGCCCGATCGTGGTCAGTGTTTTGCCTTCGCCGGCGGGAGTCGGATTAACTGCGGTAACAAGCACCAGCTTGCCGTCCGGCTTGTTCTTTACCTCTTCCCAAAGGGAAGGAGCCAGCTTGCTTTTATATTTGCCGTACAGCTCCAGATGCTCCCCGCTGATTCCTGCTGCCGCTGCTACCTCTGTAATTAACCTCATAACCTTATAAAACCCTCCTGCCGTTATTATCCTGCTCAGCTTATGTTTCCTTCTTCAAAGAATACAGTGTCCCTGAAAAGCGTCAAGGAATATTTTCATAGTATACCCGCAGGCAGTCGCTGCACTACGCAGAAATAAGCCCTCCCGCAGCCGGTTGTGTCCGGTCTAGGAAGGCTTGATGGATTCTCTTATAAATATCGCTGTTCTATGCGTTACAGCAGGGACTCAATAAGCCCCTTCATCGTTTCCGGCGATTCCTTCGGCTCCACCCGTGCTGTTACATTACCGCTGCGGTCCACAAGGAACTTGGTAAAATTCCACTGGATGTCGCTGCTGTCCGCCGTTCCGGGCTGCTGGCCCTTGAGATACTGGAACAAAGGGCTCGCGTCCGGGCCGTTGACATCGGTTTTGGCAAAAACGGGAAACTTTACGCCGTAATTAATCTGGCAAAATGCCTCTGCTTCCTCGCTCGTCCCCGGCTCCTGGCCGGCGAACTGGTTGCAGGGAAAACCAAGCACAACAAGCCCCTGGCTGCCGTATTGCTCATACAGCTTCTGAAGATCCCCGTACTGCGGAGTAAGCCCGCACTTGCTGGCTGTATTCGCAATCAGCAGTACTTTGCCTTCATAATCCTTAAGCGGCACTTCTTTACCCGAAGGTGTAACAGCGGCAAAACTGTAGATCGACATTGGCTCCTCATCCTCTCGGCTGCTTAATTAGTCAATGTCATCATACCTTATACAGCCGTGCGAATACAAAATTGGGGTGTGCTTACGGTCCAAAAAGCTTGACCGGCAATCGTTAATTAGGATGTGCTGACAAAGGCTGCGCCTGCATTCTCCTGTGGCCGCCGGTTAAAGACCGGTCAGCTGCACGGAATCTCAGACTGACGAGGCTTAACGCCGCGCCAGTTTAACCAGCATATGGGCCAGCCGGTGCCGCTCCTCTTTATTGCCGACCTTCCACAGCTCCTGCAGCAGCTTCTCCTCGCTGTTTCGCGGCTCCTCGTGATCGGCCAGATAGTCGGCGACTTTTTCCGCTGCCACGGCAAGCTGCTCTTCACCGAGTCCGATTTTTTGGGCCAATTGAATGCGCTTACTCAAATAATGCTGAAAGTTCCCGAAATCATCGAGAATCTGCTCACGCTGCGCCGGATCGATCCGCTCCAGGGCATCGCCCACCCGGTTAATGCTGACATCTCCGTCCTTGCTGACTACATGATTGTGTTCGGACATATAATCCGCCTCCCGCTCTTGATTAGTATGGTTTCCCACTACTTAACCAGCCGTTTCCGGGGTGAACCATCTCTAAGAAGCAGGGTATGCGGGCGGGACGGGATGGGATGGTCCTGACGGTCCTGCCGAATCGAGTAGGAGGCTACCCATTGACTGAGTAGCCGACCTCTCACACCACCGTACGTACCGTTCGGTATACGGCGGTTCAATCGCATTAGTGCAATTTACGTAATTGCTCGTACTGTGCTGGGAAGTCATAATATCCCGCCAGTGCGAGCTTTTCGTTTGTTATGGAACGAGACAGTACAGGGCTTCCGGCGATACGCCAATAGCCAAGTCGGGAATTCCCCCACTGGTAGGCCTGCCACTCCGGTATCCCTAGCTTGTGTAGGTTTTGCACCTTTGTTTTGGGCTTCTTCCATTGCTTCCAGATG
>NZ_FNDX01000013.1 GCF_900099765.1 Paenibacillus typhae | reverse complement strand
CCCGTAAAGAGACGTTCTATAAGTCCAGAAGACGAAGTGAATCGTCTGTGGGAAGGGAGTCCGAGGGGCTCATAGTACCAAGGAACCTAAGGACAACATAACCTTAGGGAGGGAAGGAGCCCTGCTTTGTTCATGTTTCACCAAGAGGTACGAGTCCGTGAATGCCCAAAGCGGCTAACGACACGCAAGAAAACACTCAAGAACTCGACAGGGGAAACTAGGTCATGGGCCAAGGCCAGAATGCTGCATGCCCATGAATGACGAACATCGGAAAGCCGTATGAGGGAAAACCTCACGTACGGTTTGATGAGGAGGGGCTGAATTTATTCAGCCCTTTACTCTAGCGGCAATGGTGGCTGGAGTGGAAGAAATCAGCAAAGGTGCGGGCAACCCGGGTGATTGACAGCGGGCATCTGCCAATTTATCGGCGGGCATGGCAGATGTCCATGAGGCGGATGCTGACTCCGCATATAGTACTACTGTCTTGAGAATATGACGGGGCAGGGTGAAAGCCGTGAAAGCAAAAAAGAGAAGAACGCGTCCGCGGGATTACCGGGACGGCTATCAGGAGGGATACCGTCTCGGCTTATGTGAAGCTGTGAAACGCCTGAATTCTCCGGAGGTGGAAGCATGCCGGCCTTTTAAGCTGATGTATGTCCCTCAGGGGTTTGAAGCGATAGATACAGGAATCACAGAAGCGCTCCGGCTGCTTGTCAGTGAGCTGATTCTCGCAAGTCCTGATACGATGCTGGAGGTTGCAGCGCGAGAGAAGCCGGGAGCTGTGCTGGTCATGAACGGGCTGCATGTTTTTCCCGAGAACCATCTGGACCAGATTGATGAAATCCGCAAACTGGGCATCGCTACAGCTATCTGGTTTGCAGATGACCCCTATTTTACCGAGGATACCTCCGTTATCTGTCTGCACTATGACCATGTATTTACTCATGAGCTGGGGTGTGTGGAATTTTACCGCTCACTGGGGGCCGGCTCTGTCCACTACCTTCCCCTCTGTGTCAATCCGCAGATGTTCTATCCGCGCCGGACCGGGCCGCAGCACCAGTTCGACATTGTGTTCATCGGCAACGCGTTCCGTAACCGCACCGCGCTGTTTGATGAGCTGGCGCCTTACCTGAAGGGGAAAAAGGTGCTGATCGCAGGCGGCTTCTGGGAACGGCTGAGCCAGTTCGAGGAACTGTCGCCTTTTATCAAAAGCGGCTTTATTCCTCCGGAGGAAACGGCCAATTACTACAGCGGAGCGAAGCTGGTCATCAATATTCACCGGCCTTGGGAAGGCGGACTGGATAACCGCAATACCTTTCAGCTGCCGTCGCGCTCCATTAATCCCCGTACCTATGAAATCAGCGCCTGCGGAACGATGCAGCTGACAGATATCCGTGAGGATCTGGGTAGCTATTACCGTCCGGGCTACGATCTGGAGACCTTTGCCTCGGCCGAAGAGCTGAAGCGTAAAATCGATTACTACCTGAAGCATGAGCATGAGCGGCGGAAATTTGCGCTGCGGGGGCTGCAGACGACCTTGCGCCGCCATACCTTTACGGCAAGGCTGCCGGAGCTGCTGAATGTTCTTACTTCACAAATGTGAAATCCAAAGGGATGAAGGAGCGATTACTCATGAATAACGAATTTATCATACCCGCGCCGCCGCTGCCACGGACACCGGCAGAGGAAGAAAAGCTGCGCGGACGCCTGACCGGCTTCAAGATCGGCTATGACGAGGGCTATCTGCGGGGACGGCTCGCCATCCTGGACGGCCGGCCGGAAGAGCCGATTCCGGTGAGAAACCTGCATGTAATGTATGTAGCCTCCGGCAAGGGCTATCCGTACTCCCCGCTGGATGACGCTGTTCTTTATGCCCTTCAGAAGCTGACCACCCAGGTTACGGTAACGGATGTACGGCAGAACCTGGCGGAGCTTGCAGCAGTGCAGTGCCCGGATCTGGTGCTGGTGCTGGACGGAATGGAGCTGCCGCTGGAGCAGGTTTCCATGCTGCGGGGCAGAGGCATCAAGACGGCAATCTGGCTTACCGATGACCCGTACTATACCGATTTTACGATGAAAATTGTTGCCCACTACGATTACGTGTTCACGCTGGAGCGCAATTGTGTGGAGGTCTATCGCGGTCTGGGCTGCCCTGAGGTGCATTACCTGCCGTTCGCCGCTCACCGGGAGCACTACCGTCCGACGACCGGCCGTTCGCCGATTCAGCGGGATGTCAGCTTCATTGGTTCGGCTTACTGGAACCGGATCAATTTTTTCCGGGATATCATGCCTGAGCTGATGAGCTTCAACACCGTCATTAACGGCATCTGGTGGGACCGTCTCCCGGAAGCCCCTCTCTACGGGGATCGGATTGAAATCGGGAAGTGGATGACTCCTCAGGAAACGGCAGTCACCTACAGCGGCTCCAAAATAGTTATTAATTTGCACCGTGCCCATGTGGATGAAAAGGACAACAACAATGCGCTGCTGATACCGGCCGCCTCTCCCAACCCGCGTACCTTTGAAATTGCCGCCAGCGGTACCCTGCAGCTAAGCGATGCCAGAGATGATATGGGCACTTTCTACAAAGTTGGCGAGGAGATTGATACCTTCTCCAGTCCGCAGGAGATGATGGATAAAATCCGTTATTACCTGACACATGAGGAGGAGCGCCGGGATATGGCTCTGCGCGCTTTCGAGCGGACGCTGAAGGATCATACCTATACCAGACGCCTTCACCAGCTGCTGACTGTCATCTACGGGTAAACGGCCTCCGCTCTGGAGAGTGTTTTATAAAAATATGCACTTACCGGGGGACAGGTGTCGTGCCGGCATCTGTTCCCCCTCAATATACTGAGTACTGGACCTTGGCACCCGCCCTGAAGCGGTCGGCAAGGGAAGTGCGAAGAAAAGCTTAACACTTTGAAGGAGGTGAATGGCTGCTCGAGGCCCTTTGCCAGGGAGCGCCGAAACACCATGGCCGACAAAGCTACAATCGTCCTCTTTTCCCACGTTTCCAATACCCGCAGCATCACGGGTGCAGAGAAGCTGCTGCTGTTCTTCGCCCGCGAGCTGTCCTGTTACTTCCATTGTATTCTCGTAGCCCCTCAAGACGGCAAGCTGACCCAGCAGGCCCGCAGGTCCGGCCTGAATGTGCAGATCATCCCGATCCCGCTGGTCTACGGGATGTATACCCCGTATGCGGGACTTGAGGCGGATATCTGCAAATTCCAGGAGGGCCGGGAATACCTGGAGCTGAGAGACTGGCTCGCCGCGCTCCGGCCGGCGTTCATTATTTCGAGCACCTGTGTGCATGCCCTGCCGGCACTGGCGGCAAAGTCGCTGGGCATTCCGGTAGTATGGAAGATTTCCGAGACAATCACGGATAACGAATACACCGGAATCAGTGTGGAGCTGATTAACAGAAACAGCGATGAAATTCTGGCTATTTCCCATACGGCCGCGTCGTGCTTCCCGCAGGAGATCCGCGACAGCAAGGTGACACAGCTTCCGCCCTCCTGGAATGACCAGGAGCTGCTGATGGCGGCCTGGAGCACATTGCGCAGTGAACGGCGGCGGGAGCTGCGGATTGCTCCGGGGGAGCTGCTGATCGGTTATATCTCTTCCTTCATTAATAAAGAAAAAGGGTTAGAGCATTTTGTGAAAATGGCGGTTCTGGTCAGCGAACAGCATCCCGAAGCGAAATACATTGTCATCGGCACTCCCGGTGACAAAAGCTACTATGAGCGCTGTGTGCGTAAGGTAAAGCTGGAAGGGCTGACCTCCCGCTTCAAATTCTACGGCTATGAGGATTCCCTGCCCTCCGCTTACTGCGCGATGGATTTGCTGGTGGTTCCCAGCCTGATCCGCGAGGGCTTCGGCATGACGGCGCTTGAAGGCATGGCTTTTGGCAAGCCGGTCGTCGCCTATGACTCCGGCGGCCTGTGCGAAGTGCTGCAGGCTGCAGGCTGCGGCGGCCTGCTCGCCCCGGCAGCGGACATCGGCGCGCTTGCTGCGCGCGTGAACGGCCTGCTGGCCGAGCCGGGCCTTGCCGCCGCCACCGGCAGCCAGGCGCGCGAGCGCATCGACGCCGCCTACGGGCCGGCGGCTTACCGCGCGCGCCTGCTCGGCCTTGCGGAGCGCTGGCAGCTCCGCTACTGCCTGGCGCCGCCTGAGCCCGGCGGCGCAGAACCCGCCCCGCCCGCAGCGCTGCCTGCGGGCGGGGGCGAACCGGCGGCGGCCCCGGCCCCGCCGCCGGAAAGAGCGCGCCGCGCAGCACGGCTGCGGCGCGCAAAGCTCCGGCGCGGCAGGCTGAGCCGCGCCAAGACCCGGGCGCGCCGCAGGAAGCGCCCGGGCCGCAAGCGGCGCGCGGGCGGCAGCGCGCGCCGGAAGAGCCGCCGCGGGCAGCGGCACCGCGGCAGGAAGGCCCGGCGGCGGGGACGCAGCCGCTAGGGCTGTGCCCTTCCGCGGGGCGCTGCGCCCCCGCCGGGGCTCTGCCTTTCGCGAGGCGGTGCGCCTCTGCCGGGGCTCTGCTTCCGCAAGGCGCACCGCCTCCGCCGGGGCTCTGCTTCCGCGGGGCGCACAGTGCCCGCGCCGGCAACAATACCACCCTGCCTGAATACAGCATCAGGCAGGGTCAACATCAAAGGGAGTGAACCCATGAAGATCATGACGATTTTGGGCACACGGCCCGAAATTATCCGGCTCAGTGTGATCATACCGCTGCTGGATAAGCATGCGGAGCGGCATGTGCTGGTGCATACCGGCCAGAATTTCACGGCCAGCCTCAGCGGAGTGTTCTTCGCAGAGCTTGGACTGCGGGAACCGGACTATGTGCTGCAGGATAAGCAGGCAGGGCTGGGCGGCCAGCTGGCTGCCATGTTCGGCAGCCTGGAAGGCATTCTGCTGAAGGAGCGGCCGGACCGGGTGCTGCTGCTTGGCGATACGAACAGTGCGCTGTGTGCTATTCTCGCCGAACGGATGGGCATTCCGGTAATCCACATGGAAGCTGGCAACCGCTGTTATGACCTGAAAGTGCCCGAAGAGAAAAACCGCCGTGTCATCGACGCGGTTTCCACCATTAATATGCCATATACGCAGCAGAGCAAACGCCATCTGGTCAGCGAGGGCTTTCCGAGCCAGCGTATCGTGCTCACCGGCAACCCGATCCATGAAGTGATCACACACTATCAGGAGCAGATTGACAGCAGCGATATATTATCCAGACTTACACTGACCTCCGGCCAGTACTTCCTCGTTACAGCCCACCGGGCGGAGAATGTGGATGATCCTGAGTCGCTGGTGCAGATCATGTCAGGGCTTAACCTGGTCGCTGAGCAGTTCGGCCTCCGCCTGATCTGCAGCATTCATCCCCGTACCCGTTCCAAGCTGACGGAGCAGTTTCCGCTGACCATGAACCCGCTGGTGGAATTCCATGAGCCTTTCGGATTTTTTGATTTCGTCCATCTGGAGCAGCATGCCCTCTGTGCGATTACCGACAGCGGAACCGTCCAGGAGGAATGCTGCCTGATGGGAGTGCCGACCGTAACGATCCGCCGGACGACAGAACGTCCGGAGACGGTGGATTGCGGAAGCAATGTAGTGTCGGGAGTTACGCAGAACAGCATTCTGCGCAGTGTCCGGCTGATGACGTCGCTGAGTCCGAAATGGGAGGCACCGGAAGGCTATTTGACCCCGGATGTCTCGGCCAAGGTAGTCAAATTTTTGCTTGGAGGGAACCTGCATGTTTAATAATAAACGGATTCTGGTCACCGGCGGCACCGGTTCCTGGGGGCATGAGCTTATCCGGCAGCTGCTGCCGCAAAATCCCAAGGAGATCATCGTCTTCTCCCGCAGTGAATCTGCACAGGTGGCAATGAGCCGAGAATTTGAAGATAACCGCCTCAGCTTCGTTATCGGCGACATCCGTGACAAGGAGGCGCTGGTTGCCGCCTGCCGCGGCGTGGATTATGTGTTCCATCTGGCGGCGCTGAAGCATGTTCCGGTCTGTGAGGATCAGCCTTATGAAGCGCTGAAGACCAACGTGGTCGGCACCCAGAACGTTATCGAAGCGGCCATTGCCAATAATGTGGAAAAAGCGATCTATATCTCCACCGACAAAGCGGCCAATCCGTCCAACTTCTACGGCATGACCAAGGCCATCGGCGAAAAGCTGTTCGTCTACGCCAATCTGCTCGGCTCCCGTACCCGGTTTGTAACCGTGCGCGGCGGCAATGTGCTGGGAACGAACGGCAGTGTCGTTCATCTCTTCATGAAGCAGATCAAGGATAAGGGCCAGGTCCGCATTACCGATATGAAAATGACCCGCTTCTTCTTCACCCTGCGCGATGCAATCACCCTGCTGTTCAAAGCCTCGGAAGTCAGCCTCGGCGGCGAAATTTTCGTCATGACCATGCCGACCTGCAGGATCGTCGATCTGGCGGAAGTGCTGATCGAAGCCTCCGGAAGAACCGATGTCAGCATCATTGAAGCAGGCATCCGGCCGGGTGAGAAAATCCACGAGATCCTGATGAGCGATTTTGAGAGCCTGACGACCGTGGTCTACGATGAGCAGTACCTGGTTATTCTCCCGACGCTGGATATGCCTGAGCTGAAAGCCCACTACAAGAGCTATCCGCATGTCTCCTTCAACAGCTTCAGCTCGGAGAACAACCTGATGAATCAGGAGGAGATCAAGGATATTCTGATCCGGGGAGGGTTCCTGCAATGAAGCTGCTTATCCTCGGCGGAAACGGTATGGCGGGTCATATGCTGGCGGCGTATTTTCGCCGCCAGGGCACACATCATGTCTTCCATACAACCCGGGATAAGAGTGATCTTGGCGGGCTGTATGTCGATGCCGACGATATTGCCGGCGTTGAGAAGCTGATTGAAATGGTATCACCCCATTGCATTATTAATGCAATGGGTGTCCTTAATCAGTTTGCCGAGCGCGACCGGGTTACGGCTTATCATGTGAACGGCTTTCTGCCGCACCGGCTGCGCCGTGCTGCAGATGCCGCGGGAGCCCGGCTGATCCATATTAGCACCGACTGCGTATTCGAAGGAACACGCGGCGGTTACACAGAAGAGGATGCTGCCGACGGCACCTCGGTCTACGCCATCACCAAAAGCCTTGGTGAAGTCCGTGCCCCCGGCCATCTGACGATCCGCACCTCAATCATCGGGCCGGAAATCCGCGCCGGCGGCATCGGGCTGATGGAATGGTTCATGGCCCAGAAGGGGCCGGTCTCCGGCTATGAACGGGTGATGTGGAACGGGGTCACGACGCTGGAGCTGGCCAAAGCGGTAGAGCAGATGCTGGATTCGCCGGTTTCCGGCCTGATTCATCTGGCCCATCCGCAGCCGCTCAGCAAATATGAGCTGCTGCGCTATATGCAGCAGGCCTTCGGCAAAGATGATGTTGAGATTATTCCCGAATCCGCGCATGTCCAGGACCGGACTCTAGTGAGTACAAGAGCCGATGTTCATTTTGAATTGCCGGCATATCCTGTAATGCTCAGAGAACTGGCTGACTGGATGAAACAGTCAGCGATGTACACATGAAGGCGCGCAGGCTGCTGATTACCGGAGCTGCAGGCTTTACCGGAGCGCATGCTGTCCATTACTTCCATGCCGCCGGGGCAGAGGTTACTGCTGTGGTGCGCCGCCCCCCGGCAGCCCGTCTCTGGCCGGAAGGGGTAAAGCAGCAGGTCTGTGATCTGAGCGACCGCAGTGCTGTAGCGGCCATGGTTGCCGAGACGGAGCCGGATGAGGTGCTGCATCTGGCCGGCCGCAATTCCGTCCCGGAATCCTGGCGGGACCCGCTGCTCTACATGGAGACCAATGTGATGGCGACGCTGTATCTGCTGGAAGCGCTCCGCGCCCGGCCGGCAGGGCGGATTCTGGTTGCGGGCTCCCGGCTGAAGTACCAGCCGGGAACCGCTGCCGGTCCGCCCCATCCTTACAGCCTCAGCAAAACGCTGGAGGAGCTGGTGTCCCTGGCCTGGGGGACCCTGTTCAAACAGCCGGTTCTGCTGGCGGAGCCCTGCAACCTGATCGGCCCCGGCCCCTCCACCGGCTTCTGCACCCTGCTGGCGCAGCATATTGTCCGCAGCGAGGCTGCAGCGGCTAGCGGGGCTGATGCGCCGCAGGCCTTCCGGCTGTCTTCACGGCAGGCACTGCGCGACTTTCTGGATGTGCGCGACGCTGTGCGGGCTTACGACTATATTCTCCGCAGCGGTGCAGAGGGCACCGTCTACCGGATCGACTCGGGAACACAGCGGACGCTGGGCGATATTTCCGTTAAGCTTCTGGCGCATGCGAAGGCTCCGGTGCCGATGGACTGGGGACCGGATACCCCCGGGCAGGCGCTTGGTCCGGCTGGGACAGCGGAAGGGGAGGCTCCGGACGAAGCAGTGGAGAATGCTGCTGCACTCGGCTGGAAACCGGAGATCAGCCTTGAGCGCTCGCTGAAAGAGATTGTGGATTATTGCCGCTCCGGCAGGGAAGGAAGGTTGTCATGAATCGTCCGAAGGTTTCGGTCATTATTCCGTTCTATAATTGTCCTTATATCGAGCAGGCGCTGCAAAGCGCCTTATCCCAATCCTGGCAGCCCTATGAGATTATCGTAGTCGATGACGGCTCTTATGTTCACACGGACCGGATCGCCCCTTATCTGCACAAAATTCACTATCTGGGCAAAGCCAACGGGGGAACAGCCTCCGCCCTGAATCACGCGATTCTGCATGCTACCGGTGATTATGTGGCCTGGCTCAGCTCAGACGATATGTTTTACCATGACAAAATAAACAATCAGGTGCTCTTCATGGAGCAGAACCGCCTGCTGATCACCTATACCAACTTCCATTTTATTAACGGGGAATCGCAATTGACGGAGATGAACGGTTCGCCCGTCTTTCCGAATCATCTGGAATACCTGCGGTGCTTCCTGCAGGGCAATCCGATCAACGGCTGTACGGTTATGTTCAAACGTGAGCTGTTCGGCGCTATCGGCTTGTTCAATGAGTCTCTGCCTTACACACATGATTACGATCTGTGGTTCCGGGCGATTCTGAACGGCTACCCCCCGGTTATGCTGAACCAGCCGTTAACCGCCTACCGGCGCCACAGCGGGATGGGTACCCTGAAGCATTACGATGTCATTATGGCAGAGGCTGCAGCGACCAATGCCCGCTATAATGGTATGCTGCGCGGACTGATTGCCTCGATGGGCGGCTGACCGCGCAGCCGCCGCCAAGAACCTAAGGGGGAGGGAAGCCTATGTACCGGGAAATTCAAGTGAAGGACTTCCTGCCGGTTCTGCTGGAGCAGCTGAAATTTTCCGACAGCATTCTGGATGTCGGCAGCGGGACCGGGGCGCTGCTGGAACGCTATGAAGCTGCTGTAGTAGTCGGCCTGGATATTCACCGGCCCTATCTGCTGCACCGCAAATATACTTCGCCCTGTATTATCCCGATCCATGCCAATGCCAGCCATATCGACAAGCTGTTTCTGCCGGGAACGTTCTCGGCAGTGACGCTGATTGATTCGCTGGAGCATTTTACAATGGAAGAAGGAATAGAGCTGCTCCGCAAAGCGGAGATCATAGCCTCGAACCGTGTAGTGGTATTTACGCCGCGCGGATTTTTTCCGCAGGAAGGGACCGATCATTTTCATCTGCAGGGCGAGTATTACCAGCGGCACTGGAGCGGCTGGGAGCCTGAGGACTTCATGAAGCTCGGCTACTCGGTGACTGTGCTGAAAGGATTCCATCATGCCGAGAATCCGGCCTTCCGGGAAGCATTCGGGGAAGATCACGCACCGCTGGATGCCCTGCTGGCCTGCAAAACGGTCTAACCATACTTCGGGAAGGAGGTGAGCGTATGAACCATAGCTCTAAGGTATCGGTGGTTATCCCTTTTTACAATTGTCCTTATATAGATGAGTCGGTAGAGAGCGTGCTGGCCCAGAGCTACTCTGATATTGAGCTGATTGTGGTTGACGACGGTTCTTCCCTGTACACCGACAAGCTTAATCCCTACAGGGACAAAATCATCTATATCCGCAAGGGAAACGGAGGTACCGGATCGGCGCTCAATATGGGGATTAAAGCAGCCAGTGGAGCTTATTTTGCCTGGTTAAGCGCGGATGACCGGTTTCACCCGTACAAGATTGAACGGCAGCTGCAGGAGCTGCGCAGCACAGGGACTCTTTTTAACCATACTGCCTATTACTACATCAATGAACAGAGCGAACGGGTATCCGAAGTCATCAGCGTACCCTTTCCCGACAGGCGTGAGCTGATCAGGACGATGATGACGGGCTGTCCGGTTAATGGCAGCTCTGTTCTGCTCCATATGGACATTTTCCGGGCTGTAGGGCTTTTTAATGAAAGCTTCCTTTATACCCAGGACTATGATCTGTGGCTGCGGATTCTGCCGCATTACAGCTGGTCTTACATTGAACAGCCTCTGCTGGATTACCGGGTGCATCAGGCGATGGGCTCCGTTATTCACAATGAAGCGCAGAGCAGGGAAATTAAGATGGTACAGGCCAAGCATAACAGTGCTCTTGCCAAGCTGCTCAGAAAGGAGGGATGGCCATGAGGCTGATATTTCCGGTTCTGACCCTGTCCAGGGGAGGCGCACAGCGGATGCTGGCCGAACTGGTCAACCGACTTAGCGGAACAGGGCATGATGTGGTCGTGCTTATGCCTGCCGGAGGCACTGTGGAATATGAGATGCACTGCCAGGTGGTCCACTCGTCTGCCGTCAGCCTGACTGAGCATGATTTTCCTTACGGGGACGTTATTGTTTCCAATTACTATACAACTGTGCAGGCGGCCCAGCGGGCCAGTGAGCAGGGAAAAGGCATACATGTCAGGCTTGCGCTCTGCTATGAACCGACTTTTCTGCCCGACAATAACCAGTCGTTTGCCTCCTACAGCATAACCCGTAACCTCATGGTGCTGTCGCGCTGGCAGCAGGAGATTGTCCGGATCAACCATGGCATTAAAGGAAGAATTGTACCGGTTGGCGTAAACGGAGATTTTTATAATATGCAAATGCGCGGAGTACCGGGAAGGCCGCTCGTGGTATCCGCGATTCTGCGTAAGCCGGAAGGAGGATTCTCCGGGCACCGGGAGCAGGAGTATCTTTTGCAGGAGCTTAATACGGTAAAGGAGCTGCATCCCGAGGTTCAGATCTATCTGATAACACCGCCGGGTGAATATGCCGATTCGGCTGCACTGAAGGCCATTCTGGCCGATACCCGATACCATACGCGTACGCCTTCCAATGATATAGAGCTGTGCTACCATTATAATGAGAGTGATATTTTTGTCAGCTCCAGCACCTTTGATACCGGCTCGCTGCCCGGTCTTGAAGCGATGCGCTGCGGGGCGGCACTGGCTACAGTCTATTCCGGAGGCAATCTGGAGTACGGTATGCACGGGCATAACTGCCTGATGTCCTTCCGGTTTGAGAACAGGCTGGCTCAGGATATCGTCACTTTGATAAGGGATCAGAAGCTGCGAGAACGAATTGCCAGCCGGGGGGAGCAGGATTCCCGGCGGTTCACCTGGGAGCGAAGCATGCAGATTTTTCAGGCGGAGCTGTTCGATATTGTTGCCCGCAGCTAAAAAGAACCTTCAGGCCCGGTGGCGGCACCGGGATCCTGAAGGTTCTTTTGCCTGGCTTCATGTACCTAGAAAATCGAAAAGGAGTTCAGCATTTCACGGAACGACTGGGCATAACGCTCAGAGCCGAACCGGACCTCCATATGGTTTCTGCCCTGAAAGCGGATGTTGTCCCGCAGCTCCAGATTGTTCATCAGCTCCAGGCCTTCCTGTACCGCAATTCCTACATTGCCCAGCGGATAGAATTTGCCGGAGTAATTATGGACGATAAATGAACGGACACCGTCGGAATCGGTGCTAAGTACAGGACAGGTACAGCAGATGGCTTCAGCCACGGCATAACCGAAGCCCTCTGTAATCGAAGTAGACAGCAAAAAACCTCCGGAAGCGGCTATGGACGAATAGTATATAGGCATCACATGGTTAGGGATATTCGTGAAAACCACCAGCCGGTCATTTAATCCTAGCCGATGCAGTTCTTCCTTAAAAAGCTGCTTCTGCTCCTCACTGGCAAGCTGCGGATCATGAAACATCCAGAGGTGCAGATTGGGCTTACTGCTGCGGAGGTCCTTGGCAATCTGCAGATATTCGCGCCAGTTTTTGTTGGTCTCCAGCCGTCCGACCCAGGCAATGACCGGGTCAAGCGGCTTCTCGCCGGGAATGAAACGGAAAGACTGGACATCTACGATATTGGGAATGATATAGCGGTGCAGCCAGGGACAAATGGCGATGAAGTATTCCACCAGATGATCTGTAGGCGGAATCAGCACCGCATTGCAATGGGAACGTAAATAAGGAACCGCTTCTATAATCGTATTCTTGGCATCTTCACGTTTCCCGAGCCCTTGGGATTCGTAGATCAGAATACCGCCGAACCCCAGCCGCCGCAAGCGTTCCAGCAGCAGGTAGTCAGAGGTTACAATAATCGCATCGTAGCCCTCGGTTTCGAGCAATGTGCGGATTTCTTCATCTCCTGAAGCGATAAATACCGGAAATTTGTTCTGATTCTGCTGCGAGGAACCCGGCATGAGATATAGAACATGGCATTCGATGCCTTCGCGCTGCAGACTTTCGCACCGCAGTTTGTTCAGGGTCTCGACCCCGCCGCTGGGTACATAAAACGTAAATAATACCTTCATGCTCAACCCTCCTGAGTTCACCTTGCGGGAGCCCTACTGTCTATAGGATACGCGAAGGTTCTCCGGCATGTGACAGTATTCGGGCAGCCTGTGCCAAATCCTTTCAGGATAATACGCTTTGCTGCGGGTCAAGCTAAGTCTTGTTATGCTGCATTCATTATATTGTAGAGGCGGAGGCTAGAGTTTATGATACGGTCAAAAGTCAGCACATCAGTAGTATCAACGGCTTTGCTGCTGGGGATGATCAGTCTTACCGGCTGCGGTGCAAATAATGCCGCAGACAGTAACAATGTGCATACAAACAGTGTAAAAGGAAACAACGGCGGCCGGATTCAGACAAATGCGGTGCGGGGCAATACCTACGACAAGATGGAGATGAGCCAGGAGCTTGCCGACCGTGTCACGGCTATGCCGGAGGTTAGCTCTGCCAATGTCATGCTGGCCGGAAGAAGCGCTTATGTTGCCGTAAAGCTTGACGATACCAACGGCAAGCCGCGCAACATCGGCACCCGCAATTATCGTTCTTACAGCTATGATGTCGGCAATGCTTCCGGTATTTTGCCGCGTACGGGCAATGTGGGCGGCGCAGATAACGGGCATATGACAGGTGGAGCAGGCAGCATGGATAACGGGTATAGAACCGGCGGCCGCGGCAGTGTAACCGGTACACCGGGTGTAACGGGTATGGGAGGCTCCGTGGACGGAGTTCCCAAGAGCCTGACTGGCACAGGAACGGTCGGGGGAACCGGCATGACGGCTCCACAAGCTTATCCGGGTAACGGAGGAAACGGTATCCTGTCCGGCAGCAATTACACAGACGGAACCCGGATGAAGCGGGATATTGACGACAGCATGGGCGGCGGAATCGGAATCCGCAGCGCTGCGCCTAATAACAATTACCGGATGAACAGCAATGATGATGATGTGACCAGCGACATGAAGGACCGGATTGCCGCCGAGGTCAAAAAGGTTAACCCGTCTATCCGGAACGTTTACGTGTCGGCCAATCCCGACTTCGTGGAGCGGGCTGACTATTATGCCCGGGAAGCCCGTGCGGGCCACCCGCTGAAGGGCTTTGCGAAGGAATTCGGCACAATGGTGGAGCGTATCTTCCCGACGCGCAGCGGGGATTAAGGCCGCTGCAAGAGCAGAAAGTAACTGGAAAAGCGAAAATCTTAACGTAAATGCACTAACCAAACGCAACCGGCTGTACGCGGACAAGAATGTAGTCCGCTGCACAGCCGGTTCATTCTAGATCCAGCTGTCCTGCCGGTCACCTTAGAAGGAACCTGGTTATTGTTATCTCTGGGCAAAGGATAGGTACGTGTTCTTTTTTGAACAATAAACAGCGGTCCCCGGAAAAAACCGGGGACCGCTGCGTATTTAATCTATAGCGGCTGTAATCTCACGGCCGTTAATCCATACCCCATGCAGATTAAGCTGGTCATCGAGCCGCAGGATATCACCGCGTTTGCCGGCCTCCAGCGTACCGATGGTGCGCTGCAGCCCCAGCGATATAGCCGGCGTAAGGCTGGCTGCCTGCGAGGCCTCCTGCAGACTGAGCCCGACTTCCTGAACAAGATAGCGGAAGCCGCGGATCATGGTCAGGGTGCTTCCGGCCAGCGACTCAGGATGCTCCTTCAGGGTAGCAACGCCGCCGCTGACCATAACGGGCAGATCGCCAATCGTATATTCACCGTCCTCCAGACCGGTTGCTGACATCGCGTCGGTAATCAGCAGCAGATTGGCTTTATTTTTAAGCCGGGTTACGATCCGGATCGCTGCGGGATGGACATGGATGCCATCAGCAATGATCTCCGCCCGGATCCTGTCGTCGAACATTACCGCTCCGGCTGTTCCCGGCTTGCGGTGATGCAGCGGTGTCATCGCGTTGTACATATGCACTGCCTGGTTCAGCCCGGCATCAGCAGCGGCGATAACCTCCTCGAAGGTGGCGTTAGTATGTCCCAAGGCAGCCGTTATGCCATGCTTGCGCAGCCAGGAGATGGCTTCCAGCGCTCCTTCGCGTTCCGGCGCAAGCGTTACCTGGCGGATCAGCCCGGGATACTGCTGCTCCCATGCCTCCAGCCATCCGATATTGGCCGGGACGATGTGCTCGGGATTCTGCGCACCCGGCCATTTCTGGCTGATGAACGGTCCCTCCAGATGGACACCGGCTAAGCGGGCGTAAGGCATTCCGGCTGTGCGGTAGGCGTCCACTTCGGCCAGCACCCGGTCGATCTCCGGCTTGGCTGCGGTCATCGTAGTCGCCAGCATCGTAGTGGTTCCCTGCGAGGCATGGAACCGGGTAATGGTATCCAACGCGCGGCTGTCGCTGTACATGAAGTCGTAGCCGGCTCCGCCGTGCACATGCACATCGACAAATCCGGGAATCAGCAGGCTGCTTTGTCCCTGACCGCTAGCCGGCCATTCAGCATAGGCGTCAGGCAGCCAGGCGGCTTCACCTGCGTAATGGATCTGTTCTCCTGAGACGGCAACGACGCCATCTGCTATCAGGCCGGCCGGCGTTAGTACCTTGCCATAGAGCAGCTGTGCGGAGACTTCTGTTTCTGTTATGATTTGAGCCATTTGGCAGCTCCTTCGTCCAGCAGAACGACAACATTCGGATGGCTCTGCAGCAGTGAGGCCGGGCACTGGGTTGTAATCGGACCCTCCAGTGCGTTACGGACCGCCTCTGCCTTCTCTTCGCCGCGCACCAGCAGAACAATCTGCCGTGCTTTGAGGATGCCGCCGATCCCCATGGTCACCGCCTGGCGGGGCACATCCTCCAGCTTGTCGAAGAAGCGGGCATTGGCTTCACGGGTTTCTTCCAGCAGATCCACTACATGTGTGCCGCTGCTGAGGCTGGCATCCGGCTCATTGAAGCCGATGTGGCCGTTGCTCCCGATGCCGAGAATCTGAAGGTCAACCGGTCCGTTATCCTCCAGCATCCGGTCATACGCCAGACATTCGGCTGCAAGATCCGGCGCATTGCCGTCAGGCACATGAGTACGGGCAAGGTCGATATCGACATGGTTGAACAGGTGCTCGTTCATGAAGCTGCGGTAGCTCTGGGGATGGTCTACAGGCAAGCCCACATATTCATCGAGATTATAAGAGGATGCTTTGGCAAAGCTGACCAGCCCCTTGCGGTGCATCTCGACCAGTCTGGCATAGACAGTGACCGGAGAGCTGCCGGTTGCAAGGCCGAGCACAGCTCTGGGATTGCTCTGCAGCAGGCTGACGATCAGATTGGCACCGGATTCCGCGAAATCTTCCTGGCTTTTGAATGTAAGGATGTTCATTAAGATTGACCTCCCCGTTTATGACGGTAATGTTGGACGTTCAGATAAGACTGCTCCAGCTTGGGGATGAAGTCCCCGAACCGGGTGCTGACCATGCCGGTGAACAGAATATCAATGATATGCAGCTGCGCGATCCGTGAAGCCATATCGCCCCGGCGCATGCCCTGCTCCAATGAGGAGGAGAACAAAGGGATGTCGGCCAGAGCAGCCAATGTGCTGCTGCCGTAAGAAGTAAGTGAAATGGTGGAAGCGCCGCTGGCCTTGGCACAGCTTAAGGCATCAATCGTCTCCGGTGTTTCCCCGGAATAGGAGACGGCAAAAGCCACATCACCCTTGGCGAGTGAGGAAGCGGAAGTAATCTGCATATGCGAATCGGCAAAAGCAGTGCAATTCACCCCTATGCGTACCAGCTTCTGATAGAAATCCTGAGCGACAATCGAAGAGGTGGCCATCCCGTACAGATCCACACGGCGGGCATTGCAGAGCAGATCAACCGTACTCTGCAGCCGCTCCAGATCAAGCAGTGATGTGGTGTCCCGGATTGAGGTCAGGTGATTGGCCTGCATCGCTTCAACGATGACGGACAGCGGGTTTCCGGCGACAATATCCTGATAAGAGGAGCCGCCGTCCTGCGGGGAGGCGTCGCCATGGGCGATCTCTGCCGCCAGCTTGACTTTGAAATCGGGAAAGCCCTTGAAATGCAGCACCTTGCAAAAACGTGTAATAGTAGCGGGACTAACCCCGCACTGTTCAGCCAGCTCCGTGATTCCCATATGAACGATCTCGCTGGGGGAGGATAAAATACGGTCCGCCAGCCGGCGCTCCATCAGGGAGAAGCTTGCCTGCTCATGCTCCAGGGCGTGCAGTATAGGAGACAATAGCTCCACCTTCTTTTCTGTATCATGGTCTGAAATTGGATTAACAACCGAAATTATTTTTATAAATATATATATTTGTAAGAAAATTATTTTCATAATCAGAATAAATCATATTGTCTCAGGATGCAAGCAGGACTTTAAGCTCCCGGCTGTTGTTCATATGCTCTGCGGTAGTAGGGAGGAGCCGGCACTTTCGGTTGACCGTTTACAATGGTTATTTTGCGCACAGTCACAGGATTTTTGCACTCTAAAAATTCGTCCTCTCCACAAGAACAATAATCCTCTAACAGAGCACAAAAACCTTTAAAATTAGCATATTATCGGATAAAATCCGTTAAATAATGTCTTTTACCAGTGGACATAAACGTAAAATATGTTATAATGAAAGCGTAACCAAAAAGGGGTTCAAATTATGATTTCATCGCTCGAGGAGGATGAACGCAATGCTGGAAGTTCTGAAGGAACTTAAGAACCGGGTCATTGGATATTGGCAGCCGGAGGTAGCATCCGGGGAGGATGATTATCTGAACATGGAGTATACCGTACAGCGTCATTTGCACACACCGCAGCCGGTTAGCCCGCTCACTTATGAGGAACAATCCCGGATCAAGTCTATTATTTACCACTGATACCGGCTTCAGCAGATAGATAAATATTACGCAAGTAACGCGTTACGGCAAAAGACCGCAAACCCGGAAAGCCTCCGGAACTGCGGTCTTTTATTTGTGTGTATTACTGGGTCTTATCGTCACTTCTATACTCAAGTAAATCTCCGGGCTGGCAGTCAAGGGCCTTGCATATCGCCTCCAGGGTGGAGAGCCGCACCGCCTTGGCTTTGCCATTTTTGAGAATGGACAGGTTGGCCATCGTAATGCCCACCCGCTCCGACAGCTCGGTTACGCTCATTTTCCGCTTAGCCAGCATCACATCAATGTTTACGATTATCGCCATTGTCGTCACCTCAGACCGTCAGGTCAATCTCTGATTTTAGTTCAATTGCTTCTTTAAGCAGCTTCTGGAGAACGGCAGCAAAGAAGGCAATCACCATCCCGGCAAAAATCAGCACCATCCCGATGACGATAATGCCCGGGGCATCATCCCTCTCCGCCAGCAGATAAAAGAGCGGCATTCCCAGCACATACACCCCGCTGAAAGCCAGCGCACAGTACTTGATCAGCTTTAAGGCCCGCACCGACAGCTCCGAGAACGCCTTGTTCCGGTCGATGTAGCTTAACAGCTTGAACGCCTGATACAGCGCGAAGTAGAAGGGGAGCACCGATGCATATAAATCGAGCAGGACAAGAACCTTCAGATAAGCATGATCCGGATACAATTCCGCTGCAAACTCCGCAATCGCCGGCACTGCAAAGATACACAAGGCCAGTACGGGTATACTGATAAGAATAAGCGCCGCCTTCAAAAAAAGTGTTGATCCACGTTCCATAACACAAGCCCCTCACTTATGAGTAATTTTGATAATAACTTACCACAACATTTATTGAAAAACAATAAAAAAATAATGATAATAAATATTTTGTTATTGTTATAAAAGCATGCTGGGATGGTGTAACGGGAGGCGCCGGCCATTTGCAGCATCATTCATGCTCAGCCTGTCCCTGACGGGACATTTGCCACCGCCCAATTTGGGTCAGTAACAGCACCATTGACATTGCGCATACATAGTATGTTTTGACTGTATCCCTTTACCTTGTTATACCAAACAAACCCAGGGCAAGGAGGGGTGACACCATTGAAGGGGAACGATCATCACAGCAAATTTCTGTTAACGCATCGTGAGCGCGAAGTATTCGAGCTCCTCGTGCAAGACAAAACTACACGGGATATTGCCGGATTGTTATTTATTAGTGAAAAAACGGTCCGCAACCACATCTCCAACGTCATGCAAAAATTAAACGTCAAAGGCCGTTCGCAAGCGGTTGTCGAGCTGATCAAGCTTGGGGAGCTGAAAATATAGCTGGCCTGGCTGCGTTGCAGTGACACGTTTAAACCTCCTTTTATTCTACGGGATGAGGGGAGGTTTTTTGTTGTAATGATTGTGATTACCGTCACAAACTAATTTATACAACATGATAAATTAAAGTCACCAATGTCATTCAGGAGGGTCCGTTATGGCAAGATACGAGCAGCAAAGACAATTTCTAAAATCCAATTTTCTTGAGTTCAAGCATATAAAAACAGACAAGATCAAGGGAGTGGCCCAACCGCCGGTTGTTAAGCCTTTTGATCCAGACTCACAAATCATTGATTTGCCTAAAGTCAGCAGAGAGGTTTTACGCAACGGAAATATGTTCGATTGCATAGATCAGAGAAGAAGTACAAGATTTTATTCTGCAGAGATGCTAAGCCTTGAGGAGCTGTCCTATTTATTATGGGCTACCCAGGGGATTACGGGCATGAACAAGAATGGGCTTACCTTGCGGACGGTCCCCTGCAGCGGGGCTACGCACACCTTCGAAACCTATTTACTGATTATGAGGGTGGAGGGTGTTCAAGAGGGGATTTACAGGTACCTGCCTACCGGGCATAAGCTCTTATTTATGTTTGAACTGGAACAGATGGAACAGAAGGTTGACGCTATTACTTTGGACCAGCCGTTTGTCCCTAATTTCGCCAAGAAAGCCGCTGTACTGTTTGCGTGGAGCACAACGCCGTACCGCTCCGAATGGAAGTATGATATTTCAGCCCACAAAAAAATCCTCATCGATGTGGGGCATGTATGCCAGAACCTTTATTTATCCAGTGAATCTATCGGTGCAGGGGCTTGCGCAATCGGAATCTATGATCAAAAGCTGATTGATGAGATTCTGGGATTAGACGGCGAGGAAGAGTTCGTAATCTATCTTGGTGCAGTCGGGAAAAAACGGGAATAGCTGCCTGCAGACGAACCTGCTGTCACGGCAGTAGTTGGGTGCTTTAACACGCATCTACAGCATCATGCAGAAATGAAACATTTAAGCCTTCTGTCATCCCTCTGGATGAGGGAAGGTTTTTTGTTGCCCTCCAGATTTGCTGCAATAAAAAAACCGCCTCTATTCGGCGGAAATTCGTAACTTAACCGGTCCGTCACGCCCTTGCGGTCACGCCGGTTTAGTCCGGTAAGCTGTTACAGTCTCAGTGTAGCGTATGAAATGCGTTCCATAGCAAGCTTTTTACAATACAAAATTTCGGGGAGCGGTGTGGTAAAATAAAACCAATAGATGCCTAATTTCAGGAGGAAGCTGCGCTGATGGCCAATATCAAGGAGATTGCCCGGATTGCTGGCGTTTCTGTAACCACTGTGTCCCGTGTGCTGAACAATCATCCCTATGTGAGTGAGTCCAAGAGAGCCACTGTGCTCCAGACGATAGAGCAGCTGCATTATGCACGAAATATGAATGCGGTGCATCTGAGCACCGGGCGGACGGGGACGGTCGCGGTCATTCTGCCGTATATCAATTTGTTTTATTTCTCGGTGGTAATGGACGGGCTGGCCCATGAGGCGCTGCTCGCGCAGTACCGGCTAATCCTCTGCCAGAGCAATTATGCTCCCGATGAGGAGCTGAAGGTGCTTGAGATGCTGCGCAACAAAGAGATTGACGGCGTTGTAGTTGTCTCTACAGCACTGCTGCCGGAGGTCATTGAAGAGTATATGGAGTACGGGCCGGTTGTGACCTGCCAGGATAACGGGGAACGGCGTTTTTCGTCGGTATATATTGAACATTATGCGGCCTTTCGGCATGGTCTGGAATATCTGAAAGACAAAGGTTACCGCAAAATCGGCTATTGCGAGGGCCGGCAGAACGGCAGCAGCGCATCCATCCGGCAGACGGCGTTTCAGGCTTTTTTGGCTGAGCATCAGCTGCCCTTCCGGCAGGAATGGATGGTGTTCGACTGCATGACAGAGGAGAGCGGGGCGGCAGTTGCCCGCTCGCTGCTTCCGATGGAGGAACGGCCCGAGGTGTTCATGGTTACCGGCGACCATGTCGCAGCGGGGCTGATTATCGAAGCGCGCAAGCACGGGCTGCGTATTCCGGAGGACATCGCTGTGCTGGGCTTTGACAACCAGCCGATCGGCCGGCTGCTTGAAATCTCCACAATCGACAACCATCTCTACGATATGGGTGCCGCCGCCTTCCGCATCATCCACGAGCAGATCCGCACAGGGAACAGACAGCCTGTATACCGGAAGCTGGATTATGAGATTATTGAGCGGGGGACGGTGTAGTGTAGGGGGCTGGTGCCGGCTAGCTGCTTTATTCGCCGGATGACCCTGCTTCTGTGACGCCGGATCATGGTCCGGCTCCGGTTAGTCCGGTAAGGCTTCATACGCTTCACGTTTCTTTCGTCAAAGGCTCAGCCCGCAGCATATTCTAAGGGCAAAAGGCTACGGGCAGAGCGTGATGGCAGGCATTACGGAATGTCTGGACAAGCTGATCCTCTCCTCTAACACATTTAGTTGGAAAAACGACTACTAATTGAGCTGGTTTATCGTATAACGGGAAATTAGGTGAAAAAAAGTCACTTAATTTCAGCAGAAACGTTAGTTTCAGCTGCCATGTGAGGTATTAGTGTACGAAAATCCACTTAGATTGCGCACGAGCCAGAGTTTGCGGAATTTAGTATGCAAAAATCCACTTAAATTCTGCCCGAGCCAGCCAGCAGGAGATGAGGATAGCAAAACCCGGCCGGATTCCCTCCATACCCAGCAGTTGGCACCAGATAACTATGCAATCAACCGCCGAGTATGCTATAACACCAGCCGGTTCTTATATCGTATAAGTTTTGGAGTAATTGTGCAGTTGTTATCCTACAGCTCCGGTCCTCAATACCAAAAATCAATAATTTTTCCAGGATTTTTACACTAATAATTGGGATATTTGCCGCCGGAAAAAGATGCTATATTCTTACTGGTAAGCGTTTTCAATAAACGTTTACTTTGGAGTGTTTACATAAAAAGTGGAGGTGACAGGTGTACCAGGCACCGGGGGATCGCAAGACAATGATCATTCATTCATAAGGGAGGATTAAGTATTCATGCCTAAGAATAAATCATCGCTGCCACAAGCATTGCCCAGGCTATTATTATTCGCACTATCCGCATTTCTGCTGCTTGCACTGGTAACGCCAAATGTATCTGCGGCAGCTTCCGCCTCCAAGAAACCTAAACCAACCGCCATGCAGACCTATGTGGATGCCATGCAGCCGGGCTGGAATCTCGGCAATACGCTCGATGCTACAGGCCCCGACGAAACCTCTTGGGGCAACCCGAAGGTTACCAGAGAGCTAATCAAGAACATTGCCGGCCAGGGCTACCGGAGCATCCGCATACCCGTAACCTGGGATGTACACATCGGTGCGGCTCCAAACTATACAATTGAAGCAGCCTATCTGGCCAGAGTTCGGCAGGTGGTGGACTGGGCGCTCGCCGAGAAGCTATATGTCATGATCAATGTCCACCATGATTCCTGGATGTGGGTCAGCGGGATGGAGCAGAAGCCTGGCGAGGTTCTGGCCCGCTATAACGCAGTCTGGAAACAGGTGGCTGCAGTATTCAAGAACTATCCGAACAAGCTGATGTTCGAGAGCATTAACGAACCGCGGTTCACTGACGGCGGCACGACAGATGAAGCAAAAGCCACCGCTATGCTGAACGAGCTGAACAAATCCTTCCACAGCATCGTCAGAAGCTCAGGAGGCAAAAATGCAGTCCGGCCGCTGGTGCTCCCATCGCTGGAATCCTCCCCGACCCAGGAGCGGATGGATGTGCTGTACCAGACGATTACCGGGCTGAAGGACCCTAACCTGATTGCTACTGTACATTACTACGGCTTCTGGCCGTTCAGCGTCAATATAGCCGGCTACACCAAATTCGATGCCGATACGCAAAATGATATCATCCAGACCTTTGACAAGGTACACGCTACCTTTACTGCCAAAGGCATTCCGGTTATCCTCGGCGAATACGGACTGCTTGGCTTTGATCAGAGTACGGCCGCGATTGAGCAGGGGGAGAAGCTGAAATTTTTTGAATTCCTCGGCTATTACCTGAAAGAGAAGCGGATTACTTCGATGCTGTGGGACAACGGGCAGCATTTTGGCCGTACGACTTATAAGTGGTCTGATCCGCAGCTGTTCACGATGATCAAGACCAGCTGGACTACACGCTCGGCCACTGCTGAAAGCGATCTCATCCATCTTGAAAAGGGTGCTATGGTCAAGGATACCACCATCCTGCTTAACCTGAACGGCAACAAGCTGAAGTCGCTGAGCGTAGCCGGCAGCAAGCTTAAGCAAGGCAGTGATTATACCCTCAGCGGCAATAAGCTGACAATTAAGGCAGCCAAGCTGGAGAGCCTTACCAAATCAGGCAAGCTGGGTGTTAACGCCATCATTACCGCGAAATTCAACAAAGGTGCTGCCTGGACCTTCAAGCTGACGGTCTTTGCCCAGCCTAAGCTCAGCAGCGTCTCCGGTACAACGGCCTCCTTTAAAATTCCGACTGTATTTAACGGAGACAGCCTGGCGACAATGGAAGCCGTGTATGCTGCAGGCGGCAACGCCGGGCCGCAGAACTGGACACCTTATAAGGAGTTTGCTTACACGTTCAGCCCTTCCTACAGTACAGGGGAGATCAGCCTGACGGAGAATTTCTTCAAGGAAGTCAATGACGGGGAAGTGATCCTGAAATTCCACTTCTGGAGCGGTAAAATTGTAAGCTACAAGCTTACGAAGAGCGGAACCGCGGTTAGCGGTGAAGCAATCTAGCGCAATCTAGCTTAGCATCAGGAAGCCTCCCTTACCCTTACCGGGTAAGCGGAGGTTTTTTTGCTGTATCCGAAGCCGTCATAAATATCCAAGAAAGATTTGGAGATACTACCGGAATCTGAGCAAGGAAAGGAGTGCCGTTATGATGGAAAGAAATCAGCCGGAAGAGCTTTCGCTCGAACATATCCTTAAGGAGCTTGATCAATGTGCCGATTTGAACTGATGGAGGCAAGCTGACCCAGTTTATTGAAGACATGCCGAATTCAGTGTTTCCGCAATTTCTCACTACCGAAAGACCTGATGTTGCGGTGTCCAAACTGACCGCCGGGCGGATTATCGTGATGATTGATAACAGTCCGACAGCACTTAGTGCTCCGGCCTCATTTTTTGAGTTTTTCTCATCCCCTGATGATTATTACCAGCGCTGGGCGCTGGGCACGGCTTTGCGGCTGCTCAGGTATCTGGCTTTGGTAATTACGATAACTTTTACTGCGATGTATGTCTCCGTGACCACCTTCCATTATGAAATGATTCCGGAGGCGCTGCTGAGAACGCTGGCTGAATCGCGGAACAGAGTGCCTTTTCCTCCTGTCTATGAGGCGTTGCTGATGGAGATTATGATTGAGCTGCTGCGCGAGGCAGGAGCCCGGCTTCCCTCCAAAATCGGCCAGACCATCGGCATCGTTGGCGGTATTGTCATAGGACAGGCAGCGGTGCAGGCAGGTCTGACCAGTAATGTACTAATAATTGCGGTTGCATCCTCGGCAATTGCTTCTTTTGTTATTCCCAGCTATATGATGAGCGCATCCATCCGGCTGATCCGTTTTGGAGTGATTATCCTTGCCGGAATTTGGGGCAATATGGGGCTGGTGATTGGAATGGCGCTGATTGTCATTCACTTGTCGGGTCTGACCAGCCTGGGCACCTCTTATATTACACCTGTCGCACCTATGAAAACCAAGGACTGGAAGGATGTTTTTATACGGGCGCCGTTTTCCATGCTGAGAAGTCGTCCCTCCCAGACCCGAACGAATAACCTGATACGTCAAAAAAGCAGAGAGTAGGAATGTGCTTATGCAGCAGAAGATCAGCCCCTTTCATATTGCCGTTCTTACTTACATGGCCCAGGCGGGAATGGTGCTTTTTACCCTGCCGAGGAGCCTGGCGGATTACTTCGGAACGAATGGCTGGCTGGTACTGATCCCTTGCTTCCTGCTATCCGCCTTTAATATCTGGCTGATCTCGCTCGTTTTTCGTCTGGGGCAGGGGCGATCTGTGTTTGCAATTCTGGAGCAGTCTGTTCCTAAGATGCTGCTTTACCCTCTATATTTTCTGCTGGCAGGTTCATGGCTGATATTCGGCTGTATGATCGGTAAAAAATATGTGCTGGTTTTTCAGATGCTGTCTTTTCCGTCAACCAATCCGATGCTGTTTAAGCTGGCTATAGATGTGCTGGCCTTCTTACTGCTGATCAAGGGTATTCAGGGGATTTCCAAGGCGGCTACACTTTTCTTCTGGATGACGGCCTGGATGATTCTGCTGCTGGCATGGTTCATTCCCTCCTTCCGCTGGGAGCGGCTCACTCCATTCCTTCTTAAGGGCGGCCATGATCAGGTGAAAGGGTCAATAGAGGTGTATTCGGCTTTTTTAGGCTATGAGCTGACTCTTTTTCTGTTCCCGCATGTCAAGAAGAACAAAAAGTCCATATGGGCCATCCATGTCGGGAATCTTTTTTTAATGCTGAATTATCTTAGCTTATCGCTGATCTGCTTTGGCCTTTTCAGTCTGAATCAGTTAAAAAAGCTGCTGTATCCCGTGCTTGATCTGCTGGCTTATATACAGTTCCCTTTTATTGAACGACTGGAAAATCTGCTATACGGCTTTTTTCTCTTCCTGATTCTGATCACACTGGTGATGTATTGGTGGGCAGCACAGCTAACAGTCCAGAGGATGATGCCGAAACTGAATATGAAAATACTGCTGCTCATTCTGATTTTTATAGCCTATGGAATCTCCTTTTTTGCAGAAACACTGGAACAGGTAAACGTCTGGATTACGAATTTAGGTTACGCTGTTACCGGAATAGCCTTTGGTCTTCCCACGCTGCTGATTATGATTTTACTGCTTCAGAGAAAAGGGGGCACCACTCATGGGTAAGCTGCGGATAGCTGCTGTAATTCTGCTGCTGCTGTTAACCGGCTGTAAAAGAGATGAACGGGTGCTTGAGGACCTGGGTATGGTTCAGACATCGAGCTATGATCTGCTGGAAAATAACAAGCTTAAGGTGGTCTCCTGCGTTCCGGTTATCGATCCGGATTCCCCGGTGCGCCGGGAGCTGCTGACTGCTGAAAGTGACAGTATCAAGGAGGCCCGGCTGCAGTTTTCACGGCAGACTGATCTGATGGTGGTCAGCGGGCAGCTTCGGGAGGTCCTGTTCGGGACGACGCTGGCCAAAGCAGGCATTGGCGGCTATACCGACACCCTGCTGCGCGATCCGTCGACAGCGCTGGGAGTCAGAGTAACAGTTGTGGAAGGGGATGCCGGAGAGCTCTTGTCCAAAACATACGAGCCCCATTCAGATACAGGAAGTTACATCACACACCTGCTGGAGAAGGAATCCTTAGGCAACAGTGTGCCGGCTACGACACTCTATGAATTCTCCAGAGATTATAATGATGACGGCATTGACGCTGTAACTCCGGTTGTAAAGAATGTTGGAAATAAGGTAACAATTGACGGGATCGCTTTGTTTCTAATGGATAAGTATGTCATGAAAATTCCGGTGGAGGACGGAATCATTTTCGCCCTGTTCCGTGATGATCTGAAGCAGGGCGAAGCGACCGTTAATTTGGGTAAACAGAACGGCAAGCCGGTGATCGTCATGTTCAGCTCCTTGTCGAGTAAACGAAAGGTCAAGGTGCATAAGAAGGGAGATGGCCGCTTCAAGGTCGTTATCTCAACTTCGGTCCAAGGCTCGGTACTCGAATATACCGGAGAAGAAAAGCTGAGTGCCCCCGGGACACGGCATAAATTAGAGGAGGAAATCTCCAAGTCTATTACAGAAAAAGCAGAGGAAATGATCCTGCAGATGCAGCAGGAAAAAACAGATGCCCTGGGTATCGGAAGGTATGTGCGGAACAGCCTGAGCTACAGGGAATGGACGAGCATGAACTGGCGGGAGGTCTACCCCCGGATTGAGGTGGATTGCCATGTCAAAGTAATCATTAAAGATTATGGAAAATATAGCTGATCCGGATAGTATTTAAATTTATAAATATACAAAATGAGACAATGGGTGTAAAATTGCAGTACTTACGCTTACGGGGGAAGCCTAGAGGCTTCTCTATTTCCTTATGTGAAATAATGCGCAAGCGAATATACTAGAGAGATTTGGAGGCAGGAAGATTTATGAAAAGAAAGAACTGGAAACACCTTACGATGCTGTTTACGCTAACCGCTGCGGTGGGCATGGTTGCGGCGGGCTGCGGCAATAACAATACAGCAAGCGGCAGTAATGCCGGGAATTCGGGCGGAGCTGCCGAAACGGCGGCACCGGCGGAAGCGGCGGTCGTAACACTGGGCCTGCTGCCTTCGATCGACGCTATTCCGTTCATCATCGCGCATGAGCAGGGCTTCGATAAAGAGCATAACGTTAACCTGGATATCCAGACCTTCAAAAGCGCCAAGGACCGCGATGTAGCGTTCCAGGCCGGTAAGGTCGACGGCATCAGCGCCGATCTGGTGGCGATTTCGATCTATAACGAAGCGGGATTGGATGTAAAAATCACCAGCACCACTACCGGTGAATTCGACCTGCTGACCGGTAATGACGACATCAAGGATGTGAAGGATCTGAAGGGCAAAACCGTTATTTTGTCCAAGAACACCTCCACTCAATATACGGTAGCGATGATGCTGAAGCAGGCGGGACTGACTGAAGCCGATATTACGGTCAGCGAAGTGCCGCAGATTCCGACCCGACTTGAGCTGCTCAAAAACCAAAAGGCTGATGCCGCGGTATTGCCTGAGCCGTTTGTAACGATGGGCGAAACCTCCGGCCTGCGCGTGCTGAGCTCGACTCATACTGCCGGCGTGAATCCGTTCGTGTTCGCTTTTCCGCAAAGTGTAATTGATGCCAAACCGCAAGCCATCCGTGACATGTATGCTGCTTATGATGAGGCTGTAGCGTATATGAAATCTCATGATCAATCGGAATATATCGATCTTATTATCAAAGAAGTGGGTTACCCGGAGACCTTGAAGGATCAGATCACAGTGCCTGCTTATGAGCCGGCAGTTCAAGTGGACGTGAAGGAAGTAGAAGCTGCTTTTGCCTGGGCGCGGGAGACAGGCCTGCTGACCAAAGATATTGCCCCTGAAGATGTGATCTCCGATGTCCAGTTTGGAAAATAACGGACTCTGCATCCGGGAACTGCAGGTCGAGTACAAGGGAGGCCAGGTGGCGCTCGGAAAGGTTACCCTGACGCTGCCCGAGCACGGCATCTATACGATTATCGGGCCTTCCGGCAGCGGTAAATCGACGCTCCTGCGGGCGGTTGCCGGCTTGCTGCCGGGCTACAGCGGAGAGCTGCTGTACAACGGCAAGCCCGTGCACGACAAGGATACGCTGGTCGGACTTGTCCCGCAGAATTACGGCCTGCTGCCGTGGAAAACGGTCCGGGACAACATCCGGATTGCCATGAAGATCACCGGAACGGCCGCAGCAGACAAGGCAGACCGGGAGACGCGGATTACCCGCTGGCTTGAGGCGATGGGAATCGCCGGGCTGGAGGGCCGCTATCCGCTGTCGCTTAGCGGCGGGCAGCAGCAGCGGGTGGCGATCGCTCGGGCCTTTGCGATTTTGCCGCAAATTATGCTTCTGGATGAGCCGTTCTCGGCACTGGATGCCGTGACGCGCGAGGCGCTGCAGCAGATTTTTCTCGATAACTGGCTGGCTCATCCGGCGACGGCGCTGTTTGTTACCCACGATGTGGACGAGGCGATTTTGCTGGGACAGAAGATTGTTATCCTCCCCGCGGGCACAGGAAAACGGACGGAGCTTGAGGTGCTCGATAACGCTGCCGTGTTCGGGATGAAGCATGGAGAGAAACGGGACAGCAATGCGTTTTTTGAGCAGACAAAAGTGATCAGAAAGGTAATGCAGGAGAAATGGTGATGAACAAGCGGATTAACCACGTGCTGCGGCTGTTATTCGTTTTTGCGGGCATGAATCTGGTCTGGTATATCGTCTATCTGCTGATGAACCATCCGATTCTGCCGTCTCCCGGCTCTGTGTATAAGGCGATGTTCCAGCTGGACGGCCATGAGGTGCTGCTGAATGTCGGGTACAGCCTGCTGCGGATTTTTGAGGGTGTGCTGCTGGCACTTCTGATCGGCCTGCTGATCGGACTGTTAATGGGGCGATCGCCGCTATGGAACAAACTGCTCGATCCGGTCGTCTATCTGACCTATCCGATTCCGAAGATTGCCCTGCTGCCGGTAGTGATGCTGTTCTTCGGTCTGGGTGAAACCTCCAAGGTGCTGATGATCATGCTGATTCTGCTGTTCCAGATCATCATCTCCGTGCGCGACGGCATCAAGGCCATCCCTGAGACTACATATGATGTACTGACCAGCATCGGTGCAAGCTCCGTGCAGAAATTCTGGAATGTGACACTGCCCGGTGCGCTGTCGGTCATCCTCAGCACGATCCGGGTCTCTCTAGGCACCGCGATTTCCGTGTTGTTCTTCACCGAAATTTACGGCACGGAGCACGGCATGGGCTTTTTCATAATGGATGCCTGGCTGCGGCTTGATTATCCGGAAATGTACGCGGGCATCATGCTGTTCAGCTTAGTAGGTTTTGTGCTGTTCCTGCTGGTGGACCTGCTGGATTACAGGTTCATGAGATGGCGGCGGTAAAGTAAAGGTAAGTTGTTGTGAGAGGCGGCCCGGCGACGGGCCGTCTTTTTGTGTTGGTGAGTTCGAAAACCTCGGACTGGGGCTGGCAGTTTGATCCGGTCGGCCTTAGCAAATGCACAGGAACCGGGTCGGCTTATGGTTGCTCCTGAAATTTCCTGTCATAAATAAAATATGGAAAAGTTATGTATTTGTATTTATAATTTAGGAGAGTAGCAGCTGGCTAAAATAGTAAAAAGTAAGCGTTTGCTGATACTATTGCGCCTAAGCTTCCGAAGCAAGTTTTGTATGGAGAATGCCCAGGAAGCCTATGCTAACAAAACTTTTAGGAGGAGATATTTTGAGTAACGACAGGAAGCCCTTTATCGGGCAGACCGCAAAAGCGGTTTTGATTACTTCGGTGGCGGTCGCGTTAATGCTGCCCGGAGGATTAGCTTCAGCAGCAGCTTCCACTTCCAATACGGCTGTACAAGAAGCGCCGGCAAAAGCTGCCCAGACAAATGCCGAGACACCTGATCCGGCAGAGGCCAAGATTACGCAGGAGCAGGCTGTGGCGAAGCTGAAAGCATTGTTCCCTGTGCTGAAAGATGCTACTGTATCGAACACACAGCTAGGCTCAGGCAACTCCTATCCGATGAATCCGGACCAGCTGGTTTGGAATATCCAGTGGGAGTTCAGGACCGGCAGCTCATCTTACGGTTTCTCGAGTGAAGTTGATGCCATGACAGGAGACTTGATCTCTACATATCTGTATTCCCCGTTTGTGGGGCAGACGGACAACTTCTATCCGCCAAAGGTATTACGGTCAGAGGCGCTGGAGAAGGCCAAAAGCTTCGTTTCCCAGGCAGCACCAACGCTGAAGAGCAGCGATCTGCAGCTCGATGAGAATATTACAATGAATGATTCGGCACTTTTTGGTCCTGTACAGTACTCCTTTTATTTCAATATCCTGGTTAACGGACTTCCTTCATCCAGTGACTCCGTAAGGGTTACGGTTGACGGCAGCGGGAATGTCATACAGTTCAGTAAATCGGCCACCGGTCTGAAATACCCGTCCGCCAAGCCTGCGGTGTCCCAGGAACAGGCGGAGAAGCAATTTAAAGAGAGCTTCGATGTTGCGCTATATTACACCCCTGTTTACAAAAAAAATCAGGTGGACAGCTGGGTGCTCAGCTGGAGGCCGCAGAATGAAGTCCTGTATCCGATTGATGCCCAGACCGGCAAACGGGTTGACTATGAAGGCATTGATGCTGCTCCGGCCGTTTATGAGGCCGTACCAGCCGGTAAGGAGGTTTTCCAGCCGGTAACCAGCGGGAGGGAGCTTACCGTCGATGAAGCGGTCAAGCAGGTGAAGAAGGTGGCAACCATCCCGGCGAACCGCAAGCTGGTCTGGCAGACGCTCGGTACCAATTACCAGAACAGCAAGCAGAAGGTTTGGTCGCTGGCCTGGAGTGATACTTCGGAAGCCGGTTATGCCGGAATGCCGCAACGCACTTATGCGGAGGTAAATGCTACGACCGGTGAAGTGCTCCAGTTCCAGATTGATCAATATAGCTATATGGCGGAAAGCAGCCGTCAGGATA
Organism: Paenibacillus typhae; assembly: GCF_900099765.1. Classification (GTDB taxonomy): domain Bacteria; phylum Bacillota; class Bacilli; order Paenibacillales; family Paenibacillaceae; genus Paenibacillus_AQ; species Paenibacillus_AQ typhae. The sequence goes on along the minus strand of NZ_FNDX01000013.1, from coordinate 97,706 downwards.
CTGCAGCCCCTCCCGCCGGAAGCAAGAAGCTGAGCCAGGCGCAAGCCAAGCAGCAGGCCCTGTCGCTGATTAACCGTTTGTATGACCAGGCCAGCAGCAGCCTGAAGCTGGCTGAGCACGGGGGAACCTGGAGCGTTCTGCCGAATGATAAAGGCTTCCGTTTTGAATTCCTCCGCTACTTCGATGGTATCCCTGTAAGCGAGGGCACGATTACGGTTACGCTGGACCTTTATGGCAAGCTGCAGTCTTATTCGAACTATAATGCTGTCAACTTCAGCAAAATCACCAAACAGCCTGCACCTGTAATTACCAAAGCTGAGGCACTGCAGAAATACTTGAACCTGTACACCTTGAAGCTGCAGTACAGCACAATGGGGGGCTATTTCAGCACTTCCAGTGGTGTATATACCGATCCTAAGGTAAAGCTGGTCTATTCTCCTGCACCGGTTGATACAAGCAAGCCGTATGAAGCGCTGAACGCGCAGACAGGCAACTGGTTCACCATTTACGACTATACCCTGAGCGGACAACGTCCGGCTGCTGCCAGCGCGGTTGATATTAAAGGCCATGCTGCAGAACAACAGCTGACCGAGCTGCTGAAATACGGGGTAATTACGCCGGATGCGGAAGGCAAGGTGGCTCCGGATCAGGTGATCACGGTGGGCGACTGGCTTAATTACATTGCCAAAGCCTCAACACCGTACTACGAGCAGTATTCCGCAAGTGCAGAAAATAAGGCAGTTGCCGGAGTCAGTCCTGACAGCGCGTATTTTGGTGCTGTGAACTATGCTGTCAGCCGCAGCTGGCTGAACAGGGATGCGGTAGTGAAGCCGGAGGACAGCCTTACCCGAGAGCAGCTTGCGGTGCTGCTGGCTTCTTTCCTGAAATACAGTAAGCTTGCCGCCTTCCTGAATAATGACACTACAGTCAGCAGCTTCAGCGACAGTGCAGCCATTGCGAATAAAGGCGCTGTAGCCCTTGTTGTACGGCTGGGGCTGCTCCAGGGCGACAATGGCAAGTTCAATCCGCAGCAGCAGGTAACCAAAGCTCAGGCAGCCGCCGTTATTATGAAGCTGGTGGAGCTGCAGGGCAAGACTGATACGGCCATCGGCCAGCAATATATGTAAGCCATTGCCGGGGCGCCTGCCCCGGCGGCTGAATGCATAACCGGCACTTTTCTTCAGGAAAAGCTGCCGGTTTGTTTATTACAGCAACCAAAAACCGTTCTGAGCGCAGGATAAGCAGCGCGTCAGAACGGTTTTTTTTAGGGGAAGCGGATGTTTGATGTTCCAGGTCAGCCTCTGCTAAAGCGCCGGATTTTTGATGATAGTTATGCTGTAATCCTTCGCGGCAGCATGGTCTTCAGCCTTAACAGTAAGCGCTAGCACAGTGCTGTCGCCCGGTAGGGAGACGGTTCTTGGCTGTGTATCATCAATCAGGATACCGCTGCAGTAGAGCAGGCCATTTTTATGTGCCAGCCCGGCGCGAAGCACTACAGACTGTGTTTCGGATGGAACGCTCAGAATGTAATCGCTCCGGTCTGCTGTGAACGGATGATCCAGGGTTCCTGCGTCAAAGCTCAGGCTGTCCAGCTCTGCCCGCTGATCGAAGCCGGTCATCATCCGCAGCAGGTCGAAGATTCCGTTCATCCCGCCCGGAATGACGAATTTGATTTCCAGCTCTGTGCGATCCTGAACAGCCTCCGCAGGAATCAGATAGCTCTTTGTATAGAAGGAACGGGGTTTATCCGTCATCAGCGTATCGCTGGCCAGCAGCTTGCCGTCTGCATAAATATCAATGGCCTTGCCGTTATTGCCCGAGAAATAAGTGATGGACAGATAGTTGTCCCGCTGCGGCAGAACCTTCATCCGATAACTGAACCAGCCGTTATTCTCGGCCTGCCTGATGTTATAACCGTCCCAGGTGGCTACAGTAGTGTGCTCACCTCTGATCTGATGCTCCAGCTCATATTGGTCATTGCCGACCGGAAGGCTGTCGATCGTTGCTTCCTGTATGCGCTGGCGCTGCTTGCCCTGCAGGATATGCTCCTGAAGCTCGGCGGAGTCAGCCTCTACCAGCTTCCAGTAGATGCCGTAGCGTTCATCATGCTGCTTGTAATGAGGGGTGAACACCAGCCGGCCATCTTCGTCCGTACCCCGGAGTATGAAGGCAAGCTCCCCTTCCAGTTGAATAAAATGCTGATCAAAATCCTCCAGCCAGCGCTCCGCACTCTGGCCTGCAGGTGTAATGAAATCCTTGACCAGCATGTTGCGGGTCGGTACGCTGACAGCCACACCGGTAGCGGATTCGGCCAGATCTTCTGTGCCGAGTGCGGCGCTCAGGACCACCGGGCCATAGCGGAAAGCCGCGACATTCGGGGCATCCGGCAGTGTGCGGTAGGACGCCTTCATCGGCAGCCGGAGACGGAGGGTATCCCCGTCTGACCACTCCCGTTCCAGCACGGCGTAGCGGCCGGACAGGTCAATGACCAGCTTCTGCCCGTTAAGCGTCAGCTCTGCCGCGCCTGCCAGCCAGTGGGGCAGGCGAAGGTGCAGGGCAACGGGCTGGCCGGCCTCTTTTAGTGTACGAATCCTGAATTCAGCAGTGTCATCATAAGGGAAATTGGCCGTCTGGGTCAGCTCAATCCCGTATTCCTCGGCAAGCACAGTCGAGCTTACGTACTGGTTCACATGGATGCCGCCGCTGCCATGGAAATACAGGCTGTCGTTCAGCTTGGTGAAGCTCTCCATCCCTGTTCCGGTGCAGCACCAGAAATGGTCAAACGGCGAGCTGTATACCTTGAAGTAGCCCGTGGCCATCGGCTGAAAATACATCGTCATCCCGGTATGCGGATTCTGCGACGAAAGGATTGCGTTGATAAAGGTATTTTCATAGAAATCCATATATTTCGCATCACCGGTAATCTTGTATAATTCCCGGCTCAGCTTCAGCATGTTGTAGGTGTTGCACGTCTCGGCCGTGAAGTTCGAGCGCTCCGCGTCCAGCATATCCGGGTCGCCAAAATGCTCCCATTCGCTGTTGCCGCCCGTTACATAGCTGTGATGGAAAACCACCATATCCCAGAACTGCTGCGCAGCCTCTAGATAGAACCTTTCGCTTTCACCCAGCACCCGGTACCGGTTCAGCGCCCCGAGAAATTTCGGGATTGTGGTATTGGCATGCTTGCCCTTCAGAATATCATGGCCTTCATGCACGGGAGTGAACAGGCTCAGCTCGTCGAACATATGGGCAGCCTGCAGATGGTGCTCGTCTCCGGAAATGTTGTACAGCTCGTAGAGACAGTCGTTCATTCCACCGTACTCGACGGATAATACACGCTCCTGAATTTCCGTAGACCAGCCTGAGCTGCGGTCATAAACCCAGCTTCCAAGCCGGGTAACCAGGGTGTAAGCTGTATTGCTGCCAGTAGCCCGGTATGCCGCAGTCAGGCCTGCAATGATCTTGTGCATGGTATACCAGGGCACCCAGGCGGGCTGTCTGTTCTCGACATTATCAAACAGCTGCTCGGGAAAAGCTGAAAGGTAACCGCTCTCAAACTGGCAGATAGCAAGCTCTTCCAACAGATACTCCAGCCGCTTCAGCAGGTGTGTGCTGCGGGTGGTTTCATAGGACTGAGACAGCGCGCTCAGATAATGGCCCAGGGTATGGCCGCGGATTTCGGTGCTTTCCCAGCCGGGGTATTTTTCACTCTTTGCAGACAAACCGCGGTTTTCGCGGAAGCCGGCGACCAGGCGGTCAAGGTCATAGCTTTTGAGATACAGTACTTCTTTGGAGAAGGCGTTGACGAAATAAGGATCGGTCACCGCAACCTGGTCCATCCGGAAGCTGTGCAATGTGGAACGTCCTTGCTTATGCGAAACGGTGTTGTGAGTGGTCATGTCTATAATCTCCTGCCTCTCGAATGACGGGCCGCCGGTCCTGCCGGCGCCTCCGTTTTTACTCATAACAACAGCTTATATTTTCATTGGATCAGCGGTAAATAGTGCAACGTTCGAATTTGTGTGAAAAGGTTAGGTGAGCATTGAACCATCTGTATGCCCTTAACGCGCAAATAACCCGGAAAACTGCACCTGTACAGGTGCAGCTTCCGGGTTATGATGTTCATGCTGAAATGCTTTATTTACCGAGCTGCTTGTCGACTTCCTTGATCGGATTCTCGTCGGTTTTTACTTCTTCAACCTTGCTGCTCATGAACCAGCCGGTAGCGGCAATGATGATCAGAACAACATAGAAGGTTGTTTTCCACCAGGTGCTGTGGGCGAAGTCTTCGGACAGAACACCCAGGGAAGGGTGAGCCAGTGTAATAACCGCAAGCTTAACCCCTACCCAGCCTACGATGAAGAAAGCAGCGATTTCCAGACCCGGACGGGTGTGCAGCAGCTTAACGAAGAAGGAGGCCGCAAACCGCATAATGATCAGGCCGATAAATCCACCGGCAAAGATAACGAGGAACTGACCGCCGTCGAGGCCGCCGATGTGGCCGATGCCGCTTGGGGGAAGGGCAACCGCCAGGGCAACCGCAGCCAGGATGGAATCGACTGCAAATGCGATGTCAGCTACTTCAACCTTAAGTACAGTGAACCAGAAGCCGGCTTTCTTTTTGTCGACAGCTTTCGGGCTTCCGCTTTCCACGGCTTCGTCCGTGACCGGTTTTTTGATGAGAAGCTTTCGGAAGATATGATTCCCTGCTATGAATAACAGGTAAATGGCCCCGATAGCTTGTACTTGCCAGATGTCCACCAGATACGAGATGACAAAAAGTGAACCGAACCGGAACACAAATGCACCTGCCAAACCGTAGAACAATGCCTTTTTACGTTCCTCATCAGGAAGGTGTTTAACCATAATTGCCAATACCAGTGCGTTATCTGCGGCCAGCAGCCCTTCCAGTGCGACCAGAACGAGCAACACCCAGCCGTACTCCAATAATAATCCCCAATCCATTGCTGTTTCCTCCTCATTCGGATGTAAATATCTCTTGAAAAGAATACCCACATTACCTGATTTTGATCAAAAAATATATATAAAAAAGACCTTTACCAAACAGATCAGCCTTTGGAATAAAGGTCTAACCTGATTGGTAAAGGTCTCGCTAGCAATAGTTCATTGCCGATAAAGCCGGAGAATATCCTCATATTCTCGTATTGACGACTTTATCTGAAATACAAGCAGTTACAGCATGTGGCCTGAAACTGTCTTATATTATCCACAGAAACGGGCACGATTTCTCGGTGAAACCGGCAGGATGTTTCTGTTTACGCAGCTACTCCCCTTTACGGGATATATGAAATTTAGGACGTTCGTTGTAGTTATGTGATTAACCTAAAGGTATCATATATGAGCTCCGGAGGATTGTCAATGGCCCTGAGAACAAATATCAACTGCCAAAATAGAGAGAATGGAAACGGAAACATGATAAGTATGAGTCAATTAAACTGACATGTCATTTGTCGATACTGCAAACATAGGGAAAACAAGGGCATTTTCGGCTTGTATGTAATTGACGGTACGGGGCTTGAAAAATATGATGAGAGTAATTCAAGCGGCCAAGCGAAGGGTTGTGTCAGTAAAGATAACGTATAGCTTACCGCCGCTTCTGCCACTGCCGTACAGTCTGTCATGGAGGTAACACAAGGAAGTTAAGCTCCGTAAACCGAAGCGAAAGCTTCCGAAGTGAGTTTTACCGAAGCAGATTCACAGAAGTAACGCTAGTAAAACTAAGCGAATGCTTCCGAAGTGAGTTTTGCTCGAAGCGAAATCAAGGATGCAAATGCTCGCAAAACTTTTAGGAGGTGGGAAATGATGCAGCCGTCGTGTATATCAAATGAAGCAGAGGAGGAGATCAGCCGCCACCCTTGCTACAGCGAGGAAGCTCACCGGTTCTATGCCAGAATGCACATCCCGGTTGCGCCCGCCTGCAACATCCAGTGCAACTACTGCAACCGCAAGTTCGACTGTGTCAATGAGAGCAGGCCGGGCGTGGTCAGTGAAGTGCTGACGCCGGAACAGGCGGAACGCAAGGTGAAGGGAGTCGCGGCCCAGCTGATGCAGCTCTCGGTAGTCGGCATAGCAGGACCGGGTGATCCGCTGGCCAATCCGGAGCAGACGTTTGACACCTTTGCAAGGGTGAAACAGCATGTCCCTGATGTCAGTCTCTGCCTCAGCACTAACGGTCTTACGCTTTACCGGCATGTGGATGAAATCCTTGAGCTCGGCATCCGGCATGTCACCATCACGATCAACGCGATTGACCCGGACGTCGGCCGGCACATTTATCCCTGGGTATTCGATGAAGGGATCCGGTACGAAGGAAGGGCAGCGGCGGAGCTGCTGATCAGCCGCCAGCTGGCGGGACTTGAAATGCTGGCGAAGCTGGGGATTCTCGTTAAGGTCAATTCGATTATGATTCCGGGGGTCAACGATCACCATCTGCCGGACGTGTCCAAAAGAGTAAAAGAGCTCGGGGCCACGCTGCACAATGTAACACCGCTGATTATCGCACCGGGAAGCCAGTATGAAGCGGACGGCCGCAAGGCGCCCCGTCCGAAGGAGCTGCACAATCTGCAGGAGCTGCTGGGGCGTGAAGGAATGAAGGTCATGCGCCACTGCCGGCAATGCCGGGCTGATGCCATCGGGCTGCTCGGCCAGGACCGCAACCAGGACTTTCCGCTGGAGGCGATGGAGGCTGATCCGGTCATTGATCAGGAGGCCCGGGCACAGTTCCAGAGTGACCTCGATGTCCAAATCCGCGAGCGGGTCACCGCGAAGCGGGCCAGAGCCAGAGGACGCTGGGAAGATTCGCAGAAAACAAGAGTTGCCGTAGCCACCAGAGGCGGCGACAAGGTCAACCAGCATTTCGGCCATGCGACAGAATTTCTCGTGTATGATACCGACGGGGCTGAAGTCAAGCTGGTCGGTGTCCGCAAGATTCAGGCGTATTGCCACGGTAAGGCGGATTGTAACGGCGACAAGGCCGCTACGCTGCAGGAAATTATCTCTATTTTAAGTGACTGCCGCATTCTTCTCTGCTCCGGAATCGGAGACGGCCCGCGGGCCAGCCTGAACAAAGTTGGTGTACTGCCGCTGGTCCGTAAGGGCGGCATACAGGACATGATTCTCGAAAGCGTCAAGTACAGCTCCTATTTTGAAAATATGAATATTTCGAAGGGATGATGAAAAATGAGACAAATAGCTTTCTACGGTAAAGGCGGTATCGGAAAATCGACAACTTCACAAAACACCCTGGCTCAGTTAGCTACAAAGTTCGGACAACGCATTATGATTGTCGGCTGTGACCCTAAGGCAGACTCCACCCGCCTGATTCTGAACACCAAAGCACAGCAGACCGTGCTTCATCTGGCCGCTGAGCTAGGCTCCGTAGAGGATCTGGAACTGGATGATGTACTGCAGACCGGCTTCGGCGACATCATCAACGTGGAATGCGGCGGGCCTGAACCGGGTGTAGGCTGTGCGGGACGCGGGATCATCACGGCTATCAACTTCCTGGAGCAGGAAGGCGCTTATACTGATCTGGACTTTGTATCCTATGACGTACTCGGGGACGTTGTGTGCGGAGGGTTCGCAATGCCGATCCGTGAGAACAAGGCGCAGGAAATCTACATCGTCTGTTCCGGCGAAATGATGGCGATGTACGCAGCCAATAACATCGCCCGCGGGATTCTGAAATATGCTACCAGCGGCGGTGTCAGACTGGGCGGCCTGATCTGCAACAGCCGGAACACCGACCGTGAGGATGAGCTGATTACGGAGCTGGCCCGCCGCCTGAATACGCAGATGATTCACTTTGTGCCGCGTGACAATGTCGTTCAGCACGCCGAGCTGCGCCGGATGACCGTCGCCCAGTACAATCCGGAGCACAAGCAGGCCAAGGAATATGAGATTCTGGCCGAGAAAATCCTCAACAACAAAATGCTGACCATCCCTACCCCGATCTCCATGGAAGAGCTGGAAGAGCTGCTGATGGAATTCGGGATCATCGAAGATGAAGAAGCAGCCATTCAGAAGCTGCAGGCTTCCGGACAATAAGAAGCAGCGGGCGCCTCGGCGCCCGCACCATGAAAAGGAGGGTCAATAATGGGACTGGATATTGAAGCGAATAAAAAACTCGTGGAAGAAGTGCTGGAGGCTTACCCGAAAAAAGCGAAAAAAGACCGGGAAAAGCATTACCAGATCAATACTGCCGAAGCCCAAACCTGCGGCACCTGTGCCCTGAAATCGAATATCAAGTCCCGTCCCGGTGTCATGACACCGCGCGGCTGCTCCTATGCGGGCTCAAAAGGTGTGGTGTGGGGTCCGATCAAGGATATGGTCCATATCAGCCACGGGCCTATCGGCTGCGGGCAGTACAGCTGGGGAACCCGACGCAATTATGCAAACGGGACGCTGGGGATCGATAACTTTACCGCGATGCAGATTACAAGTGATTTTCAGGAGACGGATATCGTCTTCGGCGGTGACAAGAAGCTGGAAGTGATCATGCGGGAGATTACCGAGATGTTCCCGCTGGCCAAAGGGATTTCGGTACAGTCCGAGTGCCCGGTCGGCCTGATCGGTGATGATATTGAAGCGGTGTCCAAGAAGATGTCCAAGGAGCTGGAGATGCCGGTCGTACCTGTCCGGTGTGAGGGCTTCCGCGGCGTCAGCCAGTCGCTCGGCCATCATATTGCCAACGATGCGATCCGTGATTTCGTGCTCGGCAAGGCGGACCTGGCCGAAACCGGACCTTATGATGTCAATATCATCGGTGATTACAATATCGGCGGCGATGCCTGGGCTTCGCGTATTCTGCTTGAAGAAATGGGGCTGCGCGTCATCGCCCAATGGTCCGGGGACGGTACGCTGAATGAGCTGGAGATTGCCCACAAAGCGAAGCTGAACCTGATCCACTGCCATCGTTCTATGAACTATATGGTTGAGCATATGGAGAAGGCTTACGGTATTCCCTGGATGGAATACAACTTCTTCGGACCGTCCAAGACCTATGAGAGCCTTCGCGCCATAGCCGCATTGTTCGACGAAACGATCCAGGAGAACTGCGAGAAGATGATTGCGAAGCACAAGCCGGTCATGGATGCCATTATCAGTAAATACAAGCCGCGTCTGGAAAATAAAAAGGTGCTGCTGATGATCGGCGGTCTGCGTTCCCGCCATACTATCGGCGCCTATGAGGATCTTGGAATGGATATCGTGGCCTCCGGTTACGAATTCGCCCATAAGGATGATTACGAGAAGACCTTCCCGATGATGAAGGAAGGTACGATTATTATGGATGATCCTACGGCCTATGAGCTGGAAGAGCTGGCCCAGAAAATGAATGTTGATCTGGTGGGCTCGGGTGTCAAGGAGAAATATGTGTATCACAAAATGGGTGTTCCGTTCCGCCAGATGCATTCCTGGGATTACAGCGGCCCTTATCACGGCTTTGACGGCTTTAAGATTTTTGCCAAGGATATGGATATGACGGTCAACAGCCCGGTGTGGAGCCTGATGCAGAAAAAGACCAAAGCCCAAAAGGAGGAAGCGAGCATATGAGCAAGGACAGACTGGACATTCCGGATTACAACTCCCTGTTCTCGGAGCACCGGTTCGTGGAGCAGCGGCTGAACAAGCGGCAGTTCGAAGCACCGTGCAGCGAGCAGGAAACGGCAGAGGCGCTCGCTTACTCCCAATCTGCAGAATATATGGAGAAGAACTTTAACCGTAAAGCGGTGGTCATTAACCCGCACAAGGCCTGCCAGCCGCTTGGCTCGATTATGGCCGCACTCGGTTTTGAGAAGACTTTGCCTTTTGTCCATGGCTCACAAGGCTGCAACTCCTATTTCCGCAGCCATTTAAGCCGCCATTTCAAGGAGCCTACACCGGCCGTATCCTCCTCGATGACTGAGGATGCAGCGGTATTCGGCGGTATGAGTAACCTGATTGACGGCCTGGAAAACAGTATTGCCCTGTATAAGCCTGAGATGGTGGCAATCTGTACGACCTGCATGGCGGAGGTTATCGGGGATGACCTGTCCTCCTTCATCGGCAATGCCCGCAATAAAGGGGTGATCTCCGAGGATTTCCCGGTTGCCTTCTGCAACACGCCAAGCTTCGTCGGGTCACATATTACCGGCTATGATGCGATGATGAAGGGTATTCTTAGCTACCTCTATGAACGCTCCGGCCTTGAAGCCGCCCCCGGCAGCGGTGAAGAAACCGGGGAGAAGCTGAACGTCATGCTCGGCTTCGAGCCTTACACGGGGAATTTCGCGGAAATCCGGAAAATTCTTGAGGCATTTGATACGAAATATACATTGCTTGGTGACCACAGCGGCAACTATGATTCGCCGGCTACCGGGGAGTACGAGTACTACTACGGCGGAACCAGACTGGCGGATGTGCCGCTGGCGGCAAATGCGCTAGGCACTCTGTCCCTTCAGAAATATACGCTGAAGAAGACCCAGGACTACATTGCTGAAGCCTGGAAGCAGCAGATTACTGCGCTGTCTACGCCGCTTGGCATCACCGGAACCGACAAGCTGCTGGAGGCGATCAGCGAGCTGACAGGGCTTCCGCTTCCGGCCTCGCTCCTGGAAGAACGCGGCCGCGTGGTGGATGCCCTCACGGACAGCCATCCCTATATTCACGGCAAGCGGGTAGCGCTGGTAGGCGATCCCGATCTGCTGATCGGCTTAATCGGCTTCTGCCTGGAGGTCGGTATGGAGCCGGTGCACATCGTCTGCTCGAACGGGGATGTGGACTTCAATGAAGTGAAGTTCAAGGAGGAAGCGGAGGCGCTGCTCGCCTCAAGCCCTTACGGCTCCGAAGCCTCGCTGTATATCGGAAATGACCTGTGGCATATGCGGTCGCTGCTGCTGAATGATCCGGTTGATCTGGCCATCGGCAGCTCGCATTTGAAGTTTGCGGCGAAGGATGCGAATGTTCCGCTGATCCGTGTAGGTTTCCCGATCTTTGACCGTCATCACATGCACCGTTATCCGATCCTTGGCTATCAGGGCGCGCTTAATTTGCTCAGTCTGATTGTCAACACCGTGCTCGATGAGCTGGACCGCAATAATTCCGGATTCAACTATGACCTGGTGCGGTAAGCGGCATACCTGCATTTTTACACTTTGACAGTATGGATAAGTGATGGAAATTACTGAAACTTTCTGTAAAGTTATTTTATGCTTAACATACATCAATTTGAATAAATGGTAATGATTCATCCAGCCCGGCGTTCCCTGTATCCCGTTTTTCGCCTATGGTCAGCTCACGCGAAATCCGGGAACAGGGCAGGCCGGGATTCTTGCTAGTGATATGTATAAGCCGTTACTGCTGCAGGCCAGTATTGCCAGAGTTAGCATCCACCTTTAGCGAAGGAGATGAAAGCCGATGGACCCAGTACGAAAAGTCGATTTTGATTCCGGGGATTGCGGGAGCCAGGCCCCCAAATCCAAGCCGTGTCCGCGGCCGAAGCCCGGTGAAGCAGCCGGAGGCTGCTCCTTCGACGGAGCCCAGATCACGCTGCTGCCGATTATGGACGCCGCACATCTTATTCATGGCCCGATTGCCTGTGCCGGGAACAGCTGGGAGAGCAGGGGTACGCTGTCGAGCGGCCCGTCGCTGTCGCAATACGGCTTCGCCACAGATCTGAATGACTCCGACATTATTTTTGGCGGGGAAAAAAAGCTGAAGGAGAGCATCGACTATATTGCCGGGCGTTTTGCGCCTCCGGCAATCTTTGTATATTCAACCTGTGTGACGGCGCTGATCGGCGAAGATATGGATGCCGTGTGCAAGGAGGCTGCAGACCGGCTGGGCATACCGGTTGTTCCCGTTAACAGCCCGGGGTTTGTGGGCAGTAAAAACCTGGGCAACCGGCTGGCAGGCGATGCCCTGCTGCAGTATGTTATCGGCACAGGAGAGCCGAAGCCGGAAACTCCGCTTGGTGTCAACCTGATCGGCGAATACAATATCGCGGGTGAGATGTGGGACATTGAGAAGCTGATGAACAGTGCGGGCATTGCTGTTACCTCGCGCATCACAGGGGATGCCAGATACGAGGAGATTACCTGGGCGCACCGCGCCAAGGTTAACATGGTCGTGTGCAGCCGTGCGCTGCTGGGGCTGGCCAGGGAGATGGAGGCACGGTATGGCATCCCTTATTTTGAAGGCTCCTTCTACGGTGCCAAGGAGACTACCTATTCCCTGCGCCAGATGGCCTATCTGATGAATGACCGGGAAATGGAGCGGAGGGTGGACCGTCTGACCGAACGCGAGGAGAACCGTCTGGCCCAGGATCTGCGTCCTTACCGCAAAATTCTGAAGGGGAAAAAAGCGGTGCTGTACACCGGCGGTGTCAAAAGCTGGTCCGTTATTTCGGCGCTCAAGGAGCTGGGGGTACAGGTGGTCGGTGTAGGCACGAACAAAAGTACGGAGGATGATGTGCGGCGGATTGCCGACCGGGTCGGAGATGATACCGAATATATACCGGAAGGCGGGGCCAGCCGGATTCTCAAAACGGTGCGGGAACGCAAGGCCGACATTATGATCGCCGGCGGGCGCAACATGTACGTCGCGATGAAGGAACAGATTCCGTTCATCGATATTAACCAGGAAAGGCATAAGGCTTATGCCGGCTATGAAGGCCTGCTGCGGCTGGCCAAGGAGCTGACCTATTCACTGGCCAATCCGATCTGGAAGCTCGCAGCCAGCCCCGCCCCATGGGACAGGGAGGTGCCTTATGACCGTTAACAGACGGAAGAAGCCGGCTTCGGTCAATCCGGTTAAGATCGGCCAGTCGCTTGGAGCCGTGCTTGCCCTGCAGGGCTGCTATCGCGCAATGCCGCTGATACATGGCTCGCAAGGCTGCTCGGCCTTTCCGAAGGCGCTGCTGACCCGGCATTTCCGCGAGCCGATTGCCGTGCAGACCTCGGCGCTGCAGGAGATGGATGTAATCTTTGACGCCAACCGGAATCTGGAGGAGGCGCTAAATATTGTATTGAGCAAGCATCGTCCGGACATTATCGGCATTATCGGTACGGAGCTGACCGATGTGGCGGGGGTCGATTATGCGACGATGCTCAAGAGCTACAAGCGGGAGCGGAATTTGCGCGGAGGGCTCGCCTTCTCTGTAGTTCTGCCCGATTTTCGGGGCTCGCTTGAGTCCGGCTTCAGCGCCACGGTGGAGGCGATGATGGACGAAATGATCCAGCAGGTGGGACACAGGGGATCACGAACCGTGAACACCCGCCAGATTACCCTGCTTCCAGGATCGTTTCTGACGCCTGCAGATGTGATGGAGCTGAAGGAAATGATCTCTGCCTTCGGGTTCGAGGTGATTGCCGTCCCGGATATTTCGACTTCCCTTTCCGGCCATCTGCTGACCGGCTTCTCCCCGCTGACCCGGGGCGGCGTGCCGCTGGACTCGATGCTGCAGAGCCTGCAGTCCGGTTTAACAATTGCGGTCGGCGCCAGCATGGAGCGGCCGGCCAGGAGGCTGCATAACGCGCTTGGCACGCCCTATAAGGTATTCAGCGGTGCAATGGGCCTGAAGGCCACGGATGATCTGCTGCACTTCCTGCACCAGATCAGCGGCGAGCCGGTTCCGCTGCGTTACTGCTGGCAGCGGGAGAATCTGCTCGACAGCATGCTTGACGCGCATTTTCAGTTCGCCGGCATGTCCGCCGTTGCCGCGCTTGAGCCGGATCATTTGTATTCCTTATCCGGCTGGCTGGAGGAGCTGGGTGTAGAGCAGAAGGCGCTCATTGCTTCTTTTGAAACACCGCTTGTAGACGGTATGGAACGTGAGGTATGGGTCGGCGACCTGGATGATGCCGAGGTGCTAGGAAAAGGCGCCGACCTGTGGATCAGCAATTCACACGGAATGAGCGGTGCAGCCCGCATAGGGGCCGCATTTATGCCCGCCGGCTTCCCGGTCTGGAACGAGCTTGGAGCCTATATGTCCGTATCGGTCGGGTATAGGGGAGCAATGGAATGGAGCAACAAAGCAGGGAATTTGTTAATGCAGAGGGAGGCTGGCCACCGTGAAAGTAGCATTCGCCACAGATGACGGAATCCGCGTCAATGCCCACTTCGGGCAGAGTCCGATGTTTGCAGTATACAATGTGACCAAGCAGGGAAGCGAGCTTGTGGAGCTGCGCAGACTGCCGGTAGTCCTGAACCAGGATGAAGCCGGCAAAATCGAGAGCCGCCTTGAGGCGGTAGGCGACTGCACGCTGATCTTCATTATGCAGATCGGCGCTTCAGCGGCTGCCCGGGTGACACGGCGCAAGATTATGCCGGTGAAGGTTCCTTTCGGCAGCCCGATCGAGGAACAGGTCAAGCGGCTCGCCGAGATGCTGCAGGGCAAGCCGCCGATGTGGCTGGCCAAGGTGCTGCGGGCGGAAGAGGAAGGCGCGGCGGAAGGGGAGGAAGCTGATGGAACACATGGCTAATGAAAGCCCGGCAGTATTGGAAGGAGCGCTTCAGGAGAACGCGCTCCTGAAGCGCCGCAGCCGGCCGGTCCGTAAGTCCGTGGACCAGGAGACGGCGGAGGCTCTGGTCGGGCGGCTATGCAGTCTGCTTGATGCGGAGGATTTCTTCGGCCGTTATGCGGCTCTGCGGCCGCGGGAGAAGATTGCACAGCAGTTTCTCGCCTCTGCTGCTGATCAGAGTCAATCTGAATTCAACTGCGCAGTCTCGCCCAAGGTACGCCAGCAGGTGCCGCTGCTGTTTCAGGCTATGGCCGGAGTGATCGAAGAAAGAAGCGGAACGATGATCCAGAGCACGGCCGAGATTAACGGTGAAGGCTTCGGCCGGGGGCTGCTCTACAGCGGCCGGGTCATTCTGGTGCTGAAGAGCCTGCGCGCAGGCTTTCCGTTTCCGTTCACATCAGAGGAGAAGATGCTCCGGTACGGCGCTGAGTGCATTGAGGAAGGGCTGGCTTTTCTGGACAGATACAAGGAAGTGACCGCTATGCACGGCTTGCTGAGCCTGGAGGGCTAAGGCAGATATAATCATCAGTCACAGGAGGCGACAGGCATGGAGCAGCTTGCCGGAGGAGCAGAGCTTGAACGGTATGCCCGGCAGCTGAAGCTGCTGGGTGAGGACGGACAGCAGGCATTGAAGGAAGCAACGGTCATGGTGGCCGGAATCGGCGGGTTAGGAGGAACGGCTGCGCTGTATCTGGCGGCGGCAGGGGTCGGCAGGCTTATTCTGGCGCACGAAGGTATTATTCTGCCGCCGGATCTCAACCGGCAGATTCTGATGGACAGCGGATCATTAGGGATGGAGCGGATCAGTACGGCAGCTGCGCAGCTGAAACGTCTTAATCCGCATGTGGAAATCGAAGGCTACAATGCCAGAATAGAATATGAACGGGCAAAGCCGTGGGTGGAGAACGCCGACATCGTGATTGATGCACGGTATGATTTTCCGGAGCGGTATGCCTTGAACCGGCTGTGTGTCGATACTTCTACCCCGATGGTGGAGGCGGCGATGTACGGCTTTGAGATTTCACTTACCACGATCCTTCCGGGTCAGACCCCCTGCCTGGAATGCCTGTACCCGGATGTGCAGCCGCAATGGGAACCGTTCGGATTTCCAGTTCTGGGTGCGACCTCCGGAATTGCCGGTTGTCTGGCAGCACTGGAAGCCGTAAAATGGATTACAGGGGTAGGGACAACTTATGCGGGCGTAATGCATCGCTTCAGCTCACTCGACTTCGCCTGTTATAGCGTCACTATTACCCGTAATCCGAATTGCGCTTGCTGCGGAGAAGGAGGTAAACCGTGAAAAGTCTCAAGCTATGTGACACGACACTCAGGGATGGTGAACAGGCGGCTGGAGTATCATTTACGCGGGCGGAAAAGCTGGAAATCGCAAAGTTGCTGTCGGAATGCGGAGTAGAACAGGCAGAGGTGGGTATCCCTGCCATGGGCAAGCGGGAACAGGAGGACATCGCAGCTATTGCAGAGCTGGGCTTGCCGATGAAGCTGATGACCTGGAACCGGTCAACCCTTGGCGACATCGACAAGGCGCGGAGCACCGGAGTGAACTGGGCTCATGTATCCATTCCGGTCTCGGACATCCAGCTGCAGGGCAAGCTGGGGCTGACACCGATTGAAGGGATGAACAAGCTGCTGCGTGCAGCGGAGTACGGGCTCAGACAGGGCATGACGGTATCGGTCGGCATGGAGGACTCGTCCCGGGCGGATATGAAGTTTCTGACCCAATTGGTCAACACACTATACAAGGAAGGCATACGCCGGTTCCGTTATGCGGACACGGTGTCTGCCCATCATCCGGGACAAATGGCAGGACGGATTCAGACGCTGCTTGACGCGGTACCGGCGGATGTGGAGCTTGAGGTGCACTGCCATAATGACTTCGGGCTGGCCGTGGCCAACACGCTGAGCGGCATAGCCGCCGGGGCGGTCTGGGCCAGCACGACAGTAGCCGGCATCGGCGAACGGACCGGCAATGCGGCCATGGAGGAAGTCGCCATGGCCTGGCGGCATTTATACGGCGGCGAATGCGGCGTGCGGCTGGACCTGCTCAAAGGGCTGGCGGATATGGTCATTGCGGCCTCCGGGCGCAATGTCGGTGATGCCAAACCCATAGTGGGACAGCTTGCGTTCACCCATGAGTCGGGCATTCATGTGGACGGGCTGATGAAGGAGAAAGCGACGTACCAGACGTTTGATCCGGCCGAGGTCGGCCGGTCCCACCGCTTCGTGCTGGGCAAGCATTCCGGCAGCGGCGGGGTGGCGCATGTGCTGGAGCAGCGCGGCCTTGAGGTCAGTCCGGAGACAGCGGGCCGGCTGCTGGAGCGGGTAAGGGAATACGCCGAAGCCCGCAAAAGCAATGTGCCGGAGGTCATGCTGCTCCAGTGGCTGATGGAGGAGCAGCAGCGGGCGCAGAATGCGGTGTGAGCAGGTCTGTGATCCGGTAACCTGTATCCGGTAATGAAGATGAACGGAATAGCCAGAAGTTACGTCCGAGCGGCAGCGGCAGTCTCTTTTAGGGGGCTGCCGCTGTTTTATTTTGTGTAAAGGAAAATAGGGATGGGGCAGGAATGAGGCCGCCGGAGGGTAAGCACATTTACTTGAGGAACAGCTCACCGGCAAAAGGAAAGCTTGCACCCGTTTCGGTAAACCTCTACAATTTGGGCAGGATAAATACAAAGAGCCATACAAGGAGACTGGAGAGCCATGACCAAGAAGACCATTTTTTTTGATATTGACGGAACGATTTATGATGAGGATAAGAACGTACCGGCTTCCACCAGGGAGGCCATTGCCGAGCTGCAGCGGCGGGGCCATAATGTCGCAATTGCGACAGGCAGAGGCGCTTATATGTTCAAGGAGCTGCGCGAGGAGCTGGGGATCGATTCCTTTGTCTCGCTTAACGGCCAATATGTGGTCCATGAAGGCAAGGTAATCTACACGAACCGGCTGGAAACCGAAGTGCTGAAGGAGCTTACCCTGTTCGCTGAAAAAAATGACCATCCGGTTGCTTACATTGATGCCACGGATATGAAGGTCAATACAGCCGAGCATGAGAACATCCTGACCAGCATCGGTTCGCTGAAGCTGGCTTTTCCTACGCATGATGCCGAGTATTTTTTGCAGAATGAGATTTATCAGGCGATCATCTTCTGCCCGCAGGAGAATCAGGCGGCGTATGAGGAAGCCTATCCGGATCTTAAATTCGTCCGCTGGCACCCGCTGGGAATGGACGTGCTACCAGGCAACGGCTCCAAGGCAAACGGTATTGCCCGGATGATTGAAATCCTCGGCGTGGACAAAGAAGATGTGTACGCTTTCGGCGACGGGCTCAATGATGTGGAAATGCTCGGCTACGTAGGGCACGGTATTGCCATGGGCAACGCGGAGGAAGAAGTGAAGGCGGCCGCGTCCTATGTTACGAAGCATGTCAGCGAGGACGGTATTTACGAGGGGCTGAAGATGGTGGGGCTGCTGTAGGGCAGAAGGCAGGAGCTGTTAACAATTTGGCGAGGTGTGTGCTTAGCTGCAGTTTGTACAACTAAAACCGGCCATACACCGCCAAGTCATCCCTTTAGCTGCATTCCGTGCAATTAATAGGCTGGAGAACCTTAGTTTTGGGCTTTTTTTGCAAATTTAGCTGTATGGAATACAGTAATGTGGCGAAGATGCAGAGTTTGGCGGCTTTTAAGTGTACCAAATACAGCTATATGGAGAATAGTGGGCTTTCTGTTGCATAATGTGCAATAGAAAAGCCCTTTTTTTGCGCGGAGAAAGCAATCTATTGTATTTCATACAGCAGATTTGATGAAACATCGGGCAAAGGCGCTCCTGCAGCATTATCTATTGCACAAAATACAACAGATGCTGCTTGCAGTGAGAAATTGACAGGATCTATTGCACAAAATGCAATTACACTGTCGCAGGTGTGCAGGTGTCGCAGGTGTCGCAGGTGTCGCAGGTGTCGCAGATACCACAGATACCACAGATACCACAGATACCACAGATACCATTACTGCCACTGCTTGTTCCCCACCGCAACAATGTCTGCCACAGAGCCGTCAATTCCATATAAAAGAAACCGATAGGGGGCGGCTTGGGATGGGTTTAAGTGCAACCGCAGATGTGACATTAACAAAAAGACTACGCAGCATTCTTGCTGCCAGCAAGAATGCTGCCAGCAAGAACACCGGCACATTAGCGCTCATAACAAGTGTAAAAAGAATCGTTGTACTGCTGATGCTCCTCGTCATTGGAATACTGGTTACCGGGTGCAGCCAGAGCAATAATGTGCCGGTTAAGGAGCTAAGGGAGCTGGCCGCGGACGAGATTGCTGCTGTTTTTGCAGAACAGGGGCTGGAGCTGCGCAGTAGTGAAGTGCGGGAGGAGAGTGTGTTTCACAGGGAGCTGAACGGGCGGAAGCCGGTTGTTTTTCTGCTTGATGGGGAAGAGCTGGTTATGTATCAGTTTGCCGGGGAAGAGGAGCGCGAAGCGGGCTGGGCTGATTTTGAGAATCAGACGGCCACAGCGGATCTGGTTCAGCATGAAGTGTTTCAGGAGCGGTCGCTGCTGATCTTTTATATCCGTGATGAGGGGAAGACCGGGCGTACGCTATTCCGGCAGATTGAGCAAGTCATTCCAGAGCTGCTTGAGCTGAGAGAGAGCTAAAAAACGGATGCATCCCAGCCTGCTTTTGCCAAACAATCTGTGATTGTCTTCCACCAGTATGGTTAAGATATTATAAATATCACTAACTGAGGCAAACACCGGAGAAGCGGAGGAGAGTCCAAGTGAATCCAAAATGGTGGAAAGAAAGCGTGGCCTACCAGATTTATCCGATCAGCTTCAAGGACAGCAACGGTGACGGGATCGGTGATCTGCGCGGCATTATATCCAAGCTCGATTATCTGCAGGACCTGGGTGTGGATGTGATCTGGGTGTGCCCGATTTACAAATCGCCGAACCATGATAACGGCTACGATATCAGTGATTACTGCGACATTATGAAGGAATTCGGGACAATGGCTGATTTTGATGTGATGCTGCGGGAGATGCACGCCCGGGGAATGAAGCTGATGATGGATCTGGTGCTCAACCACACGTCCCACCAGCATCCCTGGTTCATCGAATCGCGCAGCTCGAAGGATAATCCGAAACGCGATTACTACATCTGGCGAAAAGGCAAAAACGGCGGTCCCCCGAACAACTGGGAATCCTATTTCAGCGGCTCGGTGTGGGAGCTTGATCCGCAGACGGACGAGTATTACCTGCATCTCTACTCCAAATACCAGCCCGATCTGAACTGGGAAAATCAGGTGGTGATCGACAAGCTGCATGAGATGGTGGAGTGGTGGCTCAAGAAAGGTGTCGACGGCTTCCGCTTCGACGCGATTGCCCATATCATCAAGGCGGAAGGCTATCCGGATGCGGCTAACCCGGGCGGAACAGCGACTGTGCGGGCTTATGAGATGTTCTCCAACCTCGAAGATGTGCACACGATGCTGCAGAACCTGCATGATAAGGTATTATACTTCTACGATATTATGACTGTCGGGGAGACGTCGGGTCTCGGGCCGGAGCAGGCGTTGGATTACGTCGGGGACGGGCGGCGCGAGCTGAATATGACCTTTATGTTTGAGCATATGAATCTGGACTGTGCAGCTCCGGGCGGAGGCAAATGGGATACCGTACCGTGGAAGCTCACCGACCTCAAAAAAATCATGAGCAACTGGCAGACGGTTCTGCATAACCGGGGCTGGAACGCCAACTATTTGTGCAATCATGACCAGCCGCGCTCGGTGTCGCGTTTCGGGAATGACCTGTTCTACCGGGTGCCGTCAGCCAAAATGCTGGCCACCTTCATTCATATGCTGGAGGGCACGCCCTACATTTATCAGGGAGAAGAAATCGGAATGACAAATGTGGCGTTCGAGTTGATTGACGATTACCGGGATGTGGAGACGCTCAATTATTATGAGGAAAAGCGTAACCAGGGCATGCCGGAAGCCCAGATTATGTCCAATATCCACAAAAAAAGCCGGGACAACGCCCGCACCCCGATGCAGTGGGATGATTCGGAGGATGGCGGTTTTACGACAGGTGTTCCGTGGATCAGGGTCAACTCCAATTTCCGGGAGATCAACGCGGCGGCTGCGGTCAAGGACCCGGACTCGATCTACCATTACTACAAGAAGCTGATCCAGCTCCGTAAAAAGCATCCGGTCATCGTCTACGGCGAATATGCCCTGCTGCTGGAGGAGCATGAGGAAATTTATGCCTTTACCCGGACGCTTGAGGACCAGCGTCTGCTGATCATCCTGAATTTCTATGAGCATGAGCCGGTGTTCGAGCTGCCTGCGGAGTTCGCGGCCGGCAAGCAGGAGCTGCTGATCTCCAACTACGCTCCTTCCAAGGAGGATGATCTGACGCAGCTAAAGCTGCGGCCATATGAAGCAAGGGTCTATCTGGAGCGGCAGATCCAGGCATAATCAAAGAGAGTTGCCAGGGCGCGTGAAATATGGCGGAATGGCGACTCTTTTTTGAGTTTGCGCGGAAAAGGGGGTACAATCGTTACAATATTATACATAGAGAGTGTGCTGGAGCCGCGGGGAGGAGAAGCAGGATGAGTGAGTGGTATGAAAAAAGCTTTGGCGAGGACTATTTAATAGTGTACCGGCACAGGGATTTTTGCGGGGCCCGGCATGAGGTGGAGAAGATGATCGGCTGGCTGAATCTGCCGGAAGGTTCGAAGGTGCTGGATCTGTGCTGCGGTATGGGCCGCCATTCCCTGGCGCTGGCGGAAGCGGGCTTTGCGGTAACCGGCGTTGACCTGTCTGAAGTTCTGCTGCGTGAAGCCCGTGCCCAGGATGGCGCGGAAGCGGTGACCTGGCTGCGTTCCGATATGCGGGAGCTGCCGCTTGACGGCGGATTTGATGCAGTGGTGAACCTGTTTACTTCCTTTGGGTATTTTGAGGATGACGAAGAGCAGGTGAAGGTGCTGCGCGAGGTATACCGGATGCTGAAGCCGGGCGGCAAATTTATAATCGACTTTCTGAATCCCGCCTATGTCATTGCACATCTGGTGCCCCATTCCACCCGTGAGGACGGGGATAATCTGATTGATGAATCCCGGCGGATTGAAGACGGCTATGTCAAAAAAGATATTATCCTCACCTCCAAAGGAGATAATACACCGCGTAAATACCATGAGCGGGTGAAGCTCTACCCGCTGGAGACGTTCAGGCAACTGATTGCCGCCGCCGGCCTGCAGCTTGAAGCCGTCCACGGCAGCTATGATGAAGAGGAATACGATGAGGAGCATTCCAAACGGATGATCTTCGTTGGTGTACGTCCTTAGATGGTTTCTGGCAGAAGACTCCCGAGAGGCGGTGACGGCATCATGCGTAAGGCGGAAATAAAAGCCTGGGAGGACGGTATTCTACAGGTGAGCGTGCCTATGGACCCGCCGCTGCGCTGGGTCAACAGCTATATTGTCACTGAGCCGGAGGGCGGCATCACGGTCATCGACCCCGGCCCGCACACGGCGGAGGCAGAGCTCGCCTGGCAGGGCGTGCTGGATGAGCTGGATCTCTCCTGGGATCATATCCGGCAGATCTTTGTGACCCATCACCATCCCGACCATTACGGGCTGTCGGGCTGGATGCAGGCCCGCAGCGGCAGCCGGGTCTGGATGTCGGAGCGGGCCCACGCCGAGGCCCGGATGTCCTGGGGCGCGGAGGCGACGCTGAACGAGTCGCTGCCGCTGCTGTTCCTCCGGCACGGCATGCCGGAGGAGCTGGTCCAGGGGGTCAGGGAGCATCTGGAGAGCTTCCTGACCCAGGTTACTCCGCAGGCGGAGGTCAGCTATATCGACGCTGCGGTGCCTCTGGTGCTGGGCGGCCGGGAGTGGACGCCCGTGCTGACCGGCGGGCATGCGCCGGGCCATGTGTCTTTGTATGAGGCCGGCAGCGGGCTCATGTTCTGCGGCGATGCTGTCCTGCCGCAGATCTCGCCCAATGTCGGCCTGCAGCCCGGCAGCGATCCGCAGCCGCTGCTGACGTTTTTGGAGGGGCTGCGTATGCTGCGCAGCCTGCCTGTGCGCCGTGCGTTCCCGGGGCACCGGGAACCGTTCACGGCGTGGGCGGAGCGGGCGGACAGCCTGCTCCGCCACCATGAGGAGCGGCTGGACACCGCCGCTCAGCTGCTGGCCGGCGGACCGCAGAGCGGGTTCGCCGTGTGCGAAGCGCTGTTCCGCGGCCGCGTGAACAGCGCGCATCAGCTGCGCTTCGCCATGAGCGAGGCGCTCGCGCACCTGGCGGAGCTGGTGCGCCGCGGCCGGGCGGCTACGCTCACGGCAGAGCCGGGCGGGCCGCTGCTGTTCGCGGCGGCGGAGCGGTAGCGCCGTGTATGGCGGCACGTGCAGTGCAGTTGCAGCGCCGGGCACAGCAGCGCAGCTAAAACAGCCAGATCACGAACAACCTGGCGGGAAAAACCCGCCGGTTCGTGGTCTGGCTGTCTTGTTTGGCGGCAAACTGCAACTTAGCTGCGCTTTGTGCATTTATTATGACTCTCG
The DNA here is from genome assembly GCF_900099765.1 of Paenibacillus typhae. Taxonomy (GTDB): domain Bacteria; phylum Bacillota; class Bacilli; order Paenibacillales; family Paenibacillaceae; genus Paenibacillus_AQ; species Paenibacillus_AQ typhae. The sequence goes on along the minus strand of NZ_FNDX01000013.1, from coordinate 74,603 downwards.
ATGGAATACATGTATTAAGCTAACAGGCAGGATAGTTTAATAACTTCGCGAATAATCCAAGTAAGGATTATTAGTGAAATTCGTAAACATGTTATTATTGAAATCCCTCAAGAGCCTAATAAACGATTTGAAAGTAGTGATTTAGTGAAACTAACTGCACTTGAATTCAAAATAGATCAGAGTCACATATTTTTATCTCATGAACACAGTACTTTTATGACTAAATTTTTCATTGAAACAGCAGACCTCACTTTTCCGGCTAGAAATTACAATGGTCTTCCAATTACAACTTTGAGATTTATGTTGAAAGAATTGAGGTTACTAATTTCAAAAAGTAATACAATATCGGAACGTCATGTATATTTTTATCCTGATACAAATAACTTCATAACATTTCAATTAGTTGACAATGAAGTTTTATCAATAAAATTAATTCAAAGGAAAGTTAAGAATCACAAGAACATAATTCATTCAATATTTTCAAAGGAAGGAAAACTAATATCCAAGAATATCTACTGCAGGTTCAATGAAGTATTTACAAGTATATATAAGTTATCTGAGACACTTGTTTTGGATTTGAAGGATCGTGAAGAAATAGGGGGAGATTTATTTGTCTTGGAGGAACAACTGAGACTTTCTAAGACTTTATTTAATAAATTAACTAAGAACTAGAATCAATTTTGAGAGCAACTCAAGAAGTCGGGGGACTTAATATAACACCACATTTACGCTTCGAACCATTCAGCCCTGAGATCGAACCGAACATCATTACGCAAAGGGGAAACTATAGTTCAACCAGAACAGGGAGCAGGCTACCGCAGCGCTGCTCCCTGTTCCATTGAAGTAACAAAGGTTAGTTCCAATTTATGTTGAATAATATTTAGGAAGGCTGGATTTAGCGATTGTAATGTACCACACTACACAAGCAAAAAATAAAGAACGAAAGAAACAATTAGAAAGGGGATTTTTATGGGAAGAAGTCCATTTCAGGTTTTAATTATCCCGTATTTAAATAATGGTGATGAAATTTTGTTTGCATTATTTCAAAGAGGAAAAGAAGGGTACTGGCAAGGAATAGCTGGTGGTGGTGAAGATACTGAGACACCGCTACAAGCAGCCAAAAGAGAATCTTGGGAAGAAGCTGGGATATCAAGTGAACGTAGATTCGTTTCATTAGACTCACTTACTACAATTCCTGTAGAGCATGTAGTAGGAAGTTTTATGTGGGGCGAAGATAAGTATGTAATACCTGAATACAGCTTTGGAGTAGAATTACATGTACAGCATTTAAAGCTATCACATGAACATAGTCAATATTTATGGGTCAATTACGATGAAGCATCAAAAATGCTCAAATGGGATAGTAACAAAAACGCTATTTGGGAACTAAATAAACGAATTTCTAATGTTAGTGACAAGAATGGGGCATTGACCTAACGGGAAACGTTAGTTCAACAAAACAGTGACAGCCAATGACTCAATTTTCTCGTTCAGAGCTGCCCTTGATTATAATTTTTGACTAACGTTCCGCCCTTACCGCATAGCTTTCGTCAAATGCGACATAAAACCTCTACTTATCTTGTTCAACAAAATTCCCGTTAGATGAACAAAAGCAACCGATCAACGCGATCAGCTGCTTTCGTGATTTCTTTGGGCTAGCGTTTTCCGTTAATTGAACTTAAACTTTAATTACATTGTTGTAAAGAGCATCGTCCATATCAATAGAATCAGCAGAAATCCAAGCATAATTGAGAATACCAAGCTTCTCGGCAATCTGATAAGCACACGGACTTTCCATAGCAAAGATGACTTCAGGGTCTTTCGTAAATAGTACTTCCAAGTCAGATGAATCATTACCAGCCTCTTGAACTAGTTTTCTGATAACATCCAGGTCGAAAACTTCGTCGGAAGGAGAACTTACTTCCCCATCACCAAACATCTCAATTAACTCCTCTTCATCGAAATCAAAATCCTCGATATTTGTTTCGTCCCAAGAACATTCAAATTTAAAAATAAGAGTAGACTGCCTGAAAATGGACAGACTCCAGCCATGGTCCTCAGCGTACACATAATGAACAAGCAATTCCTTATTGGATTCAACAATAGAGTCTGAGGGTCTAAATTCATCTCCCAAGATGACAAACGTAGTCCACCGGTTGTTATCTTCAAATACGAAACCCTGTTCACCTGCAAGATTGATGAGTTCAATTGCATTTTCTTTGCTGCCCAACAAATGATAGCTTTGACTAAATTCGCTCATACGGGTTGCTCCTCAGAATAGGATAAGTTTTATTTGATCATGTCAGGGCGTAAAATGTCTCCAATTCCCTTCGGAAACAATCTCCACTGCCCCGCCGGTCACTTTGATGGCAGTCTGATCATCGATCGCATAGGACGGTCCCCGCATTCCGGCGGCCCATCGCTCGGCGGCAGCCATGGTGTTGTCAGGCAGCAGTTCGTGGTCCAGGTGCGGGAATATTGCAAAATCAACCAGCCCCAGCGCTTCATCACCGCCCCCGGGTGGAGTCCAGCTGGCGAAGTATTCCCCGATGTTGGGTGCCATCACCATACTCCCTGCGCTCATTCCCACATAAACAGCCTGCAGCGCCGGCAAAAGCTCTGCCAGTCCGGACTGCCGCATCCAGTGATTCAGGTAGAGGGCATCGCCGCCTGATACCAGCAGGACATCCGTCTCCTGAACCAGCGGCACCCAGCGGTCCCTACTGATGCTTGGCAGTGCAGTCAGCTCCAGCACGCCCACAGACTTCCAGCCCAGGTCAACCATAGGGTTCTCCGATTTCCCGCTGATGAATTCCCAGGCATTGACGCCGGGACCGACCCAGGGGTGGCCATACATTGCGGTGGGGATGCACAAAGCGTTGCAGCTGGCTATCGGCTTGCCGAGCATGTCTGTCAGGGCGTTGTGGATGCTTTTGTTATTAACGCCCGCAGATGTTAGCAATAATTTCATAATAACTTCACACTCCTGTGGCTGAATAGATACCTAGCGTAAGATCGTTTATTAAGTGGGGCAGCTTAAGCCGCTGTAACTCCAGCCATCGCATCTTTAAGCTTTTTCTTGGTGAGTGTTTGGGTTTTTATAAATTTTCCAGTACCCAGTTGTTCGATAAAAGCATAGAACTCTCCTGCTAATAAGCACTAAATAAGCATAGTGAAGGCAGCCGATATGATGACCGGCTGCCTCATGTGTTTTGAACCTATAGTATTTGTCAGACAAACGCTAAGTATATCGTTATTTAGAGACTACTCCAATTTGTCCTCGGCAGCAGGCTTTCTGGCGGCTTCTTCCACATCCTCCGGCGCGTGCGGGAGTCCAAGCTCCTGCTCGCGTTCTGCCTGTTTGCGATGGGCGATACGGCTGCTGGCCGCTGCAGCGATTGCGCCGACAATATCATCCAGGTAAGTATGTACCTGGCCGGTGCTTTTATCATTCAGCCGCTCAAGAACTCCGGGCTTCAGCTTATCTACGTAACCGTAATTGGTGAACCCGATGCTGCCGTATACGTTCACAATGGAGAAGGCCAGAATTTCATCTACGCCGTACAGGCCTTCGTCATTTTCGATCATATCCTGAAGAGGGGTGAACAGCTTGCCTTCCTCTGCCAGCACATCCAGCTGGATGCCGGTGAGCACGGCGTTCTGCACCTCGCGTTTACTGAGCACCATTTCGACGTTGTGAACACATTCCTCCATAGTCAGTGTGGGGTAATACTTCTGCTGCAAAAACATAACGAGCTCAGCAATTTCATCCACCGTAACGCCGCGCTCCTGCATCCAGTGCCTGGTTGCTTCTGCAACTGCTTTACTGTTAAGGCTGTAAGGACCTTTAATTTTATTATTCATGATAGTCACCTCATTGTAGGAGTAGGCTGAACTCAGCCTTATAACTTTATTACCTCGGCAGTGGACAACGGACGCATCTTATTGTTATTGTCCTTTACTTCAGTCACGTCGGCCCTTAACCAAGCAGCGAGTCCGACCACACCGCAGCCAGTCCCGCTGCAGCCCCCGTGCGTTGTCCAAATTTAAGGATAAGCCGTTGTTATTTTTTGCGAAGAGGGCTCGTATACATAGCAGTACAAACTGATCCTAGTAGTTGAAAGGGGCAATGATTAATGAAACATATGACCAAAGTCCGCGGTCTGTCCGCGGCTTGCCTGCTCACGGTTCCGATTCTGCTGTCCGGCTGCGGCCTGTTCGGCTCGGAGTCGGCAGCAGTTGATCCGCCGCCGGAGGAGATCGAAGCGCAGATGCTGGAGATCAGCGGCAGCACCACGCTGGATACTGGGGTGTTCGGACCGGTGGCAGAGGATACAGGAGCTGCAGCGGGCACCGGACAACAGGAAGCTATCGCTCCGGGAGAGCGGACGACAGTCTACCTTCAGGACAGCAACGGCCTCCTGGCCCCGGTGGCGCTGAAGCTTCCGGAGGGAGACAGCAACACAATGCTGAAGGACTCGCTCACCGCACTGGTCAGCAAGGGAGCCTATGCCTCCACTGTACCGGAAGGCTTCAGCGGCGTACTGCCCACCGGAACCGAAGTGCAAAATGTCTCTATAGACAAGAACAAAATTGCTGTGGTTGAGTTCAACTCTGTATTTAATGAATACAAGCCGGCTGATGAAAGAACGATTCTTGAAGCCATTACCTGGACCCTGACCGGACAGGAAGGCATCGAGGGCGTACAGCTGTGGGTGGACGGCAAAAAGCTGACCGAAATGCCGCTCCAGGGCACACCGCTGGACCACCCGCTGTCCCGTTCCTTTGGAATCAATCTGCCGCGTAACGGACCGGTGCTGATGAACTCTACTGCAGTCACTGTTTATTTTTCCGCAGCAACGCCTGACGGCACTCAACAGTATTATGTTCCGGTTACGCGCTTTGTACCCGCCGGAGAGGACCGGGTAAAAGCGGCGCTGAACGAGCTGATTGCCGGTCCGGAATCGGCAGGTGGTCTGGAAATGGTAATGACCGGAGGAACCGCAATCGATTCGGTCGAGGCCGGGCAGAACGGCGTAGTTACAGTATCGCTGACCGATGATATGTTTGAAGATGCGCAGAATGTTCCGGCGGAAATGCTGGAATCCGTAGTGCTTACTGTAGCGCAAAATGCGGATGATGCTCCGGTGCAGATCCGCCTGAACGGCCAGGAGACGGTCACCGGAACGGATAATGTCAACTACGGGCAGCCCGTGTCCGCACCGGAGTATGTGAACGCGCTGGCGCTGTAAAAGATTTTGATCCGGGCAAAAGATGCTTTTGTGCTTTCTCTTTGGTAGAATAAAGTTTGCTAAGCAAAAAACGGATAATGCCCTCCCGGGTGTTATCCGTTTCGCGCGCAAAGTCCAGATATTGACTCCGCTTGGCGGACGCGTTAACTTTAGCTACTCAAGATGCAGGAGGCAGACTATGACAAGATCAAACGGGCGTAACAGCGACCAGCTCCGGCCGCTTACGATTACAACCCAAACTAATAAATATGCAGAGGGCTCTGTACTGATTGAAATGGGCGATACGAAGGTTATTGTGACAGCTACAGTAGACGAGAAGGTTCCGCCGTTTCTGAAGGGACAGGGCAAAGGCTGGGTAACCGCCGAATATTCGATGCTGCCCCGGGCAACCCAGACACGCAACCAGCGTGAAGCCGCACGCGGCAAGCTGACCGGTCGGACGATGGAGATCCAGCGGCTGATCGGGCGGGCACTCCGCTCTGTTGTGAATCTGCAGGCGCTCGGCGAGCGCAGCATTACGCTGGACTGCGATGTCATCCAGGCGGACGGCGGGACGCGGACAGCTTCGATTACGGGAGCTTTTGTGGCGATGGCCTTTGCCATTAACAAAATCGCCCTCCAGCACAAGCTGGCCGTATTCCCGATTACAGACTATCTGGCGGCTATCAGTGTCGGTGTTGTCGGGGACAAGGCGCTGCTTGATCTGAACTATGAAGAAGATTCCAAGGCGAAAGTCGATATGAATGTGGTGATGACCGGGGGAGGCGCTTTTGTGGAGCTGCAGGGTACCGGCGAAGAGCGGCCGTTCACCCGCCGGGAGCTGGACGAGCTGCTTGGTCTCGGGGAGAAGGGCATTTATGAACTGATCGCCGTACAAAAGGAAGTGCTCGGCCCGATTGCGCTCAAAATCCCTTCCGGCCAGCCCGGCCAAGAGGTGTAGCATGAGTAACAGCGGCGGCATCCTGATTGTTGCGACGAAGAACAAAGGCAAGGTCCGCGAGTTCCAGCATGCTTTTGCACCGCTCGGTCTGACTGTCAAGAGCATGTTCGACTACCCGGAACTGCCGGATGTAGTGGAGGACGGCACCACCTTTGCCGAGAATGCGCTCAAAAAATCAAAGGCAGTCGGCGAGGCCCTAGGCCTGCCCGTACTGTCGGATGATTCTGGCCTGTGCGTCGATGCGCTGGACGGCAAGCCCGGAGTATACTCCGCCCGTTATGCCGGCGAGGGCGCACAGGATCAGGAGAACAACCTCAAGCTCCTGAGCGAGCTGGAGCGGATGAAGCAGGGCGAGGACACCGGCCAGCCGCTGCTCAGCACGGCCCGTTTTGTCTGTGCGTTATCGCTTTATGATCCGGCGGACGGATCAGAGCTGACTGCGGAGGGGACAGTGGAAGGCTGGATTACCTCGGAGCCTGCAGGCGCCGGGGGATTCGGGTATGATCCGCTTTTCTATCTTCCGGAGTATGAGAAGACGATGGCGGAGCTGACGCTCGAAGAGAAGCAGAAGATCAGCCACCGCGGAACGGCACTCCGCCTGCTGACGGATAAGCTGGCCGCGAAGCAGGGAAATAACGGGTAGCCCTATACGATTGATAATAAAGACTCTGTTTGCTGCATAGGCGGGCAGAGTCTTTTTGCTTTTTATTAAGTGCTCTTCCTCCAAAAAATAAACTCCAAATGCAATACTTCGCAGTGGCTGTTTTAGAGCATAAGATGATTTTATCCCCTGATTACAGAAATTTCCCCCTGGCCGATCAGGCCGTGATGCCTGAAAATTAGAATTACCTTCATCTCTTAATGATGTCAGAAATATCCAATCATCTGTCGCTTAACTTCCCCACGATTCCCCTACCTGACACCTTTTACCTCAACAACATTTTCATTAGCCCTCAGATTCATAGCTTTACAGGCAAAGGAACAGCCCGGAGGGCGGCTTTGTGTGCGCGTTTTTCCAGTATCAGTCTATTAACAGACAGCCGTAACATTGCTAGAAACGCAGAGTGAGGGTGAATCCAGAACCGGGAAGAGAGGTGGGTGCTGAGCTTAACCGGGCCTAGCAGAGGGATTGCCGCTGGGGTCCGGATACGGTCGCTGATTCTTTGCTGGTGAAAGGCATTGCTGTGAGAATATACCGGGGAGGTAACACTTGCATGCAGAAAAGGAAATCGCGGAGCACTGTTGCGCTGGGGCTGGCGGCTGCTTTGTTTATTACGCTGTTTGCCGCGCTCGGCGGCAGCATCAGGACTGTAAATGCGGAAGGCAATAATTATAAGATCGTCGGTTATTACGCATCCTGGGCCGCTTACGGACGGGCATTTAATGTAGCGGATATCGATGCCACCAAAATGAATGTAATCAACTACGCGTTTGCCGACATCTGCTGGAACGGGGTGCACGGCAATCCGGACCCGACCGGGCCGAATCCGGTCACCTGGACCTGTCAAAACGAGCAGGGTCAGGCCATCAGTGTGCCGAACGGCACCATCGTGCTCGGAGATCCCTGGATTGATGCCCAGAAAAGCTTCGGGGATGATAAATGGGATGACCCGATCAAAGGCAATCTGAAGCAGCTGTGGAAGCTCAAGGAGAAAAATCCGAACCTGAAGACCATGATCTCCGTCGGCGGCTGGACCTGGTCGAACCGCTTCTCGGATGTGGCGGCAACAGCAGCTACCCGTGAGGTGTTCGCCAATTCGGCGGTGGATTTCATCCGTAAATACAAGATGGACGGCGTCGATCTGGACTGGGAATACCCGGTGAGCGGAGGATTGGCCGGCAACAGCTACCGTCCCGAGGATAAACAGAATTATGTGCTGCTGCTGCAAAAAATACGCGAAAAGCTGAACGCGGCCGGTACCGCCGACGGCAAAACCTACCTGCTGACCATCGCCTCCGGCGCCAGCCCGGCTTACGTCCAGAACAACAACCTGAGCGGGATCGCAGCGGTTGTAGACTGGATCAACATTATGACCTACGACTTCAACGGAAGCTGGAATACGACGACCGGACATAATGCCCCGCTGTATTATGATCCTGCCACCGCATCCACCGGACTGACTGAGCCTGCGAATTATAATATCGACAAGGCAGTCACCAGCTATCTGGGTGCAGGGGTTCCCGCAGGCAAGCTGGTGCTGGGAATGCCGTTCTACGGCCGCGGCTGGGGCGGAGCACCGGCTGCAGGCAACGGGCAGTACCAGGTATCCGCCGGTATTTCCTCAACAGGCACCTGGGAAAAGGGCAGTTATGACTTCTATGATCTGGAAGCCAATTATATCAATAAAAACGGCTATACCCGTTATTGGAACAATACCGCGAAGGTGCCTTACCTGTATAATCCGTCGACTCAGACCTATATCAGCTACGATGATGCAGAATCCATTGGCTACAAAATAAGCTACCTGAAGTCTAAGGGACTGGCCGGAGCGATGTTCTGGGAGACCAGCGGAGACCGCAACCGGACACTGCAGACCAAGCTCAGTGCCGAGCTTGGGGGCGGAGTGATTCCGACGCCGACGCCAACTGCGACAGTGTCGCCGACACCTGCGCCAACCGCCACACCTACAGCAACGCCGAAACCAAGCACAACGCCAGGTCCGACCGCTACAGCAACTCCGGCGCCAACTGCCACACCGAAACCAAGTGCTACTCCGGTGCCAACCGCAACGGTAGCACCTACGCCAACCGTGACACCGGGTCAATGTACTGCGCCTGCCTGGACTTCAACCGGTATATACACGCAGGGCCAGCAGGTATCATACGCTGGCTACGTATATGAAGCCAAATGGTGGACCCAGGGTGACCGTCCGGATCTGAGCGGTGCGTATGGGGCCTGGAAGGTAATCGGTGTCTGCGGCAATACGCCCGCAACGCCTGCCCCGACAGCCTCAGCTACTCCTGTACCAACGGCTCTGCCAACGCCGACTGTTACTCCTGCTGCTACAGCTACTCCCGGTGCGGGTGCCTGGGCACCGGGCATCGCCTATAAGGCTGCGGATACAGTGTCCTATAATGGACAGTTGTATATCTGCCAGCAGGCTCACACTTCGCTGGCCGGCTGGGAACCGGCAACTACACCTGCGCTCTGGAAGCTGAAATAACAGCCGCTTACGCGGCAATATCAATAGCCTGCGGAGAAGAACAGCTTCTCTGCAGGCTTTTTGGTATGGCGGCAAGTGCTGTCAGGAGGGGAAGAGATTTATTCATAACCTTCCACCCGTTGAAATATACTAAAAATGCCTGCTTTTGTCCCGGTTAGGGAAAATGATGCAACGCACTGCCGTTTTATTCGTTTATAGTAGTATATAGCGGAAGGTGGTGAGGTCACCTATGGTTGCATGGGTGCTATGGTTAGTCGCGGCCGGTGTTCTGCTTGTAATTGAAATGTTTACGCTTACTTTTTATTTGTTCTGGCTTACTATCGGGGCTGTGGCAGCGCTGCTCGTATCGCTTGTCTGGCCTGAGGCTGTTCTGGTGCAGGTGTTGGCCGGTGCGCTGGTAACGGTGCTGCTGACCGTGTTCTCGAAGCCGCTGGTTGCCCGGTTCAGGCACTCGCGCGGTTTCAAGGATATGGGAACCGAAATTATCGGGCGTCAGGGGATTGTGGCGGAGCCGGTGGAGCCCGGGCGTTACGGGCAGGTTAAGGTCGGCGGCGATACCTGGAGTGCAGTATCCGGCCAGGTGCTGGCCAAAGATGAGTTAGTCAGAGTCATCCGCAGAAGCTCCACTATTATCGAAGTAGAACGATGGGAGGATTTTAGCTGATGGATTCATGGATCATTATCGGGATTATTGTTGCAGTTGTTGTTGTATTTGTCGCACTGACGATCAAAATCGTTCCGCAGCAGCGTGTCGGTGTGGTTGAACGGCTCGGGAAATTCAACCGCCTGCTTACGCCGGGGCTGAACATTCTGATCCCGGTCATTGATCAGGTGCGGACGTATCATGATCTGCGGATCCAGCAGGCCAATGTGCCGCCGCAGACCGTTATTACGAAGGATAACGTGCAGGTGCAGATTGATACGATCATCTTCTACCAGGTGGTCGGACCGGAACAGGCAACCTACGGCATTTCCGATTATGTATACGGGGTACGCAATATCTCCACGGCAACGATGCGGCAGATTATCGGGAAGCTGGAGCTGGATGAAACCCTGTCCGGCCGGGAAAAAATCTCCGCCGATATCCGTCTGGCTCTGGATGAAGCGACCGAGAAATGGGGCGTGCGGATCGAGCGCGTCGAGGTTATTGATATCAAGCCGCCGCTTGATATCCAGGAAGCGATGGATAAGCAGATGAAGGCGGAACGCAGCAAGCGTGCGATAGTGCTTGAGGCGGAAGCTGCCAAGCAGGATATGATCCTGCGCGCAGAAGGTGACAAGCAGAGTAAGATCCTCAAGGCGGAAGGGGATAAGGAAGCGCGTATCCGTCAGGCGGAAGGCCTGCGGCAGGCACAGGAGCTGGAAGCGCTTGGTCAGGCCAAGGCTATCCAGGCTGTAGCCGAAGCCGAGAAGGCACGGATTCAGCTGATCAGCACTGCAGGACTGGATGAACGGGTGCTGGCCTACCAGTCCTTTGATGCGCTGACTGAAATCTCCAAGGGGCCGGCCAACAAGGTGTTCCTGCCGAGCAGCACCGTTGAGGCGCTGGGCTCACTCGGTGCGATCGCCGAGGTGTTCAAGGCAGGCAAGGACGGCAAGTAAACAGCGGCGGCAGGTTTTACAATTGCGGCACATTCCGTTAAAGTAAAAGCAAACCTAAATTTAAGTGGTTGCTTATTTATGCGGCGATACTTTAAGGAGAAGATACTGTGACGCAAAAAGAAATTTCCCCGCTGGTAGCAGCGCTGGGCCTGGAGCCCCACGTTGAAGGCGGATGGTACAAGAGACTCTGGAACTCATCCTTTGAAATTCCCCAGGAAACACTCGGCAGCAACTATTCGGGAGCGAGAGCCTCGGCTTCCTCGATTTACTTCCTGCTTCATCCGGGTGAAACCTCGGAGTGGCACACGGTGCTGTCCGATGAAATCTGGCTGTGGCACTCCGGCAGTCCGATTGTCCTGAGCCTGGGCGGCAGCGGCGGGGAGCCGGAGAATGTAACGGAAGTCGTACTCGGCGCCGATGTATTGGCCGGACAGCAGCCTCAGGTCGTTATTCCGGCAGGTGTCTGGCAGGCGGCACGGAACCTCGGCGATGAGCCGGTGCTGGTCTCCTGTATCGTATCCCCGGAATTCAGCTTTGATGATTTCAAGCTGATTGAGAAATAATATGGAGCGTCTGCTGCGGTTGCGGCGGACGCTTTTTTGGGTTGTGCTGTTTCTGCCGGCCACACTGTAAGCGGCAGGTTTCTGAACGCCCCGGGGCTGCACTTTTGGTAGCGCTGCCGCAATCTGTTATACTCTTGTTGAATCCGGCTGATTACTCAGCCTTTTTTAAGGTTATAGAAGCTTGATCACACCAATAGAGCTTGGAGGGGTAACAATGAGCGATTTAAATGGACCATTTTCCGGCGGACCTACGCTTAATGACGGGGCAACCATGCCGTGGCTGGGGCTAGGCGTTTGGCAGACCAAAGACGGCGAAGAGGTTATCCATGCGGTGAAGACAGCAGTTGAAACAGGCTATCGCAGCATTGATACGGCAGCCGGATATAATAATGAAGAGGGCGTCGGACAAGCTATCCGCGAATGCGGAGTGCCGCGGGAAGAGCTGTTCATCACGACCAAGGTGCGTAACCCTGACCAGGGGTATGAATCGACGCTGAAGGCTTTTGAAATAAGCCGCAAGAAGCTTGGGCTGGATGTCATCGACCTGTATCTGATCCACTGGCCGGTAGCCGGCAAGTACCGGGATACCTGGAAGGCGCTGATCCACCTGCAGAAGGAAGGGCTTGTCAGATCCATCGGCGTCAGCAACTTCCAGGTGCATCACCTGCAGGATATCATTGATGATACCGGCGTGGTGCCTGCCGTTAACCAGATTGAATTCCATCCGCTGCTGACCCAGCGTGAGGTGCTGAAATTCGCCAAAGCGCATGACATTCAGGTGGAGGCCTGGAGCCCGCTGATGCAGGGCAACCTGGATATTCCGCTCCTGAAGGAAATTGCGGAAAGATACGGCAAGACCGTTGCACAGATTGTATTGCGCTGGGATCTGCAGCAGGGTGTCATTACAATTCCCAAGTCGGTGCATGCCGAGCGGATTGTAGAGAATGCCGGCTTCTTCGACTTCACTTTAAGTGACGACGATGTCAAGGCAATTGAGGGTCTGAACCAGAATCACCGCTTCGGACCGGATCCGGATAACTTCAATTTCTAAATACAGCATGACAAAAAGCAAGCCGCCAGTATGCGGCTTGCTTTTTGTCATGTGCTGAGATGTATGGCCGGGAAATCCTCAGGGAAAGTCTGAGGTTACATGCCGGGAGGCTTGGTATGGCGGCTATGGCGTCTCCCCAGTATCCGCATCAACAGGATGCCGTGGAGGATAACCAGCATGCTGCATACCATGGCCATGACCTCTGCCGCCTGGTCGCTTGCTGTGAGCAGATCGAAGATGCCGTGCCAGACGATAACGGGAATAATACTCCACCGGCTCCCGGAACAGATCCAGGCCAGCACTACAGAGCCGTAAGTCAGGCTGATCGCCCAGCCGATTACCCCGGGGCCCATACCGAGATAGCTTTCATTGAACCAGAAGGCCGGCAGATGCCAGGCCATCCAGATCAGGGCCACCAGCAGGGCTGAGGTATTCAGGGAATACCGCTTATGCAGAGCCGGGAGCAGGTATCCGCGCCAGCCGCTCTCCTCACCGATCCCGAAGGTCAGCATCCACACCAGTGAGGTTGTCCAGAGATTGAACTGCGGCGGAAGGTCCGAGGTCAGGCCGAAGCTGTGCAGGTCAGGCGCTTTTCCCGTGACCAGGGTGTGAACCAGTACAGCTGCAGCTCCATAAGCCAAAGGTAATCCGGCGGACAGCACGAGCCACTTTTTCGGAAAAGAAAAGGAAAAGGCTGTTTTGAACCACGCGGTGAAGCCGTCTCCGCCAGGCAGAATAAGACAGCAGAGCGTCCCGATCAGCGGGCCGAAGGAACCCAGGTAGAATTGCCCGGGAAGCACAGGAAGGCCGGCTGCAAACTGCTTGTTGAGCAGCAGCGGCAGCCAGCACAGCCAGGTGAAGCCGAAGGATACAATAAGGAAGGGAACCAGTTTGGCTGAAGACCATACGGACGGTTTTGCAGAGGTCGGCATCAGGGTTAATACCCCCTTGACTAAGATATGTTTATCTATAGTTGTAGAGGTTTTGGGCCCGCCCCGCTATGGGAATAATCACCGCTTAGCCGATGGATACATTATACGTCTTCAGCCAGAGATTCACCTGGGCGAGATAGGCAAACAGCTGCGGGCCGGACATCAGCTGGCCGAACCAGGGCAGGTTGCTGGAGGATTCCGGGGATGCGGCAATCTCGCGGATTTTGGCCGGATCAATCAGCGGCAGGATTGGAGCCGATGGATCATCCAGAATACTCAGCATCTGTGTACGTACGGCGTTCAGATAGGCTGGATTATGGGTTTTGGGATAAGGGCTCTTTTTACGGTAAAGCACATCATCGGGCAGTACGCCTTCCAGCGCTTTGCGGAGAATGCCTTTTTCACGGTTGCCGACAGTTTTGATCTCCCAGGGAATATTGAACACGTACTGCACCAGCCGGTGATCGCAATAGGGAACACGAACCTCAAGTCCGACACCCATGCTCATCCGGTCTTTGCGGTCCAGCAGCGTAGGCATAAACCGGGTGATATTGAGGTAGGACATTACCCGCATCTGGGCCTGTTTGCCGGTCTCACCGTCAAGCCTTGGAACTTCAGCCACTGCGTCGCTGTAACGGTCGCCTAAATATTCCAGCGGACGTATCCATTCGCGGACTTCGGGCGACAATAGTCCTGCACGCATTTTGGGGGCTACCGACCACGGGAAGGTTCCTGAGGAGAGGGCCTCTTCACGGTGAAACCAGGGGTAACCGCCAAAAATTTCGTCAGCCGCTTCGCCGGAAATGGCAACCGTCGCATTTTTTTTAATCTCCCGGCAAAATAAATACAGCGACGAATCCACATCAGTCATCCCTGGCAGGTCACGCGAGTATAGGGCGTTATCCAGCGCTGCCACCAGCTCAGGTGTATCAAAAGCGACATAATGGTGATTGGTCTTCAGCTCATCCACCATCCGTTTAATCCACGGGCCGTCTGCGCCGGGCTGGAAGGAATGGCTTTTGAAATGCTTGTCGTTATCGACATAATCGACCGAGTAGGTGTCTACCTGTCCCTGGCCGCTGCGGTTATAGTAATTCACGGCGAGTGCGGTCAGGGCACTGGAATCCAGCCCTCCGGACAGCAGGGAACATACCGGAACGTCGGAGACGAGCTGGCGCTCCAGCGTATCCTGCAGCAATTCACGCACTCTGGCGGCAGTTTCATCGACCGTATCGGTGTGGGGATGGCTTTCCAGTTCCCAGTAAGCATACTTGCGGATGCCGCTGCGGCTATAAATCATGGCATGACCCGGGCGAAGCTCGAATATATCTTTGTATACACCCTGTCCCGGAGTGCGGGCGGGACCGACGATGAAAATCTCTGCCAGTCCTTCCGGTCCAACCTTCGGCTGAACCTTGGGATGCTGCAGCAGCGCTTTGGGCTCGGAGCCGAAGATAAATACATCGTCCACATGGCTGAAGAACAGCGGTTTTACGCCAAGCCGGTCGCGGGCCAGAAACAGATGCTCACGCACGCTGTCCCAGACGGCAAAAGCAAAAATCCCGTTCAGCTTCCCGGTGCAGTCAGGTCCCCACTCCATGTAGGCGTGCAGCAGAACCTCAGTATCACACTGGGTCAGAAAATGGTGTCCCCGCTGCTTGAGTTCAGTTTTAAGCTCACCTGCATTATAGAGCTCGCCGTTATACACAAGCGCGTAGACATTCTCATCCTGGCGGGCGATCATCGGCTGTGCGCCGTTCTCCGGATCAATAACGCTCAATCTGCGGTGTCCGAGGGCGCAAGGGCCTGAAATCCACGTTCCGGCGGCATCCGGTCCGCGGTTGGATAAGGTTTCAGTCATTTTTACGAGCAGCTGCGAGTGCTGGGTAAGGTCACCGCGCCACTCGATAAAGCCGGTTATTCCGCACATGGTGTTCATCCTCTCTTTGTGCGATGCTACTGCTCCGGAAGCGGGGCTCCCTTGAAAAGCAGGTGTAATCACTTGTTTCTTTTTTGCCAAGTAATACAGATATATGCCGATTGAAGGGATAAAATGTATGTCCTTATCCGAACACTAGGTTAGAGGAAAATTTGCCAGGAGGGATGATGACGAGTGTATTACATTAAAGACGCCAAGATCCGCAGAATGACTGAATATGACGGTGCTCCATGTGCCGAGGTTGGCGTATTGCCGGGAGCTGTAGGGGATTCAGCGCTTTTGGTATATATTGTGGAAGATCAGCATGAGGAAGGCTACGAAATTGTACGCATCCTGACGAATGATGCAGACACCCAAACCGACTGGTTTGATAATAATATGCACAATGCCTTCGAGGATGTGACAGTCAGCGCGTTCACCGGAAGTCCTGTCATGAGCCCGGAGGATGAACGCTCCAAATTCCAGCGTGAGCTGCTGATCTTCGGCCATCTGAAAAAGCAGCTGGGTGAGCATTTCCGGCAAGTGTCGCAGAAGCGGCGCTGATGATCTGATGCTGTGATGCGGCCACTGCTCCGGCGGCGGATGGAGGGCGTGTGTGCGGTGAACATCGCCGCGGCACCCGCTGCTGCCGGGGGCAGAATGTTTTTTGGCGTGCAGCCTTGAAAAAATATTTCAATGCGTTATAATAGATAACGTTGCGTTAATACATAGTAAATAAAATCTACACTTCATATGTCCCGGTAGCTCAGCTGGATAGAGCATGCGCCTTCTAAGCGCACGGTCGGGGGTTCGAATCCCTTCCGGGACGTAACACAAGAAACAGCCTTCCTTCGGGGAGGCTGTTTCTTCGTTCCGGTGGGATGAGAACCCCAAGCAGGGGTACGTTGAAGCACCGGCATCGTTAGCCCCCGCTTCGCAATCAGCCCGAAAGGGCTGCATCCCTTCCGGGACGTAACATAAGAAACAGCCTTCCTTCGGGGAGGCTGTTTCTTCGTTCCGGTGGGATGAGAACCCCAAGCAGGGGTACGTTGAAGCACCGGCATCGTTAGCCCCCGCTTCGCAATCAGCCCGAAAGGGCTGCATCCCTTCCGGGACGTAACATAAGAAACAGCCTTCCTTCGGGGAGGCTGTTTCTTCGTTCCGGTGGGAACAGGAGAGAGAGCAGCTTTAAGTGTAGTTTGTACAGCTAAAAGCACTGTCAGGCCCGCGGAATCCCACTTTAGCTGTACTTTGTGCAACTAAAACTCCCGAAATCTGGATAAAGGGACGATTTTGCTGATTTTAGTTGCACGGACTACACTTATCCCAATGAGAGATGCTTTTTTGCGGAATATAGCTGCACAAAATGCAGTTATATCAATGGCGATGCAACTTTTAGGATCGATCAAGCAGTAGTGCGGATAAAACTCTCCTTATAAACCCTATTTAGTCTGGTCTTCCTCATGTTTATCACAGCGGGATGTACGATGCCAGTCACACATTAGTTCAAAACAAGTAATAACGGCGGCTACATCCGCTCCGGCTGCGGCAGGCCGAGTACCTCCAGCACTTCGCCGAGTGTGTCCCGGAATCTTAACGTGAGCCAGAGACGGAAGGCCACGGATT
The DNA here is from genome assembly GCF_900099765.1 of Paenibacillus typhae. GTDB lineage: Bacteria > Bacillota > Bacilli > Paenibacillales > Paenibacillaceae > Paenibacillus_AQ > Paenibacillus_AQ typhae. Next base: position 57,555 of record NZ_FNDX01000013.1, on the reverse strand, counting down.
CAGGCTCGCCTTTCAGAATCGGGCAGGCCGAGTAAAAATTGTTGAACAGCGAAGCCAGTGTATGCGCGTAGTTGCAGATCGTATTCGGCGTCAGCTGAACGCTTGCGCTATAGAGCGTGTCCTGCCAGTTACTGAGATGCCTCAGCAGAGCGAGCTCAGCTTTTTGCAGTGCCGCCGGGAAGACGGGAAGGGCATCCGTTTGCTCCGCATTAAGCTTAGCTTTTTCCGCAGAAGAGTTGGCCCTCTCCGCATTAAGCTTAGCTTCATCTGCCGAAACCACGACTTTACTAAGCACACTGCCTGCACGCGCGTAGGTGTACATCAGGTACACGCCTGTGTTACCGGAAATCTCTGTTGCCTGCTTGAAGTCGAAAATAATCTCCGTCCCCAGATTAAAACGCAGCAGATAATAACGGATGGCAGCGGTGGCGATGAGCCGGCTGGAGAGGCCGCTTTTGTCAGAACGGGTAGCGTCAATTGTGTTCTCCATCAGCTGTACCAGCTCGGTTACCTTGATGCCGATGCCCTGGCGGCCGGACATGGCGTAGGATGCTTTGCCCTCGGAGATGTCAATGCTAAGCTCGGCTGCGGACGCCGGACTTAGTGAAACCACCCCATAGCTAACATGATGCAATTTTTCAGCCTGCTCGGTGTACCCGAGTACCTCCAGTGCCTGCTTGACCATCGCCTGTGGATATTCCTGTCTGTAGTCGATGACATTAACCACCCGGTCAGCCCTCCCAAAAGCAAGCTGCTCCCCGCTCAGCCCCGTAGTCCAAAGTCCGGCGTTAAATTCGCTGTAGCTGAAATCCTTATCCAGCAGGCCGAATTTCCAGAGATGGTAGGCAATATCCTTGGCCGTATAGGTTAAAATCCCGTTCGAGCGCACCAGCACCTTATCCTTGTGATGCTCATCGGCATCTGCCTCTGACGGCTCCTCAGCAGCCTGCTTGAGAATCCAGCAGCCCGCCAGCTTGCCCTGTGTTTCCTGCACGAATACCTCGGTCTGCTTCAGCAGCGCAAAAGCCGATGCCCAGAAGCCCTCCTTCAGAATGCTGCTCTCCCAGACCAGCAGGTCATAGCCGATACCAAAACCCTTCATCTCCGCGACATGCTCCCGCACAATCCGTTCGGCGACAAGACTGCCCAGCCAGGCGGTATTGCCGTGGCCTTCTTCCAGCGCATGAAGGATCTCCGTCCGTTTGTGCACACTCTCCGGATGCAGCGCATATTCTTTGTTCACACCGGCATAAATGTCCCAGCAGTAATCGCCAAAACGGACATGATCACCAGCCAGCGGCACATTCAGCAGCCCGACCACCGTATCTGCCAGCTGATTGCCCAGATCATCTACATAGTTATGCACCTCGACGCTGTACCCGGTTTTCCGCAAAACACGCACCAGTGCATCCCCGATACAAGAGTTTCTAAGATGTCCTATATGCATCGACTTGTTTGGGTTCACGCTGGTATGCTCAACGATAACTTTTTCCCCTGCGGCTCCTGGCAGTTCAAAGCTTCGTCCGGCCCACTCCCGCCAGGCGATATATAGATTAATGAAGCCCGGTGCGGCAATATCGATTTTGCAAAAAAGTCCGTTTAAACCACCTGATTGACTAATTTCGGTTGTTATCAGCTCCGCGATAGCCATAGGTGCCTTACGCAGTACTTTGGCAAGCTGCATGGCAATGTTACTGGAGTAGTCGCCGAAGTCGGGATTGGCCGGCTGCTCGAGCACAACAGGGGGAAGCTCTGTAACTGCTGCATCAAGGGCTGTTAACACCTGCCGGACGCTTTGCTCCAGGCTGTTTTTGATAAGTTGGCTTAACATGACTATGACCTCCTATATTGGCAAAATGGCTGCAGCATCGATGAAAGAGAACTCTTTTTGCATAAGAAAAAGCCCTCATCTCATTAAAGAGACGAAGGCTTGATTAGCGCTCGCGGTACCACTCTCGTTGCTGAACCAGGGGTTCAGCCGCTCACAAGTTAACGGTCTTCAGCCGGGGCTTCCTACTGTTAGTTCAGAAGTCCATCTCCCGGGTGCGCTTCATGCATTGGCTCTGTACCGGTTTCCACCATTCCCGGCTCGCTGAGACTAGGGTCCAATCCACTACTGTCCCGTTCATCGATTACGTATGATTTTTTTCAAGTATAGCGAATTTCCGGAAGAAAGCAAGAGGCGGGAGGGAGAACGGCTGGTTTTTTATGAAAAAGTTTAATCCGAGGTAGGTGCTGCTGTGAGGGTTTTAATGTCTGTGGAGCCGTAGATCAGCAGTGCAATCACAATAACGAGCAAAAGCCCGCCGGCGAATTCCTCCGCGTCAAAATCCGCTTTTTGCTTCAGAGGGTCATGATTTCGTTCAAAGTCAGGCTGCTGTTATCGTCCAGAAAGCTGACCAGCTTATCCACGTTACTCTGGCTCAGATTGCTTAATGTTTTATATTTGCCGACCAGGCTGACTACCAGGGATGCATCGGTAAACATCTGAATCGAATCCACCTTTAGCTTGCCGGTCAGCAAAAGCCCTGCAACTGCGAATTCCAGCCCCTTCGGGCTTTGGGCTTTTGGATTTGCCGGCGGTTTCTTGACACTAGTCTTTTTTCCTTTGCCAGGAGGGACCATGGGACTCCCTTCTTCCATCTCCATCGTTCAGGAAAGCAGTAGCACGAAAGGCATTCACTCCATAGAACAGCGTATGCGGATTTGCAGATTTCGGTGAATGCAGCCTGTCTGCCGTCCACACGGCCGGAACTGCGCAGGAATATTAATATATTGTGCGGTTCATTTAGCAGGGCCGCTAGAATCAAAGGTTCGTTTCATAGACGGGAGAATGGAAAGGAGGAATACAACAGGATGGCTATATTATCAACCGGACCGATCGAAAATAATCCTGTATCCGGGGTCAGACCTGCCCAGCTTGTGACTGTACGGATTATTAACCGTTCTTCCACTGCTGCAGCCAGCGTTGTAATCGAAGGCTACTATCTTACCGCAATCAGAAACTTATATGTGAGTGAGGTTATCAATATGGCTCCGAATGAGTCTGTGAGCCGGGAGTATTTTGCAGACCTGGATAGCTATGAGTTTGTCATTACAACCGGAGAGATTATAGAGGCTGATCTGGGCATCTCCGTGTGGGGCAAGCAGGCTGGCGGCCAACTGGTGGAAGCCCACCGTGTAGTCTCTCATGAAGTTATGGATTAATCACAATTTTCATAGAAAAGGAGAGTTGCGCAGATGAGTTTCTTATCTACTGGACCGATTGAAAACAATATGGTTGCCGGCACAAGACCTACAACCCAGGTAACGCTCCGTGTAGATAACCGCAGCAGCAGTATGGCATCTACCGTATCTGTTCAGGGTTTTTACCTGCTTGGCGGTGTTAGAAACCTGTATGTCAGCGAGGCTCTGAATGTGGGTCCCAACCAGGTGATAACGACTACCTACTATGCGGATCTGGATGGTTTTGAATTCCTGTTCATTACTCCTACCAGTCCGCCGGATGACCCGATTCAAATCTCATTATGGGGTAAAGACAGTACAGGCCAACTCGTAACCGCCCACCGTCTGGTTTCAGCTGAGCTGCTGGGTGAGGTGATCGGGGTCACCGGTGCAACTGGAGCAACCGGTGCAGCAGGTGCGACAGGTGCTACCGGTGCAGCCGGCGCAACAGGGGCAACAGGCCCAGGCAGTGGTGCTACCGGAGCCACGGGAGCGACGGGGTTGGCTGGAGCGACCGGAGCCACGGGAGCGACAGGGTTGGCAGGAGCTACCGGAGCCACGGGAGCGACAGGGTTGGCAGGAGCTACCGGAGCCACGGGAGCGACAGGGTTGGCAGGAGCTACCGGAGCCACGGGAGCGACTGGTTTGGCAGGAGCGACCGGGGTGACGGGAGCTACTGGTTTGGCAGGAGCGACAGGGGTGACGGGAGCGACGGGGTTGGCTGGAGCGACCGGGGTAACGGGAGCTACGGGGTTGGCAGGAGCGACCGGAGTGACGGGAGCTACGGGGTTAGCTGGAGCGACCGGGGTAACGGGAGCGACGGGATTGGCTGGAGCGACCGGAGCCACGGGAGCTACGGGGTTGGCAGGAGCGACAGGTGCCACGGGAGCTACGGGGTTGGCAGGAGCGACCGGGGTAACGGGAGCGACGGGGTTAGCTGGAGCGACCGGGGTTACGGGAGCTACTGGGTTGGCTGGAGCGACCGGAGCCACGGGAGCTACGGGGTTGGCAGGAGCGACAGGTGCCACGGGAGCTACGGGGTTGGCAGGAGCGACCGGGGTAACGGGAGCTACGGGGTTGGCAGGAGCTACCGGAGCCACGGGAGCGACAGGGTTGGCCGGAGCGACAGGTGCAACGGGACCAACCGGCTCAGGGGCGATCATTCCTTACGCTTCGGGCCTTCCGGCTGCGATGACTACTGTACTGGGCGGTCTGCTTAATACCTCCAGCTTGATCGGCTTCGGCAACAATGTTGCTGGAGTCACCATAAATGGCGGGGTCATTGACCTCACAGGTGCTGCAGGTACGCTGCTCAACTTTGCCTTCTCCGTGCCGCGTGCGGGTACCATAACTTCCTTGGCCGCATATTTTAGCACCACGGCTGCATTGAGTCTGGTAGGCTCTACAGTAACTATAACAGCGCAATTATTCCGTTCGACAACGCCGAACAATACCTTTACCGCTGTACCGGGGGCGTTAGTTACTCTGGCACCGGCACTAACGGGTATCCTCGCTTTGGGTACTATCAGCAGCGGCCTCACCACAGGGCTCAGTATCCCGGTTACCGCAGGCGAACGGCTGCTGATGGTCTTCTCGGCCGGTGTTACAGCAGGACTTGATGTGGCTGCTACCGTAGCAGGATACGCAAGCGGCGGTCTGACCATCGTCTAGGTCTGGGTTTCTTTAGCTAACAATAAAATAAAGAGGGGCTTCACCAGCTTCCGGCTGGAAAGTCCCTCTTTTTATGCGAAACCAGGCTTAACTCAGCCATCCAAGCCCCGGCTAAGCGGAAAAATCCCTTTAACAGAGCCCAAACCGAGCACCCAAGCCCGGAATAAAGGGAAAAATCCCCTTAACTGAACCAAAACCAACAACTCGGTTAGCTAGGCCTTAACCTATCGAATATAATTTCATCCCGAGGCGATCCCAACCCGCTAAAAATCCATCTACACCAAATCACAAGCCTCGGAAGGCATCCAGTGCGCATCCTGACCGTCCCATTTGACGTTGCAGCCGATCGGGTTGGTCAACGGTGTGGTGATGGCTTGTCCGGCGAGCAGCTGGGACAACGCGTTGTCCAGGTCGTTGACCGTCATTTTGGCGGTTTCACGCGGGTTATCGACACCACGGCCGGTGTAGACCAGCTTGCGGTCCTGATCAAAAACAAAGAAGTGCGGCGTGCGCAGCGCACCGTAAGCCCGTGCGGTCTCCTGCGTGTCATCGCGGAGATAGAGCCAAGGGAAGTTTTGCTCCTCCATCCGCTTCACCATATGCCCGTAGGAATCGTCCGGATGGGTCGTCTCACTGTTGGCGTTAATTCCCGCAAAAGCTACTCCCAGCTCACGGTACTTTTCGGCGGTCTGGCGCGTGACTTCATCGGACCCGACGACGAACGGGCAATGATTGCAGGTGAAGAAGATAACCAGCGCTTTGGCCGTAGCAAAGCTGTCCAGCGAGTACGTCTGACCGTCTGTTGCTTTTAAAGAGAAGTCGGGGGCTGAAGCGCCCAGTTCCAGGGTAAAACTCATGTTAATGCACCTCCGTAGAATAGTATAAAAACCATTAAGAGAAGCGTCAGCAGGCCCAAACGGCCTGCTGCTTAAGCAATAACAATCCCTGCTATTATACTTTATTTGCTTCTGCGCTTCCAAATCCTTCAACTCATCAGAGCATCAGAATCTCGCGGATATCCTGCTCGGTGAGGGCGGAGAGCGCCTCTGCCCCAGGCTGGATGACCTCCTCGATCAGGTTCTTTTTCTTCTGCTGCAGCTCGTACATTTTGTCCTCGACGGTGCCCTGGGCTACGAGACGGATTACCTGCACCACCTTTTTCTGTCCGATCCGGTGGGCCCGGTCGGCAGCCTGCTGCTCGACGGCCGGGTTCCACCATAGATCGTACAGGATCACCGTGTCTGCTCCGGTCAGGTTAAGGCCGGTGCCCCCGGCTTTTAACGAAATGAGAAACAGATCGCGTTCCCCTTCATTGAACCGGGTGCACAGCTCCACCCGTTGGTCGGCCGGCGTTTTGCCGTCCAGATAAAAATGCCGGACGCCCTGCAGGGCAAGCTCCCGGCCGATCATCCCGAGCATCTCCGTGAACTGGGAGAAGATGAGCATCCGTTTGCCGGAGCTGCGGCATTCCTCGATGATCTCCAGCAGCTGGTCGAACTTGGCCGAGCCGCCGCTGTAGTCCTCGACGAACAGGGCAGGGTGGCAGCAGAGCTGCCGCAGCCGGGTGATCCCGGCCAGTACCTTGATCCGGCCGTGGCCGAAGCTCTCGTTGTCGAGGTGCTTCAGTGCTTCCTTCCGCAGTCTGGCGAGATAAGCCATGTACAGCTTTTTCTGCTCAGGCAGCAGCTCCGAGGCATGCAGCGATTCGATTTTGTCCGGCAGCTCCTTGAGCACATCGCTTTTCAGACGGCGCAGCAGGAACGGGCGGGTCCGCTTGGCGACCGTATCGCGCGGCAGATCATGGAACGCTTTTTTGCCGGGGAACAGGCCGGGAAAAACAACGCTGTAAATCGACCACAAATCCTCCAGCGCATTTTCCACCGGCGTTCCTGTGAGGGCGAAGCGGTAGCGGGCCTGCAGTATTTTTACCGCCTGCGCAGTCTGTGTGGCATGGTTCTTGATCATCTGGGCCTCATCCAGAATCAGGGTATGGAAGGATAGCCTGGCATATAGCTCAATGTCCCTGCGCAGCAGCGGATAGGAGGTGATAATAACGTCAGCCCCCGAACTCTTGCGGACCGCCTTGGTACGTTCATTCAGGCTGCCGTCGGCAATAACGGCCTTGATGTCCGGGGCGAACCGCTTGAGCTCATTCTGCCAGTTGTAGAGCAGGGAGGCTGGAGCGACGATCAGCGCAGGCTTGCCGCCTTCACGGATATCGGTAAGCTCCGAGAGCAGAAAAGCAATGCTCTGCAGCGTTTTGCCAAGTCCCATATCATCAGCCAGAATGCCGCCGAACCGGTAGTGGGCGAGCGTCTTCATCCACTGGAACCCGAACTGCTGATAATCACGGAGCACAGGGGCGAGGCTATCCGGCAGCGGAAAATCGAGATTTTCGGGACTGGCCATATTGGCCATTAACCGCCGGAAGGAGCGCCCGATCGTAACCGCATCGCCATGCCGGGATTCCGGATTCAGCTGCAGACCCTGGACCAGCGGCAGAGTAAATTGTGGTTTGTTAAAAGGAACACTGTGTACCCCGAGCTCATTCATGAACTCGATAATCTGCAGAAACTCTGCACTTTCCAGCGGCAGCAGCGCACCGTCCGGGAGGCGGTAGTATCTGCGTTTTTCCTGCAGCGCCTCAAGAATCTGCACAATGTCAGTCTCCGCGATGCCCTGCACGGCGAATTTGAACTCCAGCCAGTCGGTTTTTTCGTTCCAGGTTAATACAGCCTTAGGCGTGTAGGTATCGGCGGCGATCCGGCCCTTGACGGCAGTGGTGGCATACACCTGAAGCAGCGGCTCCAGCAGCGGAATTGTGTGGTAGAGAAAATCATACTCCGCTTCCTCGTCGCTCATAATAAAGCCGCCTTCCGTCCGCACAAAAGACTCATGCGCCATCAGCCCGAGAATCCGCCGTTCGGCTTCCCCGTCCCGCATCAGAATGACCTCGCTGCCCCGGCTGCGGCTGTCCTCCTCCAGCGGATTAATCACTATGCTGCCATATTGGAATTCGAGGCCGGCCAGCAGCCGGTCCCGCACCCGGTCCAGGTACAGCCGCGCCTGCAGCGGAGTCTGCACGATCCGGTCAGCGATGGCCTCGGCGATGTGCACGCTGCCAAGCTTTTTTAGCCCGGGAATGACCTGCTCCATAAAAGGCTCCATCTGCTCAGGCGCAATGGCAATCCCGTCCTTGCGGGCAGCGGCCAGCATCCGCTTCAGCTCAGCGAGCCTGCGGCATTCCTCAGATTCCAGCTTCAGCAGCTTGCCCCCGGACAACACCAGCCCGTAATCCTCCAGCACCATAACCTGTGCCATGCCTTCAATATCCAGATGGTATCCGTCTTCTGCAGACTGGTCGAACCGGAAACTTAATGGCGGGGATTCGGTAGACAGCTCCAGCTTCTCCAGGATCAGATCACCCTGCTGCAGCAAAGCAGAGGGGGCAGCAAGCAGCACCGGCAGCAGGCCCTCCCAGAACAAGGGCGGAACCGCCAGCAGCCGTTCCCCGCCCATCCCGGAAGATTGCGCAGCATAAGGATTGACACCTGCACGGTACAGCTTTTCATTCGACGATATGTCAATCAGCTTCAGCAGAACATCATTGTCTTCCTTGTTGAATGAGTGCAGCGCAGGATCGTAGGTGAAATGCCTGGAGAACTCAAACGGCTCGCCGCGCCGGACATGCTCCAGGAAGGTTCTGATTTTTTGTACAATATAGAGGCGCTTGGGGCCGACCTTTAACTCAATACCCAGCATTTGCGAGCTGTAGTTGACCGTAACCGGCTTGCAAATAAATTCTACCTGCAGCGGTGTCCGCAGATCGGAATAGGTTCCTGTAACGCTAGGCCGGGTGCGGCTTAAGCCTGCGAATACCTCCAGCATCCCGTTCACCAGCTGACGGTCTCCCGTGTGAGGAGCTGTACCAGTAATCCCGTTTGGTACATTGCGTGGGGTAAGAACGCCCGTCTCCGGCAGCGGCTCGCCCGGTTCTTCCTTTGACAGGCTTTCGCTCCCATCGTCCGCACCGTCCTCTTCCAGACGAAGAATAGTGAACAGGCTGGCCGCGATATGCCGGCAAAAGGCCCCTCCGTGATAATAGGCAGGACAGGTGCATTCCGCATTTACATCCCCGTCACTGTCGATGGCCAGCGCAACATCATAGCTCTCCAGCCCCTGAACCTGCGTGCGGTATTTGGAATATTCAAGCCTGTCGTCATTCTCTCTATAATTCAGCCGGACCCTTCCGGCTTCGTAGTCAGCACGGCCTTTATCCAAGGCATCACTGCCGCACAGCAGCCGGATTACCCGCTCGGGAACATAATAACCCATGTTACATTCACTTCCTTACACCTGTCCGGATTTTCCGGTTATTCGATCGTATTTATCTTACCAAAAAGCCACTGCAGAAGGTGTCCTCTACAGTGGCTTTAGACGATATAAGCTCATTTGATCCAGCCTGACGCTACTGCTCACGCAGCGCCGGCCCGCCGATCCCGTGCAGCATGAAGGTGATCAGCTGGCTGATCTCCTCCTCATCGTCCCAGTCCTTCTCCGGCATCAGCAGCAGGCGGGCCAGCAGATAGCCGATCACTGAGGAAACAGTGAACCGGATAATGGCGGGGGTTGGCGCATCAATAACCTCACCTTCAGCCTTGAAATGCTCTGTAATCGCGGTTACCCGCTCCAGCACCTGAGCCAGGACATTTTCGGCAAACTGCTCGCGCAGTGCGGGCTGGAACGGAATCTCCTGAACGAGAATCCGGATAATTTTGAAATTTTTACGGGCAAAGTCCAGCCGGTTCACAATAAACGCCCGCAAAAAGGCCTCATAGCTCTCAAAGGGCATATCCAGCACCCCATTAAAGTTGCGCATCACGAACGGGGCAATCATCCGGCTCATGGTCGGTCCGACGATGGACAGCAGCAGGTCTTTTTTGGTTTTGTAGTAGCGGAAAATCGTCCCCTCAGCCACGCCCGCCTTTTGGGCGATTTCACTGGTGGATGCCGCCGAGAAGCCTTTATCGGAAAATATCTCTATGGCCGCCTCCAGGATGGAGATTTGCTTAGGCGTCATCTGCCCGTCTTCCTTGACGGCGAGCAGCTCCTCGATCCATTGCTCTTTATCGTGCTGCCCGGCACTTTCTTTAGTCATATCATGGCCCTCCAAAATGTTGCTGTCCCTCTATAGTATCACGGCTGCAGACGAAGTTACACCAGGCTACATTCTGCGGTGCTTGCGCAGCGCCAGCACGTTAAGAACCATGAACAGCAGCGAAAAGCCGACCAGCACATAGGCACTCAGGGCAATTGCGCTCCAGCCTTTGCCGCGGATCATAATATCCATCAGCGCCTGGGCACCGTAATAGATCGGAGTCGCCAGGCTGACCCGCTGCAGCCAGAGCGGCAGCGTATCCATCGGGAACAGGCCGCTCAAAAAAATCTGCGGCACTATAACGAGCGGAATGAACTGGATCATCTGCAGCTCATTGCCGGCAAAGGCCGAGAGCAGCGTACCTAGCGTTAGCGCCGTAATCGCCAGAAGCAGCGTAATGAGCAGCACATAGCCGAAGCTGCCGGCCATCATGATACCGAGCACCTGAATGGAAAACCAGGAGATCAGCAGCGCCTGAACCACTGTGAAAATGCCAAAGCCGCAGACATAGCCGATCACAATCTCCCAGCGCTTCAGCGGGGTGGAGAGCAGACGCTCCAGTGTACCGGTCGTCCGTTCGCGCAGAAAGGACACTCCGGCGATCAGGAATACGAAAAAGAAAATGAAGACCCCGATCATAATCGGTCCGAAGCGGTCGATCGTGGTCATATCCTCGGCACCGTACAAGTAGCTGATCTGTGGCCGGATTTCACCCTGACCAGAGCCTGCCGGATGAAGCTGCAGCAAGGCTTCCTGCAGGGCGAGCAGAACCGCCCGGTTAGCGGTCGGGTTGCTGCCCTCAAGCTTTACAGCAGGCGAGGTTCCTTCCAGGGTTATCAGGGCATCTATGTCGCCGTCCTTCAGCGCAGCATTTCCCTGTTCAGCCGTAGTGAAGTCTGTAACGGCAGCGTCCTGCGCTTCCAGCGCAGAGGCGAAGACAGCGGCCCCGCCGGTTACACCGATAGTCGGTTTATAGGCATCCCCGTTAAACACGAGACTCATCAGGCTCAGGACGAGCAGGGGGGCGATGAACATCAGTGCCATCGTCCGTTTATCATGAATGAACTGCCGCAGAATGCGTAAGGTAATAGCGCGTATTTTCATTTTCGGGCACCCCCATACGTTAAAAAGGCTTCCTCGATCGTAGCGGAGCCGGTAGCCTGCATCAGTCCCGTAGGCGTATCTACGGCCAGCAGCTGGCCGTCGCGGATCATGCCCAGCCGGTCGCATTTTTCTGCTTCATCCATGACATGAGTCGTCAAAACGATGGTCGTTCCCTGGCGGTTCAGCGAGCGCAGCTCCTGCCAGATGGACTGGCGCAGCAGCGGATCGATCCCTACGGTAGGCTCATCGAGAATGAGCAGCGGCGGCTCGTGCAGCAGAGCGATGGCCAGCGATAAACGGCGCTTCATGCCGCCGGAGTACTGGTCTACGCGCTTGCGCAGGTGCTCCTGCAGGTTCACAAGCTCCATCACATCGACAATGCGCCGCGTGCGGTTTCCGCCCTTTAGCCCGTAGAGTGCTGCAAAAAACTCCAGATTCTCCTTTGCGCTCAGCTCTGTGTACAAAGCGTCCGACTGGGCCATGTACCCGATCTGCTGCAGCATGTTGAGCTTGGGCATCTTGAGGCTCATCACCTGTACTTCGCCGGAGCTGGCCTCGTCGATGCCGGTCAGAAGCTTCACCAGTGTCGTTTTGCCGGAACCCGACGGGCCCAGCAGCCCGAAGGTTTCGGCTCGGTTTACCTGCAGATTGATATCCTTGAGCACCGTTTTGCTGCCAAAAGCCCTGCTGACATGGCTGACTGAAATGACCGGAGTATCCTGATCCATGACTATCTCCTCGATTCCTTTAATAGGTGTTATATTAATGAGTGAGTACTCACTCATTATTGTAATGCGTTCACTGCACGTTGTAAATCTTTATTTGCGGCTTTAAAAGTAATAAAATTTAATTTTTCACTATGCAAATTTGCAAGAAATATGAATAACACCGTTTTCCGCCTGATTAATGCGGGTAAATAACAATATATGCTCAAAAACTTGACCCTAATCTCAACATTTTACTATTCGCATTCTTAATCGCATTGTTAATCACATTACTAATCTCAGTCCTATCCCAGGCCCAGTCCCTACTATTAAGAGGAGGCTTTTGATAATGTCCGACAGGAAACCGATTGTCCCCCTGCTGGTTCTGCTGGCCGCAAGTCTAAGCTTGGGTGGATGCAGCGGGGCTGAGACAGCCGCAACGGACTCCCGTAATTTCCATACCCTGGCTGAGGAGAGAATCAGTGAGCCGCAGTATTTACCCGGTGATTTGCCGATTCCGGAAGGGGCGGGCATTACGTTTACGGAAGGCGAGTTTGCGGGCGGCAAGAAATCATCCATGCTGATCTACGAGACGGATGAAACGATGGCCGAGCTGGGCACTACATACCTCAAATATGTGAAGCAAAAAGCACTCGAAAGCGGGACGCAGATTATGGACAAGGACAACCTGCTTATCAGCGGAAAAGCGCCGGGCAGCTATTCCTATTCGATCATCGGCAGCAGCTCGGAGGCGAAGCCGGGCGGTACCGAAATCATCGTAACGTGGGTTGAAAATTAAAAGTTTCATGCTTCATTGCAGGGGCTATCGAATTTTTTGCCGGAGATTTTACATAGCGTTAACTTTCAGGCTATCCCGAGGGTATTTTGGGGCTGGCCTTTTTGTGTACTTAATATTTCCAAAACATTCCTCTCGAACAGAATTCACACTGATAGCAGAAAATAGCATTAGCAGTTACCTATATGAAAAGGGTGAATCTAATTGAGAAATAGTAAATGGTTCAGCGCGGCTTTGGCTTCTGCACTTCTTGTAACAGGAGGAGCAGGCAGTATTCTGGGAGCGAACAGCGCGAGTGCCGCAGCCGTGGCCAGTACCGTCAAAACAGGGACAGCCACATGGACTGTAAACAGCAATCCGGCCCGGTTCAGCACAATTGACAGCAGCGGCTACAAACTGTATTCGCTTAGCCAGGTAGCCGGTGAGCTTGGTGCCAAGCTGATTCTCGCAAACGGCGGATTTGAACTGAATGACAGCAAGGGGCTACATACGGTACAGCTTCAAGCAGGCTCCAAAACCTATGTGGTGGATGGTGCATCCCAGCAGTTTACGGTAGCGCCTGTCGTATATAACGGTAAAGTTTACGTTGAGCTGACCAAGCTCGTAACTGCCCTGGGCGGAGAGCTTTCGGCGGAAAGCATGGAGATTTTGAGCTTCGCCCGTCCGGAAGGCCAGTTTGATACCCTGCACTGGACAGCAGACGGCAGCATCATTGCGAACAAGAGTGACTCCGAAACAGCCCAGCTGCTGAAGTTCAGCGCATATCCGGGCGATTATGAAGTGTTTTCTTCCAATGAAAGTGCGCTTGATTTCGCAGTTTCCGCCGACCAGCAGTGGGGCGCGTTCACAGATGAGACAGGCCAGCTGAAGCTGATCAACCTGTCGAGCGGCGCCATTTCCTCTCTGGGCACCGACACCAGCGTGAAGACGGATCTGGTATGGTCGCAGGACGGCAAAACCATCTACTTCATCCAGGGCGACAAGCAGGAGAAAATTGCCCAGATCTCGGTTGAAACCGGAACAGTAAAAGCCGTGCTCGAAGATAAAGTGGAAAATAAATCCGAGCTGCGCCTCTCCGCTGATGCGAAAAGCGTGGTGTATATCGTCAACGTAACCGGCGTAGCCAAAAACGATGCCGACAGCACTGAAGATTCCCTGACTGTAGACTACAGCAAAGCCGGAGAGCAGCTCTTCAAGCTGGATCTTGCAACCAAGGATGCCAAGCCAAAAGCACTGACTACCGAGCTCGACAACAAGCTGTATCCAGAGATCCTGGCTAACGGCGGCGTTGTTTATCTGAGTGCAGACGCTGAAGGAAATGCGGCTAACACCCTGAAGTCGATCAGCGCTGACGGAGCTACCATTACTAACATTGCACTCGATACGGAAGCAACCTGGTCTGCCGGTGTAGCTACGGGTCTGGTCGTATCCGGAATGGCTGCTGACGGAAGCACTACCATCTATTCCATCGATGCAAGCGGCAATAAAACCGTGCTGTTCCAGACGGCTGAAGATGTATCCGAAATTGCGGTATCCCATGACGGCAGCAAGCTGGCGGTAGTAAGCGATGGTAAAGTTCTGCTGATCCAGGGCGGCAAAGCACTGCAGTTGACTAAATAAGACACGTCCCTCATAGCCCACACAATATAACGGCATAGCGCCGGGAGGAGAATTCAGATCATGAAGCTTTTCAAAAAATTTACGGTAACGGCACTGACAGCAGTAATCGCAGTAACCGCATCATTCGCAGGTATTGCGGCAGCAGCCGACACCCTCAAGGGTAAAATCACAATCAACGGTTCGACCGCACTGCTTCCGCTCACACTGCAGGCTGCCAAGGAATTCCAGAAGCTGCACCCTAAGGTGAAAATCGCCGCTTCCGGTAAAGGTTCCGTAACAGGTCCCCAGGCTGTAAAAAAGGGCATCGCTGATATCGGCGCCTGCGACTGGGATGCAAGCATTGACGTTCCAGGGTTCAAGGCTTTTGACGGACAGGTAGCGAACAAGGTAGCGGTTATTCCTTTTGCCACGATCGTTAACAAAAACGTCGGCGTAGACAACCTGACCACTGAACAGCTGGCCGGTATTTTCTCCGGTAAAATCACCAACTGGAAAGAAGTCGGCGGATCGGACGCCAACATCGTAGTTATTACCCGTTCTTTCGGTTCCGGTACACGCGTTAACTACCAGGCTAAAGCGCTGGGCGGCGGAGACATCGTGAAGAAAGAAAAGAACTACAAGGAAACAGGCTCCAGCGGTGACATGAAGACTGCCGTTGCCACTACTCCTAACTCCATCGGTTATATCGACCTTGTATACGTAAGCGGCAGCGACATCAAGGCTGTAAAGCACAACGGTGTTGCAGCTACTACAGATAACGTAATCAACGGCTCGTACAAGATCTGGGCATACGGCTACTACATGACCAAAGGCCAGCCAACCGGCGCTACAAAAGAATTCATCGAGTATGTACAGAGCAAGAAGTTCCAGAACGGCTCGCTCAAAAAGCTTAAATTCATCCCGATCGCAGCAATGAAAGGCTAAGGTAAAGCTTCATTATATTGAACGGTAACAGCGGCCAGCTCCGGAATATTCGGGGGTGGCCGCTTACAGGAGGGAAAGTATGGGGGCACCCGTCCAAAGCCTGGCATCCCAAACGCCAAATAAGGCTGAGCATAGCAACATTAATGATAAACGCCACAGAAGACATCTGCTTGGCAACCGGTTATCGCGTTATTACTTCTTTTTTAGCATCCTGGCATTGTGCTTCGTGCTTGGACTTGTCATTGTGTTCATCGGAAAAACAGCGCTGCTGCTGTTCGGGGATGTCTCTCCGGCCGAGTTCTTCCTGTCCTTTAACTGGACACCGGAGGAGGAGGCTTTTGGTGCGGCGGCCTTTATTGTAAATACACTTACCCTGACTGCGCTAACGCTGCTGATTGCAGTGCCGGTTTCTGTGGGGATGGCTGTGCTCTGCGCGGAGATTGCCCCGAAATGGATGAAGAGCTTCATCCGTCCTGTGCTCGACCTGCTCGTCGGCATTCCTTCTATAGTATATGGCTACCTGGGGCTCACTGTATTGTTGCCTTTTCTGCGCAGAATCAGCGGTGAAGGACTGGGCGACGGGATTCTGGCGGCTGCGCTTGTCCTGGCACTTATGGTGCTGCCTACGATCTGCCGGATCAGCGATGATGCCATACTGGCGGTGCCGCGCAAATTCCGCGATGCAGCCTATGCCCTTGGCTCCACCCGTCTGCAGGTAATCATGCGGGTTGTGCTGCCGGCGGCTAAGCGGGGGATTATCTCGGCAATTATTCTTGGGATGACCCGTTCAGTCGGCGAGACCATGGCTGTAGTTATGGTGATCGGGAATACGCCGCAGCTGGCCAAAAGCCTGTTTACCCCGTCTTCCGTACTGACCAGTAACATTGTTATGCAGATTTCGAACGTGGAATTTGACTCGAATTGGAACTACGCGCTGCATATGATGGCCTTTCTGCTGCTGCTTATTTCCTTTGTGATGATTCTTGTCATCCGTATAATCGGCCGGAAAAGGGAGGGTGCGTAATGAACTTTACCCGTAATCCTCATACTGCACGCTCCCGGCGCAACAACCAGATCGCCACCTTCGGCTTCTATGCGCTGGGTGCACTGGTTATGCTGCTGATCTTCTGGCTGCTCTTTACGATTCTCAGCAAAGGATTGCCGCAGCTCAGACCCGAGTTCCTCGTCAAGCTCCCGGAAGAGATTGATCCGGGCGGCGGCATCGGGCCGGTGCTGTTCAACTCCTTCTACATCCTGTTTATCTCTTTGCTGATTTCGATTCCAATCGGATTGGGCGCAGGGATCTATATGGCGGAGTACGCTCCGGATAACCGCTTTACCGGCGCACTGCGCATCTGCGTGGAGTCGCTGTCCTCGGTGCCTTCCATCGTCTTTGGTCTTCTGGGGCTGGCCATCTTCGCCGAATACTTCGACATTGGCCTGACCATTCTCGGCGGCGGCGTCTCGCTGGCCCTGCTTAACCTGCCGATGCTGGCCCGCGTAACCGAAGAAGCGGTGCGCGCCGTTCCCGGCGACATCCGTGAAGCCGGCTATGCGCTGGGGATGACCAAATTCCACGTCATCCGCAAGGTCGTATTGCCTGTGGCCCTGCCGGCCATCGTTACCGGCATCTGCCTCGTAGCGGGCCGCGCCTTCGGGGAGTCGGCAGTAATAATCCTGACCGCCGGCCTCAGCACCTCCGGCGAGATGTGGGACTTCAACCTGTTCTCCCCGGGGGAGACCCTGGCGGTGCATCTCTGGTATGTGCAGTCCGAGGCAATTGTCGAAGACGCGCGTCAGATTGCCGACAAGTCGGCGGCGGTGCTGGTCTTCGTCGTGCTGCTGATCAACTTCATTTTCCGGTTCCCGCTGTGGCTGGGCAACCGCAAAAAAGGACACTAAAACAAGCTTTCCGGCTGTCCGGGGTGGATGTTGCTCTCCGGGCGGCTTTTTTGTATGCCCGCAGAGTTCCGCTGTTTAGTGATTGCTAATAAAAATTATTAATACTACAATGAAAGCAATTACGCAGATTGTGCATTTTTTCGACAAATGGGCACTTACCAGGGAGGTGCAGCCCCAATGCCAGACCGTATGAGTGAGCAGGAGCTGAACAAGCTGATCAACATGCTGGAGCTTTCCGAGCATGTGGATGAGGATGAGCTGGATCAGGCTTTTATTGAAGCTGAAGCCGAAAATGACCTTGGAGGGCGTGTGCTAGTCCGGGCAGGTAAAATCTTCGTCCAGGACCCGCTGCCCGGCGGCAGTCCGGCAGTGATCTCGGCTGCTGCTCCGGTCGTTATCAGCGTCAACGGGGAGCCGATTACAGGTCCTGCCGAGGTAACCACACTGGATGAGATAAAATGGTCGATAACGGAGCCTCCGCTGTACAGGATTCATGTATCGGAGGATCATTTGCAGGCTTTTTTCACCCTGTATTCAACGCGGCGTTACCAGTGGAAGCTGAATGACTGTTATTCTTCCAGCATGGTTGAAGTAGAAGCGGCGATGGACACAGATACGGTAATCGGGCTGCTTGGACTCAATCAGGTTATTGCCGATTTCGAGCAGCGGGGCATTATGCAGAACCTGAACATTTCCGGCATTCATGCCGAGCTGCAAAACCCCACTTACCAGCCGATTACAGCGGCCAAGGGGCGGGCGGCGGTTCCGGGGGAGAATGCGGCGCTTGAGCTGTTTTTTTCGGAGACGATTGAGAATGAATTCAGCGAAATAGAGGGCCACGTGGACTTCCGCAGCCATCTCCGGATTCCGTCTGTGATCAGGGGCCAGGTGATTGCCCGCAAAATCCCTTACATTGAAGGGATTCCCGGTTGTGACGTGTACGGAGAGATTCTGTATCCGCCCATCCCGGGCGATATTACAATCGTTGCCAAGAATAACACGGTGCTGCTGATCAACAATGAGATCCGTGCGCTGCGGGAAGGCCGTCCCCGGGTTACCGGGGAGAAGGTCAAAACTTTTGACATTACGACTACTTATACCGTTCCGGGCAACGTCAGCATCAAAACGGGGAACATCCTCTTTTCCGGCGATGTGGTGGTGCAGGGGAATGTCGAAGACAATATGATTATTGAATCGCTCGGCAATGTTTACGTGGAAGGCAGTATTTACAACTCCACCATTACAGCAACCGGCAGTATCGTCGTCAAGGGGAATGTCCTCAACAGCAAGCTATATTCCGGCTACTTCGGCGTGCTGTACAACCGGGTTTTTAACTGCTCGAAGCTGCTGATTGAGGAGGCTGTCCAGCTCAAGAAGGCGGTCCGCCTGTTGATCCAGGCCGTCCAGGCCCGCAAGCAGAGCGTAAAATACGGCCAGGCGGTGCTGCTGCTGCTGGAGAGCAAGTTTCAAAGGATCCCCGGGCTGATCAAGGAGCTGCTCTTGGTGCTGGAGACGATCCAGGCTTCGTATCACCAGGATCTGGAGCATACTATGCATTTTCTGAATCTGATGCTGAAGCCGGTTCAGCTGGTCGACTTTATGGACGAGGCTTCGCTGAACGGTGTAATCGGCATGATCGAGGAGCTGCATGCAGGCGTGGCCCGGATGCAGGAGAACAAGGTGGAGGTCAACATCGGTAAATGCCAGAACAGCACTATTAAATCAAACGGCGACATCAACATCCACCGGGACGGGATCGTGCAGAGTGAGCTGTTCTCTTCGGGCAACATCACCTTCCGCAAGGTGTTCGCGGTGTGCCGGGGTTCAAAGCTGGAGTCGGGCGGTAGCATCAGCGCGTATTATGTCGGCGGCGAGAGCGGGGCACAGTCCTACCTGAAGGCCAAGCACAGCATAACCGTACGCAAAATTTACGCCGGCCGGATCACCATCGACAGCTACACCGCAGACATTAGCAAGCCGCTGGAAAATATGACGTTTGATCTGGAGAATATCCGTACGGTCAAGCTGCGGATGGAGTCGGAGTAACGGCTGCGTTATTAGGAGCTTGTGCAGAGTGGTATGGCTAATGCGAGCGGCGAGTGTTCTATGAAGAAGTCTGCAAAAGCGTCCGTCCGGGAAACATTGCATACGGAGTTTGTGCCGGTGCGTCTGCGTTAAAAGCGGCTACGGGCAAGTTGTCTGATGTACCAATTGGACCAAATCTGCGGGGGAGCCATTAATGCGCCGATTAGATGCTGGCGGGGGGATTTCAACTAACTCTATAGTTTGTTTCTTCAGGCCCGGGGAGGACTCGGGCTGTCCGGTTACTGGCTGACAGCCCGGGTTGCACCCGCTGCGCGCTGTATTGAGGACTGCTGAGTCCGGTCTGAACTCGCTGCGCGCTGTCTAACGGACTCCTGAATGGGTCCGCGCCCGCTGCGGGATGTCTAACGGACTCCTGAGTCGGTCCGCCCCCGCCGCGCGCTGTCTAACGGACTCCTGAGTCGGTCCGCCCCCGCTGCGTGATGTCTAACGGACTCCTGAGTCGGTCCGCCCCCGCTGCGTGATGTCTAACGGACTCCTGAGTCGGTCCGCCCCCGCCGCGCGCTGTCTGACGGACTCCTGAATTGGTCCGCCCCCGCTGCGTGATGTCTAACGGACTCCTGAGTCGGTCCGCCTCCGCTGCGTGATGTCTAACGGCTCAGGAGCTCGGTCCGCCCCCACTGCGTGATGTCTAACGGACTCAGGAGACGCTATTAGTTAGTTTTATTGTGTCTCCACCGTTTAACGGACTCGGTTGCCGTTATTTATGCATTGGGTTAGCGAATGGCGCCTTTTGGAGCAGAATAACGGCTGTGGAGTCCGTTAGAGTTGGATTAAGCAGAAAATCGGCCAAATAGCGTCATCTGAGTCCGTTAAAGGCTGCAGTAGTGTTCTGGTTGAGCTCAGACAAATAGTGACATGTTTCGCCGTTCTACTTTCAGCTATGATCGCTGCTACAATAACGCTGGCTCCTTGGACTCCGAGTAGTATCGCCGCCCACAATGGCGCTCATCCCCCCGGAAAGCAGAAACAGCCCCCCTGAAGGAAGGCTGTCTTTGCTTGTTACGTCCCGGAAGGGATTCGAACCCCCGACCGTGCGCTTAGAAGGCGCATGCTCTATCCAGCTGAGCTACCGGGACACGGACACTCAAAAGCAAGCAAAAATTATGTTATCATAGATGAATAATTTTTTCAACTTGTTTTTTTGAATGCTCTACAGGATATGCTATAATCTACAATTGATCATGGATCGGATAAAAAGGAGGTGCCCTCATTAATCAATTCAATTCCCCCGCCAAAGAGAATGTCGTGCTGTTTCCGAAGACACTGGATTATTACCAGATTCAGCTTACGGTAATGCTGGAGAGTGAACGCTACGGGGAAGCGATGGAACTGCTGCGGTTTCTGCTGCAATGCCAGGGACAGGAGGAGCGGCACTACGAGGAATGGCAGTCATTGCTGGACTGGCTGGAGGCGGCGTTTCCGTATGATGCCGGAAGCACAGAGGCGGACCGTGCCGCTTCCAGCGAGGAGCAGGATCTGAAGGAAGAGGACATGGCCCGTATTTTGGCGAAATCCAAGCTAGAAGAGGATGCGGGTTACCCGGACAAGCTGCTGCGCAAGGTGATGAATGAGCCGCTGTCGGAGGGAACCATTCTGGCGCTGGAGCAGCTCTCGTATCTGGAGGGCGGCAGTGTGGATGAGACGCTGACAACCTGGCTGCAAAAGACCCCGGTGCATCCGCTCCTGCAATTCAGGGCGCTGCAGACGCTTAAAAAGCGTGGTGTTCAGGGAGTCATCCGGCTGGCACGCGGCAGCGAGCTGGCGCAGATCGAGATTGAAGCGGTCCCGCTGCAGAATGAGGACTTTCCGCCACAGGTTGCCCAGGTTATGGAACGGGTGGCCGAACAGGCTGAGGTGCATGAGCCTACATTGTATTATTTTGCCCAGGAGCTCTGGGGACAGTTTATTATGTCGATTTATGGGTCGGGCGAATATCGTAAATTGCTGGATGGCGAGGATGAGCTGCTTGATATTTGGGCGGGTGCGCTGCACCAGCTGGTATCAGAGAGTCTGAACGGAACCCGGCAGGAGGAGGAGACCCGGGCCATGTACGGCATTACCGGGGGCATGCGCTTTCAATTCGAAGGGGCATACCGTTCCCTGAAAGGATTTGTTAAGAGTTCCATACTTGATAAATAAGGCGATGTTGTATATAATATAATGGTTATTCTGTGCGTGAAAGTCGTAATAATCTAAGTTAACATGCAACCTATTTTTGGAGGGAAAAGTATATTATGAAAGCAACCTGGGAAAAAATAGAGAAGAACCTTGGAGTTCTTGAAGTCGAAGTAGAAGCAGAGCGCGTAGCTGCAGCTCTCGACAAGGCTTTTAATAAAGTGGTTAAGAAAGCAAACGTACCTGGCTTCCGTAAAGGTAAAGTGCCGCGGCCGATCTTTGAATCCCGTTTCGGTGTAGAAAGCCTATACCAGGATGCAATCGACATCCTTCTTCCTGAAGTATACGGCGAAGCTGTTGAGCAGACTGACATCTTCCCTGTTGACCGTCCTGAAGTGGACATCGAGCAATTCGCGAAAGGCCAAGCCTTCATCTTCAAAGCGAAGATCACGGTTAAGCCTGAAGTGAAGCTGGGTCAGTACAAAGGCCTGGAAGTTCCTGCCCAGAAGGCTGAAGTTACGGAAGACGAGCTGAACGCTGAACTGAAACGCCTGCAGGAGCGTCATGCTGAGCTGGTTGTTGTTGAAGAAGAAGCGGCAGTTAACGGCGACATCGCTGTGATCGACTTTGAAGGTTCTGTTGACGGCGTTCCTTTCGAAGGCGGTTCAGCTGAGCGTCATTCCCTTGAGCTTGGCAGCAACTCCTTCATCCCTGGCTTTGAAGAGCAGGTTGTAGGTATGGCTACTGGCGATTTCAAGGATGTTGAAGTTACCTTCCCTGAGAGCTACCATGCAGAGAACCTTGCCGGCAAGGCTGCAGTATTCAAAGTGAAGCTGCACGAAATCAAGCGCAAACAGCTTCCTGAGTTGGATGACGAATTCGCTAAGGATGTAAGTGAATTCGACACACTGGAAGAATACAAAGCAGACCTGAAGGCACAGCTTGAATCCCGCAAGCAGGATGAACTTAAAGGCGTACGCGAAAATGCGGTAGTTGACGCAGCAGCAGCCAACGCTGAAGTTGAAATTCCTGAAGCGATGATCAAGAGCGAAGTAGCGAACATGGTTCGTGATTTCGACAACCGTCTTCGTCAGCAGGGCATGAACATGGACATGTTCCTCAGCTTCTCCGGCCAGACCCGTGAAGATCTGGAAGGCCAGATGAAGGGCGATGCCGAGAAGCGCGTCCGCAACAACCTGGTTCTTGAAGTGATCGCGAAGGAAGAGAACATTGAGGTTTCCGAAGAGGAAGTAACCCAGGAGCTTGCTAACATGGCTGAATCCTTCAAGCGTACACCTGAAGAGATCCGCAGCATTCTGGCAGCGAACGGCTCCCTGAGCAGCCTGAACGAAGAAATCTCCCTGCGCAAAACAATCGACCTGCTTGTAGCAAGCAGCGTTGAAGTAGAAGCACCTGCAGCTGAAGAAGCACCGGCTGAAGAAGCAAGCGCTGAGTAAGTTCAGCTGTAAACTTCATTTTACCTAGAGCGGCCAGGCAAGTCGGCCTCCATAATAGCAGTCAATAAGGCACGTAAGTTCTGTTACGTGCCTTATTTTTTATCGGTGGAGGGGCGTTTGTGTGTACATAACCAGAAGACGGATTGGCATTCTGCCAGGAAGTGCGCTATAATGGCAGGCACGCGGTATCATGCGTTTTTTGCTGATAGTGAAAAAATGACATCCCGCCGCGAACGTGTTAAAATATTTCTGAAACGGTAAGACTAATCTGTAAAGAGAAAAGAGGTTGGTGGCATGAGTCTGGTACCTATGGTTGTGGAATCAACGAATCGTGGCGAACGCTCATACGATATTTATTCCCGATTGCTTAAGGACCGCATTATCTTCCTGAGCAATGCGATTGACGATGATGTTGCCAATCTGGTCATTGCCCAGCTGCTGTTCCTGGCCGCTGATGACCCGGAAAAAGACATACACTTGTACATCAACTCGCCCGGTGGTTCTGTAACAGCCGGCATGGGTATATATGATACGATGCAATATATCAAACCGGACGTTTCAACCATTTGCGTCGGAATGGCAGCCAGCATGGGTTCACTGCTGCTCACAGCTGGAGCGCCAGGCAAGCGTTATGCGCTGACCAACAGCGAGGTTATGATTCATCAGCCGCTCGGCGGTGTTCAGGGGCAGGCGTCCGATATTTGGATTCATACAGACTGGATTCTCAAGACGAGACAGAAGTTGAATCAGATTTATGTGGAGCGCACAGGTCAACCCCTTGATAAAATCGAACGGGATACGGACCGCGATAACTTCATGAGCGCGGAAGAAGCGAAGGAATACGGGCTTATCGACCAGGTACTCTCTTCACCGATCATATCTTAAAGGGGTGGTTAGATGTTTAAATTTAATGATGAAAAAGGGCAGCTGAAATGCTCCTTTTGCGGTAAGTCACAGGAGCAGGTCCGCAAGCTTGTAGCAGGACCGGGCGTTTATATATGCGACGAATGTATCGAGCTGTGCACGGAAATCGTGGAAGAAGAGCTCGGTCATGAGGAAGAGCTGGATCTCAAGGATATTCCGAAGCCGAAAGAGATCCGTGACATTCTTGACCAGTACGTAATCGGCCAGGAGCAGGCGAAGAAATCGCTCTCCGTTGCCGTATACAATCACTACAAGCGTGTCAACAGCCAGAGCAAGATTGAGGATGTTGAGCTGACCAAGAGTAACATTCTGCTGCTCGGTCCGACCGGTTCCGGTAAGACCCTGCTGGCCCAGACGATGGCGAAGATTATCAACGTTCCTTTTGCTATTGCAGACGCTACTTCCCTTACTGAAGCCGGCTATGTCGGTGAAGATGTGGAGAACATTCTGCTCAAGCTGATCCAGGCTGCAGATTACGATGTTGAGAAGGCCGAACGCGGCATTATCTATATTGACGAAATTGATAAAGTGGCCCGTAAATCGGAGAACCCTTCGATTACCCGCGACGTTTCCGGTGAAGGCGTGCAGCAGGCGCTGCTGAAGATTCTGGAAGGTACAGTCGCTTCCGTTCCTCCGCAAGGCGGACGCAAGCATCCTCACCAGGAGTTCATTCAGATCGACACGACGAACATCCTGTTTATCGTTGGCGGTGCTTTTGACGGACTGGAGCAGATGATCAAACGCCGTATCGGCAAAAAAGTCATCGGCTTCAACGCTGCAGTTGAAGGCCAGAAGGATCTGAAAGCCGGCGAATACCTGTCTATGGTATTGCCTGAAGACCTGCTGAAATTCGGACTCATCCCTGAGTTTGTAGGCCGTCTGCCGGTTATTTCCACTCTGGAGCCGCTTGACGAAACAACCTTGGTACGCATTCTCTCTGAGCCTAAGAATGCATTGACCAAGCAGTACATCAAGCTGCTGGAGATGGACAATGTGGCGCTGAAGTTTGAGCCGCAGGCCCTTGAAGCTATTGCCAAGGAAGCGATCAAACGCAACACAGGTGCCCGCGGTCTGCGAGCTATCATTGAGAGCATCATGCTCGATGTGATGTACGAGGTTCCGTCACGCGACGATATCAAGGATTGCGTGATTACGGAGCAGGTTGTCCAGGAGAAGGCACTGCCTGAGCTGGGCATCAAGAAAGACAAAAAGAAAGAGGAAAGCGCCTAAGAGCCGCTGGCCTTACAATAAACCACATCACAGCCTCCACCGTTCTCCCGCTTATCCCGCTTCACGGCGGAGCGGGAGGGGTGGAGCTTTGACCGTTATGGGGGAGAGAGAAACCATGTTCTTGAGACACCAGACCCGGCCCGTCAATGTCGGCGGCGTAATTATCGGGGGTAATAACGAGGTTGCTATTCAAAGCATGTGTACGACCAAGACCGCTGACGTAGAAGCTACAGTGGCTGAAATTCTGCGTCTGGAAGAAGCGGGCTGCCAGATCGTGCGCGTAACCGTCAACAATGAAGAAGCGGCTGCAGCGATCAAAGAGATCAAGAAGCGGATTCATATTCCGCTTGTTGCGGATATTCATTTCAACTATAAGCTGGCACTGCTGGCGATTGAGAACGGTATCGACAAGGTGCGGATCAATCCCGGCAATATCGGCCGCCGTGACAAGGTAGAAGCGGTAGTCAAAGCATGTAAGGACAAAGGCATTCCAATCCGGATCGGGGTTAACGCGGGTTCCCTGGAGACTCACCTCCTGGAGAAATACGGTTATCCGACACCGGAAGCAATGGTAGAAAGTGCCCTGTATCATATCGGTATTCTGGAAGAGCTGGATTTCCACGATATTATCGTCTCGCTTAAGGCTTCGGATGTTCCTATGGCCATTGAAGCTTACCGCAAGGCTGCAGAAGTCATCCCTTATCCGCTGCATCTCGGGATTACCGAGTCCGGCACGCTGTTCGCCGGAACGGTGAAGAGCTCGGCAGGGATCGGTGCGCTGCTCTCGATGGGCATCGGCAGCACGGTGCGCATCTCGCTTAGTGCTGACCCGGTGGAAGAGGTTAAGGTAGCGCGTGAGCTGCTCAAGACCTTTGGCCTGATCTCCAACGCGGCTACACTTATCTCCTGCCCGACCTGCGGACGTCTGGATATCGACCTCTTTTCCATCGCGAATGAAGTGGAAGAGTATATCTCCAAGCTCAAGGTGCCGATCAAGGTGTCTGTGCTGGGCTGTGCCGTTAACGGTCCCGGAGAAGCGCGAGAAGCAGACATCGGTATTGCCGGTGCCCGCGGAGAAGGTCTGCTGTTCCGTTACGGACAGATGATCCGTAAAGTACCTGAAGCCGAGCTTGTATCCGAGCTGAAGAAAGAAATTGACGTGATTGTTGAGCATTTTGAACGGACAGGAGAAATACCGGGGCGTAAGCATGCCAATCTGGCGCCCGCTGTGCAGCCGGGAAATGTCTGAGTCTGTTGAACCGGGAATTCCATTCCTCTAGAAAAAGGCGCTCATTTTAACATACACAATTCATTATAAATCCCCTTAGATTTCGGAGTGTCCGGAGTCTAAGGGGATTTTTGGCTTTCCGGCTGCTGCGTCTGGCTGCCTGCAGGATTCTCCGGCTGCTCCTGCTTCAGCAGCTTCACCCTGACCACAGCTATGAGGTAAAGGACGGCCGGCATGATCAACAGAAACAGCGACGAAAATTTCATCCATACCGTAGCGATGATGTCATTGACATACACAGTGTTGATATAGGTATTCCAGGCGATGATCATAAACAGGGCGGCCAGCGGATAGATCAGATGATTTTGCCGCTTCAGCCCGAATATGCTGCGCAGCCCCTGAAGCATGGACAGGAATAGCACGGAGATTTTAATGAAATAGGTCAGAATCCAGATGGTGATCAGTATGCCTTCCACCCGCTGCAGGATGTTGCCGATATTGATGGTTTTGGCCAGGGCATATGCAGGGAAGGTGCTGTTCTCCGTCTGCTCAATGCCAAGCACAAGCACGCTGAGCAGCACGATGGCACTGAGGACAAGATTGCCTGCGGCGGTTCCCAGAAGGTAGGCGCGTTCACGGGATTTCTGTTGCTTGACGAGGGGAAGGAAGACCATCAGGACAATCACTTCCTGAAAAACAGAGGATTGCAGACCGGCCTGCAGCACCGGCAGCCACCCGTCCTCAAGCACCGGCTTGATATAATTCCATTCAATCTGCGGGGTCAGGGCCAGAATAAGAATGAGCAGCAGCAGCACTACCCACGGGAAGAACAGCTCCCCGACCCGGGCGAGGATGATGATCCCTTTGCGGGCGCTGATGATGGCGGCGATCAGGAAAATAATCTGCACCACCTCCGGCGGCGTTTCCGTCATCACCTCACCGGAGACGAAGAAGCCGAGATTGCCCAGCAGAGTGCCGACCAGTGAGATGAAGTAGAACAGGTAGACCAGTGACAGCAGCTTGCCGGGCCATTTTCCGGTGACAGCTTCCAGGATCTCGTACAAGGACTGTCCGGGGTATAGCCTGGCAAGGGCGATATACAGAATAACCATCAGCAGATTGATTGCCATGCTGACTAATGAGGCGATCCAGGCATCCTCTCTGGCGATATGAGCTACGCCGCTGGGTATGACAAGAATGGAGGTGCCTATGGTTAGACCGAAGGTCAATATGAAGAATTGCAATGCGCTTATCCCGCTATGGCGCTTCACAGGCAGCCTCCTTTCATCTCATAATGTTCAGCCCGGATAAAGCTGAATGAAGCTGCGGGCCCAGTCGAGCACCCTCCACTGCGGGAGGCCGGCCGTCACACCGATGGCAGAGGCCAGCGCAACGGCCCATAATCCGAAGAAGACAACCAGATCCCTGGGGGAGTGAAGCTTGACCAGCTGAGGCGTTTCAAATACCGGCACCAGAATCAGTGAAATGACTAATAAGAGACCCCAGTTCATTTCTGTTCCATCTCCTTTTGCTGCGGCTGCACGACTGAACCGATCCGCCGGATGGCGACATCGGATTTGACGCTGACCTTGACCGACTGGAAGCTCTCGTCCCAGTGCTTACGGTAGCTGCGCCACAGCTTCGGGTACTGCCGGTGCAGCTCTTCGCCCAGCCCGAAAATATCAGAGTCGAACTTCTCCTGAACAATCCTGATATTGGCAGCCATCAGATTATCAAATTTCTCTTCGATCCGCTGCTCCAGCTCTTTGATGCTGGCTGTCCGGCTGAGGTCAAGCCTGCTGTGAAGCGTGGTGAGATTGGCCTCCGCTTTTAGCTGGATGACAAATTCGGGCTCATTCTTTTCATTGATCGAAATCCTGATGCGGCTTTTGGCATCGGTGATGATAAAGCCTGCAACGCCGCCGTCCGGAGAATCGATGCTGCCTTCGGTTGTATCTACCTCATTCAGCACATAATTGACCGTTTTACTCGGGGCTTCCCCTAGCCAGCCGATGAGCTTGTCTTTTTTGAATACGGCGATGCCGGCCTGCTTGATCAGGGATTTAGGAATTACGCTCTGTACATTTTTGAGAGAACCCTGCTCAGAAGTGTCACCCTGCAGCTGAACCCCGGACATGATCGGGTTGGAGCCGCCGCGCTCCAGCTCTACAATGAACTGCTGCAGCGTCACTTTTCCTGTGCCTGCCCAGTTTTTGTGCGAGACAAGTATGGAGGAATAGAGGGAATTGGCCGGAATCTGCTCAAAGGGAGTGATGACATCCAGAATTTTAATTGCCTCGGTATGCTTGGCTACAAGCAGGAAGAAATCCGTCCGTAGCTCATGACTGCGGGTCAGAAAATCGATGGCATCGCCTACACCCTGCCTGGCATAAGCCTCTCCGAAGACCAGCACCCGGACGTGAGCCAGGTACAGATCGCGCGGGGTTGTACTGAGCATACGCTGAAGCGCTTCCGGTATCGTTCTGCCTGTAGCTTTATATGTTACAACAGGCAGACTTCCATTAGAGCCTCCTGTCAGATTGCCGGCCTGGCCGGGGTTCATTACCTGAGCTGAGACAGCATAACCATCCTTATCCAAATCCACGCCGAGTGCCATAACGATGGCCAGATCATTGAGCTCTCTGCGGCTCCAGCAGCCACTGAGAACGGTCAGGCTGATAAGCAGCAGGATGCAGCCGAGTGATTTTGTATACAAAAGAACAGCCCTCCTCTTTCTGCCATAATCAGCTCCGGTTGAAATACCGCTTCTTCATCCGCTGTGAGAGTCTGACAAAAGTGTCCTTCTGTGCTCCCCGGCGCAGCGGGGCAAAGGAGCCCATATAAGGAACACCCAGCGATTCCAGGCTGCACAGATGCAGTGCAAGAATAATTAGCGCAATTACCATGCCGTACAAGCCGAACGAAGCAGCAATCCCCATCAGTACAAACCGCAGGATCCGCACGGAAATGCCCACATTGAACGCCGGCAGTGCAAAGTTGGCAATCGCTGTGATCGCGACGACAATGACCATGGCCGCAGAGACCAGACCGGCATCGACTGCAGCCTGGCCGATAACCAGCGTTCCGACAATTGAGACCGATTGGCCTATTGATTTGGGCAGGCGGATGCCGGCTTCGCGCAGAATTTCGAAGGTAACCTCCATAATGAAGGCCTCCAGAAAAGCGGGAAATGGAATGCCTTCACGTTGACCGATCAGGCTGATCAGCAGGCTGGTGGGGATCATCTCCTGATGAAAGGTCGTAATCGCGATATAGAATGACGGTGTCAGCAGGGCGAGCAGAAAGCAGAGATAGCGGAGCATCCGGACCAGGCTGGCAAAATCACTGCGCTGGTAGTAGTCCTCACTGGACTGGAAAAACTGGACAAGCAGCGCTGGAACGACCAGCACAAACGGTGTACCGTCCACTAGGATGGCAATCCGGCCCTCCAGCAGGGCAGAAGCTGTTACATCCGGTCTTTCCGTGTTGTACACTGTGGGAAAAGGGCTGTAGCGTTTGTCCTGAATCATCTCCTCGATATAATTACTCTCCAGCACACTGTCCAGCTTGGCGGCATTCAGCCTGCGCCTAAGCTCCTCCAGTGCTGTCATATCCACTCTGTCTTCCATATACATGACTGACACGGCGGTACAGGTGGCTGTACCCAGCTTCCGTTCTTCAATCCGCAGCTGCGGATTCTGAATCCGTCTGCGGACAAGCGCAGTATTCTCGCGCAGCGACTCCGTGAAGCCCTCACGCGGGCCTCTTACGACGGACTGTGAAGTAGCATCCTCCACAGCGCGCTGCTTCAGATTTTCGGTTCCAACGGACAAGGCACCAGCAGCTTTTTCAATGTAAAGAACCGTATTGCCGCTTAGAATTTCCGCTTCAATCTGTTCCAGCGTATGGACTTCTCCTACTTTGCCGAGCGTGATAGTCCGTTCTTTTAACAGCTTCAGTCCACGTGCGGGCTCTGCACCATCTATCTCCGAGAATAGAGACAGATCCCTGTGCAGCGCCTCAATCAGAGCCTGGGGGTCAGCCATTCCTTCTATGAAAATAATAACAGCAGAGAATGGGCCAAGCGCGAGAAAACGGTAAATAATATCTGTGCTACTCCCCAGGCGTCTGCGCATCTCCTCCTGAAAAAGCGCCTGCGTACCCGGCAGATCATCCTGGCGCTTCTCCGGATGCTGCTTCTCAGTCATTTCCATCTCCTCCTGTCCGCTCAGTATCTCCGCCTGTATAGGGTAGTATGCAAAAAAATAGTGCAGCCTGAATCGCCTGCGCGTTTACTAATTTCTGAAACGGCTATACTACCTAGTAGCAGCCAATTGGGCCGAACAGATAGATATGAATGAAACAGGAGGGTGACCTATGGAATTAGGTATATTGCTGATGATCGTGCAGCTCTTTTTTGCGCTGGTTATCGGCGTTTATTTTTGGAATCTGCTGCGTGGGCAAAAGACCAACAAAACCGCGGTGGACCGGGAGTCGCGCAAGGAGCTGGACAAGCTGCGGAAAATGCGGATGATCTCCCTGACCAAGCCGCTCTCGGAAAAGACGCGTCCGGCCTCAATCGGAGATATTGTCGGGCAAAAGGACGGGCTGCGAGCGCTCAAAGCGGCGCTCTGCAGCGCGAATCCCCAGCATGTGATCATCTACGGGCCCCCGGGAGTCGGCAAGACTGCGGCAGCACGGGTGGTAATGGAAGAGGCGAAGAAGAACGCGCTCTCCCCTTTTAAGCATGATGCCAAGTTTACAGAGATTGATGCGACTACGGCACGTTTTGACGAGCGGGGGATTGCCGATCCGCTGATCGGTTCTGTGCATGACCCGATTTATCAGGGGGCCGGAGCAATGGGGATTGCCGGAGTGCCGCAGCCCAAACCGGGGGCTGTGACGAAGGCACATGGGGGTATTCTGTTCCTGGATGAGATCGGCGAGCTGCATCCCATTCAGATGAACAAGCTGCTCAAGGTGCTGGAGGACCGCAAGGTGCTGCTGGAGAGTGCCTACTATAACTCGGAGGACAGCAACACGCCGGCTTATATCCATGATATTTTCCAGAATGGGCTGCCCGCCGATTTCCGGCTGGTTGGAGCGACTACGCGCTCACCCGATGAAATATCGCCGGCCCTGCGTTCACGCTGCATGGAGATTTACTTCCGGCCGCTGCTGCCGGAGGAGATTGAGGTGATTGCCAGGGATGCGATCCAGAAGATCGGCCTGAAGCCGAGTCCGGAAGCGGTGGCGGTGGTTCAGCAGTACGCGACTAACGGCCGTGAAGCTGTGAATATGATCCAGCTGGCCGCCGGCCTTGCTCTGACCGAGCAGCGGGACACGCTGACGGCGGCAGAAGTCGAGTGGGTAGCGGGCAGCAGCCAGCTGCCGCTGCGCACTGAGCGCAAGATCCCGACCTCCCCGCAGATCGGGCTGGTCAACGGGCTAGCCGTCTACGGGCCGGGCATGGGGACACTGCTGGAGATTGAGGTATCTGCCGCACTGGCGAAGAACGGGCAGGGCCGGCTGAACATTACCGGCGTAGTCGATGAAGAAGAGATCGGCGGAGGCTCCCGGACGATCCGCCGCAAGAGCATGGCCAAGGGCTCGGTCGAGAATGTGCTCACCGTGCTGCGCACGATGAACCTGGAGCCGGACCGGTATGACCTGCATGTGAACTTCCCCGGCGGCACGCCGATTGACGGCCCGTCTGCCGGTGTAGCAATGGCTGTCGCCATCGTCTCCGCCATTCGTCAGCTGCCGGTAGATAACACTGTCGCTATCACCGGCGAGATTGGTATCCACGGCCGCGTGAAGCCGGTCGGCGGTGTCATCGCCAAGGTCGAAGCCGCCTTCCAGGCCGGCGCGACCACTGTCTTTATCCCGAAGGATAACTGGCAGTCCTTATTCGCCGACGTTGCTCCGCTCCAGGTCATCCCCGTTGACACCGTTGACGAGGTTTTCCGTCACCTGTTCGGCTCCGGCACTGCCGACATCCGCCTGCCGGCAGTATCGGGCGAGACGTTCTCCTCGGCTTCGCTGCTCAAGGCGGATGCTGCGGGGGAAGGTGCGCAGGCTTAGGGAAAGAAGAGGAAGACAAAAAGCCGGAGGAATCATGTCCGGCTTTTTGTGCTGGTTGTACTATTTTCGCTTAATCCCTCATAGAATTGGTTAATAATCAATACTAACAATTCAGCAAAGGGGGATGCTCATGCTACACGAATGGAGACGCAAATGGAATGACTTTCTGGCCGGGTACTATGAAACTCTTTATGCCGATTGCCTCGTCCCCGCCAAAAGAGAAGAGCTGCTGTTGAAAGCCCGCGAGCATTCATACAGATCCTATAGATTAAGCCGGACGCCGTGAGGCGTCTTTTTTAATCTTGAGGAAATAGGACATATTCTATAATAAAAGCACGAATAATACATAACGAATGTCCTGTACAAAAAAGGACTGCTGCTTAACGTGGTGCCAGTTGGTGTTTTCAACCTGCTTTTGTTAAAATGATCTATATGACATAACTTGAGAACCATGGGAGGTGCGAAAGCGATGATGCCGAACAAATCCAAAGGTCGTCGTTTTCCTTTATTGCCGCTTAGAGGTCTTCTTGTGTACCCTAGCATGGTTCTGCACCTTGATGTAGGGCGCGAGAAGTCCGTTCGTGCACTGGAAAAAGCTATGGTTGAAGATAACTTGATTCTCCTCTGCTCCCAGTCAGAAGTGAATATTGAGGAGCCTGGACAAGAAGATATTTTTCGGGTCGGTACTGTTGCCAATGTGCGGCAGATGCTGAAGCTTCCGAACGGCACGATCCGTGTGCTGGTTGAAGGAGTGGAACGGGCCGAAATTATTCATTATACGGATAATGAGGAGTATTACGAGGTTATGGCGCGCGAGCTGCCGGAGCAGGAGGATGTCGATCAGGAGAGCGACGCCTTGATGCGCACGGTGCTCAGCCAATTCGAGCATTATATTACGTTGTCCAAGAAGGTCACTCCAGAGACTCTGGCAGCTGTCTCCGATATTGAAGAGCCGGGACGTCTGGCTGATGTCATTACAAGCCACCTGGCGCTGAAGATCAAGGATAAGCAGGAGATTCTGGAGACCATTGATGTCAGCAAACGCCTGGAGAAGCTGCTCGATATTCTCAATAATGAGCGTGAAGTGCTGGAGCTTGAACGCAAGATTAACCAGCGCGTGAAGAAGCAGATGGAGAAGACCCAGAAGGAATATTACCTCCGCGAACAGATGAAAGCGATCCAGAAGGAGCTCGGTGAGAAGGAAGGCCGGGCCGGGGAAGCTGAAGAGCTGCGCTCGCAAATGCAGGAGAAGAACCTGCCTGAGCGGGTGCAGGAGAAGATCGAGAAGGAAATCGACCGTCTGGAGAAAATGCCTGCAAGCTCAGCCGAAGGCAGTGTGATCCGCAACTATGTGGATTGGCTGCTTGGTCTGCCTTGGAGCGAAGAGACCGAAGATGATCTGGATATTCTAAAAGCGGAACAGGTGCTTGATGCCGATCACTACGGTCTGGAGAAACCTAAGGAACGTGTCCTGGAATACTTGGCTGTGCAGAAGCTGGTTAAGGAGCTGAAAGGGCCGATTCTCTGTCTGGTAGGGCCTCCGGGCGTCGGTAAAACCTCACTGGCACGCTCCATAGCCCGTTCGCTGAACCGCAAGTTCGTCCGCATTTCGCTTGGCGGTGTGCGTGATGAAGCCGAGATCCGCGGCCACCGCCGCACCTATGTCGGCGCCATGCCGGGCCGGATCATCCAGGGGATGAAGACAGCCGGAAGCCTTAATCCGGTCTTTCTGCTTGATGAAATCGACAAGATGGCTTCTGATTTCCGCGGCGATCCGTCCGCAGCCTTACTTGAAGTACTCGATCCGGAACAGAACAATACGTTCAGCGACCACTTTGTGGAGCTGCCGTTTGATCTTTCGAAGGTGATGTTCGTAACCACAGCGAATGCGGTACACAACATTCCGCGTCCGCTGCTCGACCGGATGGAGATGCTGTATATTCCCGGCTATACGGAGCTTGAGAAGCTGCAGATTGCCAGCCGCTACCTGCTGCCGAAGCAGCGTAAGAATCACGGTCTTGAGGATGCACAGCTCGTAATTGAGGACGACACTTTGCTGAAGATTGTCCGTGAATATACGCGGGAATCCGGCGTGCGTAATTTGGAGCAGCAGATTGCTGCACTCTGCCGTAAGGCTGCGAAGCAGATTGTATCCAGTGAGAAGGAGCAGGTTACGATCCTTCCTGCTGAAGTTAAAGAATATCTGGGTGAATCCAAATACCGCTACGGAATGGCAGAGCTGGAGGATCAGATCGGCACAGTCACCGGTCTGGCCTGGACTGAAGTCGGCGGCGATACACTGCTGATTGAAGTAACAGTGGTTCAGGGTACAGGGAAGCTCACGCTTACCGGTAAGTTGGGCGATGTGATGAAGGAATCCGCACAGGCTGCATTCAGCTATACCCGTTCAAAAGCGGAGGAACTAGGGCTTGCCCCGGACTTCCACGAGAAGAACGATATTCACATTCATATTCCTGAAGGTGCCATACCTAAGGATGGTCCGTCTGCCGGCATTACGATTGCTACCGCGCTCATCTCAGCACTCACCAAACGTTATGTCTCCAAGGATGTAGCGATGACAGGTGAAATTACGCTCCGCGGACGTGTCCTGCCAATCGGCGGACTCAAAGAGAAGTCACTGGCTGCCCACCGGGCCGGCTACAAAAAAATTCTGCTGCCCAAAGACAACGAACGCGACCTCAAGGACATTCCTGAGAGCGTACGTAATGACGTGGAGTTTATACCAGTGTCCCATATGGACCAGGTGCTCCAGCATGCGCTCGTAGACCAGCAGGCAGATATCAGCAGTAAAGCGCCGAGTAGTGTGCATTAGAAAGGAAGTTCCATTTGAAAGTTAACAACGCCGAATTTATCATCAGCGCCGTAGGCCCTGATCAATACCCAACGGACGCCTTGCCGGAGATTGCTCTGGCAGGGCGCTCCAACGTCGGGAAGTCTTCTCTGATTAACCGGATGATCAACCGCAAGAATCTCGCCCGCACCAGTTCTACACCGGGTAAGACACAGCATATGAACTATTACCGGGTTAATCAGGATATGTATTTTGTCGATTTCCCGGGATATGGATATGCCAAGGTATCCAAGACACAGCGGGCCTCATGGGGCAAAATGGTTGAGAAATACATGGAAGAGCGTGAGACACTGAAGCTTATCCTGCTTGTAGTGGACCTGCGCCATCCGCCGACAAGCAACGATAAAATGATGTTTGACTGGCTCAAGCATTACGATCTGCCGCTCTGTGTGGTAGCAACCAAGGCAGACAAGATTCCCAAGACACGCTGGCCGAAGCACATCAAGATCATGAAGCAGGAGCTCGGCGTGCTGCCGGGGGATAACTTCATTCCATTCTCATCGGAGCTGGGACTAGGCCGTGAGGAGCTGTGGGCTCTGATTGAGGATTACAGCAGACTTAATGAGATGGAAGAAACAGAAGAGCCATTGGAACAAGGTGAACCAGAAGAGGTAACTTCCGGGCGGGAAGCCGGGCCTGATGAGGAAACCGAATCCTGAGCATCTGCTGCTGTAGTGCGTAAAAGCAAGCATCCGGACGCATTCCTCACAGAATAGTGAGGAATATATATGATATCTCCCGCTCACCCTGTATTTTTAAGACGCAAGATCGATTATGCCAATATAGTCTGTTTCCGCTCATGAGATAACCCGCACTCATCCATGTATAATCGTTGTAGAGGCTATTACAAAGAATAGAGGGATGGTTATGGCTCAGCGATTGGCTACAGAATATGTAAATGCGACTTTGCAGATGACAGAATTTCAGATGAACCAGTTTCTGCTCACAGCCGATACCTGCTATATCAGCCACCGGGTTAAGGTCGCCGGGGGCGGGGAGCAGGTCATTGTTCTTGAGGAAGCCGGGGGTGAGGAAGTACGTCTCACAGTTGAGAATAAGCGGGGGATCTACACCTGTTCGCTATCCTGCCGTGTGGTTAATTCGCATCTCAATAATGCTGTCCGCAAGCTGTTCGTCACCTATAAAGGGACCGGGACTGTGAATAGAATCTATAAAGGTTTTACTATGGTCTATTATTATGAGCGCGGATCCGTACGCCGGATTTCGGAATTGACGGATTCGGGGAGTAAACTAATCTATCAGCATAAGCATTCCCTTTCAGAAATAATCAATGTATATAAATCAGATGCTGTAGAGCGGGAAATTACGGAGCTGAGACGCAAGGCTGACAGATTGCTGGATTTACGCAATGATGCACAGTCTGTTGAGGAATGCAGTGAGATCGATAAAGAGCTTGCGGCGATAGCCAAAGTCATGTTTTTCCTGGAAGCTTAAGCATGAACAAAGTACATTTTTAGCAATCATTTCCTAGTGAAATGGTTGTATTTTTTTGATGAATCTATTCAATTCAACTGGAAAAGGACCGATAAATAGGATATGATAGATATTCATAGCCACATTTTGCCTTTTATGGATGACGGTGCTGCCGACTGGGAAGCAGCCCTCTCCATGGCACAGGATGCCGTACAGGATGGCATTTCTACTGTTGTTGCCACGCCGCATCATGCTAACGGAGTATATATGAATCCCGCACCGGCCATTGGACAAGCGGTAGCGCTGCTGAATGATAGAATCCGGCAGGCTGGCCTTCCGCTGCTTGTGCTTCCCGGCCAGGAGATCCGTGTCTACGGGGAGCTCTTGAATGATCTGGAGCAGGGTGAACTACTGACGCTGGCAAATACGAGATACATTCTGTTGGAAATGCCTTCTTCCCGTGTGCCGCGCACAATGGAAGAGACCTGTCACGAGCTGGTGATTCAGGGCTTCGTTCCGGTCATCGCCCATCCGGAGCGCAACGCTGAGGTTGCCGGTAACCCAGTCAAGCTTGAGAGATTAATAGAGCTGGGAGCTGTAGGGCAGGTAACTGCCCAGAGTCTGGCCGGAACCTTTGGGAGCAAGCTGCAGAAGCTGTCTATCGATCTGTGCCGCAGGAACGCGGTTCATGTTATCGCCTCGGATGCACACGATAACAGTCATCGTCCGTTCGGACTAAGTGAAGCTTTCAAAGTTTTGGAGAAGGAACTGGGAACTGTGGCTTGCGACAAATTCCGCCAAAATTCGCAGAAAATCATCGACAATGAGGAGTTAATTCGGGCTATTTATAGTGATTCTGGCAAGAAGCTTCATAAATTGTTCGGATTTTTTTCTCGTAAAGGGTGACCTGCCTGTAGAATGATGGTAGAATTGTTTTTACTGGGTTATTGTTACAATTTTTTTGATGAGTCAGGGCGCAACTTATCTAGCATTACCGCAGTATAAGATTTTATAACTACATATGAAGAGGTGGATGACAAGTGAGTTTGAAGAAGAAACTGGCAGTATCAACACTAGCAGTAAGCATGGCAGCAGCATCCGTAGCAGGGTTTCCATTCAGCAGCGAAGGACTGGCTAAGCACTTGAACGGTGTGGCATCAGCAGCTTCCGTATCCCACGATACAGTGAAGAACAAGATCAAGGCGATCTATTCCAACCTGACTGTAACAGAAGCAACTTATTTGAAAGCCTATTCTACTGAAGTAGCAGGCCTGAGCCAGGATAAGTTCGATGAAATTTTCGCTCCGGTTCTTGGTAAGCTTGAACTGAACCCTGAGGAGAAGGCAACTTCCCTGAAATTGTTCAAGAGTGTATCCAGCGTAGTTTACAATGTATATGCCGATGATTTCGATGCGCTGAAAGAAATTCGTTACGATGTTGACAACGTTAAGCTGTTCAACAGCATTGCAGCCAAAGCCCAGGTAGAAGGTCTTACTTTCGATGATATTCTTGATTTCTTCTTCGCTACTAACGGTGTAGAAGCAGAGCTTCGCGCTTTGCTGGGAAGCAAGAGCAATGCCGACCTGATTAACATCATCGCTAATCCTGAATCCCAGAAGACACTGGTTAAGGATGCAGTATACAAGGTGCTTCAGCACAAGACGGGTGCCGGTGAATTGACAGTAAGCCAGGCTGTTTACAACCTGGGAATTACTGCGGATGACATCGTTAAGACATTTAATAACGTGAACACTGAGATTAAGTCTGCTAAGCAGGCAACTCAGGCGCTTGCTCTTGCTTACATCCGTACGTATCCGCTTGTTACAACAGACGGTAACAATACCGGTAATACTGGAGGAGTCATTACTACACCAACAACTCCTGTTCCAGGTGTATATGATGTTTCCAAGCAAGTAACTGTTGTTGGCAACAAAGCGACTCTTAATCTCGTAGACGCTGATGTCCTCAAAGCATTCGATGCTCTTGTAGCTGCTAACGCTGGTAAGACTGGCCTTACACTTACCCTGAACCTTGGTACAGTGAACGCTGCGACTGTGGAAGTTCCGCTGTCCAAAGCAATTATTGAAGCTGCAAAAGCTAAAGGTATTGCTAACGTTGCTGTAACCTTCAATGGTTTGACAGTAACCATTCCAGTAACGCAATTCGGTGAAGCAGTAACTTTGACCGTTTCTACTGAAGCTGATACCACAGTAACTTCTATCACTACCCTGAAGCTGGCTTCCAAGGTATACTCCTTCGACCTGACAGTGGGCGGAGTAGCAACAACAACCTTCAAACAACCATTGACTATCAAGCTTCCATTGGTTGCTACAACTGGCCTTGATAAAGAACTGCTGTCGGTAGCGAAGATTGTATATGGTGCTCTTCAATTCCAGGGTGGGGTTGTTGACGGTGATTACATCGTTGAACCGCGTGATACCTTCTCTTCCTATGCTGTAGTTGAGAACAAGGTAACCTTCAGCGATATCGCAATTGTACAGGCTTGGGCTGGCAGACAGATTCAGGTTGTAGCTGCTAAGGGCGCAATTGAAGGAATCGGCTCCGGCAAGTTCGCTCCTAAGAGCAATGTAACCCGTGCTGAATTCGCGAAGATGCTGATCCGTGCACTGAACCTTGAGAACAGCACAGCAACTGAAAGCTTCAGCGATGTAGCTTCCACTGCATGGTATGCTCCATATGTTGCAGTAGCAGCTGAAAAGGGTATCATCACTGGACGCAACGCTTCGACCTTTGATCCAAATGCAACAATCACACGTGCTGAGATGGCAACCATGATCTCCCGTGCAGTTAAATCCCTTAACCCTGCTGCAGCTACAGATGCTTCTGCACTGAGCAAGTTCTCGGATGCTGCGAAGATCAGCGCTTCCCTGAAAGACGGCGTAGCCTTTGCAGCAAGTAACAACCTTGTAATCGGTAATGCGGGTAAGTTTAACCCTAACAATACAGCTACTCGTGCAGAAGCTGCTGTTATCATCTACCGTACAATCAACTTCAAGTAAGCAATAATGAAGCAAGTGGAGAGCCTCCTCTCGTCAGTATGAGAGGAGGCACTTTTTTAGCACGGATTATATCATTTTAGAAACCGCTTGGAGGGAAATTCACTTGTCAGCTCAAGAATTGGATCTTCGCGATTATTTCCAGATTGTTAAGAAGAGACTGTGGATGATTGTCAGTATTGTGGTCGTCGTATGTCTGCTTGCCGGAGTGTACAGCCTGTACATTAAGAATCCGGTATATGAAGCTTCAACCAAGATTATTGTTAATCAGACACAGCAGGTACAGACCTCAGCATCACAGCTGGACTTGAACCAGATTAATACCAATATTCAATTGATTAACACCTATAAAGAGATTATCAAGACACCGGCTATTCTGGATGTTGTAGCCAAGGATTACCCGGAGTTTAATACCACTGCCGAAGAGTTGCTTAAGAAGGTTAATGTGAGCTCTGTCAATAACACGCAGGTGATGACACTTGTCGTTCGAGATAATTCATACCAGAGAGCAGCAGAAATCGTAAATGCGATTTCACTTGTGTTCAAACAGGAGATCCCTTCCTTGTTCAATGTACAGAATGTATCGATCCTGAATGAGGCCAAGCTCAATCCGCCTGTCGCACCAGGGCCGGTTGAACCCAACGTCGTGATGAACATGGCTATTGCCATTATTGTGTCGCTGATGATCGGACTTGGTATAGCCTTCCTGCTGGAGTATCTGGATGATACATTGAAGACGGAAGAGGATATCGAGAAATACTTAGGTCTGCCGACGATTGCAATGATTACCAGACTCGGCCAGGAAGAAACAAAGGGAACAACAACACAGGCACAGACGTTATCCAGAAAGGCGGGCGAACTCGAACATGTCTCAGCAGCCAAATAAACAACGCCACCTGATTACCGTAACCAACCCGCGTTCTCCGGTATCGGAAGCGTTCCGGGCGCTGCGTACGAATATTGATTTCTCGTCTGTAGATGAACGGATTCAGATTATTATGGTTACCTCCTCCGGACCGGAAGAAGGGAAATCCACGGTTACGGCCAATCTTGCAGCTGCTTATGCTCAAGCTGATAAGAAGGTGCTGTTAATTGACGGTGACCTGCGGAAGCCTACGGCTCACAAGACATTTTCGCTAAGTAACCGCTATGGATTATCGTCATTGTTATCCCAACAGTCTGAATTAAGAGATGTTATACAGGAATCTGGAGTTCCTAACCTGTCCATCATGACGTCGGGACCGATTCCACCTAATCCTGCCGAAATGATGGCCTCGAACCGGATGAGTATGGTTCTGCAGGAGTTACGTCAGCAGTTTGATGTAATCATGTTTGATACTCCACCGCTCCTTGCTGTAACGGACGCACAGATTGTTGCCTCGAAGAGTGATGGTGTTATTATGGTTGTCAGCTACGGCAAAGTGAAACGGGAAATTGCTGCTAAGGCCAAGGCGAACCTGGACAGAGTAGGCGCGAAGATGCTGGGTGTGGTGCTGAATAATGTCAAACGGAAGGCCAGCGAAGGCTACTATTATTATTACTATGGAAATTGACATTGTTCTATAGATCAAATTGTTATTTTTGGAGGCACTAAAAATGACAGCGAAAACCAGAGTGTTCATGTTGTTCATGATTGATCTTGCCATCATATGGTTCAGCATCGTGACTTCTTACCTGTTCCGTTTTTATAATGATATTCCTCAGGAATATGTTGTACAGATGCTGTTATACGGGTTAATCTGCACCATATCTTTTGGGGGGAGCCTAATTTATTTCGGATTGTATCGAAGAATGTGGCAGTACGCCAGTATTGGCGAGATTGTATCGGTCATGAAGGCTATTGTAGTAGGGGCGGTAATCTCATACGCAGTAGCTTTTGTTATGCTTCCGTCACGTGTCCCTTTCAGTATTGAGGTGCGTTCAGTTGAGACTATTCTTCTCCTGGTGGGTGGCGTCCGTCTATTCTGGAGAGTCTTCCGCAGAGGCAGATTTAACAGTGTAGATACCGAGGTGCATACCTTAATCGTCGGAGCAGGAGATTGCGGGATATTGATTGCCAGAGAGTTAAAGGGCGCATCCTTTGCCAATACTCGTCTGATTGGTTTTGTTGACGACAGTGCCGATAAACTCCATTTAAAGATCCTTGGAGTTCCGGTACTGGGGAACCGCTATGATATTCCAAGGATCGTGAAAGAACGGGGCATTCACGAGATTATTATTGCCATGCCTTCGGTATCGCGAAGTGAAATTTCCGAGATTGTAAGTTTGTCCAAGACAACCGGAGTGAAGCTGAAGATTATTCCTGCGCTTAGTGATCTAATCACCGGAAAGGTATCCATCAAGAAGCTGCGCGATGTTAGTGTAGAAGACTTGCTTGGGCGTGAGCCTATCGTGGCTGACATGAACAGTATCCTAGGTTATGTACACAATAAGACGGTATTAGTTACGGGTGCCGGAGGTTCTATCGGGTCCGAGCTTTGCCGCCAGATTTCACCTTTTGCACCGGACAAGCTGCTGATCCTCGGTCATGGCGAGAACAGTATTTACACAATAGAGATGGAACTCCGAAAGAGCTTCCCGGAGCTTTCGATTGTGACTGTCATTGCCGATGTACAAGACCGCACCCGGATGATGGAGGTCTTCGAGAGCCACAAGCCGCAGGTTGTCTTTCACGCGGCAGCGCATAAACACGTGCCACTGATGGAGCGTAATCCTTCCGAGGCCATCAAGAATAACGTGTTCGGTACACGCAATGTGGCAGATTGTGCGGATAAGTATGGAGTAGAGCGATTTGTTCTGATCTCCTCAGATAAAGCGGTTAATCCGACCAGTGTTATGGGAGCTACGAAACGGATTGCTGAAATGTATGTACAGAGCCTCAATACTACAAGCAATACGAAGTTTTCTGCGGTACGCTTTGGTAATGTGCTGGGCAGCCGCGGAAGTGTTATTCCGGCCTTTAAGCAGCAGATTGCTGCTGGCGGACCAGTAACTGTTACTCATCCGGAGATGGTACGTTACTTCATGACGATTCCGGAAGCTGTACAGCTGGTCATTCAGTCCGGTTCTTTCGCCAGGGGCGGCGAGGTATTCGTACTGGATATGGGTGAGCCTGTGAAGATCCTGACACTCGCAGAAGACCTGATTACCTTGTCCGGCTATGAGCCTTACAAAGATATCAACATCGTCTTCTCGGGTATTCGTGAGGGTGAGAAGCTGTACGAAGAATTGCTTACAGCAGAAGAGAATCTCGGTTCCACTCAGCATGACCGTATATTTATAGGTAAACCAAATGTCATCAGTCAGAATCAGCTGGAGCTGGAATTCAAACGATTGGAACGCGTCTTGTCTGAAGAGCCAGAAGCCATACGTGAGGTTATTAATCAGATTGTGCCAATGCAGCCGGTAGCTCAGGCGGCGATTAGCTAACTATTGTATGTGGAGGTACATGAAGTGAAAAGATGGAAGAAAGTTTTAATCTGGACATTGTCGGTAATTGTGGTGCTGGGTGTAGGCGGTTTGTTTGCGGCGAATTATGCCGTAGATAAGCTGATGAATTCAATGGCAGGCGGCTTTGAGGTAGAGGATACTACAAATAATGCAGCGCAAGGTGAGGTTGTTGAGCCTGTTGTGGTTGAAGGAAACACAGAGCCAGAACCAACAGCAACAACTGCTCCATCAAACACTGCTACTCCAGATGATAGTGCAGATAAACCTGCCGTCGAAGGGAATTCATCTGATAATGCAGGGGAAGCAACAAGTGCACCAGTTGCAGCCAAACCTACTGCATCTGCAGATGGGTACACTGCCCAAGTATCAACAGACAAGGCCAAGGAAATTCAAGATAACGTTACTGTCAAAGACAAAGCAGACGTGGCTTCTATTGTTATGAGCCAATTAAGTATCTCTGATATTAAACGCCTTCAAGAGCTTGCTAAAGGCGGATTAACAATTGAAGATAAGCGGGAAGCGCGCAGTATTATTCTTGGTAAAGTATCTGAAGAACAGTACAATGAGCTCTCACAGATCGCTAAGAAATATGGTGTAAGTCAAGGGAAAACCCAGAAAGAGATTATTGCTGAAGAAGAACGGATTAAAGCACAAGAAGGAGGGAGTAAGTGATATGTCAAAAGTGAAATTGCCGGCTGCTGCATTGCTATTAATATTACTTACTGGTGCTGCACCTCTAACTGCCACTGCGCCAATATCGGCATCTGCTGTAACGGTATCAGCAACTGCCGCAGCTGCCGAAGACACAATTAAAGTACAGAGTATGGATGTAAAGATGGTGTTTGACGGAGTAAGCATGCAGCCTCCAACAGGTCAACATGTCTTCATTTATAACAACACTACCTATGTGCCAATCAGATTCGTTTCCTATGCTTTACAGAAGAGTGTCAGCTGGGACGCCAAGAATCTGAAGGTCACTGTCGCTGAACCAAGCAGCACGGAATTAGTGGTTATTAAAGAATATCTTATGAACGCTGGGAATACTAGCACTATAGCAACAACGATAAAGAGTATCTCGCTAAACAAGGTAAAAGCAAGCTATGTGTTCAATGGGTCAGCGAAGGCAGTACCTTCAGGACAGGATAGCTACATGCTGAATGGTTCATTGTATGTTCCGCTTCGTTTTCTTTCTGAATCTGTAGGCAATAAGATTACTTGGGATCAGAAGACTAAGACCATTACAGCTATATCTGCTGGTTATCAGGAGCAAAATAGCGGTTCAACAAGTAGTGGAGCTACAGGAGGTGCCAATCCTTATGCTACAGCTACACCTGCACCAACTAGTGGGGCATCAACCGGGGGCGGATCTGCTGAGTCTGGGAAGGTCACATATGAGCAGATTACAAGTGAGACAGAAGCTAAGCTCACTGCACTGCGTAATCAAAGTAGCTCAGTTTTGGTAAGTCTTGTCTTCCAATATGTTCAAGCAACAGATCAAGCCACTAAATCCAGTCTTCTTGCTCAGGGAAAGCAACAACTAGCTTCCTCCACTTCTAGTTTTAATAGTATCGTTGCTGATGCTGAGAAGCAACTGACTGCTAATGGTTACAGTACAGATATTATCAATCAGTACAGAGCAACCTTTGAAGCTGAATTGCAAGAGGGTATGAAATTGGCTGAAAGTTTGGCGAATTAAGATTAGTGTA
Organism: Paenibacillus typhae; assembly: GCF_900099765.1. Classification (GTDB taxonomy): domain Bacteria; phylum Bacillota; class Bacilli; order Paenibacillales; family Paenibacillaceae; genus Paenibacillus_AQ; species Paenibacillus_AQ typhae. The sequence continues at coordinate 12,828 of NZ_FNDX01000013.1, read as the reverse complement.
TAACCTCTAAATTTCATAGAGGTTATACACTAAAATTTCATTAAAACTTTATTTAAGAGAGCCTGTTTAAAGAAGTAAGGCTCTTGCATTAAGGTGAATAGGAATAATCATTAATCTCTCTAATTGAATACTACAGGGTTGGTTTGTTAACGCACCCGTAAATATATTATATAGACTTGAATTTAGAGCGTAGGGGGAGAATAAATGGTTGAAAAAATTTGGTTATCTTCACCACATATGAGCGATGAAGGCTATGAAATGGATTATGTTAAGGAAGCCTTCGACACCAACTGGGTTGCGCCTTTAGGTGCTAATGTCACTGGGTTTGAAAATGAATTGGCGGAAAAGATTGGTATTAATGCAGCGGCAGCACTTACAACAGGTACTGCTGCTATCCATTTAGCTCTTAGAGCAGTTGGGGTTGGGGCAGGTGATATTGTTTTCTGTCAATCCTTAACTTTTTCAGCAACAGCAAATCCGATTATTTATCAGGGAGCTGTCCCTGTATTTATTGATAGTAACATGGAAACTTGGAATATGGATCCAACTGCGTTAGAAGAGGCTATTAATAAATATCCAAATGTTAAGGCTGTTATAGTCGTACATTTATACGGAATTTCAGCTGAAATGGATAAAATTATGGATATCTGCAGCAGATATAACGTTCCGGTAATTGAGGATGCTGCGGAATCACTAGGAACCTACTATAAAGGTAAACACACCGGCACTTTTGGAGAGTACGGAATTTTTTCGTTTAATGGAAATAAAATTATTACTACCTCAGGTGGCGGAATGCTGGTTTCTAATAATGAAGAGCAAGTTGCCAAGACTAGATTTTGGGCTACTCAGTCAAGAGATCATGCTAGACATTATCAACATAGTGAGCTTGGATTTAACTACCGTATGAGCAATGTTGTTGCTGGAATAGGCCGAGGCCAACTTAAAGTATTGGACGAGCGTGTTGCTAAAAAGAGATACATATTTAATTATTATCAAGAAAAGCTGAGCGGTCTTGATGGAATAACATTTATGCCCATCAACGAGTGGAATGAGCCTAATTGCTGGCTAAGCTGTATTACGTTAGGCGGGGTAGTAAGACCGCTTGACATCATGATAACATTGGAACAAAACAATGTTGAATCTAGACCGATTTGGAAACCGATGCATATGCAGCCTTTTTTTGCTGAGTATGATTATGTTGGAGGTACAGTGTCTGAACAATTGTTTGAGAATGGGCTATGTTTACCTTCAGACACAAAAATGACGGATGCAGATTTGGAACGAGTTTGCGCATTGATTAAGGGGTTGTGGAAGTAAAATGAATCGAAAAAAAGCGTTTTATGCAACATATATTAAGAGACCGCAGGATATTTTGCTTTCAACTATTGCACTTCTTTTACTTAGCCCAATTCTGATTATTGTTGCTTTTCTAGTAAGAATCAAATTAGGTGGACCTGTATTGTTTGTTCAAGAACGTCCGGGCTTAAATGAGAAAATATTCAAAATGTATAAGTTTAGAACGATGACTGATGAACGTGATGCTAATGGTGAATTGCTTTCTGATAGTATACGCCTTACATCGTTCGGGAAATTTTTGCGCTCAACAAGTTTAGATGAACTTCCAGAGTTATGGAACATAGTACGTGGTGACATGGCTATAGTTGGACCTAGACCATTATTGGTGCAGTATTTGACACTGTATGACGAACAACAAAGACGCAGACATGACGTTAAGCCAGGACTTACTGGTTTAGCTCAGGTGAATGGCCGTAATGCATTAAGTTGGGAAAGTAAATTTAATCTTGATGTTAAATATGTAGACCAAATTGAATTTGCGAGAGATTGGAATATTATTTTTTTAACTATTAAAAAGGTTTTTATCAGAGAAGGAATTAATTCGAATAACTCTGTAACTATAGAGCCTTATAGTGGAAATAGCAATGAAAGTGTAAGATTATGAAAAAAGGCTTAGTTATTATTGGTGCCGGTGGTCATGGCAAAGTAGCAGCAGATGTTGGAAAGGCAATGAACCATTGGGAAAAAATTTTTTTTGTTGATGATGATCAATCTATTAGAGAGTGTAGTGGCTTTAAAGTTATAGGTGGTTCAAATGCGATTGATGATTATTTGTCTGATTTTGATTTTTTTGTCGCTATTGGAAGTAATGTGATAAGGGAGCGAATTCAGAGTAAACTAGAGCATCAAGGAGCTTCAGTCATTTCTTTAATTCATCCTCAAGCTGTTATTGGCTCTAACGTTACAATAGAGCGTGGCACAGTTATTATGGCAGGAGTTGTCATTAACAACTCTTCTTCTATAGGAAAAGGCTGTATAGTTAATACTGCTTCCAGCATTGATCATGATAATGTAATTGAAGAATATACCCATCTCTCTCCTGGAGTACATTTAGCTGGAACTGTAAAGATTGGAAAAGGTGCATGGTTGGGAATTGGCTGTGTTGTAAGCAATAACATTAATATATGCAGTGGATCAAAAATAGGGGCCGGAGCTGTAGTGTTAAGAGATATAAATGAATCAGGAACTTATGTCGGTGTTCCAGCGAAAAGATTGCAAACGGATAGTTAATGCACATTGCAGAGGGGGCGGAAGAATGGATGTTTGGTTGAAAATTCTTTTTTATATCAGTGCATTTATAATTGTATGGGCAATGATTGGGTATCCCTTATCTTTAAAAGTAATTAGTAATTTGTATAAAACCAAGAGACTTGAAAAAAACTTTAGCCACACACCCTCCGTTACAGTTATGGTTGTGGCGCATAATGAAGAAAAGGTAATTTTGGACAAACTCCATAATATTGTGAGTCTTGAATATCCAAAGGACTTGATAGAGTTCTTGGTCTCATCTGATAACAGTACGGATAAAACAAATGAGATTGTTAAAGATTTCATACGTAGTTTTCCGGAACATAACATTAGGTTATTCGAAGTTAAAGCCCGTAAGGGGAAAACAAATGCTCAGAATGAAGCGCATAAAACAGTAACAACTGAATATTTAATTATGACTGATGCAAATTCTATAATGGACAAAAGTGCTGTAAGCGAACTTATGGCTGCTTTCACTTCTGAAGAAATTGCCTACGTTTCTGGTCGGCTTTCAATAATTAACCACGATGTTAGTGACGTGAGCAGTGCTGAAGCAAGTTATTGGGATGGTGATTTGGCATCGAGAGAAATTGAGGGCAGAATCCAGACAATTACTGCAGGTAATGGTGCACTATACGCTTGTAGAACAAAAGATTACAATGATTTCAATCCAATTCAATGTCACGATAGTGCTATGCCTCCTTATTATGCTTTACAAGGTAAGAGGGCTATTGCTAATCATGATGCTATAGCATATGAAAAAGCTGGAGAAGTTATTGAAGATGAGTTTGGAAGGAAGGTCAGAAGTAATAGGGTTCTTTTATCTCAAATATTACCTGATTTTAGAATTCTGAATGTTGTTAAATATAAGTGGTTTACTTATTTTTATCTTGGGCACAGAACTTGTAGGTATTTGCTTTGGATAGCTCACTTCGTTTTATTGATGACTAATATTTTTTTGGTTGATGATCATTTTATTTATTCCATGGCATTAGTTGGGCAATTACTAATCTATTCATTAGGTTTATATCGAGCTATTACTAAATCAAAGAATAAGTATCTAACACTAATCTATTATTATTTAGTGACTATCTTGGCTCAATGGGTAGGTGTATATAAAATAATTAGTGGGGAAGCAAAGCCATTTTGGGAAAAAGCAGAAAGCACGAGATAGAAAATTAAAAATCTCGAATTATCATATGTACACTGCTAATAGAAAATCAAAGGTAAGAAAATTGAAAGGGAACTTGAACATGAACTTGGAAGTGTTGATTTCTACAATGAATCAAAAAGGTCTTGGTTTACTTGAAGAGATGAATATTCAATCTGATGCTATTGTAATTAATCAATCTGATAGCTTTTGTTCAAATACACTGATATTTAACGATTATAAGGTTAACTTTCTGTCTTTTGATGAACGAGGCATCGGACTTAGTAGAAATAATGCATTAATGAGAGCAAGTGCAGAAATAAGTCTATTAGCAGATGATGATGTCATCTATATTGATGGGTATAGAGAAGCTGTCATTAAATCATTTGAGGAAAATCCTCACGCAGATATGATATTCTTTAATGTTCCAAGTAAAAATCATTTAAGGCCAACTCATATTATAAAAAAGAAAAGCAGAGTAAGATGGTATAACTGCTTAAAGTATGGGGCTGTTAAGGTTGCCTTTAGGACAGAAAAATTAAAGCAAGCAAACATATATTTCTCCTTACTCTTTGGTGGAGGCGCGAAGTATGGCAGTGGAGAAGATAGTCTTTTTATTTCGGAATGCATACAAAAAGGGTTAAAGATATATACTGATCCAACCATTATTGGTTATGTGAAACAAGAAGAATCTACATGGTTTAAAGGATATAACGATAAGTTTTTTAAGGATAAAGGAGTATTATTTTATTTTATTTCAAAAAAATGGGCACGATTGCTTTGCTTGCAATTTGTTATTCGTCATCGAAAAATGTTTGCAAATGAGAAAAATGTGTTGGAAGCTTACAAATTAATGCTTAAGGGTGTTGAGGAGATCTAGATTATGAAATATCCGCAAATTTCTATAGTTGTTCCAATTTATAATGTTGAGCAATATTTAGAACGATGCATGCAAAGTCTAGTTAATCAAACTTATAGGAACGTAGAAATTATTTTAGTTAATGATGGAAGTACAGATGGAAGTTCTTCAATTTGTGATAAATATGAAAATATGGATCAGAGAATTCAAGTCATTCATAAATTGAATGGGGGGTTGTCAGACGCAAGAAACTTTGGACTAAAAGTTTCAAGGGGAGAGTACGTGCTTTTTGTTGATTCTGATGACTATATTGAATTGGATGCATGCGAAAAATTATACAATGTCATTAAGCAGTTTTCTTCTGATGCTCCTGATTTAATCATTGGTAATGCGAGGAAAATTCATAATGACACAACGACTTATCTGATGCATAAAGGAACCGAGAATTATGCTTTATTATCTGGACCCAATTATATGCTAAAAGAATTAAAGACGGAAAGCTTACACATGGCAGTGTGGCTAAACTTGTATAGAAATGAATTTTTGAAAAAGAACAACTTGGAATTTAAAGTGGGATTATTACATGAAGACGAGCAGTTTACTCCGCGAGTTCTCTTGAAGGCTAACAATGTGATTTGCACAGATATTATATTTTATAACTATATTATTAGGAGCTCCTCTATTACTATGAGTAAAGACTTATCTGTTAATGGTTTACATATTATTGAAACATGTAATGAATTGTCGAGTCTTTATGAGCAGGTCGGTAATGTTGAATTAAAAAAAATGTTAATGAACAATTTGGTGACAAAGTATTTGAGTGCTATAAAAACAGGAAAATTACATCGAAAAGAATATAAAGATTCTATTGATTTGAGATTTATGTATAGCCGTGTCTATAGCAGGAAAAATTTAATTCAACTGTTAATGTTATCATGTAGTAGTAAGTTGTATGCCTTTGTATATAGAATGATTTCGAAGTGAAATATGAATGATTTTATAAAATATAGGAGTTACTCAAAATGAAAATCATTAAGAAGGCTATTGCGAAATTACCATTGAAAACAAAGCTGTATTTACGAGAAATATCTAATTTTAGAAAGCCGTTTAGTATTGTGAAAACAAAAAATATACTTGATAGGAAAGTAAAAGAAACTAATGGCTTAAATATTAAAGATGGATTAGAGGTTTGGCATAGATCATTTAAAAAATTTATTTTGTCAAATCTAAATGAAAGTGAAGTAGCATATGATTTTTTTGAGAATAATATAGAGTTAGTTAGTCAATCAAAATTTAATTACGACAATAGAGAGGTCATACTATTATGTGTCGTTAAAAATGACCTCATGAAATTAAAGAAGATGGTAGATCATCATAGGGGAATTGGGGTTACTCATTTCGCAATACTTGATAACATATCAACTGATGGAACTGCTGAATGGGTAAAAGATCAACCCGATATTGATTTGTTTACAAATGACGATAAGTACACAACTAATAGAAGAGAGGCATGGATTAACAGATTGATTGCTTATTATGGCTTAAACAGATGGTACCTTATTGTGGATTCTGATGAATTGTTTGTGTATCAACAAATGGAGGAGTACCCTATTGAATGTTTAATTAAATATTGTGTTAATCATTCAATTACTAGAATACGTGGGTTAATGGTTGATATGTACGCTGAAGATGCATTTTACTTACAAAATAATGATGAAGATTATCTAACCCAATGTATATATTTTGATTTAAATAGCTACAAAAAAGAAGAAAGGGATTATATAGAGCTAATTACTGGGGGACCCAGAGAAAGAATGTTTAATCAAAATCCATGGTTAACTAAGTATCCGCTTTGCTATTTTAGTAAAGGAGATATTCAAAGTAGGTCGCATTTTTTGTTTCCATTTAATAAAAATAAAAATTCTGAATGCCTTGCCGCACTTTTACACTATAAGTTTTTACCAAGCGATCTACCCAAATATAAAATGATATCAGAAAATAGTAATTATTATAATGGGAGTATAGAGTACAAGAAATACTTAGAGGTTATGGAGCACAATATTCTTTCATTTATGTATGAGGATTCACAGATATATAGGGATTCAAATTCTTTGTGTAATATTCCTTTTATGAAAAAAATGGATTTTTCTGATGGAGAATAAAAACGCTAAAGTAGTAAGGAATGATAAAATGATTCTTAAAGGTATTGCAAGGAAGAAATTTAACATATTGAATATAGGTATATTTCTTATCCCTTTTCAATATTTAATAGAAGATAAAATATTCGCTTTAATATTGATTGGAATTTCGATATTGGGGCTAATAAGGCTAATAAAATATAATAGTAAGTTTATAAAATCATCTGGATTTAATACTGGATATACAATGCTGCTTTTATATGGATTAGTTAGTACTTTTTTTTCAAAAGATATCTCTTCTACATATTCCATTTTAATTATGGTTATACCTTTTTTGTTCTATAGCTATATTTTGTCATGGTATGTTATGGAGCATAATGATCAAATTTTTAATAAAGTTAAGAATGCTTTTGGAACATTTTTAGTGAGTACTATTATTGTTTCTTTCTTGGCAGTAATAAGTGATATTCAAGGATTTAATAAATACACAAGAATTGGTGCTGAATTATTTGGGAACCAATACACAATGTTTATATACTATTTAATGATTAGTTTGTGTATAGCTATTTGGTTATTATACCAACAAAAAATGACAACAAAAAAACAAGTTATTATAGTAATTATAGCTTTTCTTTTTTTTATATGTGTTTCAAGTGGGATTCGTAAAGCAATATTAATACCGATTGTTTTTGGTCTTCTCTATATGTTTTTTAATTCGCAAAGCAAAAAAAAGCTGCTTATTGGCTTAATAAAAATTCTAGTTGCATTAATTATGTTAATTATAGCTTTTAGACTATTAATGTATAATGAATACTTTTCCTCTACAGCCGGAAGGCGATTAGAAAGTTTTATTTCAGGCTTACAGGGGAAGGAATCTGATAACTCCTTTAATGTCAGAAGGTTACTACTTGAAAGTGCTATACGTTGTTTTTATGAGTATCCTATTTTTGGATACGGATTTGGAGCATTTAGAGATTATGCTGAAAGAACAATTGGAATTAGACTCTATGCACACAACAATTACGTAGAGTTGTTAGCTTCAACTGGCATTATTGGCTTTGGCATCTACTATGCTAGTATTGTTCTAATGCTTAAAAAATGTTATACGCGTTTTAAATTAACAAAAAATAGTATCCACCTGTTTGCAATTGTATTTATATTCTCATTGCTAATTAATGATTTTGGTGCTGTAACTTATCTTAGTTTACCTTATATATGTTTTTTGAGTTTAATATCTTGTTTATGCAATATAAAGGTGCAAGTTGAGGAAAGATTGAGCAAGGTGAGCAAAATATGAATCTTGTAACTAAGAGATTTTCAGAAAATTTTAAAAATGTTGGGAAGTTATCACTGGGCACTATTTTAGGTCAACTAATTTCTATTATTTCACTGCCGATTTTCACAAGAATTTACGGTCCTACTGTTATGGGGAATATGGCTTTGTTCACATCTGTAGCTGTCATAATAAACTCATTCTCAGATTTAGGTATGTCTAATGCAATAATGGTAGAAGAGGAAGAAGAGGAAGCAGGAAAAGTGTATAAGATTGTTTCAACTATAAGTTTAGGAATGAGCCTATTGTTTGGAATGATTTTCTTTTTCTTTTCTAACGTATTCTTTGAATCGGTTGATCAGAACCCGTTATTTGTCGCTATAGTGTTAGCAGCTCTTATTTTTTCATCCCAACAAATAAAAATATGCTATACATGGCTTAATCGAAGAAAGCAGTACAAGTTACTAATGTTAAATCCTATAATTAATAATGGTGTTGTGTTGTTAATAGGATTGGTTATTGGTTTATCTGGTTATGTTTCATTCGGATATTATATATGTATTATTTTGGGGCAAGTTGTTACTTTAATTCATATGAAGCGATTTTTGCCCAAAGGCTTTTTTTCTTTTGCTAAGCAAGATTATGTGCAGATTTGTAAAAAACATTATAAATTTGTATCTTACCAAATGCCTTCAAACATAGTTTTACAGGTTAAAGGTCAGTTGCCCACATTACTGATCAATTTGTTTTTTGGACCTAAAGTATTGGGGTACTATTATATTTCAATGAGAGTATTAGGTATGCCAATTACATTTCTAGCAAGTTCCTTGGGAAAAGTCTTTTTCCAAACCGCATCTGAAATCAAAAGAAAGGGAGGAGAAATTGGAGAATACACCTTGAAATTGCTGTCGAAGGCCATGAAAATTTCATTTATTCCAATCATATTAATGCTTTGTATAGGTGACATAGTCATTCTCCTTCTTTTTGGTTCGGAGTATATTATTGGAGCGAATATTTTGCGGATCATGACTTTTTATGGTTTTTTCTTATTCTTATCTATGTCAGTTGATGGCATTGCAACTGTAATCGACCGTCAAAAATATCTATTAGTTTCCGGGCTAATTCAGTTAATAGGTATAACAATTGGAATTTGGATAGGTGCTAAAATATTTAACAGTGTTTATATCAGTGTATCATTATTCAGTTTAACTTTTTGTATAATACAAGTTGTTTATTTTTGCTTTATTTTCAAAACAACTAAAATAAATATTAGCCGCTATCTAAAACCTTTGTTTATTGAAATAGTATTGATTTTATTGGTGTTTAGTGTTCTAAGAAGTTTTTTATTGTTATTGGGTATTGTTGAAACTATTTAAAATTTAAAGATGAAGGTAAGGGATGATCGATTATGTATAAAATAGCAGTTGCCGGAACTGGCTATGTAGGCTTAGTAGCAGGCGTATGCTTCGCAGAGGTAGGTCATAGTGTAACTTGTGTAGACATTGATGAGAACAAAGTACAGTTAATGAAATCCGGTGTCTCTCCGATTTATGAAGCTGGTCTGGAAGAACTTATGCAAAAAAATTATGCTGCTGGTAGAATTGACTATACAACAGATTATGCTGAGGCTTATAGAAATGCCGATGCGATCTTTATTGGTGTGGGAACTCCTGAACAGCCAGATGGTTCAGCAAACTTGGCTTATATTGCAACTGTAGCTAGACAAATTGCCGAGACTATTGAGAAGGATTGTCTTGTTGTCGTTAAATCTACAGTTCCGGTTGGAACTAATGATAAAGTAGAACAATTTATTCATGATTTCTTGCCCTATGATGCTGAAGGCGTAACAGGCAATGGGAATGGAAAAGGTAAAAAAATTAGAGTCGAGGTAGCTTCTAATCCGGAGTTTTTAGCTCAAGGTACGGCTGTGAAAGATACATTGCAGGCTGCAAGAATTATTATTGGAACCGAGAGTGAATGGGCCGAGGAGCTTCTAAAGAATATTTATGAGCCCTTCAATATTCCCGTTGTTTCTGTAAGAAGAAGATCTGCAGAAATGATTAAATATGCATCCAATGATTTCTTGGCTCTAAAAATATCCTACATGAATGATATTGCTAATCTGTGTGAATTAGTAGGTGCTGACATTCAGGATGTGGCTAAGGGAATGTCATATGATGAGCGTATCGGCAGCAAATTCCTAAACGCAGGTATCGGTTATGGCGGAAGTTGTTTTCCAAAAGATACTAAAGCTCTAGAGTATTTAGCACGCCAGCATGGATATGAGCTGAAGACGGTTAAGGCTGCTATTGATGTAAATACCACTCAGAAAACCATTCTATATAAGAAGGCTTCAAAAAGATTAATTACATTTAGTGGACTGAAGGTGGCCGTGTTGGGACTTACCTTTAAGCCAGGCACAGATGATTTAAGAGAAGCTGCATCGCTAGAGAATATCCCCTTGTTGTTAGATCAGGGAGCTGATGTATATGCTTATGATCCTGTAGGTAAGAACAACTTTTCAAGAAAATTCCCTGAAGGCAAAAACAGAAATGGAAATATCTCTTATGTAGATAATCCTGAGGCTGCGTTAGATAATGCTAATGTCTGCTTTATTTTTACTGAGTGGAGTGAGATTAAAGCTGTCACGCCAGACATGTTCAAAGAGCTGATGAGAACACCTTTGGTTTATGATGGGCGTAATCTATATCATGTTGAAGAGATGAAAGCTACAGGAATAGAATATTACTCCATTGGGAGATAACTATCTTACATTTACATATAAGGGAGACGAAGTTTTGAGCTATATACCTTTGGATGTGACTAAAAAGTATCTAATAACTGGCGCTGCTGGCTTTATTGGCTCAAACTTAGCCAAAAAACTTCTTGATATGGGTTGTACGGTTATAGGTATTGATAATATAAACGACTATTACGATACTAATCTTAAAGAAGATCGATTGAAGCTACTATTTCCCTATGAGAAATTCACCTTTATAAAAGTGGATATTTCTGAAAAAAATTCAATTATGGATATATTTAAAGAGTTTAGTCCGAACATAGTAGTGAATTTGGCAGCACAAGCTGGTGTGCGTTACTCCATCGAAAACCCGGATGTTTACATTCATAGTAACATTATTGGTTTCTTTAATATACTTGAAGCCTGCAGATCATATCCAGTGGAGCACCTTGTTTATGCTTCATCAAGCTCTGTGTATGGATCGAACAAAAAAGTTCCTTTTGAAGAATCTGATGTTGTTATTCATCCTGAATCGCTTTATGCTGCTACAAAAAAGTCTAATGAGCTAATGGCCCATACATATAGTCATCTCTATAAAATTCCGGCAACCGGTCTTAGATTTTTCACGGTGTATGGCCCGATGGGACGGCCGGATATGGCTTATTTTGGATTCACTCAGAAGTACTTTGCTGGTGAATCTATCAAGATCTTTAACAATGGGGATTTTGATAACGATCTATATAGAGATTTCACCTATATTGACGATATTGTTGAAGGTGTACAAAGAATCCTGAGCAATGCATCTACTGAAGCTGTACCGCATAGAGTCTTCAATATCGGTAACAACCAGCCTGAGAAACTTATGAACTTTATTGAGACCTTAGAAAAATGTTTAAGTCGGAGTACAGGTAGCGAAGTTATCTTTAAGAAGATATTTGAACCCATTAAACCAGGAGATGTACCTGCTACATATGCATCAACTGATTTGCTGCAAGAAGCTGTGGGTTTTAAACCAAGTACTTCGATTGAAGAAGGTCTTCAGAGATTTACTGACTGGTATGTCAGTTACTATAGCCTTAAAAATAATGAAAAAAACTAAATGCAATATACATCCAGGCAAACATACTAAGAGATCATTCTTTCTATGTTTGCCTGTTTTCTTAATTCTTATTGTGTTGTTTTTTGCTGGCCGCTTCCTCAATTTCTCGCAGACCCCACAGCTAACTTACGTAAGTGCGAACTCAGGCTATAACGCAAAATGGTGGTGGAGCGACCGCTACAGCCGGGAAACTACCTTTAACGAGTATATTAAAATGATCGGCAATGCCTTCGGCTATAATGGGCCCGAGGCCAAGGAGTCCTTGCAGGAAATCAAGCGCTGGTTTCACTGATTCTGACAAAAAAACATAAAACATTTCATATTTCCACGGACAGGTTCTGACAAACAAATTAGTTATCCCGGTCTATAATTAGATTCAAATCTAGTTATTTTCCGGGAGAGAAGTCCTATGCCAAATTATTATTTCAAGGAAATCTGGACACCGCTGAAGTGGGTGAAGATCCGGTTCTTCCGGGATGATGATAACCGGGTCTGGGTGAAGTTCGGATCGCGGAGACGGCAGCTGCTGAGTCGGCAGGAAGTGGAGAGCAAAACGGAGGCCTAAGGGCCTCCGTCAGAATGTCGTGAAACCCAGGTCGTCTGAAGACCCTGGGTTTCTTTGGTGTGCGCCCGGCATGGGCGATAACTTGGCGGTGAAAGTCCGCTACAGGCTTGGCAGTAGGAACTGTTAGCCAAGGGCAAGGGTGTCCGCCGCGAGGCGGAATCTGAAGGAAGCCGGAGGCAAACCCTCGGTCTGACGAACAGAAATCACATAGAAGGCATGCTGGGACGGACGAGCTTGCACTACAAAGCAAAGTCCAATACTGCCCGAATTCCAGGATGTAAATGTGGCAGATAGATGAGGGGAAAGTTATCGCTCTTACCCGGGGAGGTCTCACAGACGTCAAGTAGGGAAAAAAATCCGAACGACGGAGTAAAGCTTGCTGTGAGAAGTCAGCAGAGGC
>NZ_FNDX01000021.1 GCF_900099765.1 Paenibacillus typhae | reverse complement strand
ATGCCAAATACGAAACCCTGCGCTACACCAAGCCTAGCCAGTGCAAAGACTGTCCGTTTTCCGATTCTGGCTGCCAAAAGGTGTTTAAAATCCGGATCCAAACGGATTTGCGAAAGCACGCCTACCCCGCAAGAGGTAGCGAGAGCTTTACGAAACTGTACAACAAGCGAACGGCCGTGGAACGAGTTTTTGCGTACCTCAAAGAGTATTTTGGCATGAAACGTACACGTCACCGCGGTGTCCGGGCAGGTGTGGATTTCCAGCTCAGTACACTGGCCTACAATTTGAGTAAGTTTGCGCTAGACAAGTTGAACAAGCAGTTAAACAGTTTCCAGAAAGTAGCCTGATTTTTTTAAAAAACGATCTCAAAAATTTTGGCCCAGTCTTGCTACTCAACAAACTGAATTATGAAATTGACTCCTTTGTACACTTAAAAAGATGAAAAAGTTCTATTTTCTCCAAAATGGCCCTCTTTAGTTGCACAGAGTGCAGTTATTCTGAGAATAACGCCAAAAATCGCTATTTTAGTTGCACAGAGTGCAGTTATCCTGAGTGTGTGGCGTAGGATAATGATGTACAGGGGAGCACTGACCAGGCTAAGTGGAAATTCGCCACCTATTTCTGGTCTAGCTGCCGGATATGAGGATGCTAAATGGAAAAACGCCACTTAATTCCACAGTTTCCCCGTCAAAATGGGGTTACTGTAAAATTTAGATGTCCTTTTCCACCTAATCATCGTAAATGGCGATAAACGGCCGGATTAAGTGGCGAAAATCCATCTAAGCAGGTTGAACTTAGAAATGTAAGTTAAATGAGGAGCAGTGGAGAGGGATGGGGAACTGGCGAATTGGGAGCGTCAGTCCCCCAACTTTCCTGCCTCACCGATTGACTAACGTATGACCTGCCCCTATGATGATAAATAATATAAAACATCGCAGAGCGCATACCGTACAGCGTATAGAGGGAGAGAGACAGCATGTCTATGGAGATTGAACTCAAATTCCTGCTGCCGGAATATCCGGAGCAGCTGATTGAGGGCGGAGAGCTCAAAGTAATTACACGGCACAGCATTGACCAGACGTATCTGGCGATTGAGGACGGGCAGGAGCTGCGGGTGCGCAAAATTACCGATCTTGATTCGGGCGAGGTTACGTTTACGCATACGTTCAAGGACGGAAAGGGCATCAGCCGCAAGGAGATTGAATATGACATCTCGGAAGGCCTGTATAATCAGATGATCGATGCCGTCAAGGCCATTCCCCTGGTCAAAACACGCACCACAGCCGTATGGAACGGCATCACCGTAGAGATCGACGTCTACACCCAGCTTCAGCTCACAGTAATTGAAGTGGAGTTCGACTCACTGGAGGAAGCGGAGAGCTTTAACGCCCCGGAATGGTTCGGAGAAGACGTAAGCACAGAGAAAAAATACAGCAACAAAACCGTCTGGAAAGAGCTGCAGAAGAAGTAGGGCGGCAACCGTATTTTTTCAAAATATCAGAAAGTATAAGTCAGGGGACTTATACAGGTCTGAAATTTCTCGCAGAAACGGGTGTCGCCTTCCCTTAAGGACGACGAAGCCGTTTCTACTTGCAAAAGTTGACACAGAAGTAACGGACTTTAACGCTTAAACGTGTTAATATATAGGGTAGTTCTGTATAGAGTGATTAAAGAGGGGTCCAGGAGGATGAGACAGGTATGGAGTATATAAGCACAAGAGGAAAAGTGGATGCTAGAGGCTTTATTGATACAGTTCTGATGGGACTGGCGGATGACGGCGGACTGATGGTGCCGGTTCAGATTCCGGTTATTTCTGCGGATAAGCTGGAGGAATGGCGCAAGCTCAGCTTCCAGGAGCTGTTTCTGGAGATTTTCTCCTACTATACCAATGATGAGATTCCTTATAATGACCTCAAAGAAATGGTCTACACCAGCTATGGCAATTTCCGTGCGCCGGAAGTGACGCCTCTCCATAAAGTGAATGATTCCCTGTACGTGCTGGAGCTGTTCCACGGGCCGACGTTTGCGTTCAAGGATGTGGCGCTGCAGTTCATGGGTGAGCTGTATTCCTACATTGCCAAGGTACGCGGTGAAATTATCCATATTCTCGGGGCAACCTCGGGCGATACCGGTGCGGCGGCCATTCAGGGCGTGCGCGGCAAAGAAGGCATCAAAATCTGTATTCTGCATCCGCATAATAAAGTAAGTAAGGTGCAGGAGCTGCAGATGACCACTGTGGACGACAGCAACGTGCTGAATTTGTCTGTGGAGGGCAACTTTGATGACTGCCAGAAGGTGATTAAAGAGCTGTTCGCCGATCTGGACTTCAAAGGGAAATACCATCTGCGGGCGATTAACTCCATTAACTTCGTGCGTATTCTGGCCCAGACGGTTTATTACTTCTATGCTTACCTGCAGATTGAGAACAGCGGTGACAAGAAGATTAATATCAGCGTGCCTTCAGGCAACTTCGGCAACATTTTCTCCGGCTTCCTGGCCAAAAAGATGGGCCTGCCCATTAACAAGCTGATCATCGCCACCAACGAAAACAATATCCTCGAGCGTTTCGTTCTGACCGGCGAATACAAACCAGGCGAATTTACAAGCACCTACAGCCCTTCGATGGATATTCAGGTGGCGAGCAATTTTGAGCGGTATCTGTATTATCTGCTGGATGAGGATGCAGTCAAGCTGTCGGAGTATATGGCAGGGCTTGCGGCGGACGGCAAAATTACAGTGGACGGTGAGCTGTTCACTCGGGTCCAGGCTGATTTCGCGGCGCTTGGCGCGAAGAATCAGCAGTGTCTGGACATCATCACCAAATATAAGCAGGAGTACAGCTATCTGCTTGATCCGCATACGGCCTGCGGAATTGCCGCCTATGAGGCGTTCAGCGGCCCGGATGAGACTACTATTACATTCGCTACTGCACATCCTGCCAAATTCAACGAGGCGATTACCCTCACCGGCATCAAGCAGGAATTTCCGCCGCAGATTTCCGCGTTGTTCGATATACCGCAGCATATGACGGTTGTGGAGCATGACAAGACGGAGATTGTGCGCGAGCTGCAGGATTTTTTCGGATAAAAAGATAACAGGTGTAAGCAAGGTCCGTTCTTGAAAAAAGAGCGGGCTTTTTGCTGTTGGCGTTATTGCTGAATATCAATGGGAATGCCGGACATTCTGCTGACAGCCGCTTTTTTACAGACTATTGACAGGCAATTACCGGGCCGGATGCTCCAGTTCTCCAGGTGCATTTTTTCACATAAAAAATCTAGCGGAAATTGTCGGAAATTACCCTTCAAAAAGTGGACATCCCTGACATGGAATGAGAAAATAGCATTTATAGATTAAAAAGACAAAGGACGGGATCACTCATGACAATTCGTTTCGGGGTCGTTGGCACCAACTGGATTACAGACCGTTTTATTCAGGCTGGACTTGAAAATGAGGATTTTATTCTGACTGCGGTGTATTCCCGTACAGAGGAAAAAGGTCAGGCTTTTGCCGCTAAATATGCGGGGGCTGCGATTTATACGAATCTGGAGGATATGGTGTCCAGCCCGGAAGTGGACGCTGTGTACATAGCCAGTCCTAACTCCATGCACGCCGAGCAGGCGATCATCTGCATGAATCACGGCAAGCATGTCTTGTGTGAGAAGCCTGCTGCTTCCAACAGCAAGGAGCTGAAGCTTATGATTGAAGCTGCCCGGGCTAATGATGTGCTGCTGATGGAAGCGATGAAGTCGACGATGATGCCTAACTTCACCGTAATTAAAGATAATCTCTATAAGCTTGGCACAGTGCGGCGTTATTTCGCCAGCTATTGTCAATACTCATCCAGATACGACGCGTACCTCCAGGGGACTGTGCTGAATGCGTTCAACCCGGAATATTCTAACGGCTCGCTGATGGATCTGGGCATATACTGTCTGTATCCGATGGTGGCGCTGTTCGGCAAACCGGATGCGGTCAAGGCGACCGGCTACATGCTGTCCTCCGGGGTAGATGGCGAAGGCAGCATGGTCATGAGCTACCCAGATATGGATGCCGTTGTGATGCACTCCAAAATTACCGACTCCTACCTGCCTGCTGAAATTCAGGGGGAGAACGGGACGATGGTCATCGATAAAATCAACCAGCCGTATCAGGTCAAAATCCATTACCGCGACGGAACGGTAGAGGAGCTTACTGTACCTCAGGTATACGAAGCGATGTATTATGAGGCGCATGAATTCACCCAGCTGCTGAAAAACGGCCAGCGCGAGAGCAGCATCAACAGCCATGAAAGTTCGCTGGCGGTAGCGGAAGTTATGGAGGAAGCCAGACGCCAGATCGGCCTGCGTTATGCATCGGATTTATAGTGAAATGGGGAGCAGCACTTGAAGACATTTAAAAAGGTATACATCGAGATTACAAGCGTCTGCAATCTGGCCTGCAGCTTTTGCCCGCCGACGGAGCGGACGAAAAACTTTATGAAGCTGGACACCTTCAACAAAATCCTGGATGAGATCAAGCCGCACAGCAATCATATCTATCTTCATGTTAAGGGAGAGCCGCTGCTGCATCCGAAGATCGGCGAGCTGCTGGATGCTGCACATGCCAAAGGCTTCAAGGTTAATATTACGACTAACGGAACGCTGATTCATAAGGCCGGGCCCAAGATTATCGGCAAGCCGGCGCTGCGCCAGATGAATTTCTCCCTGCACAGCTTCGACGGGCATGAGGGCTCCGAGAACCGTGAGGGCTATCTGCGGGAGATTATCTCGTTTGTCCGCGAAGCCTCGGCGCAAGGCGTCATTATCTCCTTCCGGCTGTGGAATCTGACGGAGGACAACCAGACGAACGTAACGCGGATGCGCAACCGCGAGACGCTGGCGGTGCTGGAGGAGGCCTTCAATCTGGACTACCGGATTGAAGAGAAGGTGGTTCCCGGCAGCGGCGTCAAGATTGCGCCGCGCGTCTATCTGAACCAGGACCATGAGTTCAGATGGCCGGCCCTGCATGAGCCGGAGGACGACGGCAAAGGCTTTTGCCATGCGCTGCGCAGCCAGGCAGCGGTGCTGGTTGACGGCACGGTGGTACCGTGCTGTCTGGACGGCGAGGGCGTCATCAACCTCGGCAATCTGCATGAGCAGCCGTTCTCCGAGATTATCGAGGGCGAGCGGGCGAATAATCTGTTCTACGGCTTCTCCCGCAGGGAAGCGGTGGAGGAGCTGTGCCGCAAGTGCGGGTACCGCCAGCGGTTCGGGACCTGATAGACGTCTGTCCACAATAAAACCTCTCTTTTAGTGAAATGAAGTGTAAGCTTCCATTTCGCTAAAGAGAGGTTTTTTGGCGTTGATTGCGGACAGGGTACCCGAATCCGGGTATCAGCCTTTGATGATCAGATCGGCCTGGATCAGGATTTTTTCAAAGCTTGTGCCGGGATTAAGAATTCTCCACAGCATCTGGTCGACGGCCCGCATACCAAGCTGGCCCTTATCGACATCAACAGTAGCCAGCAAAGGCAGTGAAGGATAGGTGTTATCAAAGCCGGTGAAGGCCAGATTGGCGGGGACGGGCAGGCCCATGTATTCCAGGGTTTCAATCGCGAACAACGCGTAGGTATCGTTGGCGCATATGAAGATGTCTGGCAGGCCGTGCTCGGTGACTGCAGCGGCGAAGGTCTCCCTGAACTGGTCAATTTCAGGTCCGATCAGGGAAGGGATCTGGCTAAGTCCGATCCCTTTATCCTCCAGTGCTGCACGGAACACCAGAAAGCGCTCGTAGAAGCTCTCGGCATCGCGGATGTTGCCGATAAACTGGAAGCGGGAATACCCCTTTCCGATGGCCAGGCTCATTAGCTCCTTCATGACAGTCAAGTTATCGGTAAAGATGGAATCACTCTTGAAGCCGGGATCGGCGTGATCCACCATCATCACCGGAATCCCAAGGCTTCTGATCTCCAGCAGAATAGGGGTGGAAATCGAGCCGACCGTAATCACACCCATTATGGCTTCGGGATGCAGAAGGGAGAATAGGGAGTCTCCTTTGGGTTCGGTTAAGGTCACTACGTTAATGCCCCGCTGGTCCAGCCGGGAGGAGATGCCGTTAAACACGGGGCCCCAGTATAAGGATTCCGGGTTCTGGTAGCGGACGTTAGGAAACAGAATCACAATGGTCCCGGACCATTTGCGCATATCCAGATCAACCGGTCCGCCCGGAGCTTTTGCCGGCAGAGAGTCCTTGAAATAGCCAAGCTGGCCGGCGGCTTTGAGGATCGTATCCCGGGTTTGGGAGCTGACTCCTGGTTTATTCGATAAGGCCCGTGAAACTGCAAATTTGGATAGTCCTGTGAAGTCTGCTATCGATTGAATCGTTACTTTGCGTCGCATAAAATCATCCTACTCTAGTCAGATTGGTCAGCTTGTCAAAAGGGAGCCGTATTAACAATTCTACATGAAGAAGGCCGGGCTCACACATCTTTTTTTTGGGATAAAAAATAAAAAAGAACAGATTTAAATGAGTAGTAATAAAGAGTTGTTTGGTGGATTTTGTTTTGTTTAATGTTATTTTTGTTATCACTTAATTAATAAAAAGAGGTTAAATCATTCATTAAATTAGGTTTTGATACATAAATTAGAAAATGAAAGCGCGTTAAATCTAAAAAACCATCAAAATAGGATTGACCGTTTGCCTAACGGGTGGTAATATTTGTTATGCAAAATAAAAACAAAATTAATAACAAATGAAAAGGTGGTATGCCGAAAAGAACGGGTTTTCTGCAAAGTTGTTATTTTTTTATACACGTCTGTAAGCGCTTTATTTAAATTACGGGAGGTTATACGAATGAAAAGAGTAAAGGGGTTTTCCGTTTTATTGCTGTGCCTGGTCTTTCTGCTTACAGCCTGCAGCGGCGGGAATAATGCAGCCAACAGTCCCAAAAATAATCCCACCGCAGAGCCGGCTGCAACAGAAGCGGTTGCAGAAGCGACGGCAGAGCCTACGGCAGCACCAGTGGATATGGGCGGGCGCGTTATTAAGGTGGCTGCCTGGTGGGATCTCAAGCCGGCGGGCAATTCAGCCTCCGAGAAGGAGCGGCTGGCCAAGATTGCCGAGGTGGAGAAGAAATACAACTGTAAATTTGAATTCGTGAATGTGCCGTTTGAAGAATATATGCCGAAGTTTACAGCAACTGCGCTTACGGGAGAGCCCTTTGCCGACATCGTGATTATGGAATATAACTCGGCCTGGCCGGCCATTCTCAAGGGGCAGCTGATGAAGGTCAGCGAGTTCACAACGGCTGAATCGAATATTAACAATGAAGCGACACTACTGGTCAAAGCCCCGCAGATCGCCAATGAATACTATGCTTTTGCGGAGCCGGGAACCGGCGGTGCCGGCCTGCATTACAATCGCGACTTATTCAAGAAGCTGGGCCTGCCCGACCTGCAGGAGGTATACGCGAGCGGACAATGGAACTGGGATAAGTTCATCGAAATCGCCAAGCAGGCTACCAAGGATACCGATAATGACGGCAAAATCGACACCTACGGTTTCTCGGGCTGGGCTATCGACATCCTCCGCAATTTCTCTGCAGCCAACGGAGGCAAAATTGTTGACGAGGCGACAGGCACCCAAGGCCTGACCGATCCGAAGGTGATTGAAACTGCTGAATTCATCAACCGCCTCTACAATGTGGAGAATGTCATGAAGGTCAAAGGCACTGACAAAATCGGCTATGACGAGTTCAATACCTTCAAAGACGGCGATGTGGCGATGTTCCCGGCTCCGGTATGGAATCTGGGCGACCTGACGTTTGATTTCGGTGTCGTGCCGTTCCCTAACGGCCCATCGGGATCTCCTGAGGTGACGTATGCGGATAACGGAAAGAATGCCTTCTTTATTCCTAAGGGTGTAAAAGATCCGTCTGCTGTGTATCAGGCGTTCGAGGAAACGTATGACATTACCCAAACCGGCGATTTCCCGAGCCAGGAATGGCTGGAAAGCATCTATGCCCATGAAGAGGATGTAGCAATGCTGCATGACCATATCAATAACACAGGCCAGATTTTGCTGGAAACCGCTTATCCTGATTTCCCTACCTACGGCTTTATGAAGGATATTATCGTAGATAACCAGTCGGTTACTGCGACTGCCGAGAAGTATAAACCGGAAGCAGAGGCTTCCATTGCCAAGCTGGGCAAGTAACAGGAGCGGCCGAGGCCGCTTTTGCGGCGGGGGAGCCTGCGGGCTTCCCCTGCTGCATTCAGGTAAGATTTCACCACAGTATGCCAGCCTTCCCGTACAAGGGGAACTGCGGCTTCTGCTGTAAGGAGGACTTCTGGTGACCGGTAAAACTAGCCGTTTCCAACTGGCCAAGAATATAACGCTTGCCGCTTTAGCCTTGTTGCTTATGCTTCCGGCAGGCTTGAACGTACAGGCAAATGCAAGTGATCAGGGAGTAACGGCAACAAAGAATGTGCAGACGACAGACGCAGCGGGACAAATTCCCGATGATGCAGCCGCTGCAGAAGGAACAGCAGCCTTTAACCAGGATAAGTACGCAGCCTACCTGGCCGGGCATAAGGATGCTGCCAGACCGGAGCAGGAAATTATTATTGAGGCTGCGGATTACAGCCTGGCTGAGGGCAGCGGAATCAGCAAGCTGTCTGATTACGAAGGGATGGCCGGAGAGTCCTTACTCACCGGTGAGTCTGGCAAGGTGGAATGGACGGTCACCGTCGCTGAAGCCGGTCTCTATAATCTGTCCATGCTGTATTATCCGGTTGCAGGCAAAAGCTCGGCAATCGAGCGCGCACTGTACATTGACGGAGAGCTGCCGTTTCGTGAGGCTGCTTTTCTGCAGTTTGACCGCATCTGGGTGAATCAGCTGGATCAGCTGAAAAGAGATAATCAGGGCAATGATCTGAGACCGAGACAGATTGAGCAGCCGCGCTGGAGCGAGAAGCCGTTTCAGGATTCTGACGGGTATGAAAATGAGCCCTTTTTATTTTATTTCTCTAAAGGAATCCATACAGTGGCACTTGAGTCTTCCAGAGAACCGGTTATCATCAGGCAGCTGAAGCTGTACAAGCAGCCTGAGCCGCTGTCCTACGAGGAGCTGAAAAAGCAGCTGGAGGCCGCCGGTGCGCAGCCTGCGGAGAATCAGCTGCTGGTCATTGAAGGGGAGGCAGCGGCCGCGAAATCCTCGCCAACCCTGTATCCGCTCAGTGAGCGTTCGAGCTCTGCGGTTCAACCGTACAGCGCCTCCAAGATCAGAATCAACACCATTGGCGGCTTTAACTGGCGGATACCCGGCCAGTGGATCGAATGGGAAATCGATGTTCCTGAGACCGGGCTATACAAGATGGCCTTTAAAACGCAGCAGAATTTTGTAAGGGGAATTTACTCCACCCGCAAACTGACCATTGATGGTGTGGTGCCGTTTACCGAAATGGCCATGGTCCCTTTCCGCTATAAAAGCGGCTACCGGCTGGATGTGATGGGCGGAGATGAACCCTATCTGTACCATCTTGAAAAAGGCAAGCATGTGGTGCGTCTTGAGGCCAGCCTGGGCGAGTTCGCTCCGCTGATCCGTGAGGTGGAGGAAAGCCTGTACAACCTTAATTCGATGTACCGCAAAATTCTGATGATTACCGGCACGAAGCCGGATGAATACCGCGATTACCAGCTGGATAAGAAGGTGCCGGATATGCTGGAGGTATTCGGGACCGAGCATGACCGGCTGATGGGCGTCGCCAAACGGCTGGTAGAGCTGTCGGGACAGTCCAGCGACCAGGAAGCGCTGCTTAAGACGATGGCGCAGCAGCTTAGCGAGCTGATCGAGGACCCGGATACGATCCCGAGAAGGCTTACCGCCTACAAGACGAATACCGGGGGCCTCGGCACATGGGTCCAGCAGGCCAGAGAGCAGCCGCTGGAGATTGACGCGCTGTATGTGGCTTCACCGGATATGAAGCTTCCGAAGCAGGGAATGGGCCTCGGCTCAAAGATCAAGCATGAGGCGGCGACGTTCCTTGCCTCCTTCTTTACCGATTATAACCAGATCGGCAATGTCTCCGAGGAAGCGGACCAGAAGTCCGTCACCGTATGGATCGGAAGCGGACGGGATCAGGCCAACACGATGAAGGCGATGATCGACGAGACCTTTACGCCGGAGACCGGCATTAACGTGAATCTGAAGCTGGTGAACATGTCCACGCTGCTGCCTGCTACACTGGCCGGCCAAGGGCCGGATGTGGCGATGCAGATCGGCACCGATCTTCCTGTTAACTTTGCCATGCGCAAAGCTGCGGCAGATCTGACGCAGTTCGCAGACTTCAGTGAAGTGGAGGGCCGTTTCCGTGACAGCGCGATGGTGCCGTTCCGGTATGACGGCGGCGCCTATGCCCTGCCGGAGACCCAGACCTTCAACATGCTGTTCTACCGCAAGGATATTCTGGAGGAGCTGCATCTGGAGGTGCCGCAGACCTGGCAGGATGTGTCGACTCTGCTGGCTGTCCTAAGCAAAAATCATATGCAGTTCGGGCTCCCGGTAGTCGTCCAGTCCGCGGTCCAGGGGCAGAATATTCCGCCCAACTCGATGTACGCGGCACTGCTGTTTCAGAACGGCGGGCAGTTCTACCGTGACGGCGGGGAGGAATCGGATCTGGATTCCCGGACCGGCATCGAGACCTTCAAGCAGTGGACGGAGTTTTACACCGACTACAAGCTGGAGCGCGAATATGACTTTGCGAACCGGTTCCGCACCGGGGAGATGCCTTTTGGCATAGCGGATTACACGGTCTATAACCAGCTGTCCGTCTTCGCTCCTGAGATCCGGGGCATGTGGGGCTTTGTGCCGATACCCGGAACCGTGAAGGAGGACGGCACGATCGACCGGACGGTCTCCAGCGGCGGAAGCGGCGTCATCATGATGGAGAAGGCGAACGATAAGGATGCTTCTTGGGCATTCATGAAGTGGTGGACCAGCGAGGAGACGCAAACTGTGTTTGGACGCGAAATGGAAGGCCTGATGGGGGCTGCCGCGCGTTATCCGACCGCCAACATCAAGGCGCTGGACAGTCTGCCCTGGCCTGTTGCCGACTACGATAATCTGAAAGCCCAGTTCGAATGGGCCGAGGGTGTGCCTGAGGTGCCGGGCGGATATTTTACCGGAAGACATTTATTCAATGCCTTCTACAAGACGGTAGTCGGCAATGTGGAGGCCCGGGAATCCATCATGGACTACGTTCAATATATCCAGGATGAGATCAGCACCAAGCGCAAAGAGTTTGGTCTATAGCAGCAAGGGGGAGGAGCAAGCCGTGCAGAATTGGTGGAGCCTGAAATGGCATGAGATAAGAGCCAATAAGCATTCCTATTTTTTAATGGCACCGTACATGATCCTGTTCGCCGTGTTTACGGTGTTGCCTGTCCTGGTGTCGATTGTGCTCAGCTTCACATATTTCAATATGTTAGAGTTTCCGAAGTTTATCGGCTGGCAGAACTATACCCGCCTGTTCCTGGAGGATGACGTTTTCCTGATCGCCCTCAAAAATACGCTGCTGTTCGCAGTGATTACAGGGCCCATCAGCTACATTGCCTGTTTTGTGTTCGCATGGATCATCAATGAGCTGTCACCCAAGCTTAGGGCAGTAATGACGCTTGTCTTCTATGCGCCTTCGATTTCGGGGAACGTCTACTTCATCTGGCTGATGATTTTCTCCGGTGACCGGTACGGCATAATGAACGGCCTGCTGCTGCGCTTCGGCTTCATTCTGGAGCCGATCCAGTGGCTGAAGACGGAAGGCTACATTATGCCGATTATCATCCTGGTGCAGCTGTGGCTCAGTCTGGGAACCGGCTTCCTGGCGTTCATCGCAGGTCTGCAGACGGTAGACAGTACTTTATATGAAGCCGGAGCTGTGGACGGAATCAAAAACCGCTGGCAGGAGCTGTGGTACATCACGCTTCCGTCGATGCGGCCGCAATTAATGTTCGGCGCCGTAATCCAGATTACGACCGCTTTTGCCGTAGCCGATGTCTCGATTGCCCTGGCCGGGTTCCCGAGTGTGAACTATGCGGCAGAGACGATCGTCACGCATCTGATTGATTTTGGCACCACCAGATTTGAGATGGGATATGCGTCAGCGATTGCAACTGTGCTGTTCCTGATCATGGTCGCCTCCAACCTTATCGTCCAAAAGCTCCTTAGAAAGGTGGGTGAATAATCATGAATATCCCCTTTCAGGTTAATGCCAGGAGGCGGCTCGGCCGCGCGGTCCGGATGCCCAAAAAACGGGTAAACCGTTCAGCCTGGGGCACGTTTTCCTTATTTGCCCTGCTGACACTCTTCGGGGCCTTTATGATTCTGCCGCTCGTTTATGCCATTAACAATGCGTTCAAGCCGCTGGATGAGATATTTATTTTCCCGCCGACCCTGTTTGTGCGCAATCCCACGCTGAATAACTTTGTTGACCTGTTTAATCTGCTCGGCAATTCGTGGGTGCCGTTCTCGCGTTATATTTTCAACACGGTGTTTATTACAGGCGCAGGCATTATCGGACACGTCATATTTGCCTCAGCAGCGGCCTATCCGCTGGCCAAACATCATTTTCCCGGCAAAAAAGTGCTGTTCACCATCGTCGTCCTGTCGCTGATGTTCACGCCGGCCGTAACGGCCATGCCCAACTATATGATTATGTCCTGGCTGGGGCTGATCGACACGTACTGGGCCGTCATTATACCGGCATTCGCCTATTCTCTGGGCCTGTATCTGATGAAGCAGTTCATGGAGCAGATTCCGGATGTGCTGCTGGAGGCCGCCAAAATCGACGGTGCCAGCGAATACCGCATCTTCTGGACGATCGTTATGCCTAACGTCAAGCCGGCCTGGCTGACCCTGATTATTCTGCTGTTTCAGATTCTGTGGGGCAGCGACGGCAACGGCTTCATCTACAGCGAACAGCTGAAATCGCTTCATTTCGCGGCTGGGCAGGTGGTAGCGGGAGGTATTGCCCGTTCCGGTGCGGCGGCGGCGGTGGCGCTGATCCTGATGAGCGTGCCGATTACGCTGTTTGTTTTTTCACAGAGCCGGATTATTGAGACAATGGCTACTTCAGGAATGAAGGACTAGGGGGGAAGGCAGTTGATTGCAAAAAAGTGGCTGCTTGCGGGGACAATGGCATCCCTGCTGCTAAGTTGTGCGGCTCCCGCGCCGGTGAATGCCGAGGCCGTGCCATATGAGAGCTATAACTATAATTACTGGGAGGAAGCCGTGCCTGCTCCGGCAGCGTACATCCCCGACCGCACCCTTACAGGCAAGGATCTCGGAGTGGGTGACTTTCTGGACCCCGCCGACATGGTCGTTGCGGACAGCGGGCTGATCTATATCGTGGACACCGGGAATGCCCGGATTATCTGCCTGGACAGCAGCTGGAAGGTCGATAAGGTCATTACCGGCTTTGACAACGGCGGGAAGGAAGAAACCTTCAAGAATCCGTCGGGCCTCTACGTTAATGACGAGGGCAATCTGTTTGTTGCCGATACGGACAACGGGCGCATCGTCGTGCTGTCCCCGGACGGGGAACTGCTGCGGATGATTGAGCAGCCGGAGTCGGATATTCTGCCGGCGGACTTCAAGTTTATCCCGGTCAAGGTCACAGTGGACCAGGCGGAACGGGTCTATGTTATCGCCAAGGGTATTTTCGAGGGGATTATGCAGTTTGACGAGAACGGCGTGTTCATCGGCTACGTCGGCACGAATAAGGTCAAGCGCGACTACACCGAATACATCTGGCGGATGTTCTCCACCAAGGCGCAGAAGGCACAGATGGCATTGTTCGTCCCTACGGAATTCTCCAATATTGATGTGGATGACAAAGGCTTCCTGTATGCGACCAATATTGATCCGGGCTCGAAGGAGCCGGTCAAACGGCTTAATCCCTCCGGTGAGGATGTGCTGAAGCGGTTCGGCTACTTCGATGTGCTGGGGGATATCCGTTACCGGATATCGGTAGGACCGTCCAAGTTCACGGATATCAAGGTGCTTCCAGACGGTATGTACAGCGCGCTTGATGCCAATCAGGGCAAGGTGTTCACCTATAACGATGAAGGCGACCTTCTGTATGTATACGGCGGCAAGGGCAATCAGACCGGGACGTTCAAAATACCGGCAGCCATTGAATACGCCGGCGGCAGCCAGCTCGTGCTGGACCGGGGGAAGGGCAACATCGTGATCTTCAAGCCGACCCGGTTCGGCAGCATTGTCAATGAGGCGGTCGGCTATCATTACAACGGCGAGGATGCACAGGCGGTTCCCGTCTGGAAGGAAGTCCTGAAGCTGAATGCCAACTATGATATCGCATATATCGGCATAGGCAAGTCGCTGCTGATGGAGAAGAACAACAAGGAAGCGATGAAATATTTCAAGCTCGGGATGGACCGGGACGGTTATTCCGTAGCCTTCAAACGGTATCGCAGAGAGGTGATGCAGGAGCACTTCGGAACCTTCCTGACATCAGTAATGCTGCTGGCTGCCGTATGGATCGCCTATCGGATCCTCAGCTTCTGGAGAAGAAAGCGGGACTCCCGGGCTTCCAGGCAGACTCCGCACAACCTTAAGGAGGGGAACGCCCATGAGGCAGGATTTCATTAAATTCCCGCTGCACCTCATTGTGCATCCGTTTGACAGCTTTTGGGATATGAAATATGAGGGCAAAGGAAAGCTGCGGGTAACACTGACCATTCTTCTGCTTGTGGTAATCTCTATGATCCTGAAGAATCAGTTCGCAGGCTTTCTGGTCAATTACAATGACCCGCGCCATTTAAACAGCATTACACAGCTGTTTACCGTTGTCTTTCCGTTTTTCCTGTGGTGCCTGTCCAACTGGGCCATTACAACGCTGATGGACGGCGAGGGGAAATTCAAAGAAATCATGATGGCTACGGGCTATGCGCTTGTTCCCATTGTCATTATTTATACTCCGATGGTGGTGGCCAGCCGATTCATGGCGGAGGAAGAAACGGCCTTCTACTATCTGATGATGTCGGTGGCATCCATCTGGTTCATCGCGCTGCTGTTCGTCGGCATTATGACCGTTCACCAGTACACCGTGCTCAAAACGATTGTCACAATGCTGCTGACGGTAGTGGTTATGGGCATCGTAGTATTTCTCGGAACCCTTGTCCTGAGCATGATCCAGCAGATTATCGAGTTCTTTATCAACATTTACCGTGAATTGATTTTCCGTACATGAAGGAGGCCGCATCTGTGAAAAGACGAAAATTACCGGCTGCGGTGCTGGCCTGTGCCGCAGTCCTCTGTATCATCGCCGCGGCTGTCCTGTACTTCAGCTCCCGCGGTGCGGAAGCTGTTGAAGCCTCCGCCTATATGGAAGTGACGGCTGAGCTTGAGGCCGGAAGCGAGCTGGCTGCGCTGCCTGATTCCTCCGGCGGAGTGCCCGGCATGATTCTGGCAGCGGATGATGCAGAGCTGTCCCTGTACTATAACGCTGAAACGACTGAGGTAGCGGTGAAGGATAAACGGACAGGTCAGATCTGGTACAGCAATCCGGAAGGCCGCAATGAGGATACGCTGGCCTCGGGCTTTGAGAAGGAGCTGCTGTCCTCGCAGCTGACCGTATTGTTCCGTGATGCTGTAGGGACGCTTGAATCCTACACCAACTTTGCCCAGAGCATCAGCAGCAAGCAGTTCACAGCCGAGAGTCTGAAGAACGGGCTGCGGATCACTTATACCATCGGGGACACCTCGGCAGGTATTGATGCGCTGCCTCAATATATCAGCCAGGCCCGGCTGGAGGAGAAGGTGCTCTCCAAGCTGGATGCGTCGACTGCCAAATATGTTGCAACCCGCTATTATCCCAAAGAAGGCAGCCCGGACATCATGGAGCGGATCGATGCCCAGGTCTCCAAGCCGCTGGTGCTCAAGAAAATGACCGCCGCCTTTGCACTGGCGGGCTATTCTGCCGAGGATCTGGCGCAGGACAATGCGGAGAACGGAATCGGCGGGGAAGCGGGGACGTCTAAGCCCAATTTTGTTATCCCGCTGGAATACCGGCTGGAGGAGGGCTCACTGATCGTAACCGTTCCTGTGAACCAGGTTAAGGAGAGCGGGCAATATCAGATCCGCAGCCTGGATCTGCTTAACATGTTCGGCGCTGCAGACCGGCTGACGGACGGCTATATGCTGGTTCCTGACGGCTCCGGCAGCCTGATCCGTCTGAACAACGGCAAGGTGAAGGAAGAGCAGTATGTGCAGCGGGTGTACGGGCCGGACCCCAATGACAACAGCTACCGGCGCGGGCAGGTCAGTCAGAATGCCCGGATGCCCGTCTTCGGCATGAAGGCTGGAGATGGCGCATGGTTCGCCGTCATCGAGAAGGGCGATGCCATCGCCAGCATTGCCGCCGATATCAGTGGCAAAAAGAATTCCTACAATTTCATCCACAGCAGCTATTCCCTGCGCGGCGAGGATGAGCTTGAGCTGTACACCGGAGCGACCATTCAGGAAATACAGCTGCTTAGCGAAGAAATTTACAAGGGCGATATTCAGGTCCGCTACAGCTTCCTGAGCGGGGATAAGGCCAGCTACTCCGGGATGGCTGAGCTGTACCGGGATAAGCTGGTTGCGGAGAAGGCGCTCACACCTCTGGCCGGGGAGCAGAGCATTCCATTTTATCTGGATATACTGGGCGCTGTCGACAAGCAGAAATCGCTGCTCGGCGTGCCTTACCGCTCCGAGATTTCCATGACCTCCTTCCGGCAGGCTGCGCTGATTGCCGGGCAATTGAAGCAGGACGGTATCGGCCGGCTGCTGATGCGGTACACCGGCTGGTCCGGCAAAGGCGTGAATCACTCCACGCCGGATAAGCTGAAGACGGAAAGCGTGCTTGGCAGCAGGTCAGAGCTGACCGCGCTGCGGGACCAGCTGACACAGGCCGGCGGAACGCTGTTCCCGGATGTAGCCTTCCAGCAGATTTATCATAATGACAGCGGATTCACACCCTCCTCTGATGCGGCAAGGTTTGTTACACGGGAGGAAGCACAGCTGTATCCTTATAACCGGGCGCTGAACCGGATGGATATGACACTTGGAGGCTACTACCTGTTATCACCAGCCAAGCTGCCCTATTATGTGGATTCTTTTATGGATAAGTATGCCGGCTTTGGAATGGAAGGCGTGTCTCTGCGGGATCTAGGCAATGTGCTGAGCTCCGACTTCCGGGCCAGCCGGGTGATCCAGCGGGAAACGGCCAAGGCGATCGTGAAGGAGCAGCTGGACAGAATCAGCCAGGATGTGGACCAGACCATGGTTTCAGGCGGCAACGCCTATGCCTGGCCTTATGCCGATCATCTGATTAATGTTCCAGTATCCTCAAGCGGCTTTGCGCTTACAGATGAAGACGTTCCCTTTTATCAGATGGTGATCCATGGCTTCATCAGCTATACCGGCACACCGGTTAATCTGAGTGACGAGCAGGATATGCACACACAGCTGCTCCGCTCCATCGAGCTGGGGTCAGCACCATACTTTTCGTGGTCCTACGAGCCGTCCTCGAAGCTGAAATTCACGCATTTTGACAGCCTGTATGCAACCTCCTATCAGGACTGGTATGAGCAGGCGGTTTCCATGTACAAGGAAGTAAATGAGGTGCTTGCCCCGGTACAGCATGCGCAGATCGTAAACCATATACGCCATCAGGAGGGTGTTGTGGAGGTGCAGTATAGCAACGGTATATCTATCTATGTCAACTACACCGGCAAGGATGTCTCCGTGCAAGGAACCGCTGTCGGTGCCGGACAATATCTGATTGAAGGTGAAGCGTCATGAACGGAAACAAGCTGAGCCTGCAGCATAAGCGCTCCTTGCTGGGCATTGCTTTTATAGCGCCGTGGCTGCTCGGATTTATATTCCTGTTCGCAGCCCCGCTGCTCCGGTCCATCCAATTCAGCTTCAGCAAATTAACCGTTGATCCTTCGGGGTTTACGCTGGAGGGCGTGGGCTGGGCCAATTTCAACAATGCTTTGTTTGTCGATGCCACCTTCAACCGCGTCCTGACCGAATCGGTCTGGGATATGGTGCTGAATGTGCCGATGATCCTGTTCTTCAGCCTGTTCTCGGCAACGCTATTGAACCAGAAGTTCAGGGGTAGAATCGTCGCCCGGGCCATCTTTTTTCTGCCGGTTATCCTGGCCTCCAATGCCATATCGGCAGCAGAAGCCTCGGGGCTGATCAATCTGGTTGGTGATGCGACTGCCGTGAATGAACTCGGGCAATCGGGCTCCCAGTACAACGTCATGTCCATGGTGATGATTCTGAGCGATATCGGTCTGCCGCTGTCGTTCGTAGACTACATTGTCGATGCGATTCTGCGGATCTATGAGATTATAACCAGCTCAGGTGTGCAGATTCTGATTTTTCTTGCCGCACTGCAGTCCGTTCCCGGAGCGATGTATGAGGTGGCGAAGATTGAAGGGGCCACTGCTTATGAATCCTTTTGGAAAATCACCTTCCCGCTCGTGAGCCCGCTGATCCTGACGAATGTAATCTATACGATCATCGACTCCTTCTCAGGCAGCGCAGTAACAAAAATGATCTTCACCACGGCGTTCACCACCCAGAACTTCGGGCTGAGTGCGGCGATGTCCTGGATCTATACGCTGATTATCAGCATCATCCTGGTCATAGTGGGCTATGTGCTGTCCAAACGGGTGCATTACAACTGATTTATGCAAAGGAGGATACGGCATGCAGTCCCCGCAAGCTGTCCGTAAAGAAGCCCAGCATTACAGAATCCAGAAGGTGAGAGGCAGGGCAGTCGATATCCTGTACGCAGTGTTCCGTTATGCGCTTGTTACAGGGATATCCTTCATCATTATTTATCCGCTGCTGATGAAGTTCTCCATTGCCTTCAAGGATAAGACGGATATTTACAACCCGACGATTTATATGATTCCGGTCCATTTCACGATGGACAATATCAGAATGGCGATGCAGATCCTGGATTACTTCCCGCTGCTCGGCAATACGCTGCTGTTCGTTGTCGTGACGACGCTGCTGACCACGGCCTCCTGTGCCCTGGCGGGGTATGGCTTCGCCAGATTTAACTTTCCGGGAAGCAATATCCTGTTCGCATTGGTTATTCTGACACTGCTCGTGCCGACCAGCACGCTGATGGTGCCGATGTACCTGCATTTCAGAAGCTTCGATATAATGGGCATCATTCATCTGCTTACCGGCAAGTCCGGGCTCAACCTGCTTAATACGTATTGGCCTTCCATTATTACCTCGGCAACCGCCATCGGCCTGAAGGCCGGTCTCTTTATCTATATCTTCCGCCAGTTTTTCAAGGGGATGCCGAAGGAGATTGAAGAAGCAGCCCTGATTGACGGCGCGGGCGGGGTAAAAACGTTTCTGCGGATCATGCTGCCCAATGCGGTCTCGCCGATGATAACCGTCATCCTGTTCTGCTTCGTGTGGCAGTATAATGATACCTTTTTTACTTCGCTCTTTATGAGTGAGCTGGCGCTGATGCCTACCAAGGTCAGCTCGCTGGCGGCTCAGGCCAATGCGCTGATTCCGGGTATGCTGGGGGCAGGCGGGGGCGGGTCTGCGGTTAAGGCTGATCCAAACCACGTAGCCATGATTATTGACACCGGCATTCTGCTGGCCATTATTCCGCTGATTCTGCTGTATATGGTTGTGCAGCGGTATTTCGTGGAGAGCGTGGAGCGGAGCGGCATTATCGGATAACACTGCTTGCAGAAAAGGGTGCGTACAATGAAAAACAGATATTCGTTCAGCCTGATCCTCCTGCTGCTGGCGGCTGCCCTGGTCTGGCCTGCTCCGCCTGCTCAGGCTAAAGAAAGCGAAACACCGCTGCAAGCTTATGTGGAAGCACTGGGTCCCGGCTGGAATCTGGGCAATACCTTTGAGGCCAGCGAGGATGAGACCTCCTGGGGCAACCCGCCTGTGACCAAGGCTTTTATTGACCAGCTTGCTGCCGAGGGCTACAAGACGATCCGCCTTCCGATTACCTGGAGGCACCGGATGGGGGATGCCCCGGACTATGCCATCGATCCGGCCTTTATGGCACGCATTCAGGAGGTCGTTGACTGGTCGCTGGAGGCGAAAATGCATGTGATGATCAACCTCCATCATGATTCCAACTGGATTATGAATATGGCGTCAGAGCATGATGAGGTGATGGCCAGATTTAATGCCGCCTGGACGCAGATTGCCGGGCATTTCAAGGCCTATCCGGATACGCTGATGTTCGAGAGCGTCAATGAGCCGCGCTATTCCGATGACTGGAGCAAGGATGAGCGGGAATATTTTACAATGCTCGATGAACTGAACGTCTCCTTCCACAGCATCGTCCGCAGCTCCGGAGGGAACAACGGCAAACGTCCGCTGGTACTCTCTACGCTGACAGCCGCACCGACCGAGGCCAGACTGCTGGAGCTGTCCAAGACTATAACAAAGCTCCAGGACAAGCGGCTGATTGCAACGTTCCACTATTACGGATATTATCCGTTCAGTGTGAACACAGCCGGTACTACAACCTTTGATGATACTGCCAGGCAGGATTTGATCCAGGCCTTCGACCGGGCTTACGACATCTTCACATCGAAGGGCATTCCGGTTATCATCGGCGAATACGGTCTGCTGGGCTTTGATAAATCACTGGAGACGGTGCAGCATGGCGAGATTCTGAAGTTTTTTGAATATATCGGCTACTATGCCCGGGAGAAAAAAATGCCGCTGCTGCTGTGGGACAACGGACAGCACTTTGACAGGCGCACCTTCAAATGGGTGGATGAGGAGCTGCATCAGGTGATGGTGCAGGGCTGGAAGGGGCGTTCCTCCAATGCCCAGAGCGATTCGGTGTACATTAAAAAAGGCTCGCTGCTGCAGGATACCGTGCTGGAGTTGAACATGAACGGCAACATCTTCAGGGAGCTGCTGTCCGGTGACAAGGTACTTACGGAGGGCACGGACTTCAGGCTTGAAGGGGAGAAGCTGATTCTCACCTCCGCACTGCTGGAGAGACTGCTCACGGAGGAGTATGGTGTGAACGCGGTATTGACCGCGAAATTTAGTAGCGGAGCTGACTGGCCCATCAAGCTGATCCGCTACGATACTCCTGTTCTGCGGAGCTCGCAGGGACCGCAAGGAATCTATTCCCTGCCGGTCTTGTTCAACGGGGACAGCCTGGCTACGCTGGAAGCGGTCTATACCGGCGGCGGCAATGCCGGTCCGGATGAGTGGACGCCGTATAAGGAATATATACGCCATTTCTATCCGGACTACAAGACCGGGGAAATCAAGTTCACGGATGACTTCTGGAGCGGCGTGAAGGACGGGGAGATGCAGCTGCGGATGCATTTCCGCAGCGGGGAAATCGTTCCTTATACGATAACCAAGGAGGGCTTCTCTATTATTGGAGTATCTGCTGAGGATGCATCGGCAGAGGAGCCGGTACAGAAGGCAGGACAACCAGCAGAGGCTCCTGAGCTTTCCACTGAACCGGAGGAATCCGCCGTTCCTGCATTGTCACCTGCCGGAGAGGAAGCCGGCCCTGGACCGGGGAGCGGCAGCAGGCAGACGCTATTAATAGTACTTATATCGGGTCTGGTTGTCCTGGCAGCGGCCGGGATCTACTGGCGTACAAAAGCAAACCGGAAGAGCGGCAGGTGACACGGCGGGCGTCCGGTGCCGGGTGCGGAAGAAGACCTTTGGCTTGCGTCTGATTCAAACGGCCGGGAGCGGGGCTATGGTATAGTAAGGATTAACTTATATCTTACATAGGAGGCCTCCCATGCTGAAATCATTGCAAGCCATTGAAGCTTACCGCGAAGGCCGGCTGCAGCCTTCGGCCGGACCGGCATGGCTGAATCTTATTGTGTCTGCCGAGATGCCGATCGTTAACCTGGAGCGGGTGGAATCGCTGCAGGAGCTGGATCAGCGCAATCCCGTGCTGGACTATGTGGAACGGAGCCTTAGGCTGCTTGACAGCCTGCAGCTGTCTTACTGGATTAAGGAGCTGGCCGAGGAGACGCTGATCTGGTCGGAGACGGCCAAAGGCGGCACCCCGCGCCAGCGCCGGAAATGGCAGGAGGAGGGCATCAATTGCTTTGCTCATAATGTAGGCTCCGCCCAGCTGTACTGGCAGCATACCGCAGGGGAGACATTTGATGTCACCGGAAGGCCGCAGGCATCTGCTCTCAGGGCGGAGGGTGTACCGCAGGCGGAAACGCTGGTCATTGTGCACCGGCTGATCGAGACGCACGGGCTGCTCGGCCAGCAGATCCGCGGCGAGGTTCCGCCGGAGGTCAACCAGCCGCTGGCAGCCATTGCCGAGGAAGGGCTGCTGACCGCAGATGAGCTGGAACGGCTGCTGTTTGCGCTGAACCACTGCATCATCGGCGCAGTCTCGCCGGTGCTGTGGCAGGATGTGCGCACCGAGATCATGGAGCTGATCGCGGCCGTCGCCTCCGGCGAGCCGGCTGAGCCGCTGCCGATGAAGGAGCGGCTGCGGCGCATGCGGTCCGGCCCGATTCTCCGCGGGGAGGACTTTGCAGCCGAGTGGGGCCGTCTGGAGCAGGAAGGGCTGCCCGTGGAATTGCTCGAAGCCTTGCAGCCGGCTACTTTCTGGTATGCGGAATCGGCGCTGCAGACCTTCTCGCTGGAGCAGTTTCTGAAGGTGCTGGCGCTTGCTGCCCGCGGCAGCAGTGGCGGCAACAGCAACGGCGGGGGCTTAGGCCATCTGAGCTTTGAAGCAGTGATGAATTCGATTTATTACGATTACAAGGGCACCAAGAAAATCAACGTATATAAGAAGCGGATTATTGAGAAATATCTGTCCGGCCTAAGCTGGAGGGATATTGCTGAGGGCACGCTTGTGCCGGGCAATCCGCATCTGGTGCACAGGCTGCGGCGGCAGGGGCATCTGCCGGATACGGTGTTTTTCGACTTCGAGTTCTCGCCTGCAGCCGAGAAGCTGATTGAGTTCTGCATGGAAGCCGAGAAGTCGGTGCTGTATGAGCGGGCGGTGCTGATGCTGTTCGATCTGTTTGAGCTGCGGCGGGACGCCTTCGACCGGTTCCATAATGAGGACAGCTATTTGAGCCAGATGAATGACACGGCCGATTATAAGTCCGTTATTCTTGATTACATTACCGGCACTACTGTACTGGATATCGGACCCGGCGGCGGTGTGCTGCTCGATCTGATCGAAGAGCGGATGCCCGGGGTTACACCGGTCGGCATTGACATCTCCAGCAATGTGATCGAGGCTTTGCAGCAGCGCAAGGCGCGGGAAGGGCGGCGCTGGGAGGTGCTGCAGGGTGATGCGCTGAATCTGAAGGAGTATGTGGATGCGGGCAGGGTGGACACGGTTATTTTCTCGTCGATTCTGCATGAGCTGTATTCCTACGTACCGATGGACGGCCGGAAGTTTAACCACCGGACCGTTGCCGCAGCGCTGGTGAGCGCTTTTGAGGTGCTGGCTGAAGGCGGAGTAATCATTATCCGTGACGGGATCATGACCGAGCCGGTAACCCAGCAGCGGAGAATCCGCTTCCTGGAGGAGAACGGGCTGGAGTGGCTGAAGCGGTATGCGGAGGATTTTGCCGGGCGGGAGATTCAGTACCGGGTTACCGGTGAGCAGGAAGTGCAGCTGCCGGTGAACGATGCGATGGAGTTTTTGTATACGTACACCTGGGGAGCAGAAGCTTACGTTCATGAAGTCCAGGAGCAGTTCGGTTACTTCACTCCGTCGCAGTATGAAGCTTTTATCCGCGAGCATTTAGGCGGCCAGGCGCAGATTGAAGTGTTCCGGCACTATCTGCAGGAGGGTTACACCGAGGCGTTGCGCGGCCGGGTTGCTGTGATGGATGAAGAAGGAACAGAGGTTCCGCTGCCGGACAGCACCTGCTTTATTGTGATCCGCAAGGGGCAGGCGGTGAGGTAGGGGATGAAATCAGGCCTGAGACTTTATCGGCATAATGCCGGTGCAGTTTCAGGCCTTTTGATTTCCTGCTTCTCGCTTTCAGTAAGCGGCTGATGCCAGCCTTATGCAAATGCTGAGCGGCGTGGCGTGGCGAGCAGATACGTGACTCCGGCTGGGGGACAACAAAAGAGCCGCTCTAGGCGGCTCTTCAGCAGCAATTTTATTTTTGCGTGACGACCAGTGAACTGATCTTGCCGTTACGTATTTGGAACTCATGTCTGAACAGCTGCGGGGCGGGGACCCGGTTCCGGTTGAATTCGCCCTCCATCTCTGCAGTTACGGCGATGCTGCCCCCGGACTCCTCGATTTCATTAATGGTGAAGCGGACCTTGGCCGAGAACAGCTCTGCTTCGCCCCAGGCCTCTATGGCTTCTTTGCCCTGAATCTGCTTCCCGTTATCCCTGACTACGGCTTCTTCAGCGAACAAACCGATAAAAGCCTCCGGCTGATATTGGTTGATGGCATTGTAATATTCCTGTACTTCACTCGGCATAGTGACATGCTGGTTCATGGGATCTGCCTCCTGTAAGTAGATTTGAACGGGCGGGCGGACCCGCCCTTACAGGTAACTTAAACGTATCCGGGGAGTGGTAAGCAGAGCAGCTGCTGAATCGATCCGTACAAAATCCTGTTGAGCCTGCAGCCCTCACGTACCCACGCGGTTCGTATAAACATTTTCGAAGAAGCCTTTTTTGAAATCATCCGCATTGATGAAAAAGTGCAATAATCCCGACAAGTCCCATTCCATTCCGATCTGATCATCAGAATCAGCCTGAAATAACAGAATTTCATCGCTGGGGTGGCCTCCGTATTGCAGCGCTGACATATGGCCCAGGAAACGGAATCCGATCCCTCGGTTGTAGGTATCCGTGAATTTCGGTTTGAATTCCAGCGCATAGCGGTCCAAGTCCGCTTTGTTGTTCATCAAATGGTTAGCCTCCAGATAGTCTGAATCGGGCAGCGTTAATTCAAGCTTTTGTTCGAGCAGCGCGGACTTGAATATCTGTTCTTCCGATAACGCTGCCGGCGGCTGCCTCCTAACCAGTGCTGCTGTATCCGGGGCATAATATACAACATTATTGTTCATCTTATCTTCATCATAATCCTCGTCTGTATACCATAATTCATAATCATATACATAGAAAAAGTAGAGAATCCCGGTGGACGGATATTCCGGGTTAACCAGATTCATAGGGAACTCTTCAAGATTGATTTGAGCGACAAACGACATGGGGTGATTTCTCCAAGAAGGCCATTGATAGGAAGCAGGCATATCAGGCTGCCCGCCGATTTTGCTGGCCCCAAGCTCGATATCCGCCTCATCTGTCATTTTTGGAACCATGTAGAATCCGGGTAAAATCTGATGTTTCAATGTATCCCAATATGCGCCAAGCCCTGCTTCCTCCA
This sequence comes from Paenibacillus typhae, assembly GCF_900099765.1. Classification (GTDB taxonomy): domain Bacteria; phylum Bacillota; class Bacilli; order Paenibacillales; family Paenibacillaceae; genus Paenibacillus_AQ; species Paenibacillus_AQ typhae. The sequence goes on along the minus strand of NZ_FNDX01000021.1, from coordinate 74,205 downwards.
GCATCTTGCGGATCTCACGCATGGAGGGGTCTGTAATTTGATCAGATGCCAGCGGGTGCTCGTATACGGGGGGATTGTCGCTTGTCGCAACACCTGATATTAAGAGGCGGAGCAACAGTACCAATCCAGTTAAAACTTTCAATATATTCATGATTTCCCCTGCCCTTCTAAATGATTATTTTATATGGACAGGTTAAATTTGTCAGCTTGAGATATTGTACCTCTGGCCTTAAGGATACAGCTGCCCCGCTACTGCACCCTGAGCCCCGTCTTTACGAAACTCCGAGGGCGAGCAGTTCATTGCTTTGCGGAAGACTTTGATGAAATAGCTGACGTTGTCAAAGCCGACCTCAAGCGCGATGTCGGAAATTTTGCGTTCAGTCTGCTGCAGCAGTGCGGCTGCCTGGCGGATGCGGTAGGAGTTGATATAGTCCACCGGTGTCTTGCGGGTCATGGCCTTGAAGAAACGGCAGAACTGGCCTTCGCTCATCGGAATCAGTCCCGACAGATCACTGGTACGGATTGGCTCCTTATAGTTTTCCTGAATATAAAGGATGACCTTTTTGAGCCGGTTGACCTTGGTGGTATCCGCACCCGGCGACAGGCTGTGGTTCACGGAACGGTCCGGCGCGGCAATCTGTGACAGCATAATCAGCAAGGTTCCTTTCATAAAGGCCTCGAATCCGGGCATTTTATTAGCATATGCGTCCATCATCCGCTCAAGCTGCAGCAGCAGCTCCTGCTGCCAGGGAACAGCCGGTGTAAGATGCCGGGGGAAGCTCTGGCGCTTCTCCTGAAGCGGCAGAATGACCGTCTGCTGAATCGTATCATACTGGGCACTGGCCAGCAGATCCGGATGAAATACCAATGCACAAAACCGGCAGGGGCCATCCTTCAGGACGTGAGCGGCATGAATATCCCCGGATTCGATAAACACAGCTTCACCGACGCGGAGCGGGAAATAATCGGTATCCACCTGAAACAGAATCTCCCCTTCCTGCAGCATAAAAAACTCTGCCTCCTCATGCCAGTGTGTGTCCAGGATGTGGGTTCCGGCCGGAAGCTCGATCCAGTAGGCGGCCAGCGGAAACATGACATCGCCATGTACACGGTCTTCTTTGAGCAATCGCTGGGACGTGCGGTCCATAAATAGGCCTCCTTGTTAGATAAACATCAGAATAGTGTTATAAATAAGCTATATTATATTAGTTTTGTTGTTTTTTTATCGTTATAATGCAACTATAAACACCAAATTGAAGGGTGGCAAGCACACTTATGAAATTTACAGACGGCCTTTGGCTGGTTCGTGAGGGAATCAATATCAACGGCGCAGTGCAGAATTATGTAGTAGAAAAGACTGCTGAAGGTCTGACTGCAATCACACAAACAACTCCAATTACAGGACGTGCAGCAACACTGAACTCCACGCTCCTTACTGTTAAATTCCACTCACCGCTTCCGGGCGTTGTAGGCGTGAAGATCATTCACAATGACGGCGTTGTTGAACGCGGCCCGGCTTTTGAGCTGACCAAGGGAACTGGTGACCACGTTCAGGTGGAAGAAAATGAAGCACAAACCGTACTGATCAGCGGCGGACTCCGTGTAGTCATCAACAAAGGCACTCACTGGTCCGTGGATTTCTACCGCGGTGACGAGCGCATTACCGGCAGCGGTTTCAAATCCATGGCTTACATCACCGATCAGGACGGCAACACGTTTATGCGTGAAGAGCTGGATATCGGCGTAGGCGAATATGTCTATGGTCTGGGCGAGCGCTTCACTTCTTTTGTGAAGAATGGACAGGTTGTTGATATCTGGAACAAAGACGGTGGCACCAGCTCGGAGCAGGCGTACAAGAACATTCCGTTCTATGTAACAAGCAAGGGCTACGGCGTATTTGTTAATCATCCTGAGCTGGTTTCGTATGAGATCGCTTCGGAAAAAGTGAAAAAAGCCCAATTCAGCGTAGCTGGAGAGAGCCTTGAATATTTCGTGATCGAAGGACCTTCGATTAAAGAGGTTATCAGCAAATATACTTCCCTCACCGGTAAGCCTGCGCTTCCTCCGGCATGGACCTTCGGCCTGTGGCTGACGACTTCATTCACAACGGACTACGATGAAGCTACCGTTAACTCCTTCGTAGAAGGCATGGCTGAGCGTGATCTGCCGCTGCATGTGTTCCACTTTGACTGCTTCTGGATGCGTGAATACCAATGGACGGATTTCCAGTGGGACCCGCGTGTATTCCCGGACCCTGTCGGCATGCTGAAACGCCTGAAGGAGAAAGGCCTGAAGATCTGCGTATGGATCAACTCCTATATCGGACAGCGCTCCCCGCTGTTTGAGGAAGGCAAGAAGAACGGCTATCTGATCAAAAAAGCGAACGGCGACGTGTACCAGACTGACCTGTGGCAAGCCGGAATGGGTCTGGTGGACTTCACTAACCCTGCAGCCTGCGAATGGTATGCCGGTTACCTGCGTGACCTGGTGGACATGGGCGTAGACAGCTTCAAAACAGACTTCGGCGAGCGTATTCCAACGGATGTTGTGTACTTCGACGGCTCTGATCCGCAAAAAATGCACAACTACTACACACAAATGTACAACAAGGTTGTGTTCGACGTACTGGAAGAGAAGCTCGGCAAAAATGAAGCAGCGGTATTTGCGCGTTCGGCTACAGCCGGCGGGCAGCAGTTCCCGGTTCACTGGGGCGGCGACTGCTACGCGGACTATGAGTCGATGGCAGAAAGCCTGCGCGGCGGCCTGTCCCTCGGTCTGTCCGGCTTCGGCTTCTGGAGCCATGACATCGGCGGCTTCGAAAATACAGCTCCTGCGCATGTCTTCAAGCGCTGGCTGGCCTTCGGTCTGCTCTCCAGCCATAGCCGTCTGCACGGCAGCACCTCGTACCGTGTGCCTTGGGCTTATGACGATGAGGCGGTGGATGTTACCCGCTTCTTCACCAAGCTCAAATGCAGCCTGATGCCTTACCTGTATGATGTTGCCGGACAGGCGCATGAAGAGGGCTGGGCATCGATGCGGGCCATGGTCATGGAATTCCCTGAAGATCCTACCTGTGAAGTGCTTGACCGCCAGTACATGCTTGGTGACAAGCTGCTGGTTGCTCCGATCTTCCAGGAGAACGGCGAAGTGAAATACTATCTGCCGGCCGGCCGCTGGACGCACCTGCTGAGCGGTGAAACCGTAGTAGGCGGATCCTGGCGCAAAGAGAAACATGACTTCTTCAGCCTGCCGCTGTTCGTACGCCAGAACTCGCTGCTTGCTACAGGCAGTGAAGATACCCGTCCGGATTATGATTTTGCAGATGGCGTGAAATTCGGCCTGTACTCGCTGGAAGACGGTGCTGCAACAACTGCGGTTGTCCGTGACATCAAGGGTGCGCCTGAGCTGACTGTAAAGGCTGAACGTCAAGGCAGCAAGATTACTGTGACTGCCGAAGGCAGCGGCAAAGCCTTCTCGCTGGCTGTGAAGGACCTGGGTGCCATCGCATCCGTAGAAGGTGCTGAGCAGGCGGATGATACTACTGTGAATGTGGCTGCGGGAACGAAGTCTGTCTCCTTCACCGTTACATTGAAATAGGTTAAGACCAGCTCTCTAATGACCGGGAACAGATTGTTCCCGGTTTATTAGCGAGTTTTTTTGGAGAGGAACCTGTAAGGGCTCAATCCTGCAACAGAAAATCACGGGTTCAATTATGCTAAGTGGAATTTCGCCATCTAATTGTCAGCAAACTGCCGCTTTGGTGCAAATAGTGGGAAAAACGCCACTTAATCTCGCACCTTTTGAGCTATACGGGGTTTGTGGGCTAAAATAGGTGGCGATTTTCCACTTAATGATTGCTAATGTTGAGAAATGATGAAATTAGGTGGCGAAAATCCAACTAAATGTTGGTTTAAGCCCGGGTAGAGGCCGCTGGATCTGCCAGCGTAACAGAATAGGAGAAATAATTATGGACAATAAAGACAACAACGGAGTGCTCAGCCAGGCTGATTACTCCTCGGCAACGGCACTATCTACGGCAGCGAATTTTATTATGAATGCAGCGGAGCCGTTTACGCATACATACCGCACCTACGTGCGTCTTAGAGAAAACGGCGGCCTGACGCTGAAGTTCTGGCATAGCAACCATGTGGATTCCACCTGGGATCTGGGGCAGGAGGCCAGCGGCAGCGAGCCGGGCGGAGAGTGGGTAATCGAGGCTGCCTATATCGCTGACGGAGGGCTTGTACCGGACGGCTCGGTAACGCCGGGGACACAGATTCCGGTTACCTTCGGCGGGCAAGGCTCCCGGCAGGTCGCTTCCGGCGAATGCTTCTGGAGCGATGAGGCAGAGCTTGAGCTGCCGGAAGGGCATTATCTGGCGTTCACCTGGACGATCAGGACACTGGCAGCCGGCAAGTCCTTCCCGTATAACGTTGAGGGAATGCTTGTCAGCGGCTTCGATGCCCCTGGAAATCTGGCAGGCAGTGAGACCGCTGAGAAATTCTCGGAATCGGATAAGCTTCTTGTAGCTCCGAGTTATATCGGCTACAAGAAGCAGGCAGCGAAGAAGCTTGTCTTCCTGGGCGATTCGATTACCCAGGGGGTACGTACAGAGAAGGATGCTTACTCCTATTGGGCGGCACGCATTGCCGAAGGGCTGGGAACGGAGTACGGCCTTTGGAATATCGGCTCGGGCTGGGGCAGAGCCTATGATGTGGCCGGAGACGGCCCATGGCTGAACAAGGCGAAGCAGGGTGATGAGATACTGATGGTGCTAGGCGTCAACGATCTGGATATCGGGAAACGCACAGCGGAGGAGCTGCTTGGCGACCTGGCAGGGATCATTAGCAAGATCAAAGAATCGAACCCGGCGGCCAAGATTATTCTCAGCACCGTTCCCCCGTTTAACTTTGCTGAGGAGAGGGAGACCTACTGGCGTACGGTAAACGCGGCGATTCGCAGTAATCCTCCGGCTGGCGTGGACCGGGTATTCGACATTGCTGCCGTATTATCGGAGCCTGCTCCGGAAGAGCACCGGATCCGGCCGGAGTATATGAGCAACGAGTTTGATCCACATCCGAACGGTCATGCCGGCAAGGCGGTAGCCGACGCTTTTTTGGCGTGGTACCGTCAGCCGGAGTAATGAACCAACCGGACCTATTAGGCATACTATGTAGTACTTTTAAACAGGAAGGTAGTGTGCTTATAAATGGGAATTCAGGCGGGGATGCAGCAGAAAGTGCTGTATCAGGCGGATAATCAGGCTGTCCAGAATTTGAAATCAGTCAGACATCATATACACAATGTATGCAGACAGCATCTCAATCAGTATGTACAGGTGCAGACGATGGACGGACAGATTGTAACAGGAAGATTACTTGGCTGTGACAGGGGATTCTTTTATTTGGGGGTACAGCAGCATGGAGGACACCGGGCCTTTTTTGGCGGCAGCGACGAAGCCCTTTTGACCTTGGTTCTCTATGAACTGCTGGTTATTACGCTTCTGTATACATGATTTCACTGACAGTGCCGATATCCTGCGGTTAATTCTGCGGCTTCTGATCCAAGTAGAACTGACGGGGAGCCTGGCAGCCGTTTCACGGCCGCCAGGCTCCTTGCTGTGTCTGGATTCCCTAGAATGTTTTAAGAATGATTACCAGCAGAATGTAAAGCACCAGAATTGTTGTAGTGGAAGTGAACATACCGCCGACATTTGCACAACCGCTCATCGTATTCCCTCCTCCGCAAGAACATCTTACAGACCCATATTATGCAGCATCCGCCTCCGGTGCATAGACATTTGACCTGCTTAATTACAATTGGAAGCTCAAATTAATGAGCATTAGCTGCTTTCTGTCTGCTTGGACTTCAGAGGGTAACCTGTATCCGGTAATCCTTCGGTGTAGCTCCGGTCTGCTTCTTAAACACCTTGCTGAAATACTTCACATCATGAAAACCGACCATCTCCGAAATCTGCGAGAGCTTAAGGCTCGGATTCTGCAGCAGCAGCTTGGCTTTTTCGATCCGAACAGAGCCGATATAGTCAGTAAAATTAATGCCGTATTCCTGCTTGAACTTGCGTGAGATATACTCCCGGCTGACATAGAATTTGCCGGCAACCTCCTGCAGCGAGAGATCGGCCATGTAGTTCTGGTCGATATATTTTACGATCTCTGTCAGCGGGTTGCGTTCCTTGACCTGTACGGCTGACAGCACCCGGGACAGGCTGGCCATCAGCGCGTAGGACCAGTCGCGCCAGGCAAACAGCGAGAACGAGTAGCCGCCTGCATATGGAGCAGGGTTATCGCGGTCGGACAGCTCCAGCTCTGCGAGGGCGCTCTCGGCCTGGCTGCCCAGCGTCTCGCGGACCAGCCGGGACCGGAACAGCAGGGCATCGGCTTTCCAGGAGCCGAGCATTTCAGGAGTGATGATACCGCTGCGGCTGAGCTCCTCGGTCCAGTGCTGCGCTGCGGCGGACAAGGCATTCGTGTTGCCGCTGACAACCGCCATTTTCCAGTCCTCCTGGACATCGGCAAAGATCGGTTTTGCTCCGGCTGCGCCTGTATCCTGCCGGTATTCTGCCGAAGCAATACTGAAGTGGCTGTAATCCTCATGCCGCAGCAGATTGCGGCGCAGCAGGGCTTCGGCAGCTTCTGTGCGCTGTGCGGCAAGCCGGCCCGGCAGGCTGCCGGCCGAGCTGATGCCAAAGTGCATCCGCAGCTGCAGGGTATGGAACAGGCCCTGATTGATTTTGCCGGTCAGCTCGGTAACGGATTCCTGAACATCCCACAGCAGAATGGCGATTTCCGGCGGTCCGCCCCAGTAGCGGAAGGCTGTGCCTATGCCCTGCGGCTGCAGAAATTCGTTACAGATGTTAACGATGGCATAATAGAGCAGCTCGCTGTCTCCGCCGAAACGCCGCAGCAGCGGGTTATTGCCGGCATCCGTCTGCACGAGCAGCAGACGCGCAGCTCCGGCACTGCCGGGGATAACGCCCTCGGCAACCAGCCGGCGCAGCGTAGTCTCTGCGGTCACCGGATCATCAATGAGCGCTGAGAGCAGCCGCTCGCCGTAGATCGGCTTGATCTCGTTCAGCCGGATGCTCTGCCGCTGCCGCTGGCTGCGTTCCTCTGCCTCAGAGCGCCAGGCGGCAACCGCCTTGGCGACAGCCTTATTGATGGCCTCCGGCTCAATAGGCTTGAGAATATAGTCAATTCCCCCGTGCCGGACTGTCTCGCGCACAAAATCAAAATCATTATGCCCGCTGACAACAATGAACTTCGTGCTCCCGGCGAACTCATTGACCCACGTCATCAGCTCAATGCCATTGCCGGATTCCATCATCATGTCCATAATAACGAGCCCGGGCTTATGCTCACGGATCAGCTCAATCGCTTCATTACCGCTTCCGGCCTCCATAATTTCCCCGATCTGGTGGGCGTCCCAGTTGACCAGCAGCCGGACCGCCTTCCTGACTCTTGCTTCATCGTCCACAATCAGCGCCTTCATATCCGTTCACTCTCCGTTAGTATATCAATTTCCAGTCTGACCATTACGCCGCCTTCGGGCAGGTTGTCTACAGTAAGTGCAGCATCTTCACCGCATACGAGACGCAGGCGGGCCAGCACATTGCCGAGACCGATGCCTGCACCGGGCGCATCACGTCTTTCCTCACTGCTCTTGAGTGCGGAAACATCGAGTGGATCAGGCCGGTTAAGCTCCTGGCGCAGCTTCTCCAGCTTGGCGGCAGGGATGGAAGTACCGTTGTTCCGGATGGTCATTTCCATCCGCCCGCCGTCCAGTCCGCTGGCCGTAATCTCAATGAATCCATCCGTACGGGACAGATTAAAGCCGTGCTTGAAGTAATTTTCCACAATCGGCTGAAGAATCATCTTCGGCATCAGTACGCCGAGCAGCGGCTCTTCCATATCGTAGCGGAAAGTGAACTTATTTTCAAAACGCTCCCGCTGCAGCTCGACATAGGCTTTGACATGCTCCAGCTCATCCTTGACCGTGACGATCTTTTCATCATTATGCATGCTGTACCGCATCATCTTGGCCAGGGCCGAGAGCAGGGAGTAAATCTGCGGAACCTTCATCTCAAGGGCCAGAGTACCGATAATCTGCAGCGTATTGTTCAGAAAATGCGGGTTAATCTGCGACTGCAGCGCCCTAAGCTCATTGGTTTTGTTGGACAGCTCCAGCCGGTATTCCCGCAAAATCAGGTTGTTGATCGTGTCCATCATGCTGCGGAAATGCTCGGTCAGCACACCGATCTCATCATTGCCCGCCGGGCGGATATCCACCTCCAGATTCCCGGTCCGCACCTGGTTCATGTACCGGGTCAGCTGCTTGATCGGGGCCGTGATCCGGAAGGAGATCAGGACAGTCAGGGCGATGATCATACTCATCAGCAGGAACAGCAGCAGGATGTTGATGCCGGCAGCCTCCTTGGCTTCACGGAACAGATAGGAAACCGGAATCTGTTTGATAAGCGTCCAGCTGAGGCCGGTGCTCTCGATTTTTTGATAAATAAAGACGGACCCGCCCTCCTCAAAATACCCCTGGGGCTCTGTGTTCGCGGCAATCTGGCTGCTGTACCAGCCTGCATTCAGCGGCTTGCCGAGCGCAGCTTCATCCCGGCTGTAGACCACGCTGCCGTCGCTGTCCACGAGATAGATATTTTCCTGATCCTGCTCATACAGCTGCTCCACAATTTCGGTAAGCGCCGCCAGCTTGACGTCAACGGACAGATAGCCGAGGGCTTCCGAAGAAGGAATACGTTCGATTCTGCGGTGAAAGGTAAAGACCGGTTCGGGAACAAATTGGGTCAGCGGCAGGGTCAGGCCATAGACATTGCTGATATGGGTGGTCTGAACCTTGACCGGAGAGCTGCCGGTAAGATTGGCCTCCTCATAGGGGGCACTCCCCAGCCAGCGCTTGGGCGTAGTGTTGTCGGTAATCAGCGTGGCTTTGCCGTCCTTGACGCCGTACAGGTACACCTGCGAAATATTGGGCAGGGAAGTGGAAATGTAACTGAGTGAATTATAAATGGCGATATCGGAGGAGAGGTCATCATAGCCGGCCTCAAGCAGGCGGTAGAAATCGGAGTCGGAATAGACGCTCAGCGACAGCCGGTTGATCTCCTGAATCAGACTGTCGATATTTTTGTAGCCCTGATAGAGCAGATTTTTGTTCTCATCCACAGCCCGTGTCCGCAGCGACTGAGTTGTGTAGGAATAGCTGATGTACATGGTCGCCATAATACAGACAAGGGTCGGGAGGAGTAAAAAAACGATCAGTTTGGTGCGAATATTGTTCCATTTCATCGATTCTTGTCACATCCGATCAATATTTTACACCTGAAAGATCACTTGCGTAGGTGTAAGAGGTCCTTCAAAAAACAGATAATATGAATAGATCATAAACAAGTAAGTGAGTAAAAGAAAGGGGGGGCCAATATATGCGCGGCAATAAGTTGTCCGGGCTCGGTCAACAGCTTTTCTTCGTTGGCCCGGCATTATTGTTCTTTACGATCGTCATGATTATCCCGTTTGTGATGGGGATGTATTACTCCTTCACCGACTGGAACGGCGTATCCGGGAATGTCGCCTGGGTAGGCTTTGACAATTTCAAAACGATTTTTACAAATGATTCGGATTTCTGGTCATCCTTCTGGTTTACCGTGCGGTTTACGCTGCTGGGGGTTGTGCTGACCAACGTAGTGGGCTTTTTCCTGGCCTATTTCCTGACCAAAGCGCTAAAGACACGCAACATGCTCCGCACCATCTTTTTTATGCCTAACGTAATCGGCGGTCTGTTGCTTGGATTTATATGGCAGTTCATCTTCATCAAGGGTTTCGCCACTATGGGCGATCTTACCGGCTGGTCTTTCTTCAATCTTCCGTGGCTCGGCGATGCGACAACCGGCTTCTGGGCCATCGTCATCGTATTTGTCTGGCAGTCCTCCGGTTACCTGATGGTTATCTACATTGCTTCACTTAACAATGTATCTAAAGAGGTACTGGAAGCAGCACAAATCGACGGAGCCTCCCGCAGCCAGACGCTGCGCAGCATCATTGTTCCGCTGATTATGCCTGCTGTAACAGTCGGACTGTTCCTGGCCATTTCCTGGTCCTTCAAAATGTTCGACCTCAACCTGTCCCTGACCAAGGGCGGACCGTTCAAATCTACAGAGTCTGTAGCGATGAACATCTATAACGAAGCCTTCCTGAACAACCGATATGGACTGGGTACGGCAAAAGCCCTGCTGTTCTTCCTGATCGTTGCCATCATTACGGTCATTCAGGTGCGGATTACGAAGAGCAAGGAGGTTGAAGCGTAATGAAAACCGAAGGCAAAGGCAAGTGGAATTATGGCCTGGAAATCATTATGATTCTCCTTGGCCTGCTGTTCCTGTCACCGTTCTATTTCCTGCTGGCTAACTCGGTGAAATCGTTCGGGGAAATTCTTAGTAATGCGGCGGCCTGGCCGTCCGAATTCGTCTGGTCCAACTACTCGCAGGCCTGGAAGCTGGCACGTTTCTCGGAAGCCTTCCGGAACTCGATTATCATTACAGTGATCTGTGTTATCCTGATCGCCCTGTTCTCTGCCATGGCAGCATACCGGATGGTCCGCGCAGATTCAAAGTTCAACCGGATTCTCCTGCTGCTGTTCGTAGCGGCAATGGTGGTGCCGTTCCAGACCATCATGATTCCGATCCTGCAGGTGGTTAACTTCCTGGGAGTCAACAATTCTATTCCCGGTCTGGTAATGGCCCAACTCGGCCTCAGCATTCCGATGGCGATCTTCCTGTTCCACGGATTCATCAAATCCGTACCGCTGGAGATCGAAGAAGCGGCAACCGTTGACGGCTGTAATCCGCTGACTGTATTCTTCCGGATCGTACTTCCGCTGCTCAAGCCGATGCTGATGACGATTATCGTACTGAATGCACTGGGCATCTGGAATGACTATCTGCTGCCGTCTCTGATTCTTCAGGCACCTGAGCTGCGGACTATTCCGCTGGCAACCTTCTCGTTCTTCGGGCAGTATACGAAGCAGTGGGATATGGCGCTTCCGGCGCTGACACTCGGTGTAGCTCCAATTGTTGTGTTCTATCTGTTCATGCAGCGTTACATTGTTGAGGGAATCGCGGCGGGTTCGGTGAAGGGTTAATCCCTTCCCGAGTCCTTCGTTCCATACATTTATCAAGCATTCAAACTTATCAAGGGGGAAAATAGAATGAATAAGAAACGTACTGCAGTAATGATGTCCAGCGTAATGCTGATGTCTGTTGTGCTCGCGGCCTGCGGCGGCAATAACAATACCGCTTCAAATAACGCACAAAATGGAAGCGCTGGCAACTCCGCATCCGGAGAAGTGAAAACGGTTAAAATCTTCCAGTTCAAAACGGAAATCGTAGAAGGCCTGAACGAGCTGAAGGTTGAATTTGAAAAAGAGTATCCGAACATCAAGCTGGACATCCAGACTGTAGGCGGCGGTGCGGACTATGCGGCAGCCCTGAAGACGAAATTCGCTTCCGGCGATGCGCCTGATATTTTCTCAAACGGCGGTTATGCGGAAATGGAACTGTGGGGAGACAAGCTCGAGGACCTGTCCGACCAGCCTTGGGTTAAGGATCTGATTCCTTTGGCAGCTGAGCCAATGACCAAGGACGGCAAAACCTACGGGATGCCAATGAACCTTGAAGGTATCGGTTATGTATATAACAAGGACCTGTTCGAAAAAGCAGGTATCACCGAAACACCTAAAACCATCACCGAGCTGGAAGAAGCGGCTAAAAAGCTGCAGGCGATCGACGTTATTCCTTTCGGCAACGCTTATCAGGAATGGTGGCTGCTGGGTATCCAGGGCATCAGCGTAGCTTTTGCACAGCAGGATAATGTTGATGAGTTCATCAACGGTCTGAACGCCGGCACTTCCACAATCGTGGGCAACGAGAAATTTAAGGATTGGAGCAATCTGCTCAACCTGACTGTAAAATATGGACAGAAAAATCCTTTGACTACAGATGCTAATACTCACCTGGCTATGTTCGCTAATGGCGAAACGGCTATGATGCAGGAAGGCAACTGGGCACAGACTCTGGTTGACGGCATCACTCCGGACATGAACATCGGTATGTTCCCTATGCCAATCAACGACGATGCTGCAATGAATGATAAGCTGTCTGTAGGCGTTCCGGCTAACCTGGTCGTTAACAAGGATTCCGATTCGAAGGAAGAAGCTAAGACTTTTCTCAACTGGCTCGTAACTTCTGACATGGGTAAAGAGTATATCGTGAAAAAATGGAAATTCATCCCTGCTTTGTCCACAATCCCTGCAACACCTGAAGATATCGGCCTTCTTGGTGCTGATGTATGGAACTATGTTAAAGCAGGTAAAGTTTACGGATTGCAGGCTTCGAAATTCCCTGATGGTGTAACCCAAGAATTCGCCAGCTCGATTCAGCAGCTGATTGCTGGTAAAGTGGACGAAGCCGGCTGGGAAGCTTCCATGCAAGCAGCTTGGGACAAGTTAAAGAAGTAAGGTTTTTGGAAACTAAATATAGAGTCCTTTAAAGGACCGTTAAAGTTGGATTAAGCAAGTGGATTTGCCGGGGCGTTCCCGCCTCTCGCATCAGTGATGTGAGGCGGGGGCGCCTTTTTGGTAAGATGGAACCATGCAGGAAAGGAGAGCGAGTCAATGGGGATGAACAGTTACGGTAAAGAAGAGAGCGGTTACATCAAGGGGAATAGTGATTACAGTAGGGGACTGAGTGAATACAGTAAGGAAAAGAGTGCCTATAGCAGGGAACAGGGTAAATTTAGTGGAGAAAAGAGTGACCACAGCAACGTCCAGATCGGCGTTGACTATTATCCGGAGCATTGGGATGAGTCGTTGTGGGAAGAGGACATAAAGTTAATGAAGGAAACCGGCGTCCGGGTGGTCAGGGTAGCCGAATTTGCCTGGAGCCGGCTTGAGCCGTCAGAAGGGCGCTTTGAGTTTGGATGGCTCGACCGGGCGATCGATCTGCTGCACCGCTATGGTATGCAGGTTGTCATCGGAACGCCTACAGCAACACCGCCGCGCTGGCTGACAACGGCGTATCCTGATGTATTGCCGGTATTCTCGGACGGGCAAATCTATCATCCGGGCGTGCGCGGACACCGCTGCTATAACAGCGGGTCACTGCGTATGTACGGCACGCGTATCGTTGAGAAGCTGGCCCGCCATTACAGCGGACATCCGGCGGTAATCGGCTGGCAGACCGACAATGAATTCGGGATGATCGACTGTCATTGCGATGCCTGCAATACGGCGTTCCGCAGCTGGGTTCAAGGCAAGTACGGCAGCCTGGACCGGGTAAATGCCGAGTGGGGAACAGTGGTATGGAGCGGTGAGTACAGTGACTGGAACGAGCTGACGGTGCCTTATGGCGGGTCAAAATTCCAGAATCCTTCGCTGCTGCTCGATTTCCAGCGTTTCCAGTGGGATGCGGTGGTGAAATTCCAGCAGACTCAGCTGGAGGTTCTGCGCACTGAATGTCCGGGGCATTTCGTTACGCACAACTTCCACAGCTATCCGCAGCGGCTGGACATGTATGCGGTCGGTGCGGATCTGGATGTCGCGTCCTTTGATTATTATCCCAATACGTCGCCGGATAAGCAGGCGACCACTCCTTACAGCGGGGCGCTGTCGCTGGATGTGACACGCGGGATCAAGCGGAGCAACTTCTGGATTATGGAGCAGCTCAGCGGACCGCCGGGATGCTGGATGCCGATGTGGCGTACGCCATATCCCGGCTTCATCCGGGCCTATGCCTGGCAGAGCATCGCCCGGGGGGCGGACACGGTTGTTCATTTCCGTTGGAGAAGCGCAATTGCCGGTGCCGAGCAGTACTGGCACGGGCTGATCGACCACAGCAATGTGCCGGGCCGCAGGTTCACCGAGTTTGCACAGCTGTGCAGTGAGGTGAACCAGCTTAGCGGTAAGCTCAAGGGAACGGTGCTTAAAGCTGAAGTGGCGATTCTGCATTCCCATGAGCAGAAGGCGGCACTGGATATTCAGCCGCAGGCTGAAGGGTTCGATTACTATGAGAACATCAAGCAGATCCACCGCGCCCTGACGAAGCTTGGCATCGGCTGCGATGTGATCCGTGCGGGGGAGCCGCTGGACGGCTATAAGCTGGTCATTGCGCCAAGCCTGTATCTGCTCGGCGAGGAGCTGGCGGCGCAGCTGGAGGAATACGCAATTGCCGGCGGCACGCTGATCCTGACGAACCGGACAGGCGTGAAGAACATGGACAATGTGTGCGTCATGCAGCCGCTGCCGGGCCTTTTGAGCCGCGCTGCCGGAGTCTGGGTGCATGAATATGATCCAATCGGCGGCGCTGCCCATGTAATCCGGGACGAGGCCAGTGATACCTTTGCCTGCAGCCAGTGGTGCGATCTGCTGACTCCGGTTACTGCAGAGCCTATAGCCTGGTATAACGATGATTTCTATGCCGGCACTCCGGCAATCACCGTTAACCGCTTCGGCAAAGGCGAGGTGTACTACTTCGGCACTCATGCCGAGGAGCGTTACTGGTCGGGACTGCTTGGCAGTCTGGCCGGCAGGCACGGGCTCCGGCGCTTCGCCGGCCTGCCGGACGGCGTTCAGGCTTCCGTGCGCAGCGGGGAGAACGGCAGCTTCCTGTTCCTGCTGAATCTCAGCCGGACCGAGCAGGCCGTGCCGCTGGAGAAGAATTACCGCTGCGCATTCAGCGGAGAGACGCGCTCAGGTCTGCTGCTGCTTGCTCCATACGGTGTTGAGATTCTGGAGCTGGAAGGGTAACGGCCAGCTCGAAGCTAACGGACTGAGCAGCCTTTATTTCGTACAAATCATATTTTTTCGCAGGCTAACGGACACCAGCGCTCCTATTCCCCGGATTTTCTGCCAAATGCGGCTGGAAGTAAGGGGATAAGAGCGCTACGGTCCGTTAACCGGATAAAGTTATGTTTTTCGGGTAAATAAGGTCGCTACTGTCCGTTAGAATTGCGGGAGCGGGCAGAGGTGGTGGCCCTGTGCCAACTTCCACAGATCGTCTGTGCTGACTTTCAGTGTATAGATCTCTGCTGTACGTTATTGAGGGTTACCCATGGCTTAAGCTGAGGGATGGCGTCTTCTGCCTTTGCTGCCGAGGCGGCGGGAAAAGGGAACAGGAGCTGTTGGCGGTCGTCTTTCCGGGCCGGGGCTGGATGGCTGTTCGTTCTCTTCACCGCGCATGATAGCGAGCAATTCATACACAGTGGTGATCCGGCTGATATCAATAGCTTTTTCGCTGCCTTCCTGGCCTCCGGGCACCTTGAAGCTCCAACGTTTGGTATCCATTTTTGTTCACTCCTTAAAAGTTTGTAGGATCGCTCCCTTGATATGGCTGCGCAAACTTGCCTCGGAAGCATAGACTTGAGTTTGTAGGATCGCTCCCTTGATATGGCTGCGCAAACTTGCCTCGGAAGCATAGACTTAAGTTTGTAGGATCGCTCCCTTGATATGGCTGCGCAAACTTGCCTCGGAAGCATAGACTTGAGTTTTGTTGGGGAGCTTGGGTCTGACAACGCAGTCATCTTTTATAATTCCATCATATTCCCTGCAGCTTTTCTTGTATAATGAAGGGAAATGATGGAGGGCATCACTGCAAGTGATGGCTGCTTTTGGAGGGGGAGTAACGGATTATGGATATAGGGCTTCTCAGGGTATTTCAGGCAGTGGCCGAGGAAGGAAGCATCTCCAAAGCGGCGCAAAGTCTGAGCTATGTTCAATCGAATGTGACGGCCCGGATTCAACAGCTGGAGCAGGAGCTGAAGACACCGCTGTTCTACCGGCACAGCCGGGGGATCACGCTGACTTCAGCCGGACAAACCCTGCTTGAATATACAGTCCGGATCTTCAAGCTGCTGGATGAAGCGCAGCAGGCGGTTCTGGATTCGCCGGTGCCCAAAGGCTCCATTATGGTCGGCTCCGATACAACCGCTGCTGTCCGGCTGCCTGCCATACTCTCCGCCTACCGCAGCTGCTATCCGGACGTTGAGGTCCAGCTGCAGATTCGCAGACCCTCTGAACTGATCGACGCTGTTCTGCAGCATACTGTCCAGGGCGCCTTCCTGGATGGGCCGGTCGAGCATCCGGAGATTGTGCAGGAGCTGGTTATCAACGAGCAGTTGGGGCTGATCATTCCGGACAGCATGGACTACGAGGACTTGCAATCCATTCACGGGCAGACCCTGCTCATGCTGAATGCGGAGTGCCTGTACCGGATGAGGCTGGATGCCTGGCTCAGGGAGGAGGGCCTCCGGCTGGGCAAGGTGATGGAGTTCGGGACGATGGAGGGCCTGATGGCCTGCGTCAGGGCGGGGATTGGCTTTGCGGTGCTGCCGGTCTCCTATTTCAGACGGATGAATATCACACAGGGCATTTCCTGCTATCCGTTCCCGGAACGCTATGCAGAGGTGCCGACTGTATTCATCCGGCGGCGTGACCTGTATATGACAAGCGCCTTCCGCGAGTTCATAGAAGTGCTGAAGGTGCATCTGCCGGAGGCAGTCTTCTGCAATGAGCTCCCTGCTGCCGGGGGCAGACGGGTAGATGCCTGAAACAGACCTCTGTCTGAGGCCTGCCTGCAGATGTTGATTAAGTAATCAGACTTCCGCTTCACGGAACCCGTGAAAGCCGGAGATAAAGAAACAGGGCACCAGCACCCGGAGTATCCGGGAAAGCGGTGCCCTGTTTTATGTATTTGTTTGTTAGAGCTATTACAATGCCCAATACTCTCGCCCAAGGCTCAATGTTAATGCACCGTGTTTTATATCAGCTAACTCACTCAGTGCCCCCGCTCAGCGTGTTCTTCCCAGAATTAAGTGGAATTTCACCACCTAATATTCTTCCGAAACATCGTTTTGGGAAAATAGATGGAAAAAGCACACTTAATTATATCTAAATTGCCTGCAGTAAGGCTTTCCGGCTAAATTAGATGGCATATTTCCACCTAATTACTCTGGGCAGTGAATTTTCATCAAAATAGATGGCGAAAATCCAACTAAATGGTTTTTGAATTATTCGGCCAGCTAGCCTCGGCAGATATGCGCTTGCTTGTTTGTTTAAAGGTGAGCTCACCTGAGGACGTGGAATGTGATCCGTTGCCAGGGGCAGCCCGAAACAAAAGGCACTTTTGCCTTTGAATTCGCAGAATTCCCGGAGCACACTGCTTTTTACCAACTTCAATATGCGCAGTGCCGGTCAGTGCAGCCGCCGGAACTGATCCGGTGTTGTGCCGGACTGCTTGCGGAAGGTGGCTACGAAGTGGCTGACATCGCGGAAGCCGACCAGCTGCGAGATGGTTTTGACAGTCATAGCCGGCTTGCTGACCAGTAATTCCTTACTCTTGCGGATCCGCAGGCGTACGAAATAAGCGTAAGGAGAAAGTCCGAAGGTCTGCAGGAACAGGCTGTTAAGATGGCGGCCCGACACATCAAGCTGTGAAGCAAGATCATACAGGCCGATAGACGGATCGCCGTAATGGCTGTCCATCCACTTCAGGAGCGGCTGAAGCTTGTCGACATTCCGGGAGATGGAGGTATTGTTATGCAGGTGACCGTACTTGTTAAGCGTCAGCAGGAAGCGGTAGGCATCGGTGGACACGCCCAGGCTGAACATGTCTGCAGCAGCATCATGCCGGTCCAGCATATCCTGCAGCATTACGGTCAACGGCGATTCATTCTCCCAGCGGTAAAAGGAATTCCTGTGCATGCCTGCAGATTCAAGGATGTGCCGGGATGAGCTGCCGCCGAAGGTGAGATAGTAAGTGCACCAGTTCTGTGACGATAGCGCCTCATACCTGTGCGGAGTGCCTGGCAGCAGTAAGATGCCGCTGCCTTCGGACAGGGTGAGCTTCTTGTCCTCGAAATGGATAATCCCTTCGCCGGAAGCCGTCTGCAGCCAGTGATAGACGTAATAGCCGTCCGGCCGCGAAACTTTTTCCTGATCAGGATTATAGCCCATGCTGTCCAGTGTAATTGGCAGATGCTCCCCGCCTTCGCGGGCGAATACAATTCTGCGCGGGGGTGAAGCTAACAATAGAAGTCACCTCTGTGTAATGCCATATTATTATATGTTATGGCGCGAATTTTATATTTATAGCGGTAAGTTTAAGGGTTAAACTAAGTATATACTTATACTATAAAGGAAGTGCGATTCGTGATCAACAATAAATTACCGAAAATCTGGTACGGCGGTGATTATAATCCCGAGCAGTGGGATGCCCCGGTATGGGCAGAGGATGAACGGATGTTTAAGCTGGCCGGGATTGATGTAGCGACGATTAACGTCTTTTCCTGGGCGATGATTCAGCCTTCTGAAGATACATATGACTTCTCGGAGCTGGATGAGCTGATGGACCGGCTATATAAAAATGGAACTTATGTATGTCTGGCAACGGGAACAGGCGCACATCCGGCATGGATGGCACACCGCTATCCTGAAGTGACCCGTGTTGATGTCCAGGGCAGAAAACGTAAATTCGGCGGACGCCATAACTCCAATCCGAACAGCCCGGTATACCGCAAATATTCGGCCAGGCTCGCCGGCAAGCTGGCTGAACGTTATAAGGACCATCCGGCGCTGCTGATCTGGCATATCTCCAATGAATACGGCGGATATGATTATTCCGAGCAGTCTGCAGCGGCCTTCCGGGTCTGGCTGAAGGACCGTTACGGCACGCTGGACGCACTGAACAAGGCATGGAATACCAAGTTCTGGGGACATGTCTTCTATGACTGGGAAGAAATTGTGGTGCCGAATGAGCTGAGTGAGGAATGGAACGGGAACCGTACCAATTTCCAGGGTATTTCCCTGGATTACCGGAGGTTCATGTCTCACAGCCTGCTGGAATGCTACAAGCTGGAAAAGGAGGCCATCCGGGAGCACAGCCCTAATATTCCGGTAACCACCAACCTGATGGGCTTCTATCCGGAGCTGGATTATTTTGAGTGGGCCAAGCATATGGACGTGATCTCCTGGGATAACTATCCGGCGCTTGATACTCCGGTCAGCTTTACGGCGATGACGCATGATCTGATGCGCGGATTGAAGAACGGCCAGCCGTTCATGCTGATGGAGCAGACCCCGAGCCAGCAGAACTGGATGCCGTACAACTCGCTCAAGCGCCCGGGCGTGATGCGTCTGTGGAGCTACCAGGCGGTAGCGCGCGGGGCGGACACCGTGCTGTTCTTCCAGCTGCGCCGTTCTATCGGTGCCTGCGAGAAGTACCACGGTGCCGTTATCGAGCATGTCGGCCACGAGCACACCCGCGTCTTCCGTGAATGTGCAGAGCTCGGGTGGGAGCTTGCGCTGCTTGGCGATGAGCTGCTGGACGCGAACAGTGCAGCGCAGATCGGGATTATCTATGACTGGGAGAACCGCTGGGCGCTTGACCTCTCGAGCGGACCGACCGTTGCCCTTGATTATGTAAAAGAAGTGCATAAATATTATGATGCGCTCTACCAGCAAAATATTGAGGCCGATATCATCGGTGTGGAAGAAGATCTGTCCAGGTACAAAGTGGTGATCGCACCGGTAATGTACATGATCAAGCCGGGCTTTGCCGCTAAGGTTGAGGCTTTCGTCAAGGCAGGCGGGACCTTCGTGACCACCTTCTTCAGCGGGATCGTCAATGAAAATGATCTGGTTACCGTAGGGGGCTATCCGGGAGAGCTGCGCAAGGTGCTCGGCATCTGGGCGGAGGAGATCGATGCGCTGCTGCCTGAGATGAGCAACGAAATCGTTATGAGCAGTGACTGGGGAGCATTAAGCGGCACTTACAGCTGCAATCTGCTCTGTGATCTGATTCACTCTGAAGGAGCAGAAGTGCTGGCCCGCTACGGATCAGACTTTTACAAGGGCATGCCGGTATTGACCGCGAACAGCTTCGGGGAAGGCAAAGCTTATTATGTGGCTTCCAGTCCGGAGGCCAGCTTCCTGCATGGCTTCCTCACGACCCTGTGCGAGGAGAACGGCATCATGCCGCTGGTTAAGGCACCGGAAGGCATCGAGTCCGTTCAGCGTGTGAAGGACGGCGTATCGTATCTGTTCCTCTTGAACCACAAGGAGGAGGAGCTTGGCGCGGATATCGGGACAGCGGAGCGCACTGATCTGCTTACCGGCCAAACCTATAGCGGCACGGCCATGGTTCCGGGCCGGGGTGTTCTGATTTTGTCCGATAAGAAGTAAGACGATTCTAAGATTTTGAATATACAAAAAAACCGGCAAATTTCGTGATGCGAAAGCTTGCCGGTTTTTTATATACATGACCGCTGAAGCCGGAACACTACTCGGTAAATGATCCGAAATCCGTAATCTTAAGGTCATACTTGAAGCTGATCCGGGCGCGGCTGAACACTTCGTCCCAGTGGTCTTCGACCTTTTTCCATGCCCGGGGCTGCTGGATGCTGAGCGCATCCCCGAAGCCGGCCACATCAGCCTTATAATCCTGCTGCAGCTTGCTGATCATATGCTCCATCATCTGCTTCAGCTTTTCTTCAAATAGCTTGGCGGCCTTTTCCGTATTATCGCCTGATGAAAGGATGCTTGAGGTGTTCCACGTTTCAATCAGCCGGCCCTCTGTCTCGATGGACACCTCAAACCGAATCTTATCCCCGTCCGAACGGGCTTTGATCTTGCTCTTCATCGCTTTCATCTCATAGGTCATCGGCTCATTGTCCCAGTCATAAGCTTTGATGACGCCGGTATCACCCTTGCCGGTCAGCCATGAGAGGCATTCAGTGTCTTCCTGATTCAGGTTGCCGACCCAATGCCCAGTGCCCCCCTTAACAACCGCTGCTCCGGCAAACTCGGTCTCGCCATCCGCAGTAACAAGATTCTGCAGCGCAAAACTCCGCTTGGAGTGTATGAGTGCGTCCAGTTTAGACAGAATCATCGGACTCAGCACTTTACTTGTTCTGCTCCTGTTGCGGAGCATCTGCCGGATATGAACGGAAGGGACTTCATCACTGCGTTTGGAGACCATCGTCTCCTCTGCCCGGCCCTGGCTGATAAAAACCATGGAACTGGGGCGGATGTCATTGTCACGGAGCACAAAATCCATCAGTTGCCCTATCGACTGCTGCTTCAGCAGTTCGGCTGAAATAACGATGACCTTAAGATGATGGCCGACAATCGGACGTTCGTTCCGGATGGAGTACTGGCGGAAAATTTCTAGCAACGAATCCCCGGTGCCGGAGACATTCTGGTAAGGCGTGCCCTGCTGGCCGCCCTGCTTGTCCTTACTCCCTGTAGTCTTCACCGGAATAACCTGAATCGTTGCCGTAATCTTGTTCTGCTTGGAATAGGTGATGCCTTTATCCTCCAGCTCCTGCTCCGCCTTGGTCAGCTCTCCCTTATCGAGGGCGAGGCCGGTATAAAGCGCCAGATCCTCGATCTCCTTGCTGCTCCAGCATCCGGTCTGGGTGGCGGCAAGCAGGGAGAGACAAAGGATAAGCGGAAGCAAACGCCTATACATGCTGCTTCAGTCCTTTCGTGCGGATAAGCCAGATGATGGAGAGCAGCACGGGCAGCAACAGAAACAGTACGAGCCCCATCCTGCCGATGAAATCCCCCAGACTGAACACTTCATTAACGGTTTTTGGAATCATCGCCGAGATGAAAATGACTGGAACCAGCATATAGATCACCGGATGAACCTTCAGCTTCAATATCTGGGAAAGGCCCAGCGAGGCCTGGAAAAAGAAGCTGCAGAAGTTGCAGAACATTTGCATCAGCCAGATCACCATCAGCGGAAATTCCATGCGCTCGAACAGAAAGCCGCTGATTTCAAAGCTGCGGATCAGGTCGATCGTCGGCCAGGTGCTTGTAATAACAGAATCAATGGAGAGCCCGCCGATAACCATGACTACTGTCAAAAGATACAGCCCAACCGGAATGCCGATGCCGATCAGCATTGTTTTTACTGCCTGCCCCGGCTTCTGCATAAAAGCGACAAGCGTCAGAATAACCTCGCAGCCGCTGTAGACGAGTACGGTTGACTTCAGGCCGCGGATGACGGGCATAATCCCGTTTCCCAGGACAGGACGCAGATTGTCGATATCGAACAGCCGGAAGCTGAGCGCGTAGCAGATCATCAAGATCATGATGCTGATCGGGAATACGATTTGAAACACTCTGGCGATGGAGTTGATACCGCCGTAAACGAGGTAGGTTCCCGCCCAGATAAAAGGCAGGACAATCGCCCAGATGGGCGTGCCCTCCAGAAGGAAGAACAGCGTGACTTCCGCCAGCGAACGGATTTCAAAGCCGGCCAGGATCAGAAAATAAAGAACCAGCAGCAGGCAGAGCACTGCACCCGGCACCCGGCCGACGATTCTGCCCGCATACTGGAAAATCGTTTTCCCGGGAAACTGCTGGCTGATCTTTACCATCAGGGTGACCACCGCCATCACAATGATGCCGCCCAGCGTGACAGACAGCCAGGAATCCGGGGTCTTTACAGCTTCGCTTACACCCCGCGGCAGGGTCAGAATCCCCGCGCCAAGCACGGTGTTATTAAGGAATACGGCTGCTTGTGTAGCGGTAATTTTGTCATCTGTACGGGTAAACATTGCATGGCTCCTCTCTTGCAAGGTATTTATGACTTCCTTCTGCTATTCTGCGTCTTCATCATAACCGGCCTGCGCTTCATAAGGCTGAGTGGTGAACGGAAGAACAGATCCTTCCAGTCACTGAGCCGGAATGGGGATACTGGTGTCAGGTAAGGCACACCGAAGCTTTTCAGCCTGGTGAGATGGCTGCAGATTAGCAGGAAGAACAGGATCGTGCCGAACATCCCCAGAAACGCAGCAAAGCCCATTCCGACAAAACGGAGCAGCCGCAGTGTAAGTCCGGCGCTGTACATCGGGATGGAGAACGAGGAGATGGCGGTGACTGCGACAACAATAACCAGAAACGGGCTGACGATCCCGGCATTTACAGCGGCGTCGCCGATAATCAGACCGCCGACGATGCCCATCGCCGGTCCGACCGGCTTGGGCAGCCGGATACCGGCCTCACGCAGAATCTCGATGGAAATCTCCAGAATCAGGACCTCGATCACGGACGGAAAGGGAACGTTCTGCCGGGTCTCGATAATGGATAGTGCAAGCTCAGTAGGAATCAGCCCGGGATGAAAGGATATGAAGGAAATATACAGAGCCGGAGCCATCAGCGCCATAAAAGTGGCCGCGAAGCGCAGCATCCGGATCAAAGAGCTGGGCAGCCAGCGCTCATAATAATCCTCAGGCGACTGGAGCAGCATGCTGAAGGTTACCGGAACAATCAGCGCGAATGGCGTACCGTCCAGCAGAATGGCAATCCTGCCCTCCAGCAGGGCATTGATTACCCGGTCGGGGCGTTCAGTATTCTGCACCTGCTGAAAAGGGCTCAGATAGTTATCTTCGATCAGCTGCTCGATATATCCGGATTCCGCCAGAAAATCGATATCCAGCTTGCTGATACGTGTCTCTACTTCCTTGAGCAGCTCCGGATTCACAATGTCCTTCATGTAGGCCAGGACAATATCCCTCTGTATCCGGGTGCCTGCCCGGTACGAGATCATCTCCAGCTGATCATTGAAGCCCTGGCGGCGCAGGATGGAGGTGTTCACACTGAGCACCTCCGAGAAGCCGAGCCTTGGCCCGCGCAGCAGCGCTTCTGAGACCGGCTCGCCAAGCGTACGGTCAGTGCTGGCTGGCGGCTCAATCAACAGACCCTGCGGCAGGCCTTCAACCAGCAGCCCGGCATGTCCGAACAGGACGGACTGGTTGAACAGGGTCAGATCGCTGGCCTCACTGAGCTGGCTGAAGGGCAGTCCCGGCCCGGACATCCCTTGAGCCGACAGGGACTCGGCTGTTGCTTCATTCATCAGATACTGCAGGATCTGAAGGTTCAGCTGCCTGTCGTCCTGCATCCCGTCAACGAAGATAAGCACGGCCTGCCGCTGCACCCGGGTCATGGTAAATTCTTTGAAATGAAGATCGGAGTTTCTGCCGATGGTACTCTTAATATAGCTAAGGTCAGCGGCATAGTCGCCGCTGAATTCCCGCGGAGCAGGGGCAGGGTCAACGCCAGCCTGTGAGGCAGACTGTCCTTTGGACGGATTGGCATTTTTGGTACCCGGTGATTCCACGGCTCTCCCGCTGCCTACCAGCGAGTACAGTCCTTTATACAGAATGTTTGCGAGAAGGGGGAACAGCAGGGCAATGCCTGCCTGGCCAAACACTGCCCAGCCCGGGATATAGGACATGATAGTAGCAAGCAATGGGATCACCCGACTTTTCTGGAGTAGACAGCTGTGTATATGAAGTTTTCCAAAGACTGCTTCAATTTAGTCATTTCTGCTAAAAAATATGTGCAGCATAAAAAAAGAGGCTGGCTCCCTTTCAGGATCCCATCCTCTTTGCCGGTTTATTTGCCGGCGGAGCCGGCCTCTACTGAGCTGTCAGTGCCGCTCTGGCCGTTCCCGTATCCGGGAGCACCGCCCCTGCCGCCTCCGCCAAAACCGAAGCCGCCTGAACCAACCGTAATTTTCACTGCTGTGGCAGTATCGGTCTGCAGGGTGTATTGGATAACATCATCAGCCTTGAGATCCGTAAGGGTTAACTCGGTCTCCTTCTGCTGCCCGTTCTCATAGGTAACAGAGACATACTCCGTATCGGCGGTGACGGTAATGTCAGTCGTCTCCTCCGAGAAATTTTGCATCATGCCGCCCTGGCGCCTGCCGTCTTGCTGGCCGGCTTCACCGCTTTGTGCGCCACCTGCGGGAGGAGTGCCTTGCTGGCCGTCAGCTTGTTGTCCGTCCTTGCCGCCCTCCGGCGGGGTGCCTTGTCCGCCTTCACCGTTATTCTGCGGCCGTCCTTCCGGCATTTGCCCGGTATACAGGGTGATGGTGCTGCCGCTGATGCTTTTGATTTTACCGATATTCATACCAGACCTGTTCATGCCGTCCGGTCTTTGCTCGCCCGTTCCAGGCTGAACGGCAGTACTGTTTGATCCGGTTCCGGCGTTTTGGGTGACGGCAGAGGGGGAGGCTGTGTTTCCGCTCCCTGGGCTGCAGCCTGCCAGCAGAACAGCGGCAATCAGGCCGGTGGCCAGCCTGTAAGGCATGTGCTTTTTCATGTCCAATTCTCCTTTAATATGGAAGGTTCAACTGAAATCCGTGGTTACTATAGCAGATGTTCCTGAAAGTCGGCTTAAAGTCGAGATACAGTAATCTCCGGGGGAAGCGGTGAAACAATTGTTATATAATGAAGGGTAGAATGCGGGAAACACAGAGAACTGGTTTAGAAAAGAGGAGCACATGACAACTTTACTGGTAACAGGCTACCGTGCGCATGAGCTCGGGATTTTTGACAATAAGCATCAGGGCATTCCCTTTATCAAAAAAGCGCTGGAAAATCGGCTCATTCCGCTGATCGAGGACGGTGTGGACTGGGTGATCACGCCCGGACAATACGGTGTGGATCTCTGGGCCTGCGAGGTTGTGCTGGAGCTGAAACGGCTGTATCCGCAACTGAAGCTGGGGATCATAACCGCCCATGCCAATCCGGAGGAGAAGTGGAAGGAGGACAAGCAGAATGAATACCGGCGGATTGTGGCGGGAGCGGATTACTACGGGGCGGTCAGCAATGCGCCGTATGACGGGAGCTGGCAGTTCAGGGCCAGGGATGATCTGCTATTCCGCAAAAGCGATGCCATTCTCCTGTTCTACGACGAGGAGGCGGCTGAAGGCAGTGCCAAATTTATGAAGGAACGGGCGCTGAAGCTGCATGCGGAGAGTGACTACGGGTTCTATCTGATGCTGGCGGAGGAGATTCAGAATATTGCAGATGAAGAGAGCCGGAGTGATTATGAGTAGTCCCCTTTAACCGGAAAAAGAGAGGAAGGATCGGGTATGGAAGCAATGGAGACACAGGAGGATATTTGTTATGTCATTCTGCTCAGTCCCACGGAGCAGGACCGCAGGGATATGGAGATTATCCGGGCGCATGTAAGGCATCTGCAGGAGCTGGAGCGCAGCGGCCAGCTGGTGCTGTGCGGCCCGTTCAGCGATTATCCCGGCGGCATGGTCATTATCCGGGCGGCTTCACGGGAAGAAGCCGTCCGGATTGCTGAACGTGATCCTTATGTCACTACCGGCATCCGCAGCTATGAGCTGCGTACCTGGGGGCTGTCACACGCAGGCAACAGGCACATGGGCATAGCTGCGGAGTAAGCGGATTGGCTGCCGGCTTAAATGAAGCTGCGCAGTGAAGGAGCTTTACGCACCTTATAGTGCTGCTCATAGGCATAGGCCAGCTTGATCAGCAGAGGCTCCTGATAGGCCTGCGCCGAGAACGTTACTCCGAACGGGGCGCCGGCCGAGGTATAGCCGGAAGGAACAACGATAGAGGGGTAGCCTGATCTTGAAGTAATTCTCGCGCCAAAATCGGCCGGGAAGAGCAGCGCATCCAGCTGGTGCTCTTTCATGGTTGCGTCGATCCCCAGCTCTTTGCAGAGCTGCAGATCGGTGGCCCGGTCGCGCAGGTAATTCGGCTCCGTCAATGTGCCTGAGGAGGTATATTCGGCATCAATCAGGGTTGATTGTCCATAGCGCAGGGTCTCCTGCGGATGGGCATGATTGAAGTCGATAATGTCCTTCAGCGTCCGCATCTTAGCGCCGGGTCCGAGCTTGGCCAGATAGGCGTTCAGAGAGGTTTTGAATTCATTCAATACTACAGAGGAATATTTAATCTCGCGCGCGGTTCTGATATCAGCCGGATCAATAATGATTGCCCCAAGCTCGCGCATCTTCGCTACAGAAGCGTTGAAGAGCGCCAGCTGTTCTTCCGTCAGCTCTTCAAAATAATAATCCCGCGGAATCCCGATCCGCGCCCCTTTCAGCCCGTCAGGATCAAGAAAAGCGGTATAGTCCTCATGCACCCTGCCGGTGCTTGTCCCCATTGCAGCATCGCTGTCATCCCGTCCCAGCATGGCGTTCAGCAGCAGTACAGCATCGCGCACGGTTCTGCCCATCGGGCCGGCCGTATCCTGTGTGTTCGACAGCGGCAGAATGCCGGAACGGCTGAGCAGGCCGACAGTCGGCTTGATGCCTACGATCGAGCCGAGATTGGCGGGATTAAGGATCGACCCCGATGTTTCAGTACCCACGGACACCGTGCAGAAATTGCAGGCAACGGCGACAGCGGATCCGGCGCTGGAGCCGCCGGTCGGTGTGGAGATATTATAGGGATTCAGCACCTGTCCGCCGCGCGAGCTGTAGCCTGAGGGCATGCCGTTTGTCATAAAGTTGGCGAACTCCGTCATGTTCGCTTTGCCCATAATAATAGCTCCGGCTTCACGCAGCTTCTGCACAATGAAGGCATCCTCGCCGGCAAAGGAATCCGCAAGCGCCAGCGATCCGGCGCTGGTATGCATTTTATCCCCTGTATTGATGTTGTCCTTGAGCAAGACCGGAATACCGTGCATCGGGCCCCGCGGCCCCTGCAGCGTACGTTCCCTATCCAAAGCTTCGGCGATAAACAGCGCATCCGGATTGAGCTCCAGCACAGAGTTAATCGTCAGGCCGTTTTTGTCATGCTCGGCAATGCGCTCGTAATACATGAGAACCAGCTGCCGTGAAGTGATTTCTCCGGCGGCAAGTGCGGTTTGAATTTCCGGAATGGTAGCCTCTACAATTTCAAAACTCATGCGGGTCCACGCTTCTTTCTCTCTTTGGATTGGTTGGTCTTCCCTTCATCTAACCATAGATTTCAGCGTGTAGATAGAGTGAATTGCAGTTTTGTAACGGCGGTCAGCCCAATTTTGGTGTATAATCCCATTTAAAGTTTATACGGGAGGATTACATTGTGAAGAAGTGGGGAAAAGGTATGCTGGCTGCATTGATCGCGGTTAGCCTGACGGGCTGTGCGGATGGCGGAAAACCGGATACGAAGCTTCCGGATGCGGAAGAGTTAATAGATAGAATCGCTGAAGCAGGCAGCGGGCTGAACAGCTATGTCCAGGAGTCACAGTCCAAGATTACAACCGAAATATCGGCCGACATTGGGGTTAAAGAGATTATCTCAGAAACGGCGACAACATCAGAGTATATTTTAAACCCGCTGCAGTTGCACCAGACAGGCTCCACAATTGTAGACGATAAGCAACCGATGGATGCAGAGTCTTATTTGACGGACAGCGGCTACTATATGTATTACAACGGCTTTTGGCGGAAAATGCCGGATACTATGCTGGAAGACTTGAAATTTGCTGCGGAGGTACAATCCAGCCCAGTGCAGCGAATGGAGCAGCTGAAGACGATTCTCCCTTATGTGAATGTGTCCCAGGAAGGGGACGAATATGTTCTGAGCGCTCATCTTTCCGGTGAGGAGACCAAGGAACTGGAGAACTTTTATAAGCTTCAGTACAGCAGTGACAATTTAGCCGGTGAGCAGCTTGCGCTGGTCAAGAGCCTGAGTCTTGAATACCGCGTAAATAAGCAGACATACTGGCCAACCGGGACAGTTGAAGAACTGGTAACCGAAGAGCAGTTGGAAGGTGAGGGTACCTACAGGGAAGTCAAGCAGACAACCTCAATCGGGCAATATAACACCGTTAAGGAAATCGTAATTCCCGAGGAAGCGCTGAAGGCTGCGGAGTAGGCGGCCGTGCGACCGCAAAAAAACCTGTACCCCGCAGCATCCGCTGCAGCGTACAGGTTTTTTGATGTCTCGCAGCGGAGGTCTAGTTCCCCGCCGGACGGAAGCCCTCTTCCGCCAGGTACTCCTCAGCCTCTTCGATGGTTTCAAAAGCCATCTCCAGCTGCAGACCGGCGTAGAGGTACCACAGATCCTCTTCAAATCTGAGGCTAAGCATGTTGCCGTCAGCGTTAACCCACAGGGTCTCTGCACCGGCAGCTGCCGCCGCTTTTTTGTTGCGTTTGCTTGGTGCAGGAGCCTCCGGAATGTACATCGACAAAGAGGCGATGGAAGCTGTGATCAGCTCACGCAGCTCAGCTTCGGAGTAGTCGCGGATATTGACGAGTCCCTTGCCGTCCGTTTCATAGCCGCGCAGCAGCCCGGCATAGACAAAACCGTTGCCGTTCGGATGCAGGTGGGAGGCGACGGTCTTCTTCTCATGCCGGCTTCCCTCGAAATGGTAGTTCACCCGGCCGAGCGAGACATTTCTCCGCTCCAGCTCCGGGTAGGAATCAAAGATTGCTAATTTCTGTTCAAAAGTAAGCATATACAGCCTCCGGTTCACGGTTCATCTTAATGTAAAGCCCGTGCAAGTGATTATACCATGTGCGCAGGCTGCGGTACTACTGCTTCGCCCGCGTGGTGCTATTGCTTACGAGCCTGAATGGACGCTAGGGCTGAAGCGGCAGCGTGAACACAAACGTACAGCCTTCAGCCGGTGGTTCACCGAGCATGAGGCTGCCGCCCATCGCCTCAGCCAGCAGGCGGCTGAAGGTCAGGCCGAGCCCGAGGCCGCGCAGCTGGCTCTGCTTGCTGCTGCTGCGGAAGAAGGCCTCGAAGACCCTATCCCTGATATCCGGGGCAATGCCTGGCCCGTCGTCAGTGATGCAAATCTCCGCATATCCCTGGGGAAGCCTGCTGAGCTTAACCGTCAGCTGCAGCGGCTCTCCCGCCGGTGCAGCCTGCACGCTGTTGTTCAGCAAATTGACAATAATCTGCTGGATGCGCAGCGGATCACCCCGCACATACAGCGGCTTTTGCGGCAGCTCAAGCACCGGCTCAATTACCTCATCGGCCTGCGTCAGCCTCCACTGGTAGATGATTTCCGACAGGAGCGGAACAACGTCTATCCGGTCATGGCGGACAGCAACGATGCCGGCGGTCAGAGCGTTGTAATCCAGCAGATCGGCGACCATGCGCTGCAGCCGGCCCGCCTCCTGCAGGGCGATGTCGAGGAACTCATCCGCCTCGTCACCCTCAACGACACCCTCCCGCACGGCGTGGACCAGTCCTTTGATGGAGGTGACCGGCGTCTTCAGCTCATGGGATACTCCGGCCAGCATGACCGCCCGGGACTGCTCGAACTGCTGCAGCTTGCCGGACATCTCCTGGAAGGAGACAAGCAGCTCATGAATCTCCCGCTCTTTGGCCCCCGTATCCAGAATGATGTTATATTCACCGCTGCTGATCTGCGAAGCGGCTGCGGCTACCCGCTGAATCGGTTTGGCCAGCTTGCCGGATAACAGATAGATGGTCAGCCAGCTGAGAATAATCAGGAACAGGACAATAATGGAGAAGAAAATAATCTCCTCCTGCGGAATATGCCGCAGCGAGCGTTTGGACTGAAGCACGATAACCTGCCCCAGTGTCTCGCCGCCTTCCCGGATCTGGGCAACCGCGGCCTTGAATTCCGGACTGCGGGCATCAGTTAAAGTATCGTTAAGCTTGTCATGCATCTCTTCCTGGGTCAGCGGCGGATCGGAGAACAGCAGCTTGCCCGCCGGGTCAGTCACAATGACGCACATTTCCAGTGATACCTTGAAGAACCGCTTCCGGTCTTCGACCAGCTTGGCCAGCGTCGGGCTGATCTGCATCGTCCCGTCACTGCTGACGCTGCGGTCGGCAATTTCCTGGGCCAATAGCCCGGTGGTCTGCATCCGGTTACTCATCGCCTCCTGCTGAATCCACCAGAAGGTCAACAGCGCCGTCAGCAGCAGCCCGGTGCTGATAATGATGATGTAGCGGAGCGTCCAGTAGGTGAGAATGGAAGTGCGTTTCCGCTGTTTTTTTATTCGGTCCATAGCTGATACCCCGTCCCGCGCAGGGTGCGGATTTCCCCTTCTGAAGCAGGCCAGTGCGAGAGTGCCTGCCTCAGCCGCTTGATCGACAGGTCAACAGCGCGGTCACTGCCGTCATAGTCCATCTCCCACACCTGCTCAATCAGCTGGTCCCGGGTGCAGATCTGGTTTGGCCGTTCAGCCAGAAACAGCAGCACGGACATGTCGCGCGGGCTGAGATTGACCTCGGCCCCGTTCAGGAAGATGCTGCGTGCGCTGAAGTCAACGAACAGGCTGCCGAAATGGCGCTTGCCGCTGCCGTCAGACCACTGGGAAGGGCGGCGCAGCACCGCATTTACACGGGCGACGACCTCCTCGGGAATAAACGGCTTGGACATATAATCGTCCGCACCGCCGTCAAGCCCGGTCAGCCTGTCCTTGATGCCGTCCCGGGCAGTCAGCATGATGACCGGGCAGCTGCTGATTTTGCGGATCTGGCCCAGCAGCTCGAAGCCGTCCATTTCCGGCAGCATAATGTCTAGCAATATAAGAGAAGGAGGCGATGCCCCGAACGCTTCGAGTGCCGTCCGCCCGTCGGCGGCACGGGTGACGTGGTAGCCCGCTTTTTTCAGATAGGCGCTGAGCACGCGGGCAATGGCTTCTTCATCTTCAACAATCAGAATGGATTTCAGGTCATAGCCCTCCTTTTGCGGACTGATCAATCGGAATTACTTAAAATCACGACCATTTTACCACATTCCACCGCTGGGTGCTTCGACTTATTCCCGACATATTGCTCTGCTAGAATGGGTTCAAGCCGGACAAGGCAGAGAGAAAATACCTGGATGGAGGGAATAATAATGAAGAAAAAAACATGGATATGGACAGCTGCCGGTGTCGTTGCCGCAGGAGCCATTGCAGCCTTTGTGCTTTTGAACAACAGCTTGGGCAATAACGTGGAGATCGAGTCGGTTATTCCTGCACAGGAACAGACAACAGCTAACGCAGCTAACTCGGGAACGGCAGCGGCGAATGCGGCAGAAACGGCAGGCGCAGCGGTTACGGCAGAACAATTGAACGGTGCATGGAGCGTAGCGGATACATCGAAGGTATACTGGTCGGTTACAACCTCCCAAGAAACAGTGAATTTCGTCAATCCGTCGGTTACAGGGACATGGAATGTGAATCTGGAGGATGCAGCGGCAATGACCGGTGAAGGTGCAATTGAGATGAGTGCGCTGGATTCCGGAAACGGACAACGGGACGAGCATATAAAAGCTGCTGATTTCCTGGATGCAGCCCAATTCCCGCAATCGACCTTCGTCGTAAGCTCCTTCTCCGAGCTGCCGGCCGAATGGACGGAAGGTACAGCGGTGCCTGTTCAGATGCAGGGAACGCTGACCGTTAAGGGAATTGACAAGGACGTTGTGTTTGATTCGCAGGTGGTATACAGCGGGGGACAGCTTATGCTGTCAGGAACAACAACGGTTACCTTTGCCGACTTCGGCCTGACCAGTCCCCACAACATCGTAATGGAGACGGAGAATGACCTTGAGGTGCGTTTGGAGCTTGTGCTGAACAAGTAACCCTTAATATAAATGGACACTATTACTATTTTTATAAAATAGCATGAAAAAACGAGCCCGTTCCGCTTCCGGAACGGGCTCGTTTTTGTTTGATCCTGCAAATCCCGGCACACATCAGCCTGCTGGTTAATAAATACATCCATTGGCTAATCTTCCTGCTCCGGATCCGTTTCAGCTCCGTCTGCCGCCGCTGCCCCGTCCGCCGTGCTCTCCGGCTGCGGAAGGCTCTTCTTCGGAATACCGTCCAGGCCGTATTCCCAGTCGTAAGCGTCAAAAATTTTGCGGGCTACCGGAGCAGCACTGTTGGAGCCGAAGCCGCCCTCTGGAATGACTACGGCGACCGCCAGCTTGGGCTTGTCGCGCGGGGCAAAGGCGATAAATACGCCGTTATCGGCCAGGTGGCTGCTTTTATTTTCATAATATTCCTGCTGGGACGTACCGGTCTTGCGGGCAAAGTCATACGGGAAATCCTCAAAAGCAGTAACGCTCGTGTTCATGCCCTTGATGATTTCGTTCCAGTAAGCATTGTTAAAAGTAACCTCGCTCAGCACCTCGCGGCCGAAGGCTTTGACGGTGTTTCCGGCCGGATCTGTAATTTTGCTGACCAGCTGCGGTTTAATCCGTACACCCCGGTTAGCCAGTGTGGAAGCATACTGGGCAAGCTGCAGCACGGTATACCGTCCCTGCTGTCCGAAGGAGGCATAGACCAGCGCAGACTGGGGACTCCCGTTCTCCGCTTCTTTGAAATAGTTAATTACGCCCCTATGCTCCTTAGGCAATCCGCTCTCCGGCGGCTCGCCAAGCCCGAACTCCTTCATATACTTATCCCATACATCGACGCCCTTGGAGCCATACTTTTCGTAGAGCTTTTTGCCGACCATATCAATCATAAAGACGTTGGAGGATTTCTCGATGGCTACAGCCGGAGATTTAAAGTACCCGTAGGCATGGCCGCCGGAATTGCGGACCGTAGTTTCATAACCGGCCCGCCCGAAGGTGGTGCTCCCTTTGTCGGTATAGCTCGTACTGGTTGTGATAAAGCCTTCATTCAGCCCGATTAGTACAGTCAGCGGCTTAATTACCGAACCGAGCAATACCGCTGAGTCAAAATTATGACCTGAGCGGCCTGAGGAAATTGGAGTTACTGCGCCGTTCTGATAATTCTGCTTCAGCTCATTCCACACGTCAGCAGGCATCGTGCCTGTAGTCCACAGGTTGGTATCATAATCCTCCATGCTCGCCATCGCTACAACGTTACCCGTATCGACCTCCATTGCCACTGCGTAGCCGGTTTTGGCGTCAGGATGAACTTTTCCCTGCACAGGATTACTGTGAACCCACTTGATCTGATCGAGGATAGCCTGCTCGGTCTTCATTTGAATGGTTTTGTCGATGGTGGTCCACAGATTATTGCCTTTGACAGGAGGTACTGTCTCCACGATGCCTTCAGCCATATTCTTGGCATTAACAGCTACGCTCAAGTAGCCGTTTCGTCCCCGTAACTCGCGCTGGTACTGCAGCTCAAGCCCGTCGAACCCTACAAACTCATCGTCCCGGTAGGCCAGCCCCGGATCAGCATCATTCCTCATAGCTGCCTGAATGTTCAGATACATATCAAAGCTTTCCTTTGATTTCTTGAAGGGCTTGATATATCCGACCGTCTGTACGGCTACGGTGTCCGGATCATAATGGCGCTCGTCCTCTTCGCTAACCGTCAGATTCGGATACTTGTCCTTGTTTTCCATGAAGTAGGCAATTTCCTCATTGCTCATACCCCGTTTGACCGGACGCGGCATGAAGCCGGAATATACCTTGGAATCAAGGTCCATCGCTTTGAGAATAGCCGCTTTGGTCAGCACCTGATCCTCAGGCACCTTGGCGCCGTATTTGGCAAAATCAGCAGCCAGCGCGGCAGCCAGCGTATCCGCTTTGGCAACAGCCTCAGGAGTACGTGCGGTAATGCCGGTGTCTTTGTCAGTCGCGGTCTGGGCGTATTCGGCCGTCAGGGAAAAATACAGCGTCTGCACCGGGGTCGAATAAGCCAGCTTCTCTCCGCCTTTCGCGAAAATGGTCCCGCGGATGGAGGCAAGCGGCACATTTTTGGTATCACGGCTGGCTTCGGCCTCGGTGAGCGTGGAGCCCTCGACAAATTGAATAATGGCAAGACGGACAATAATAATGCAGAATATAATAAACGTGCTGAAGAAAAAGATATTGATGCGCAGACTGAGTGACTGATTCGGTTTCGGATCGTCTTCCATAGCATTTGGCCTGAAAATATCTTTCACAGCTAGCCTCCCTGCAGAAATATCTGCTCTATCAATCTATGAACCATCGAAACGGTATATAGATCATATTTTACCATAATAAACCACTATACGGCATATTCCATCAGTTCCGGGTAACGGGATAAAAGGAGCGAAAAATGATGATTGAAGTGGCTGCGGCGATTATCCATAATGAAGAGGGAAAGCTGCTGATCGCCCGGCGGAAGCCGGGCAAAGCGCAGGCCGGACTATGGGAGTTTCCCGGCGGCAAGCTGGAGGAGGGCGAGGATGCCCGGCAGTGTCTGCACAGGGAGCTGATGGAGGAGCTGAATATCAGCATCCGGCCCTATGAGGCTTTTGGCAGCCATGAACATGATTATGGCAGCCTGAGAATCAGGCTGACCGCCTGGAAAGCGGAATATACCGGCGGTGAGCTCCGGATGAGTGACCATGATGCCTGCAGCTGGGTGGATAGGCATGAGCTGGCGGAATATGACTTTGCCCCGGCGGATCTGCCCTTTGTGGAGCGGCTGATAAAGGACAAAATGAACAGCTGAAAGGCGGATGATCTATAGTGACCGAATATAACAAGCTTGTCAGGGACGGTATTCCGGCGCTGATTGCTTCGCAGGGAAAGACATGTGCTACGAGGATAATGGACACCGGAGAATACATACAGGCACTGAGGGCGAAGCTGCGCGAGGAAACGGAGGAATATTTCAGGGCTGAGCAGGACAAGCATGCGCTGGAGGAGCTCGCTGATCTGCTGGAGGTGATCCGGGCGCTTGCTGAGGTGCATGGCGGAGACAGCATACTGCTGGAGCAAATGCGTGCAGAGAAGGCGGCACAGCGGGGCGGGTTTAATAACCGAGTTTTTCTGCTGCATACGGAGGAGTAGTCCGATGTTCAAAAACAAGATTACATTTTCGCTTAGTGCTGTTGCTGCTACTGTTCCGGTATTATTCTATATATATTTATACCGGCGGATGCCTGATTTTGTCCCCGTGCATTACGATGGTGCAGTGGCAGACCGGTTCGCTTTAAAAGGGAGCTATGAGATTATTCTGATCAGTCTGCTTGGCTGGCTCGGCTTCGGTATGATCAAGCTGCTTCAGTTGCTGCTGCGGAGGCTGTTCCTGCGCAGCTATATTGAAAATCTGGCTGTGGTTCACCGGGTCTGGAACGCGGCCACGCTGCTGGTCACAGCAGGCTTTTCAGTGCTGGCCATATATACGCTGCTGGCTATGGTATAAGCCGGCAGCATTCTTTTACACATGAAGCGCAGTTTGATAGAATCAATAGGAGCAACAACTATTTGGGCAGGAGGGAACAACAATGACTAACGATAACGCTTACAAGATAAAATGGGGCATTCTGAGCACCGGCTGGATTGCCCATAAGTTTGCAACGGATCTGGCTCATGCCAGCAATGGTGTCGCTTATGCCGTCGGATCACGCTCGCAGGAAAGTGCGGATGAATTTGCCCGGAACCATGGCATTCCGGTAGCCTACGCTACCTATGAAGAGCTGGTCAGCGATCCTGAGGTGGATGCGATCTACATCGGGACTCCGCATCCGTTCCATAAAGAGAATGCGCTGCTGGCCCTGCGCGCCGGCAAGGCGGTACTCTGCGAGAAACCGTTCACCGTAAATAGTGCAGAGCTTGAAGAGGTTGTGGCTTACGCCCGTGAACACAAGCTGTTCCTGATGGAAGCCATGTGGAGCCGCTATATTCCGGCCATCGTGAAGGTGCGGGAATGGATCGCGGCCGGCCGGATCGGGGATGTCCGTCTGGTCAAGGCTGACCTCGGCTTCCGCTCAGACTGGAATCCGCAGGGAAGACTGCTTAATCCTGAACTGGGCGGCGGCGCGCTGCTGGATGTCGGCATTTATCCGGTATCCTTCGCTTCCATGATCCTGGGGCCGAATCCGGAGTCAGTATCCAGTACTGTACATATCGGGGAGACCGGAGTGGATGAGCACTTCTCGCTGCTGCTATCCTATGGGGATGGTAAAAGCGCTTCGCTGAACGGCGGTATCCGGCTCACACTGACGGAGGAAGCGCATGTCTTCGGAACCGAAGGCTATATTGTTGTCAAAGACACGCTGGTGAATCCTCGGGCAGCTGAGCTGTACATCGGCGGGGAGCTGGCAGAGTCCTTTGAGCAGGAGCGGGCTTCGGACGGCTATTGCTTTGAGGCAGAGGAGGTAGGCCGCTGCCTGCAGGCTGGCCTGACTGAAAGTCCGGTCATGACGCTGGACGAGTCAGTAGCCATAATGAAGCTGCTGGATCAGGTCCGGGGCCAATGGGGACTTAAATATCCCGGGGAAAAATAAACTTATGGTCTTATAATATCTGCGGCGGCTCTCAGAGAGAATGTGTTTAATAGCTCTGAGGGCCGCTTTATTACATCAATCCTAAGGAGGAGGATTTAATGGCATTAATTAAAGACCGCTATCGGGGATGCCTGCACGGGCTGGCCGCCGGCGATGCGCTTGGAACGACCGTGGAGTTCAAGGCCCCGGGTACCTTTGCGACTATGGACGATATTATCGGCGGCGGGGTCTTTGGACTGCAGCCAGGAGAGTGGACCGATGATACTTCAATGGCACTCTGTCTGGCGGAAAGCCTGCTGGAACAGCAGGGCTTTGATCCCGCCGATCAGATGCAGAGGTACCTGAAATGGTTCCGCGAAGGATATCTGAGCAGCACCGGGGAATGCTTTGACATCGGCAATGCCACGCGGGCTGCGCTGCTTAAATATGAAGCCGGCGGCGGGGCCTACAGCGGCTCCGCTGACCCGCTGGCCGCCGGTAACGGCTCGATCATGCGGCTTGCTCCTGTTGTGCTGTATTATGCGGCTAATCCGGCTGATGCTATCCGCTATGCGGCGCTCAGCTCCAGGACTACCCACGGAGCAGCGGAATGCCTCAGCGCCTGCCGCCTGATGGCCGCCTATATTCTGGCCGGCCTGCACGGCTGCAGCAAGGAGGAAATGCTGGCCCCGGAAGCCTTTACAGGCTGGCTGAAAGACGATGAATTGACACCGCATATTCTGGATATCAAGCAAGGCACTTATAAACATAAGGAGCCGCCGGAAATCCAGGGCAGCGGCTATGTTGTGGAATCACTGGAGGCGGCGCTATGGGCGTTCCACCGCTCCGAAAGTTTTGCCGAGGGGGCGCTGCTCGCTGTCAATCTGGGCAATGATGCCGACACCACCGGAGCGGTATACGGCCAGATTGCCGGAGCTTATTACGGGCTGAGCGGCATTCCGGAAGGCTGGGTGTCCAAGCTTGCCATGCGCAGTCTGATCGATGATTACTCGTTAAGATTGTTGAATACAAAGAATAACCTTAGGCAAAATTAGAACCAATAACCCTAAGGGAGAGTGAAGCAGGATGGCAAGAAGAAACCGGAAATATGCAGTACCGGGGGCAGCGCAGGGCATGCAGAACTTCAAAGCGGATGTAATGAGGCGCGAAGGTTACGCGGTGGATCCGAATCACCCGGATGATGTGAAATATGAGGTAGCCAAGGAGCTTGGCATTCCGCTGCAGTCCGGCAATAACGGTAACCTGACAACCGAAGAGGCAGGGCATATCGGAGGCCGGATCGGCGGCTCCATGGTCAGGGAAATGATCCGCCTGGCCCAGGAGCAGCTTGCAGAGAAGGGCAGTCTTAAATAGCAGCATTCATAGCATTAATCACGCGCACTTTTACAGGGTTCTGGCCGCCAACGGCAGCTCCACCCGGATCTCGAGAAGCCCGGCATGGATGGCTGCTCCGGCCGCGCCGCCCATTTGCTCGGCCAGCAGCCATCGACAAGCCCGGTCCGGAGCCGCCGCGTCTGGCTTGATCACCCGTATAAGTGAAGCCCCGCACCCTGCGGGGCTTTTTTATATTTACCAGGCTGCCGTTCCAAACGTCCGGATTCCACCGCCAAAGGTCCGGATAATACCGCCAAAACATTTTAATATTAAATTGCTTCCGCAATATGCGATCATATTCTAATGATCCGCAGGCAGCACTCAGATTATTACACACAGGAGGGGATTATAATGTTAAAAAGGTTAAGCACCGGCAAATTGTTGGTCTATCTTCTGGTACTGGCGCTTGTGGCGCTGCAATTTCCGGGAGCTCCACAGGTTCTGGCGGCGGCACAAGTGTATGAGGCGGAGTCGGCCGTACTGTTAGGAGGGGCAGTTGCCGCGTCTGACCATACCGGCTACACCGGGACCGGATTCGCGGGCGGGTTCACGGACAGCAACAAAGGAAATGCTTCAGCGAAGTTTACTGTAAGCGCTTCATCTGCAGGTAATTACACGGCTGCCCTGAGATATGCCAACGGTACGGGCTCCGCCAAAACCTTAAGCCTCTACGTGAACGGCGCCAGGCTGAAGCAAATTTCGCTTCCGGCGACAGCCGACTGGAACAGCTGGGGAACTGCTTCGGAGACGGTTGCCCTGAGTGCAGGCAGCAGCACAATCACCTACAAGTTTGATACAGCAGACACCGGCAACGTCAATCTGGACAATCTGTCGCTGGATCTGTCACTGGGAGCCAACCTGGCCCTTAACAAAAGTGTTACCGCAAACAACGTCTTCTCCGGTTTTCCCGCAGCTAATGCGGTGGACGGGAATGCATCCAGCTACTACGAGGGGGCAGCTAACAGCTACCCGAACACGCTGACCGTTGATCTGGGCAGTACACAGACGGTTCACACTGTAGTGCTCAAGCTTCCGTCCGGCTGGGGAACAAGAATGCAGACCCTATCTGTACAGGGCAGCACAAATAATACCTCATACAGCACGCTTGCCGCTACCGAGACTTACACCTTTAACCCCGCTGCAAACAACACGGTATCCATTCCCTTTACAGCAGCCTCAGCCAGATATGTGAGAGTAAATTTTACAGCAAACAGCGGGGCAACGGGAGGCCAGGCTGCAGAGCTTGAGGTATACGGCTCAGGTACAGTTACTCCGACCCCGGCACCGACCGCGACAGCTACACCTGCCCCAACGGCCGCACCGACCGCGACACCATCGCCGACCGTAACACCAGTGCCAACAGCAACACCAGTACCAACAGCCACGCCGGCTCCAACGCCAACGCCATCGGCAGGAGCTTTTGGAGCAACGATGCCATATGACACCTACGAAGCTGAAAATGCCGCCTACACCGGTGCGCTCATCGGCCCTTCCACCACAGCCGGTGAGCTTGCTTCCGAAGCTTCCGGCAGAAAAGCGGTCAAGCTGACCGCCGCAGGCCAGTATGTGCAGATTACGCTCGCCAAACCCGCGCAGGGTGTGACCATCCGCTATGCGATCCCGGATAATGCGTCCGGAACGGGCATAGAGTCGGCGGTCAGCATGTACGTA
This sequence comes from Paenibacillus typhae, assembly GCF_900099765.1. GTDB lineage: Bacteria > Bacillota > Bacilli > Paenibacillales > Paenibacillaceae > Paenibacillus_AQ > Paenibacillus_AQ typhae. The sequence goes on along the minus strand of NZ_FNDX01000021.1, from coordinate 34,150 downwards.
GGCGGAACGCTTTTCAAGGATATTAATCTGACTTCCAAATACAGCTGGAACTACGGGGAATGGGGGACAGAGGGCGGAGAGGTCCGCTGGTCCAACAACCCGAATGCGGCTTCAACCACACCTGCACATATGTACGATGAAGTGTCAGTCCTGCTCGACAAAGCCTATCCGGCCGGTACGGTCATCAAGCTGCAGCGGAATGCGTCCAACCTGAATTTTGGCTCCACCGCTTATGTCACAGTAGATTTGCTTGAAACAGAAGCCGTTCCTGCGGCGCTCACTATGCCGTCTAACTACGTAGCTGTTACCTCATATGGTGCTGTAGCAAACGACGGTGCAGATGATACGGTAGCTTTTAACAACGCAATTGCTGCTGTCAAAAACGCCGGCGGCACCTACAAGGGCGTATGGATTCCGGCGGGAACCTTTCACCTGAACAACGGCAGCAAAGGCGCCGGCTATGACAGCAGCGGAACAAGACTGTACCTCGACAGCGGCGTTTCCGTAAAAGGGGCAGGCATCTGGCACTCCACCCTGTCCGGCAATTATGCGGGCTTTTATCTGAGAGGCGGAAATGTAACCCTGTCCGATTTCAAAATCAGCGGCAGCGACATCATCCGTGACGATTACAACGGGCTTACTGCGGTCGAGGGCAACGGTACGAACTCAGTAATCACCAATCTTTGGATCGAGCATGTAAAAGTAGGTTTCTGGTTCACGAATCAGACGGATAACGTTACCGCATCCAACTCCAGAATTCGCAATGTCTGGGCGGACGGCGTCAACCTGCACCGTGGCACTTCAAACTCTACCGTTACGAACAACTCGGTGCGCAACAGCGGTGACGACGGCATGGCTATGTGGTCCGACGCTTTTCTGAATACCAATAACACGTTCAGCTACAATACTGTTCAGATTCCGACCCTGGCCAACAACATCGCCATTTACGGCGGCAAGGACAACAAGGTGATCGGCAACCTGCTTACGGACACTGTACGGACAGGCGGCGGAATCTCTTTTGGCACCAATTTCAATCCTCCGTTCATGACCGGCACGCTGACCATTCAGGGGAACAAGCTGCTGCGAACAGGCTCAGCCCACCGTGATTACGGCTATCAGATCGGCGCAATCTGGGCTTACTGGCTGAACAACAGCGGCAAGGCGCAGAACCTCACAGTTAACGTATCCGCTAATACGATTCAGGACAGCACGTACTCGGGGATTTTTGTGGAAGAACCTGCTCCGAATATTTCAGTCACGTATACCAATAACACAATCCTGAATTCCGGAACCTATGGCGTATATATCAACGGCTCGGCAACCGGCAGCTCGGTGTTCAACAGCAATACGGTTACTGGTGCGCCAGCCGGTACATTTGTGAATGCTTCCGCCAGCTTCACCGCCACAGGTTCGGGGAACAACTGGTAAGAGATGTTATATAGAAAAGGCCATCCGGTTTCGGATGGTCTTTTTGGCAATGCGAATATGGTGTGTGCTGAAATAGACGGATTCGCTTTTACAGTGGTATGTTATTACATATTAGGAAAAAGCTTAGGTTTGCCCTTCTAATCAAACTCTAATCTGGCTGCAAAGCCTTTCTCATCCTTCGTGGTATACCATTAAGCCGAACAATCACAAGGGATGGGGAGGAATAAGGGTTATGAAAAAATCTGTGAAAATGACAGCGGCGGGATTTGCGGCAGCAGTGCTGCTGTATGCAGGCTCAGGGTTCGGAAGTGAGGTGCTTGCCCGGCAGCTGGATGAGGCTGTTTTTGAAGCGAAGCCGGCCGGGCAGGTGAAGACGCCTGTTGCGGTTGAGGTGACAGAGTCCGGATATTCTTTTGACAAAGGGACAACCGGCATCAAATTGGGCGCTGACACAGAGATGATCGTTATTACCGGCGTGAACGGTTCCATTGAACTGAAGCAGGGCAGCGGCACACAGATAGAGGTACATACAAAGGTGGTAGTCGATCATGCATCCCGTACAGAAGCAGAGGACATAGCCGCCAAAAGCGGAATCAAGGTCCAAGAAGGCAAGGAGCTCAGCATCAAGACCTACGGTGAGGCAGCCAGCAGCCGCTATAATATCAGCATTCATCTGACGGTTACGCTTCCCAAGGCTGTTAAATCAGGTGTGAAGGCGGAGCTTAACAATGGAAATGTGCGTTTGTCTAAAGTGACAGCGGGCGGGATGATTACATTAGCTGCAGATAACGGCAATATTACGGCAAAAGAGAGCGGGAGCGAGCTCAACCTGCATACGGACAACGGGGTAGTTACGCTATCAGGTGCCGGGAAAAGCGCAGCAGCCTCTGTAGTGAACGGAAACATTGAAGCTACAAAAGTTACAGGACCGCTGGATATCCGGACTGTAAACGGCAATCTGACTGTTAAGGATGCTTACTCCTCCATCAAGGCAGAAAGCGTTGCAGGCAATATCCATATTGAAACTTCAAAAGTCGGCGGCCACTGGGACGTGTCCAATACCGCAGGTAATGTCAGCCTGGCCTGGCCTGAGCAGGCGGATGTGCAGGTGGAGGCAAGTGCAACGTTCGGGAAGCCGGAAACGGAGTTCCCGTTAACGGTAAAGGGCGGGAGAGTCAGCGGAACCATCGGTGCCGGAACGTACCGCATTGAGGCTTCTTCGCTGGCCGGCTTGTCTCTTCAGCACAGCAATTAATTTGATAGCGTGAGAAGGTGGAGTAACGTTTGAGTATGAAGGAGCATGTCCTGATTATTGAGGATGAAGCGGCCATGGTCCGGCTGCTGGAGCTGGAGCTGGCTTATGAGGGCTATGACATTACCGTTGCCAGAGACGGGCTGGCTGGTGCAGAGCAGGCCATACAGGGCAGCTATGATTTTATTCTGCTTGATCTGAACCTGCCGGGGATTAACGGAATTGAAGTCTGCAAAAGAATCCGCACCGTCAAGCAGACGCCGATCATTATGATCACCGCGCGCGATACCATCAGCGAACGGGTGCGGGGGCTGGATACCGGCGCGGACGATTACGTGCCCAAGCCGTTCGCCATTGAGGAGCTGCTTGCCCGCATGCGTTCCCTGCAGCGGCGGCTGCAGCAGAGCCGGGAGCCGGTGGATCTGCTGGAAGCCAAAGACCTGACGCTCAGCGCAGCTTCGCACCGGGTAACCCGCGCCGGTCAGAATATCGAGCTGTCACAGCGTGAATTTGAGCTGCTCCGTTGCCTGCTGCAGAACAAGAACCGGCTGATGAACCGGGAAGCGCTGCTGAATCTGGTCTGGGGCTATTCCTATGAGGGAGAAACCAATGTAGTGGATGTCTATATCCGCTATCTGCGCATGAAGGTGGATGAGGGCTACGTGGACAAGCTGATCCATACAGTCCGCGGCAGCGGCTATATTCTGAGGGACTGACGGGGAGGGTAAACGAAAAATGAAGGGATGGACATTCTCCCGCAAGGTCAGTGCATCCATTGCACTGGCCTCCCTGATTGTGGCGGCTGTGCTTGGCGGCTTCGTGTATATTACTTTCAGCCAATGGACACAGAAGCAAGAGAAGGAGCTGCTCACCGAAAAGCTGAAGCAGTTCGAGCTGCAGATTAAGGAGGTTACCTTCCTGCCCTCGCTGCTAAGACCCGGCTTCGGAAGAGGGAGCGGGGCGGCGGCGGTGCTGAAGCCGGATCTGTCTTCCTTTGCCGCTGATCTGGATGAAGGCCAGACGCTGCAGCTGCTGGATGCCAAAGGGCGGGTGCTCGCGGAGGAGGGCGCTGCGTCGGGAGCCGGTGCAGCTGCAGAGAAGGACACTGCGGTATTAGGCGATGTGGAGACATGGAAAGATGCGATGCTGCCTGGCGGTGCGGAGACGGGGAACGGTGTGGCAGATTCAGGAGGTACAGAGTCGGATCGGGCCGGGGGTTATGAGGCTGTAAGCAGCCTGACCCTGCCGGCATTTGGCACGGTAACCCTGCGGCTGGCTGACAGCGGGGATTCTGCAGCAGCGGCAGCCTCGCGCGAAGTAGGCCGGCTGCTGCTGCTTGGCCTGCTGCTGGCGGCCGGGGCAGCAGCGCTGGCCGGGTGGCTGGTCGCCCGCTCCGCCCTGAAGCCGATCCGCAGCATGATTGGTGAAGTGCAGAGCATCGGGGCGGCCAATCTGTCGCGCCGGCTCCCGCTGCCTGCAGCGCAGGATGAACTGCATCAGCTGGGGGCGACCTTTAATGCGCTGCTGCAAAAGCTGAGTGTATCCTTTGAGCAGCAGCGGCGTTTTGTGGCGGATGCTTCCCATGAGCTGAAGACACCGCTGGCCATCATTGAAGGGCATACCCATATGATCCAGCGCTGGGGCAAGCAGTCGCCGGAGGTGCTGGAGGAATCGCTGGGCTACATGATGGATGAGGCGGGCCGGATGAGGGAGCTGATCGCCCAGCTGCTGCTGCTGGCCGAGACGGAGGAGGCGGTGCCAGGGGGAGCCGGGGAAGAATGTGATGTGCAGCAGATACTGCATGAGCTTCTGCCCCAGACCGTGCACGTAGGTCCCGGTGTCTCTTTGAGCGCCGGTGAAGTAGGGGATGCCGGTCCATTGCCGGTCCGGATGCCGGCCGGCGCCTGCTATCAGGTGCTGCGCAACATTGTGGAGAATGCGCTGAAATATACACCTGAAGGCGGCAGTGTGCGTATTGCGCATGAGATAGACCTGGATCAGGTCATTGTATCTGTGACGGATACGGGAATCGGAATTTCATCTGAGCAGCTCCCGCATATTTTTGACCGCTTTTACCGGGCGGAAGGATCCCGGAGCCGGGCCAAAGGCGGATCAGGACTGGGGCTGGCCATCGCCAAGGCGATTATGGAGCGATACGGAGGCTCGATCGCCATTGAGAGTATAGAGGGGGCAGGCACCAAAGTGGTGCTGTCATTTGTACGGGGGACGGATCAAGGGTTGGGGATTTAGTTGTACGTGGTAGAGTAAGAATATCGCTGGTTTGCAGCTGTACGAGGGTGTAATCATCTCCGGATCGTAACGGACCCAGGGGACGTTATTTCTCTATTCTCCTGCGGTTTGAGTTTCTAACGGACTCAGCTGCCGTTATTGTAACGAAAAAGCGGTGATTTCTGCGAAATTATGCCAAATAACGCCTGTAGTGTCCGTTAGCTTTCGCAAATGCCGGTAAACCACAGAATAAGGTCATCTCGGTCCGTTAGACCTTTCCGGACTGATCCCGCAACAAAAGGGTCGTCACAACAGCCATATCCGGCTGTTATGACGACCCTTTTTTCAGCTGCCGCGTAGCTTAGCGCGGATTCAGCTGCACCTTTGAGCCTTTGCCGCCGCTCTGGATGCCGGTGTCCTTGACTCCGGCTTCCTTCAGATCGGCGACGAGCCGCTCAATTACAGTCTTGGCAGCAGCGGCTTCCTTGGCGCCGGAAGCCTGAACATTCAGCAGCACCGGCTTGCCGGAGCGCAGGTGCTTGTCCGCCTGGCGCAGCTTCGTGTCATAATCGTGGTCCTCGATATGGGCGGTGAAGCGCAGCTCCTTGACCTTGACCTTGTCTTTGCCGCCGCTCCGCCCGGCGTTCTGGCCGGAACCGGCCTTGCGTGCGGAAGCCGCTTCCTTCTGGGCCGCAGCCTTTGCTTTGCCCTTGGGCATCAGGGTGCAGGGCGGAGGGCTGCTCATCAGCGAGGTGCAGACCAGATCAGCCCCCTGGGACCGGGCCAGCGCCAGCGCTTCCTCCCTGGAGACAATGCCGAGCTTCTCGCCCCGGAGTCCGGTAAGCACAACCTCGGACGCCCGTATTTGTTCGTTCATGAATACTGCCATTGATCGTTAACCTCCTGCAAACATGGATACTGTTATCATAACGGGAAGTGGCCTGCCGTTCAATCAGCAGAGCGGAGCTGCGCCCGCGAGCCTGTTTTTTAATCGACGCCCGTAGCCTGTTCTGCAAGCTTGTTCTTAAATCGACGCCTGCAAGCCTGCTCCTAGATTCCCGAAATTCCCGCCTGCGAGCCGCCCTGAAATCCGCGCCAGAACCCCGCCGAATCTCCGCCAGAATCCCTAACTGAATAAAAAGGACCCGGCAGTCTCTGCCGGGTCCACGTATATAAAATCCGTTGCACGATAAAATCCATTGTGATATAGTTAAACAGCGTCACTATTTTCTCTTAATTTAAGACATAAGTATTACATCTTATTTACACTTTAATCTTACCATAGGAATTGCAGCTTTGTCAAACCTGATTTTTTTGCAGAAGGCAGACCAGATTAATAAAAGGAGTGTGTCAGCGGATGATTCATGCGGAGGATTGGCAGCGGGAGCAGGAAAGGCTGGATTTGGTAACGGGGGAGCTGCAGACAGCTATTGCCGGAATTGAACCGGAAGTGTCCGGACTGCGGGAGCAGGTAACGGAGATCCGCAAGCGGTTCTGGGAGGAGGTTACCGTTAATACCAGCACGGACGAGGATTTTGAAGAGACCTTCTACAGCATCAAGCAGCAGGAAGCGCTGCTGTCGGAGCGGGAGCGCAGCCACCGGGTGCGGATGCAGCGTTACAAGAGCATGAAGCGGCTGCTGCCGTCCCCGTATTTCGGACGCATTGATTTTCAGGAGGAGGGGCAGGGCGGCTATGAGCAAGTCTACATCGGCGTAGCCTCTTTTGCCACTGAAGACGGCCTGGACTTTCTGGTCTATGACTGGCGCACTCCGATTGCCAGCATGTATTATGACCATTCACCCGGAGCTGCAGCCTATGAGACACCGAGCGGAGAAATAACAGGAACGATGACACTGAAGCGGCAGTATCAGATCCGGGGCGGCAAGCTCCAGAATGTGTTCGATACAAGCCTAACCATCGGTGATGAGCTGCTGCAGCAGGTGCTCGGCAAGGGTGCCGATTCTCAGATGAAGAGCATTGTGGCTACCATCCAGAAGGAGCAGAACGCGATTATCCGTGATGACAAAAGCCGCATGCTGATTGTCCAGGGCGCGGCCGGCAGCGGCAAAACCTCCGCGGCGCTGCAGCGGGTAGCCTATCTGCTGTATAAGCACCGTGACCGGATCACTGCAGATCAGATCGTGCTTTTTTCGCCGAATCCGATGTTTAACAGCTATGTATCCACTGTCCTGCCTGAGCTTGGAGAGGAAAATATGCAGCAGACGACCTTCCAGGAATATCTGGAGCACTGGCTGGGGACAGAGTTCCGGCTGGAGGACCCGTTCGCGCAGATCGAATATGCGATGAGTCCTGAGACAGCTCCGGGTTATGAAGCGCGGATGAGCGGGATGACCTATAAGGCTTCCGGTGATTTTTTGCAGGCGCTCCGGAGCTACGCGCTGTGGCTGGGACAGGAGGGCATGTTGTTCCGCAGCATCCGCTTCCGGGACCGTGAGCTGATTACGGCGGCACAGATGAAATCGCAGTTCTACAGCTACGCTCCTACTATACGTCTGGCTAACCGGATTATCCTGCTGCGGGATTGGCTGCTGCGGGAGCTGGCGGCGCTTGAAGTCAAGGAGCTGGAGGCGGACTGGGCCCGCGATGAGCTGGATTATCTCGATACCGAGCAATATGCCGAAGCCTACAGCACCCTGCTCAAAAAAGTGCAGCGGCAGTCGGCAGTCTTCGATTTCGCAGAGCAATATGAGGAAATCTACGGGGAGCTGCGCGGACAAGAGCAGGGCGAAGAGAACGTGTTCGATTACGCCGACCAGGAGGAGGAGCTGCTGCTCCGGCTGATTGTGAAGGAGAGCTTCAAGCCGCTGAAACGGGAGGTCAGACGCCTGAAATTTATAGATGTAACCGGACTATACAGCCAGCTGTTTGCGGAGGATGCTGAGGCTTACAAGCAGATGACGGGAAATGCAGCTGTGCCGGAGCTGTGGGCTGACATTTGCGGGCAGACGCAGCAAAAGCTGGACCGGCTTGAGCTTTTCTATGAGGATGCAACCCCGTTTCTGTACCTGAAGGAGCTGATTGAAGGGACGCGGACGAATACTATCGTCAGACATCTCTTTATAGATGAAGGTCAGGATTACTCTCCGTTTCAGTATGCTTTTCTGAAGCAGCTGTTTCCAAGGGCGCGGATGACTGTGCTCGGCGACTTCGGGCAGGCGATTTTTCCGCAGGCGACGAATCTGGCTGAGGCAGACTCATCTTTAACGGAGCTGTACGGTGAAGAAGAGACGGCTCTGATCACCCTTGTCAGGAGCTACCGGTCCACCCGCCAGATTGTGGAGTTTACGAAATCCATGCTGCCGGAGGCGGGGATTATCCCGTTTGAGCGGGACGGCAGGAAGCCGTGTCTCATCAAGCTGGGCAGTGCCGATGAACGTACGGTACGGATGATGCAGGATATTGCTGCGCTCAAGACGGAAGGCCTCGATTCCATTGCAGTCATTACCAAAACAGCTGACGAAAGCCGGGAAGCCTATGAGGCACTCTTTTCACACGGCGCTGAAGGCCTGCGGCTGGTTACGAAGGATACGCTCACTTTTGAAAAAGGAATTCTGGTCCTCCCCGCCTACCTCGCCAAAGGTGTCGAATTCGACGCCGTGCTGATCTATGATGCTTCTGCGCAGACGTATCGGCGGGAGAGCGAGCGGAAGCTTTTTTATACAGCATGTACGCGTGCAATGCATCAATTAATGCTCTATTCGTCCGGGGACTGGACACCATTTATTCAGGGAATGGACGAATCCTTGTATGACACTAGGACTGTTGATTAAGCAGGATATAAGGGCCATAAGCAGCGGGTAAACTCAGTTAAAAGCAAACTCTACATTGGCACCTGCCAGCGCGCCGGATTATGCTTAGCTCATATTGCCTGAAAGAAACAGGAGGAATGGCCATGATAGAGGCTCTATCCGTGATGCACCTGGAAACGGAGCGGCTGATTATCCGCCCATATATCCAAAGCGATCTGCAGGAATCGTTTGAGCTGATGCAGGACCCGGAAGTGCTTACGTATATGCATATGGATGTCTTTTCCGCTGAGGATTATCAGGGGGTTTTTGACTGGCTGATCAGCAGCTACGGCACACCGTTTGATGAAGCTTTTAAATATTCGTTCGCCATCCGGGAAAAAGAGTCCGGTGCATTCATCGGCTGGTGCGGTGTAGGCACACTTGATTTTTGCCCGCCTGACAAAGAGCTGTATTATCTGATCGGAAGACAGTACTGGGGCCGGGGGTATGCTGCTGAAGCGGCTGCGGCCTTGGCGGAATATAGCTTTGGGGTAATCGGGCTGGACCGGTTATATGCCAAGGCCGACCCGCGGAATACAGCTTCTGTTAAGATTCTTGGCAGGCTCGGCTTCAAAATGGACCGTGTGCTCGAAGGCCTGACCGGAGATTACGCGGACTGTAACGGAGAAGAGATGTATGTGCTGACCAGGGAACAAGTTGGGGGTGGTGAAAATGACAACGCCTTCCGAAGCTGGTTATTGAAAATAAGGATCACCGGTGGGCTGAATACACGGAGCGTGTTGGCAGGTTTGTTGAGGAGCAGGCTGTTAAAGTTTACTGAGTAGAAACTCTATGTAATGAAGCAACACCCCTGCACTCGAAGCGGGGGTGTTGTTGTATATGGCGGATTACGGGATTTCCGTACGCACTGAGGACAACTATCATTCAGCGAGACAGCAGCTCGTCCACAGCAACCGGGAATAACGTTTTTACCATGCTGAGGATGGCTTTGGCATAATCCTGAATTTCCTTCTGGGCATCATGCTCCAGCCGCTGCTGCAGGAAATGGGCGGCCGATTGCAGGGATGCCGTCCAGTACCAGCGGACATACAGGCCGTAGGCAGGGAGAAACAAACGTGCCTGCTCTGCACAGATGCCGTCCGCGAGGGCAGCTTCATATTTTTGCATACCCAGTTCAGTGTAATCCATCAGCTCTTTCGTATATTTCTCCCCAAGCTCCCAGGCAATCAGGCTGCCGCTGCCCTGCTTGGAATTCTCCGGTGCACTCCGCCACTCTCCGCCCGAAGGCAGATAAAAGGCCGGCTCCTCCGTAATATACCTGCGGCTGGACTCATTCCAGGCCTCCAGACTGTCACCGGTGCCCTCGTAATGGGCCGAACCGACCACATACTTCCACCACTGCCTGGCGACCATCAGCGGCGCATAGATTTCGAACTGGATGACAGCATGTCTGAACGGTGAAGTATGGCCTTCCCGGGCCAGAAACCGGATCAGCCGGATATCCTTTTCACTAAGCTCCTCCGATTGTTTGGCATAAGAAACCCGCGCTGCATTCACAACGGTCAGATCACTGCCCATATGATTGACCAGCCGGACATATCCCTTATCAAGCACATTAATCAACATTTCATCAGCCTCCAATAGATTAAGCTTTTACTCTTATTCACCTGCCAGGAATACTTTTCCTGCATATGGCTTTTTTGGCTGAGCGGCTGGGATATATTGTGGTATAATTTCCCTGCTTGTTCGTATCCGGGGAGTGGAGTGATTTAGTATGCGACTCAGACAGATGGCAGTTGCCTTTTTGTTTAATGAAGCCGGGGAAATGCTGTTTCTGCAAAAAAAGAGCGGCAGCCGTTTTCTGGGCGGACACCTGGTTCCTATTGGAGGCCATGTAGAGGAAGGGGAATTCGGCGATCCCCGGCAGGCGTGTGTGCGGGAAATTGCAGAAGAAACAGGGCTTGCGGAGCCGGATGTCGGAGGCTTAAAGCTCCGCTATATCATTAACCGGCTCAAGGCCGGGCAGGAGATTCGCATACAGTACATATTCATGGGGATTGTTGCATCTGGAAGCCGGCTGGTTTCCGGTGAAGAAGGAGAGCTGCTGTGGCTCGAAGCCGGCAAGCTTGACGGCATGCATGTCACGGCATCAACACGTGCTGTGCTGCAGCATTATTTTGAACATGCGGTACATAACGAATCTATCTTTACGGGCACTATGCATTCGCTGCAGGGAGAGCCTGCCATGGCCTGGAGCGTATTGGAAGATTGGGAGGATTAATAGATGAGCGGTTATGTTTCGATTCTGGGTGTGCCGTTTTCCAGAAAGACGCTTGATGGAACGGTAGCCTGTCTGGCTGAGCAGATCAACAAGGAGAACTCCGGATTGTTTCATCTGATTACAGCCAATCCGGAAATTACACTGGCCAGTCAGTCAGATCCGCTGCTGCAGGAAATTATCCGCTCTGCAGATCTGATTGTACCCGACGGTATCGGGATTGTGCTTGCGGCCAAAAGAAAAGGTGAACCCGTCCCTGAACGCGTCACGGGCTATGATCTGCTGCTGCGGCTGCTTGCACAAGGGAATGAGCAGGGGTGGAGCTTTTATTTTCTGGGGACGGATGAGCGGACAAGCGTACAGGCAGCGGAACAGATTGTCCGCAGTTATCCGCAGGTGAAGCTTGCAGGACGGCACCACGGTTTTTTCAGCGCGGAGGATGAACCGGGGATTATAGCAGATATCTGGAAAAGCAAGCCGGATGTACTGATCCTTGCCATGGGCGCACCTTATTCAGACAAGTGGCTGCATAAGCACCGCAGAGAGCTGGAGGGGGTAAAGCTGGCATTCGGAGTAGGCGGCAGCCTGGATGTCATCTCGGGAAAGGTAAAGCCGGCCCCCGCTATCTGGAAAAAGCTCAATCTGGAGTGGGCTCACCGGCTGCTTTTTGCACCTGTAGCCAAAGGCCAGAAGTCCCGCTGGCGCAGACAGGCTGCGCTTCCCAAATTTGTCTACCGGACGATGATCCGGAAAGGGAACTAAAGAGGATACAGGGTTGAACTTGGAAATGCGAACCGCCATTACAATGAAGGAAGAGTGCCCATGCAATTGACCGACAGCAGCAAAAGGATCGGCCTGATCAAGGATACAGTCTATTGCTTTATCTCGTCCGAAGCTGAAGTGCTGGAGATCGAGAGCACCCCTATGAATCTGGGGTCAAAGGCCGTTGAGCTAACGCGCAATAAGGTCTGGCTTCAGTCCGGGCCGGGAATGACAGGCAGAGCCGCTCCGAAAGAGGAGGTCTCTCTGATCACGAAGCAGGCTACCTTTGTGGAGCGTTCGGCACTCTCCAGGCTCTATTCCCAGGGGGCGAAGGTTCCGTTCAGCCTCTCGGGTCAGCCGCTGCATGAAGGACGAAGCCTGCTGTGCATTGAAGATGCAGACTGCCGGACCGATTATGGCAGGCTGAATGTACCTGCACTGCAGCATAAGGAGATGGAGGCGCTGGCGTATATCCATTACGTGAATCTAGGCTGCAGATGCGATCTGCCGTGGCTGCCGCAGGTTAACGAAGCCTATCTGTCGGAGGTTATTCATACAAACTGGAGCGTTTCCTGGAAATACGCCAGGCAGAATCCCGCTTTTGCCGAAGCATTCGGGCCGGAAACCCTTTCGGCAATTGAGGGGATAGCCGAACGGGTTGTACAAGACATGATACCGGTAATCCATGATACGGACACGTATACAATGATCCATAATGATCTGAACCCGGGCAATGTTCTTGTAAAGGACGACGCGGAGATTTGTTACATCGACTGGGAGGAGGCGCGATACGGCTCACTGTTCTTGGACATCCCCATGCGCTGCGGGACGCTGCAGCAGGCGGAGGATTACCGGAGACATCTTGGCCGCCTGGGCTACGAAATCCCGCAGCAGCATTATGCCATGCTGTTCCGGGCGGCTTCCCGTTTCCTTGGCCTCCGGTTTATGTGCTGGAATCTGGGAGTATGGCAGCAGAACGGACAAGCCAGAGCGGATCTGGCCAAATATATGAAGATGGTGACAGCCCCGCTGTATGGATGACAGGAATTACGGCAGGAGAGTTGCTTGAGCAGGAGAAAAAGGAGGAAAAGCGATGTCCCGGAGCTTCGAGGTTGTACTGAAAAAGGTGGTCGATCACTCTTACGCAATTGAAATTGGTGAAAAGCTGTTTCCCTCGCTGATCCGCGATCTGCAGCAGGGACTTGTCCCCGGCGTAAGCAAGTTCGCTGTGATTACGGATTCTTCTGTTGAGCCGCTGTACGGGCGTCCGCTGGTTGAACTGCTGCGCCGGCATAATTTTGCGGCAGAGCTGTTCGCCTTCCCTGCGGGCGAGAAATCCAAGACCCGCGAGACCAAAGCGCTGCTTGAAGACCAGCTGCTTAGCCATTCCTACGGGAGGGATTGCTGCATCATCGCAGTAGGCGGCGGGGCGGTTACGGATCTGGCCGGTTTCCTGGCCGGAACCTTCGGCCGAGGGGTACCGAGCCTGAACTATGCAACGACGCTGCTGGCAGCGGCCGATGCATCCGTCGGCGGCAAAACGGGCGTGAATACGCCGGTTGCAACCAATCTGATTGGTGTTTTCCATCAGCCGCGCAAGGTGTATATTGATCTGGCCGCCTGGCGTACGCTTCCGGTCCGCGAGCTCCGAAGCGGTCTGGCTGAGACCATTAAGCATGCCTGTCTGGCCGATGCCGGATTTTTCTGTTATCTCGAGGAGAATATCGGGAGGGTTGTTTCACCGGACGGTGAGCTGATCCTGGACCCGGAAATCTGTGAAGAGATTGCGCTGCGCAACTGCCGGATTAAATATGGGGTAGTCCAGCAGGACGAGCATGAGAGCAACCTGCGGCAGATCCTGAACCTCGGCCATACGGCAGGGCGGGCACTGGAAGCGGTCAGCGGATATGAGCTGCTGCACGGGGAGGCTATTGCCGTGGGACTCGTAATCCAGGCGAGACTTGGAGTAAAGCTTGGTTATATGACCTGTGACGAGGCCGACCGGGTGACAGCGCTGCTGCAGCAGGCAGGCCTGCCTACAGAGATTCCGGCGTCCATTACGAACCGGAGGCTGGTGGACAAAATGTACACGGATAAAAAAGTGCGCAGCGGACAAATCCGCTTTGTTTTCCAGGAGGGGATCGGGGCGATGAAGAGGTTTGCGGACGGCTCCTATTCTGTTCCGGTGGAGGAAGAGACTATTGTGGCATTGCTGGAAGAGCTTCGCGGCTAAAGATTCCGATCCTGTATACGTGAATCTGCCCCTGCTTACACGGGGCGAGTACAGGTGAAGGAGTGACAGGAGGTATCCTGGCAGCCTCGGAGATGATCTGAAACCGTATGGGCAATGATTTTTGTGTGATATTACCTAACATAATGATCTGTCATGCTTACTTTTGTTAATAAAAATGACATATTTTTTGTTGACAACTCTATCTTTTTATCTATAATGATGTATAAGTGATAGGTGATAACACGGTTTTCAGTTCTTGTGTAGTATTATATGACATTACTATGAGCTATAAAGGTGTGATCGCCATGATCGCTTCCGCTGGACAATGGAAACAGGATATTCTAAGGGTGTACAACGAGATCAACAAGAAGCTGTTCAACGCAGGCGTTAAGCAGCAGAAGGTAGATTTTGTAGGGAACAAGATTATTATCTTATCCGTTAACAGCCGGGTTCCCGTACTCAAAGTGCTTGATACGCATCATGCCTCGGCCGGTCGCGAGATTAATCTGGTGCTGCATGAAGTGTTCAAGAAGGAGATCAAGCAGGCGTTTATGGATGAATTTCAATTGAATATCAAGGCCGTTCTTAAAGATTATGATGTGGAGACCGAGTATTCCGGTACGATCATAATTTTGGAGAAAGACCTGGAGCAGTACCTGAACGTTACGTTGGAACTCTGATCTGTCAAGAGAGCCGGCCTGCCGTCAGTTTTCAGACAAAGCCCTTGGGCTCTGTCTAAAGCTGGCGGCTTTTTGCATATCTAGAGACTGGAAAGGGAGGCGATGAAATGAAGACAAAGATTGAAATTGCCGGAGTAAGCAAGTGGTTCCGCCGGGATGGACAGGAAATTATCGCTATGCAGGAGACGAATCTGTCGATTGAAGAGGGACGGTTTGTCAGCATTATCGGCCCCAGCGGCTGCGGGAAATCGACGCTTTTCAATATCATTGCGGGTCTTATGCCTCCATCCACGGGCCGTGTGCTGGCTGACGGGGAGGATATTATCGGAAAGACCGGACATGTGGGCTATATGCTGCAAAAAGACATGCTGCTGCCTTGGCGGACGATCCTCGACAACATCATTCTCGGAATGGAAATCCGCGGTGTACCGCGTAAAGAAGCCGTAGCCCGTGCCCAGCCCCTTATGGACCGCTACGGACTGAAGGGGTTCGGCGGGCATTATCCCGCAGAGCTGTCCGGCGGCATGCGTCAGCGGGCGGCGCTGCTGCGGACGCTGCTGTATGACCGGGATATTATTTTGCTGGACGAGCCCTTCGGTGCGCTTGATGCCCAGACCCGGCTGACGATGCAGAACTGGCTGCTGGAAATTTGGGAGGACTTCCGGAAGACGGTGCTCTTTGTCACCCATGATATTGACGAAGCGATATACCTGTCGGATGACATCTATGTGTTCTCGGGACGCCCCGGAAGAATTATCTCCAAAATTTCGGTGGACATGCCGCGCCCGAGACATATGGAAGATACGGTGTCTGCCTCCTTCATGGAGCTCAAGGCCCATCTGCTGGATCTGCTCTCCGGCAAGCCGTCTGCTCATATTTCCTGAACAGCAGATTGCCGGATGTATTGATACTTACAATTTAAGGGGGAGAAGAGAATGGAGAGTGTGCAAAAGAAGGGATATATCATCCACAAGCTTGAAGCAGCCGGGCCGGCGGTGCCCAGACCGGAGAAAAAGCAGGTGGAGCCGTTCATCCAGGACGAAGAAGCACTGGCCCGCCGCACCAAACGGGTGATCAGCTTCGGACGCCTGACAGTCGCCCTGCTGATTGTACTCTGCTGGGAGCTGTTTACGCGGATCGGCTGGATGGATGCCTACTACTGGAGCAGTCCGGTGCGAATTCTTACCACGACCTGGACGCAGATTACGCAAGGGACGCTGCTTGAGGATATCGCCTATACCTCCAGCTCAACGATTCTCGGATTTGTTGGCGGCACCCTGATCGGATCGCTGCTGGGTCTCTCCTTCTGGTGGTCGCGGAAATTTGCCGGAATCAGCGAGCCGTTTCTAATCCTGCTGAATGCCATGCCGAAGCTGGCTCTGGCTCCGGTGCTGGTCATTCTGCTTGGCATCGGATTCTTCTCGAAGGTGGCGCTGGCATTTGCCATGACGGTAGTGGTCGCCGCCTTGTCGGCGCACAGCGGTGTACAGAGTGTGGACAAGGACATGGAGAAGCTGATGTACTCCCTCGGCGCCAAGAGACACCAGGTGTTTACCAAAGTGGTGATTCCGTGGGCCATGCCGTGGATGATCAGCAGTCTGCGGATTAATATTGCCCTGTCACTTGCCGGAGCCATTGTCGGAGAGTTTATTGCTTCAAGCCACGGGATCGGGCGGATGGTTATTTATGCCGGAACGATTCTGGACATCAATCTGGTCTGGGTAGGGGTTGTAGTCCTGTCAGTATTGTCCATGGTGATGTATATGGGGGTCGTGCTGCTCGAAAAATGGCTGTCCAAAGGGTACGGAATGAAGAAGGCGTAGCAGAAATCATTATAGATTATTCATCCAAAAGGGGAGAAACGAATGAAAAACACACGCAAGTTCAAGCTGCCCGCCGTCCTGCTGCTTATCTCCGGTATGATTCTGCTGTCAGGCTGCGGTGCCGACGGGGCCACGGATGCCGATGCCGCCGCCGCAGACAAGGGGCTGAAGAAGCTCGTCATCGCTGAGCCGCTCCACTACACCGGTTATCTGCCGCTTTATGTGGCCCAGCAGGAGGGTTATTTTGAGGAAGAAGGGCTTGAGGTGGAGATGCTGCAGGCTGCGGGCGGTGCACATGTCACGTCGGTAGTCAGCGGGGATGCTTGGGGGGTTATCGGCGGGCCGGAGTCGAACGCCTTGGCGAACATCGGCAATTCGGATCCGATTATCTCGGTAAGCAATGTCGTCAACCGTGCGAATGTCTATCTGATGGCCAAAAAGGGTACGGCACCGGCAGGTGGTTCGGATGAGGAATTAAAAGCTTTTATAGAGGGCAAAAAAGTAAATGCCGGACGGCATGGCGGAACACCGAACCTGCTGACCCAGTATTTGCTGCTGGAGCTCGGCCTTGATCCGAAAAAGGATGTACAGCTGCTGGAGCCGGCAGACGGTTCGACGGTTGTTGCGATGGTGCAGCAGGGCGCGGCGGATATTGCGAACGGTGCAGAGCCGCAGATCAGTGACGGGATGGAGAAAGGAGTATGGGACGAGCCTTTTTATAAATTTCATGACATGGGTGACTATGCGTATTCAGTCCTTAGCGTGAAGAAATCGACGATTGAAAAGGACCCGGAAACGGTGCAGAAGGCAGTAAATGCAGTGGTCAAAGCACTGAAGGCGATTCAGGAGGATCAGGCGATGGCGATGAAGGTGCTGAAGGCCGAGTTCCCGACCCTTTCGGATGCGGCAGCGCAGGCTGCGCTTGACCGGGCGTTCGAAGATCAGCTGTGGAGCCCGGACGGAATCATCTCGGAGGAAGCGCTCGATAAGGATATGAATGTGATGATCAAGACAGGGATTTTTAAAGGCGAATATACCTACGGCGGACTTGTGGATATGCAGTTTGTTAACAAGACCAACGGAAATTGAACATGCAGCGATGAGGCTCTCCAAATAAAGAAGAGGTGACGATATGGAATTAACAGCAGATCTGATTATGCCGGAAAGAACAGCACTCATAATAGTGGATGTACAGAATGATTACTGCCACCCGGAAGGTGCGCTTGCTTCAGCAGGGAATGATGTATCCGCTGTAAAAGAGATGATGCCGCGACTGCACGGGCTGATTGCGGCGGCAAGAGCGCATGATGTCCCGGTTATATTTATCCAGACGTTCCATGAAAGAGCCACGGATTCGCAGGTATGGGTCTCGCGTTCCGGACGCGGTTCGCTGGGTGTATGCCGGAGAGGGAGCTGGGGGGCGGAGTTTTTTGAAGTAACGCCGCTCGCGGATGAGATTGTAGTCAACAAACACCGTTACAGCGCCTTTATCAATACTAGGCTCGATTCTGTACTGCGGACCTTGCGGATTGAAACACTGATTATGACCGGAGTAAGCACCAACGTATGTGTGGAATCAACGGCTCGCGACGGCTTTATGCGGGATTACCATATTGTACTGGCGGAGGATGCCTGTGCCTCGTATTCCCGGGCGGCGCATGAGATGACTGTAGAGAACATGAAGGGCTATTTCGGCGTAGTCTCTTCGGCAGCTGAAGTGGAGGAGAATTGGAACATCTGGAGTCAGTCTGCGCTGCAAAAGATATTATGAATTCCCCGGATGTGCGGGCGCCCCGGCGGGTTAACCTTTCACCCGTAAAGGTAGTCATCTGTCTGGGCGCATTCCTGTCCAACCTGTCCGCCGGCATGTTCAATATTGCGCTGGTCGATATCTCAACGGATTTGAATATCCCGGTGGCTTCCGCACAGTGGGTGGTGAGCATCTACCTGCTCGTCATCTCGGTACTGCTGCCCGTGATGGGCAGACTTGGAGATATGCTCGGGCGCAGGAAGGTGCATAACTTCGGCCTGTTTGCTTTTGCATTCGGAGCGCTGGGCTGTGCACTGGCCCCGAATGTGGTGCTGCTGCTGGTCTTCAGAGTCATTCAGGGAGTCGGCGCCTCAATGTACCAGGCCACTAACATGGCCCTGATTGTCTCTGTGTTTCCCGGGGAGCAGCGGGGGCGGGCGCTCGGTCTGATGAGCACTTTTGTAGCGGCAGGCTCTATGGCCGGACCGGCACTTGGCGGCTTCCTGATCCAGTGGTTATCCTGGGAGAGCAATTTCTGGCTGCTGGCCGCAGTAGCCGGAGCTGTAGGTGTGCTTGCGCATCTGCTAATTCCTCCGGATATGGAAACAGAGGGAGGCAGACTGAATCTAGGGGGAGCGGCCTGGTCCGCTGTTGCCCTGTCTGCGCTGATGCTTGCTCTGGATCTCGGCGGCCGGACTTCGTTCTTATCACTGCCGGTGCTGCTGCTGTTCGCGGCTTCTGCTGGAACAGCTGCCGCTTATGCTTCTCATACCCGTGCAGCGGGCCGGAGGGAGAAGCAGCCTGCTGTCGAAGCGGAGGCTAAGGAGTCCGTGGAAGCTGGCCCGCGGTTAGGCCGGAACCGGCCAGCTTCTGTTGTACCCGGGAAAAGGGGCTTTGCCGACCGGAGCTTTGTTATGGGAATTGCCATTACGGTGATCACGTATATGGCGGCTTTTACAGCACAGCTGGCTCTGCCTGCGGTGCTGCGGCTCTCCGGGGCCGAACCTGCCTGGATCGGTCTGATCATGATCGGGTATCCGCTGGCACTTGTGGTGACGGCGCCGTTAAGCGGGGGGATTGCGGACCGCAAGGGCCCGCTCGGCATTCTGGCAGCAGGCCTTCTGCTCATGAGCGCCACACTGCTGGCGCTGGGGTTCGCCGCCCCGGCGCTTGGTGCAGGCACGATGTTCCTGCCTGTGCTGCTGCTGGGCTGTGCGATGGGCATGATCACCTCGCCTAACACCAGTATAGTTATGGGGCTTGCCGCCAAAGCAAGACTGGGCATGGTCAGCAGCATACTGGCATTATCCCGTAATATCGGGATGATGCTCGGCACAGCGGCAGGCGGCCTGGTCATTGGAAGCGGAATTACCGGAGAGGGAGGGACATACAGGGCTGTGTTCCTGGCATGTGCGGCAGGAGTAGCCGCCGCCTGCATCTGGCTGCTGTACTCCTTCCGTCGAAGCGGCAAACAGGAAGGTGCGGGGCTGCGCGGCTCGGCACGCTGAGCGCAGCAGGATGCCCGCATCTTTACATGCTCCAGCGGTCCTTCATTATAGAGAATTCTCAATTCACACAACTCTCCGCCAAAAAACTCTGCCTCTGCCGGCGGAGTTTTTTGGCGGAGGAATCATTATGCTGCGTATAAATTAAAAGTCCTTTTGTACAGGTGTTCATACAGGCCCATAAACCGGGAGGAGTGCTGAAACCGCTTCTGCTATTCTGGGTAAGTAATAGTAAAGATAAGCAGGAGGGGATTGACATAGGTAACCCGATTAAGGAATTCAAGAACAGCCTCGACGGCCTGAAGCAGTCGCTGGATGGGGTGAAGCAGTCGGTGGACCGCCTCAAAAAGCCGGTGGATGAGGTGAAGGCAAATGTCCAGGAGACGCTGGATGAGGCGAAAATCAGGCAGGCAGGGGTAAAGTCGGAGTTCAGCCGGATGAAAGCCTGCGTTCAGGAGACAAAAGCAGTGCTGGGTGAGGTCAAGGATACCGTCTCCGCAGCCTCAGAAGTGCTATACGCACAGAAGCGCTATAAACGTCTTTTGGGACGCGGGAAAAAGTCAGACATTGCCGGCTCAGCAGGATAATTCCGGCAGGGTAATGTGATTTTTTGGAGTGCCCGGATGAGCTGGAATGGATGGCGGTGGCAGGATGGTGTCTGGAATGTACAGGCGGGGATTTGCGGATAAAGCAAGACCTGCTGGCTGCTGCCGATTTAACGGACTGAGATGACGTTATTCACCTAATTTGCGGCACGGCTCAGCTTTAACGGACTCCACAGACTTTATTGCCCGCCTATACTCGGATAACCCGGCTTGGTGGTATAAGTAAGCGCATCCGGGTCCCTTAAGAGGGAAAACCACCGCAAAACCGGCATATAAAGTCATCTGTGTCCGTTAGAATTGCTGCAGCTGGTATGGACAGGGATTCAGGATTTACACAGTCAGCATATCTTCTACAACAACAAACAGAGCAGCGTTCCTCGGATGAACCGAAGAATCGCTGCTCTGTTTTATTTAGTTCAAGCCGGTATTGGCATTCGTGCCGTCACCCGTATCATCCGAAGCCGGATTCAAATCCGTGCCTGCATCCGGGTTAATATCCTGACCGGATTCCATATCCGTACCCGTTACTGCACCGCTTGAGCTGAGACTCTCCAGCGAGTCAACAACAAATACAGGAACGTACTGTCCGCCGGTTTCTGTCTCTATATAATCATTGCTGCCCTGATACTGGCCCTTGACCACAGCAGAGCCTGTAAACGAACCGGCAGCGCCTTGCAGAGCGAAGTAACGGCCTTCGGCGAAGCCGACGCTCCGCCCGCTATTGTCGATATAAATTTCCATACCCAGCTTCACGGTTTCGTACGGGTAAAGCTCAAGATCGAAGGCGGAGATAAGCGGAGGCTCTGTCACCACCTGCCGGATTCCGGCAAACTGATAGCTGCCTTCACCTAAAGTATACACTCCGGTCTCACCGGACACGCCGTCGCCAGTATCTGCATTGGCTACAAGGATTGAGGCGTCCTCTGCCTGCAGCTCATAGCTGTCACCGGCAAAGGTGAACAGTACAGAAATGCCCTCAGGCTTAATCTGATAAGCTGTAAAATCCGTGCGGCCGTCATCCCGGCTCCCTTGAGCTACCACAACCGGCACCTCGGCCACAGCAGCCAGCCGGTCGTCAAAGTAAATGCCGCTCAGCTGCCCGAAGTCCGGAATAACGTCACCAGTGCGCGTGGAGGTGATTCCGTCTTCCTGCAGATCGGCATAGTACAGCCTGCCGCTGTTATCAATACCGGCTACAGCGATCTTCGCCCCATACTTAGAAGAAACGGAAGTTACAAATACATATTTACCTTCCTCATTACCGCCCGGCAGCAGGCGGACAGGCTCTGCCGTATTCCAGGCCAGCTGCGCAGCGGCTATCTCGGCTGAGGTATCCTGAAGCGGAGTGAGGCTGCTGTACAGCTGAATCGCTTCAGCATACTGCCCGCCCCGGACCAGCCGGACAGCACTGGATAACAGCTTTGAGGTGCTGCGCTCAATGGAGGACAGCAACCTGGAGGAGCCGGCATCAAGTCCTGCTGCTGCAGCATAGTTGCGGTACATGACGGCATGACCCGCAAAAGCCGTGACGTTATCGCCCTCAAGATCCTTGTCGAGAATAAGCTTTGCGCTTTCTTCCGCCTGCTCATGCACCCATGGAGCTGTATAACTGTGACTGCCGTAGGCCTGTGCCATGGATAATGCGCTGTCCAGCATGGCCTGGAAGCTTCCGGCTGCTGCCAGCACCTTCAGCCTGGAAACGTCATGCGATTTGAATCCGGCTGCCAGCAGCTCTGTCTTGGTCTCCGCGCTTCCATAGTAAGCGTCAGGAATCAGCAGCAGGTTCCATTTGTATGTCTCACCGGTATCATCTCCGCTGCCGCCGGCTGCGAGCTCAGCCAGAAACTGGTCTTTAAATTGCCGGAAGCCGCTTGTCAGCTGCACCGAAAGGCCTGACTCCTCCGACAGCTGGCGGTAAAAGCGCTCATACGGCCCGCCGCTGATGAAATATTTGGATTTCAGGCTGAGCAGAGCAGCATAGCTCTCCATGAATCCGGAAAAATCTTTGGTTACGAGCTGATCTGCAGACGTACGGACCAGTGTGTCCAGACCGCTGCGGATCGCCGTAATCGGTGCCAGCTCCGTAAGCCGTCCGGCAATCTCTTCTTCTTTATAATAGATAGAAAAATTATCCGCTGCCTGACGGTACAGCCGTTCGGCGGCGATCAGATCCCCGGCGGCGTACAGCCGCTCAGCTTCCTGCACCATCCGGAGCTTGTCTTCAATCCGCAGCGCCTTCGAGATAAGCAGCCCCGCCATGCATATACACAAAACGATCATAATATTCCGCAGGGTTATGGCTTGTTTGAACGTCATAGTATAGTAGCCCCTTTTTTTCGAAAATACAGCATGCCTGAATCTCCCGGCACTCTATCTAAAAATCGGGGTCCCAGCGGTACTTCGCTTCCCTGACTTCAGCTACCTTCTGGTCAAGTCCGTTCCATGCCTCATGCGGGCTGGCGGTGATCAGTCTGGACAGGCGCAGAAACCGGTCCTTGGGCAGATCCTGTATATATCTTCCGATCAAGCCGGAATAGAGCAGCACATAGCGCTTCAGGCGTACAGCCGCCCCGGCAACACCGGCCAGAATATCTCTGCCCTTATCCATTTCGAGAATCTGCGCCTCATAATTTTTGACATAGCGGAGGGTGCGGTCCTTGATCAGCTCGGGCCGCACCCGGGCAATCTCACCGATATATTCGGCGAGCAGCGGCTCGAAATCACGCAGCAGCAGCTGCTCCAGCTCCAGATTCATATCCTTGCGCAGCTGGAAGCCGTGCAGCAGCGCTACACGCTGGCGGGCGATCCGGTCGCCGCGCAGCAGGACGGAAATTTCGCGCAGCTTCTCGTAAGCGAGCACATCATCCTCGCGCAGCACGGCGACTGCCTCCTGCCGGTTCAGCTCCAGACCTTCCCGGATGCGGTCGATATTCCGGCCCAGCAGCTCGTTGAGGGAGACCAGATTTTCATTCTGCCGGACCTTCCGCTGCATATAGTAGAGAGCTGCGATGAGTACAGCTCCCCCGGCGCCGCTGAGTGCCATCTGCTGCAGGCTCTGGCCGAAGTAGACCGCAGCCAGGGTAAGCAGGAGGAGGAGCAGCAGGCGGGTCTGCATCTTTCGTCCGGCAAGCGATGCAGCCTGCTGGTCAATGGGTCTGAGCGCGGCGCGGCCGCACTTGAGGCAGCGTTCTTCGCCCAGCGCCGTATAATTGCCGCAGTGCCGGCAGATCCGCAGCTTGTTATAGGCGTAGCGCGGAGCCTTGAACGGCCGGAAGGTTACGGGTCTCTTTTTAGTCACGTGATGGTGTCCCTCCGTTCAGGGCGGCGAGCAGCCGCTCGTCGATATCGTCACGGGTAAGCGGCCTGCGCCGCCTTGAGGCATAAATTGAAATTTGAATGACGGCATATAGAAACGCAATGCCGAGCAGGACGTATGAAATCATGGAACTCTTCCTTTCACGCGGGCCTAAAGTTGAAGTTTACAATGTTTAATTATATCATAATGGCATGCTATTGACAGATTTTAGCTAACTGCTGCACCGTCCCTATTAACGAATATAACACAAGAGGAGCCATCTTTATGCTTCGTACACAGCTTTGCCCCAGAACAACCAAGAATATGCTGCAGAGGCTGATCCCTGTACTGCTGCTGATCCTGTGCCTTACGGCATCGCCGTTCACCACCCTGCGGGCTTCGGCGGCTTCGGCCGGTTCGGCTGCTACAGCGGCGGGCCCGTCCCGGATTGATGCAGTGCTGCTGATCGATGTCAGCAACTCCATGAACAAGAGTGACAAGAACAATATCGCCGGTGAGGCGATGAAGATGTTTATAGATATGCTGTCCACGCAAGGCGACAAGGTCGGTATTGTAGCCTACACCGACAAGGTGCAGCGCGAGAAGGCGTTGCTTGAAATCGGCTCAGCCGGCGACAAGCAGGACCTGAAGGATTTCATCGACGGGCTGAACCGCGGGCCGTACACCGACATCGCTGTCGGTATGGAAGAAGCGGTCAAGGTGCTTGAGAACGGCAGTGACCCCAGCCATGAGCCGATGATCGTCATGCTGGCCGACGGCAACAATGATCTTGATGAGGCAAGCGGCCGGACGCAGAGCCAGTCTGACCAGGAGCTGTCTGCTGCGGTGGATGCCGCCAAGCAGAAGGGCTACCCGGTTTATACTATAGGGCTTAATGCTGATGGCAAGCTGAATAAAGACATTCTGGCCGGACTGTCCAATGAGACAGGCGGCAAATCGTTTACGACGAACTCCGCGGATGATCTACCGCAGATTCTGAGCGAGATTTTTGCCAGCCACCTGAAGCTGAAGATTGTTCCGGTCCAGTCGATCACGGCGGACGGCAGCTTCCAGGAGGTTACGGTAAATGTGCCGAACAGCAGCGTGCTGGAGGCGAATATCTCGATCATGTCAGCACAGCCGGTGACTGCGAAGCTGACCGATCCGTCGGGCAAGGAAGTGGCGATCCCGTCAGATGATGTGCTGCTGTCCAAGTCGTCCACCTACAGCCTGATCAAGCTGCTGTCGCCGGAGCAGGGGGACTGGAAGCTGCAGGTTAAGGGTGTTCCCAAGGATAAAATCGACATCAATCTCGTATTCAACTATGATCTGGAGCTCAAGATAGACGCGCTGCCGTCGGCAACGTACAAGAAGGGTGACACCGTGGACATCGTCTCCCACCTCTATAGTAACGGTGCTCAGGTAACACTCAGCAATTTGTATCAAGATATGAATGCGGTGCTGCTCGCTACGGACCTCGATACGGGGACAACAGAGGAGCTCCCGCTGGACAATTCCGGGGCGGAGTTCAAGGGTTCTTTTGAAATAAAAGAGAGCCATAGCTACGAGCTGAAGGTCCGTGCGGAAGAGAGCAGCTTTTACCGTGAAAGTGATGTGCTCAAGATCGATGCGAAGACGGGGGCTGTAAGCACAGCGCCTGCAACAGGAGGCGGAACAACGGGAGAAGAGCCGCTCCAGCCAAAAGAATCCTCGAACACCCTGTACTTCATCATCGGCGGTGTTCTGCTGCTGATTATTGCGGCAGTGGCCGTATGGATGCTGCGCAAGCAGGCCAACCGCGGCTTTGTCGGGCAGATGGTCGTAGAGGTGCTGGATGGCAACACCGGAGAGAAGACGTATCCGCAGTACAAGAAGCTGTCCGGCTTCCGCGGCAAATTCACGCTGCACCAGCTGCTCCAGCTGGCTCCTGAACTGAAGGAGAGCGAGAAGGTCATCTTCACACCGGGCAAAAACGACCGGCTGCTTCTGCGCAGCAGCGAGGGTATTACAGTAGAGAGATCCGGGCGGGCGGCTGACGCTTCGCGCGGGCTGGAGCTGAAGAGCGGGGACCGCGTTTCGGTGCCGCTGCAGACAGTAGACAAGACCATTCTGTTGGAGTTTTTAATATAGAGGGGGAGAACCTATGAAACCGGTAGTAAGAGAGCATATTCAGCAGCTGGACGTATCGCTTGGCGGGGGAATCGTCAGCGACAAGATCAGAGTGGATACGATTGACAATCCGATCCTGATCATCGGCCTGGGGGGTACGGGGATTGATGCCCTGCTGCGCCTGAAATACCAGATTAACCGCCGCTTTAAGCTGCCTGAGGACCCGATTTCCAAGAAGAAGCGGGATAAGCCGGACAACGTGGAATTTCTGGCTTTTGAAACGAATGAACAGGACCGCGGCAAAAAATACAAAGGCATCGGCCTTGATCCGCAGAGTGAATTTGTGCTGCTTGCGAACGCGGAAATCGGCGGTCTGCTGCAGAACAGAAGCATCCTTGACCCGTATATTACGGAGTGGCTGTCGCCTGAGCTGAGCATTACCGATGGCATGAACGGGGCCGCCGGTGTGCGCCAGGCCGGACGCCTGCTGATGTTCACCAAGATCAACCAGGTCGTCGGCGCGATCGACAAGAAGATCAAAACTCTGTCCGTCGGCACTAACAAAAAGCTGATGGTATTCCTGCTTACCGGCCTTTCCGGCGGTACTGGCAGCGGTTCTTTTCTCGATATCGCTTATATTGTGCGCGGGATTATTGAACGTGACTACGGTGCAGCGGGCATCGACCGGGTCAACACGCTCGGTTATCTGTTCACACCGGACGTCAATCTGTCCAATAAAAGCCTGAGCGAGCACACCCGCGAGTATATCCGCAAGAACGGTTATGCGGCGCTCAAAGAGCTGGATTACTGGATGAATGTAGACAGCCGGGGTGAGCGGTTCCGCCAGCAGTACGGCAATATTTTGACCGTAAATTCACCGTTGCCGCCGTTTAACCTCTGCCATCTGATCTCTGCAACCAATACAGAAGGCAAGCTGCTGGAGAACGCCTACGATTACTGCATGAACGTAACGGCTGAGAATATCACGAACTTTATGGCCAGTGAGGAAAAAGCCTCCGGCGAGGAATTCGCCATCCACGACTATATCAGCAACATTAACACGAACATTGCACAGATGAACAAAACGTATCCGGCCAACTATCAATACAACATTATCGGGGCTTCGTCGGCCGTGCTGCCGATTGAAGAAATGACTACTTATCTGGCCTACCGCCTGTTCGACAAAATGGACAAGATGTTCCAGCAGGCTCCGGGACAGGAGGATGTCGAGAAATTTGCCCGCAAGCTGGGGATCGATCTCGATACGATGATCAAAACGTTTGAATCCCGCGTGCCTGAACCGCTGCCGGGCTATCAGAACAGCGAGCGGCTGAGCCACGCCAATGTAATCAAAAACCAGGTTGTCGATATGGACACCGAGCTGGAGCAGAGCTTCCTGTCCCGCGCGCGTGAAGAATATATCAAGGCCAAAAAGCAGCTGCCGGGCGAAATTACCGGACGGTTCGGCGAGGAGCTGGAGCGTATTTTCCTGCATCCGGAGCAGGGTCCGTTCTATGTGTCGCGGCTGCTGTATACCGAGAAGGGCTTCTGCATTCTGAAGCTGATCCAGTCCTATATCGAAGCGCTGCGCGAGAGCCTGCTGCGTCTGCCGCGTGATATCGAGACGGCCCAGGACAGTGCGGAGGAGAAGCTGGGCGATGCGCGGAGCGCTTTTGTCTCCAAAGAGAAGAAGAAAAATGCTTATATCGAAGCCAAAATCAACGAGTACTGGCTGCATGCCGATGTTGAGCGTACGGAGCAGATGATCCAGTTCTACGAGGATCTGTTTGAGCTGCTGAACGAAGAGAACAGCCGGATTTACGGGGTGTTTACGGAGATTCTGAGTGCGCTGAGCACGATTTTTGAGAAGAACGGAAACATTCTGCTGAACGGTGAGGAGCAGACCGACCACCGCGGCAACAAAACCTACTATTGGAATATCGTCAACGTGCCGGATATTGCCTCGAACATCTCCAAGCTGATGGATCAGAAGGACGGCGACGACCTGATCCGTGACTTTGCCCGCGAGATGCTGAAGCATTCCGGACGCTGGGTGAGAGAGCAGGAGATTGATATCGTCCGCTCGATTTCCGAGTTCCTGACCGACAAGTTCGGCGATCTGATCACCCGTTCGATGGAAGACTTCCTGGTGATGAAATACGGCCGCGAAGAGCCGCTGGACAAATTTGTGGAGCGGATTATCGCCGGACGGCTGGATGAGGATGCCGTACCGATTTTCCATCTCAGCAACAGCTCGGGCAGCCTGCACTTCCCGTCATGGGGCTTCGTCTCCGTGCCGGTTAAAGCGCCGGGCATCCTGAAGGGGATCCGCAATTACCAGAACAATGCGCTGGGCAAATCGCAGTTCACGATTAAGGAGAGCGAGGTCAAGAACCGGATTTTCTGGCTTAACACCCGTAACGGTGTGCCGCTCTTTGTCTATACTCCGCTGCGCGTATATGAAGAAAACTACGAGCGCACCATTCTCGATAAGGAAGGCATCGGCCGCCATCTGGTGATGACCGACAAGAACAACTGGACCTATCTGCCGTCGCCGATTCCAGAGAAGTCCTGGGGCGATACGTATGTGAATGCCCGTGTGCGTGAGTACAATGCCAGAGTCCGGGCTGATTTTGAGCGGGCGCTGGCATCCGGGGTTATTACCGAAAAAGGGCTGGACGAAAATACGAGCAGCCGCTACTCTGTTGTCTTTACCAAGCCGTTCGATATCGATAAGCTGCTGAGCGGCTATGACCTGCAGCTGGGCGCTTCCCGGCCGAACCTTGGCGAAGTGAAGAAGGCTGCCGATGAGCTGCGCTCACTGCGTGAGAACGGGCTGGAGCGTGAAGGCGTGAAGGACATCTTCGGCAGCATCAACAAGGAGCTGGCCCAGGAAAATCTCATCCGTTCGCCGCAGCTGATCAGCCGTGTGCGCGAAGAGCTGGTTAAATATGATGCGCTGGCAGCCAAGGCTGCCGAGCTGGATACGCTGCTGCGCCAGTATCTGGATGAGGACAAATGGCTTGACCAGTTCATCGAGGCGCTCTACACCGATACCATTGTCAAAAAAGGCGCGCTCTACGTCTACGACCGCGACGAGGAAGAAGATGCCTGGGAGCCGTTCGCCAATTTAATGAAGGAGCGCAGCTACGTGGAATATGCCGTCTACCGTCATTTCCGCGCGCTGGATGAGAAGAGCCGCAGTGTGCTGCTGCGCAAAGCGGCACGCCGTTCCGGGGAAATGACCGCAGCCGAAGATGTAACCCCGCTGCTCTATAAACTGGAAGGCCTGTATGTTTCCTTCCTCGAAGCGCGCGACAGTCTGGAATACGAGCGGGTAGAGCATGCCGACGGCGATGAAATGTACGGCTTCTACAAGAGTCTGACCGGCAAGCTGGCCAGCATCCGCAGAAAGCTGAAGTAAGCCTATGATTAGAACAGAAGCACTGGTCTATGCAGAACAATATGCGGCGCAGGAAGAAGCGCTGCACAGCAAGGGGGATGGACGCAGCAGCATCCATTACCCTGCGCTGTTTCTGTTCCTTGGCGACAAGGTATCGGCAGCGATTGAGCCGGTGCTTATGCGCTGCGATCGGAAATGGGATAATGCCGCCGGGGTACTGGCGCTGCATGCCGGCGCGCATGGCGGCAAGGAGCAAGATAGCAAGGAACGGGTGATGACGATAGCCCTGCCTGATGCGGCAGGGCGTGATCCCCGTACAGTGCGCCAGGATGTCTACCGGGAGTTTCACGAAGACAGCCGTTATCTGGCCGGGATGAACCGGACGCTCCGGCAGATTGGCAACAGGATAGCAGACTATGGACGGCTGTATTCTTCTTTTGACGTAATCCATCTCTCCATCATTACGCGGGTCGATGACCCGCTTAATGTGCTGCTGCCGGAGATTGCCCTGCTGGCCCGGGCAGTGCTCAGCCAGTCGTTCAAATCGGTGCAGACCGACCTGTACACGCTGATCAACGAGCGGGAGCAGGGGGATAACTTCGGATATTCCAGCTCGGTCGGGCTGGCTTTTCTGCGTGAGCTGGAAGGCATGCAGCTGCCGGACTATACGTTTAAAGCGCCGCTCCTCGTTACGGAGGACGGCTTGTCGATACCGGTGGCCCATGGCCCTTCCGCCCTGTTCGATCTGGTCTACCTGCTCTCGGACAAAAACGAGCGGGGCATGACCCCGGTGAACGGCATGGAGGATAACTACGAGATTATCGCGCATATCAGCCTGCTCAAGAACCGTGTGCGTCCCTCTTCCGATCAGGCTTCCGGTCACGGCGGCTACAACAATATGACGTTCAAAAGCGGCATCCGCGGCAGCACCGGCCGGCAGGGCTATGCCTCCGCCGGGTTCTCGGCGGTGCGCAGGCCGAGCAAGCCGATTGCCATGGCGGTGCTGTACCATGCTTTTCATGTTCTGGCCGCGAAGCTGCAGACCGGCGGCGGCTTTAGTCTGCGCGACCGCCAGGCGCTGCTCGGCCTGACGCCGGAAGCACTGCGCGAGCGGGCTGCGGGCCTCCTGCCCGATGAGGCGGGCATCGCCGAAATGACCGGGCTGATGAGCCACGGCCGCCCGTCCTACAGCGAGCTGAAGCCGCTCTCGCTGCGCGAGGCGGAAGCTTTGCTGTTCGGCGACGGCGGTGAGGCGTATTTCCGCAGCAACTTTGCGGATGTATCCGCTGCGCGTGCTGCGGCCCTTGACCCTGCGCGCGAGTGGGCCGCCGTACTGGCAGCTCAGGAGCAGGCCACTCCGCCGGTGACGTTCTACCAGCTGGCGGAGTGGACGGCCGAGCAGGGAGAGGCCGGAGGCAGTGTGCTGAACGCGCTGCGCCAGCACATGGGCGGTTTGCGCTCGGCGCTGGCGGGCGCCGAGGAGGAGCTGGAGCAGCTCTACGCGCAGAGCGTGGAGCGCCAGCCGTTCCAGCGGGTGCCGCTGCTGGATAAGCGGACCGTGCGCAATTTCATTCATTATTTGTTCGAGAGTATATATAGTAGAAAATACGAGATTCTCAGGCTGAAGCTGGAGCTGGACATTGCGCTCCGCTATGACGCTGCACTGGAACAGCTGCATGCCGAGAGCAGAGCCAAGGTGCAGACGATGCAGGCGCTGGAAGAAGAGCTGCGCAGCCTTGCGCTGGCAAGCATTGGGCGGTCCGGCGAAGCAGTAGACCAGAATATTATGGAATACTACCGCACAGTGACCGCAGAGGTCATGCTGGACATCGAGACCCGGCGCGGGCCGGACATCTTCTTCAGCGACCGCTTCATGGGCAGCATCTCGGAGCTGCTGCGCCAGGGCGGTCCGGCTGTTGTCCGCCGCCTGATCGAAGTATGCAGGAGAGAGCTGCTGACCGCAGCGCCGTTCGTCCTCCCGTTTGAGGAAGAGCTGCTGCGGCGGGCCAATGTTGCAGCGGCTTACGAGAACCGGGAGATTGTATCCAGGGAAGAGCTGTTCAGGCAGCTCTACCTCGGCCTTGAGGACGGGGCAGCCATAAACGTCCGCCTGTTCGAGTATACGCAGGAGCACCGCCATGAGGAGAAATATTTCTTCGGCGACAGCGGCTCCGAATTTCTGCGTTATGCGCTGAACGCGGATGGAACCACCCGGATATACCGCCTGGGCGTTGTCCACGAGCAGCGCAGAAGCGGTGTGGAGAAGCTCAACCTGATGGGCGGCTTCCATCTGGAGGACCTGCTCTACTACCGCAACGGCAAGGTCTACTATGAAACCTATGTCCAGAACGGCTATAAGCTGCACGGCGTGGATGAGGAGCAGCTGCCAGCGCTTAGATGAATAATGAGGCTGCTGAGATGCTGTTGAGCTGTGGAACTGTTGTGCTATGGAGATGTCCGGTTGTTATCTGCAAGGGAGTTTTTCCGCCGCCTATTTCGACAGGGAACACACGTCCAAGAGGAAAACAGGCTGGCTGTGCTCCGCAACGTATAAATATAACAATAGTTGTTCCTGAAAGGATGAGGATGGATGCAGCGGAAAATCAATCTGCTCTTATTGTGTTTCAGCCTGCTTGGCGGCGGCATAGCTTTTGTGTTCGGAGAGCTGCTGCTGGGCAGCAGGCCTTATGATCTGCCTTCAATCCTGATTATCGGCATCTATTTCGCCATAGTGGCGCTTGGCATCGGACTGGGTGCACTGCTGGCTGAGATGATCTCCCCGCGGCTGAACGGCTTGTCATGGAAGCAGCGCTATCTGGGGCTGTCGTGGAAGCTGCTGCCGCTGACGGTGGTTATACTGTTCGGCGTCGGCACGCTGATGGAGTTTGTGTATGAGCTGAACTTTGGCGGCATCAAAACGGTCAAAAACGTCGTGATGGTCATCGACGACTCGGGCAGCATGCAGCAGAGCGACCCCGGCAACAGCCGGTATGCCGCCGCGCAGGCACTGGTGCAGCAGATGGACACTGATAATCAGGTGGCTGTAGTCACCTTCAGCCAGGATGCTGCAGTGGTTCAGCCGCTGATCTCACTGCGGAGTACCGAAAACCGCGAGAAGGTGTCGGAGATTATCGGCAGTCTGCAGACGACGGAAGGCGGCACGAATATCAGCGGAGCACTCACCGAAGCCATGAACGTAATTAACACAGACAGCGGAGCCAGTCGTGGAGCGATGGTGATCATGCTCTCGGACGGCTTCAGCCAGTTTGATACAGCCACTGAATTAAATGAGTATAAAAGCCGGGGAATCGCCGTGAACACCGTCGGGCTTGCGCTGGACGACCCGTCAGGCGCCTCATTGCTAAGGGATATAGCCGCTGCGACAGGCGGGCAATATTATGATGTTACCGATGCTGGCCGTCTGGGAGAAGTATTCCAGCAGATCTATGACCGGCTGGGCGACCGCACCCTGCTCACAGAGCGCAGCGATGCTACAGCGGACAGTCCTTATTATGCAGTTGTGCGGATTCTGGCGCTGATGCTGGTGGGCACTGCGCTTGGGATCGGGCTTGGCATTATTTTTGATAACCGGCATTTGGCCAAAAGCTTCGGCATCGGCGGCTGGGCAGCCGGCCTGTGTGCCGGACTGATTCTCGAATTCGGGCTTGACGGCCATTCCGTCGGCGATACGCTGGTCCGGCTGAGCGCTGTACTGGTGCTGGCGGCTATCATTTCACTCTTTACTTATGTAGTACCGGTCGGCGAGGGACGGCTGTCCCGCCGGGGAAGAAGAGAGGCAGCAGCGGCAGCATCCGGATCCGAAGGGTTTCATTCGCCGCGCAGAAACAGGAACAGCAAGGGCTTTTGAGGCCCGGCAGCACCAGCTAAAGTTAATGAACAGGTGAAAGGAGCATACAGTCATGAGGTACGCCGAAGAAACTCCCCCTGCACAGGCCATTACGGAAGTGACTGCCCGGGTGGAGGACCGGTTCTGTACGCTGAGATGGCGCTGGCCGGACGGCGTACAGGCGGTCTGCATCCACAAAGGAACAGCGGAGGGCCCGGGCCGCGGGGAGCTTCCCCCTTCCGGCATGAAGCTGTACACCCGTGAGGAATACAAAGCGAACAACGGCTACCGGGACCGGATGGATGATATCGGCCTGGTGGTCTATACCATATATGCCCGGATTAACGATAACGGGGAGACACTGCTCATCAGACAGCCGGATCGTGCCAACGAGATTACAGTCAGTGCCGGCAAGGCCAGAATTTATTATTCCGTCAGCCAGAAGAAAACGATATTCGGCAAGCAAAAAACAGTACATATGACGATTACCGCCGAAGTGCCGGTGCCGAAGGATGTACTCTGCTATGTCAAAAAAAGAGGCGGGTACCCGGCTTCCAGGGAGGACGGCGTGCTGTTCCCGTTCGTGCAGGATTTTGCCGCCGGACGGAACGCGCTGCCGCCGATCGAGATCGGTAAAGAGGACTTTGTGCGGATCTTTTTCACTGACGGGCGGAGGTACGGGCAGTATTACGAGCTGGTGCCGGAATAAGTGTACTTTATGCAGCTAAAAACTCGGATTTATTGCTGGAACAGGCTTTAGCTGCACTTTATACAGCTATATCAGGAGATTTCCCCGAAAAGAGGCTAAACTGGCTGATATAAGTGTACAAAGGAGACAATTTCATAATCCAAAACCCTTGCTGCGCTTGGATTTTTTGAGCATAGAAAAAGGAGTACCTCCCCAAATTCTCGAAGTTATAGGCGACCAAACCGACACCCGAGAAAGAAAAGAGGTAATCCCTATCTATTCAATTCGACAAGAAGAGCTATTTTCCTTTGAGGAATTGCTCCTGATGCGCCCAGAAAATAAATACTGCCAAATCTTTGAACATTTAGATCTGGCTCCGGTCCTGCACGTCCTTCGGAAAAAGAACCACCGTGGTCGGCCGCAGGAGCTAAACATTCCTGCCATGATCTACTCGCTGCTTATCTCCAAAATGGAGGGCATTGAGTTTGTTT
>NZ_FNDX01000015.1 GCF_900099765.1 Paenibacillus typhae | reverse complement strand
CAGGCTAAGGGGCAGGTTGCCTACGTGTTACTCACCCGTCCGCCGCTAAGCTTATCCCGAAGGATAAACTCCGCTCGACTTGCATGTATTAGGCACGCCGCCAGCGTTCGTCCTGAGCCAGGATCAAACTCTCCAATAAGGTTTTTCCGGGCGGTTACTTCACTTGAATCACTTCGTGGAAATAACCATCCGAAAACTATCGAAAAGAGCGATTCGCTCATTTTGAAACATCTGACGAGAATTTACATTCTCAAGATGAATTTCTAAAGCGTACAAGACGCTGTGAAAATCATCAGTTTTGGAATCACCGAAGTGAATTCCGATACTCACTCGTTGTTCAGTTTTCAAAGATCAAGCTCGTCGTCACTGTCGATGTTCTCGTCAGCAGCAACTCTTATATAATATCACGTTTGTTTCAGAAGCGCAAGCTTTTTTTTGAAATACATTTTTCAATCCATTTCAGTCAAACTTTGACGCGCTCTAACAACGCTTACCTATAATACCCCACATCACTGACAAAAAGCAACCCCTTAATTTAAAAAAAGACAACCTGCTAAATTATATTAGCAGGTTGTCTCCATATTACCGTATTATTTTCGTTCTTAGTAGAATTTAGCAGCGCTATATTTGCTCGCAACTTTAGTCAGCCCAACGTCTTTGTTGTTCTTAGCCAGGCCTGCGTCAACTGTAGTATCAATTGTTACCCATTTGCCGTTAAGCAGAACTTCATTCCAAGCATGATAGGTCGATACATAGCTGGTGTTACCCATTACAAGCTTTGTTGGAATGCCTTCACTGCGCAGCATAGTAGCGAACAAGGAAGCATAGTCATAGCAGATGCCTTTTTTGGAGAGCAGTGTATTGTCGTTGTTAGGAATATAATCCGGTGTTACATTAGCAGCCAATGCATTGTCATACTTAACATTTGCTACGATGTAGTTATAGATCGCTTTTACCTTAGCTTCATCTGTAGTCAAGCCTTTTGTAAGCTGTTTAGCTTTCACTACTGCTTTATCGGAAGAGGTCCATTTCACGTTCTGTACGGAGCTCAAGTATACGGCGTTGGCATCGCTGAGTTTAAGCTCAACATCTTCGGAAGATACCACTTTATATTTGTTACCGGTTGTGTTCTCAAGAACAGATACTTTATAAGTGCCGTTGCCTTGTTGCAGCGGGAAGGATTCTGTCGACTGGGAAGCATAGAGATTGTAAGTGTAGCTGTTGCCGTCTTTGGTGATCATAACCTTGATACGCTTGTCAGCAGGTACATCATAGGATACTGCAACAACACCTTGATCGAGCTTTGATGTATTCAACCAGCTTGAGTCTGCAGTTGCAGCTGAAGCTGTGCTTGTCTGAACGGAAGTGACAACTACGAACAATGTTAACAGCATGAAATAAATTTTTTTCATGGATAAAACTCCCTTCGGTAGCTGGCTGCCATCCTTACGGGAAGGCCCTCTAGCTTTGCGTCCCTACCTTTCGATAGGTTTGCCATTATCGTTTGCAGCTTTATCTATCTCTTAATCTACCATAATTACTAGATTTTGGATTGAATAGCCAACAAAAAAAGCCCTTCATTCGGTAGCTGGCTGCCATCCTTACGGGAAGGCCCTTTAGCTTTGCGTCCCTACCTTTCGATAGGTTTGCCGTTATCGTGTGTGCTTTTATAGTTATATACTACCATATTTTCGCCCAGATACAAGACCTATTTTACTAGAATTTCAGCATTTTTCAATAAAATTTTCGTTAATTCGCGCTGAATCCCTTTTTGTCTGTTTTTAAGAGAGTTTAGCATGAATAATCAGCCGGTGAGTCGGGTTAACCAGCGGATCACAGGTGATTAGAGTAAGGATTTTATCTTTACCATTGCCGTTCAGCACTGACACATCCGTCGGCTCTACTATAGAAATATCATATACTTCGTACTGATACTCCTCTGCGCTCGTCTTGATTTTGATGGTGTCCCCGATCTTCACTTCATTCAGCCTGTTAAAAAGCCTGCCGGCTGTTCTGGATCTGTGGGCGGCTATAGCCGCATTGCCTACCTCACCCAGCGGAGCGGTCTCCTTCATATGGGCGGCAGCGTGCTTCATATTCGCCTTTGTCGCACCTTCAAGAACAGGAAGCTTCAGATCAATCCGGTCAATCTCAATGATTCCGGTGATTTTGCCGCCTACTGCAATTTCTTCAGCGGGCTCTGCAGAAGGCTGTACCTCCTCCTGCCCCGACTCCTCAGCCAGCAGCTGGGTCACCTCCGCATAGGGCTTTTGCAGATCTGGTCCGGCTGTTGGTGCCAGTTCGCTATAGGCTTGTTCAGCCTCCTCCAGCAATTTAGCCTGCTGTCTGTCGTTGTACCACTCGCTTGCTTTGGGATACAGCATAATAAGGACGCCCGCCAGTATAATCAAATAAGATAATTTGCGCATGAACATCTCCCTCGCTTCGTTGCGGACAGAGCGTTCCCTGTCCTGTTCTTTACCTAGAACACCCACATCCGGCTTCCGAAAAAGTTGATAATTACCGTTACGAACGTAACAAGCACCTTGGCAATCAGCACCTGAATACCGAAGCTGTCCGTCAGAAAGTGCATGAGCAGTACCGAAATACCCAGCACGGCCAGATTAAGAACGATAAACTTCACCAGCTGCAGCCTTCCGGAGTCTCGCTGGGCTGTTGCCCGGTCACGAAAGGTCACTTTTTTATTCCAGAAAAAGCTGTTCGCTGTCCCTGCACTATAAGAAATAACCTGAGCCGGAGCGTTCATCATGCCCAGTGAATGCAGCAGTGTAAATACTGCAAAATCTATCAAGGTATTAAGCAACCCTACGGCGTTGAACTTTAGGAACTGGATAAATCCAGCATTCAGCCTGTTACTTTTCATAACGCTTGCCTTCCCGTATGTCCGGATATTCTCCGTCCTCGTATCCTCTGGTTTCCCGTACAATATACAGCGGCCGGTCTTTGGATTCATCATAGATCCGTCCAATATATTCACCTATTACCCCAAGCAGCATCAGCACGATACCGTTAAACAGCAGATTGACGCCGACAATTGAGGTCCAGCCGGGAACCGCCCACGTCGTGAACAGCTTCTGAAACAAGATGAAGAAGAGATATAAGAAGCTGGAAAAGGCCAGAAAGAAGCCGACATAGGATGCTATTTTGAGTGGTTTATGGGAAAAGGAGGTGATGCCGTCCAGCGCGAACCGGACCATTTTCTTCAGCGGATATTTGGTTTCGCCGGCAAAACGCTCCTCCCGCACATATTCAACCATCGTCTGGCGGAAGCCTACCCAGCTTACCAGCCCCCGGACGTAACGGTTCTTTTCCTTCAGTCCCCTGAGGACATCGCAGACCTTGCGGTCAATCAGCCGGAAATCGCCTGTATCGGTCGGAATTTCCACGCTCGTCATGCTGCTCAGCAGACGGTAAAAGAGCTTGGCGGTTACCTTCTTGAACAGCGTCTCCCCATGGCGTTTAAGCCGCTTGGCGTAAACAACCTCGTAGCCTTCCTTCCATTTCGCGATCATCTGCAAAATAACCTCCGGCGGGTCCTGAAGGTCGGCATCGATGACCACTACCGCCTGCCCCTCAGCATAGTCCATCCCGGCGGTAATCGCGACCTGATGTCCGAAATTGCGCGAGAAGTCGATCAGCTTAACATGCTCGTCACGGCTGCTGATCCCGCGCATAATCTCAGCTGTACGGTCACGGCTGCCATCATTGACGAAGACCAGCTCGTAGGAATCACCGCATTCGTCCATAACCTTCTTTAGGCGCTCGTACGTATGCTGAATGACTTCCTCCTCATTGTACATCGGGACAACTACACTGTATCTGGCTTTCACCTTTGTTCCTCCTAAAAGTTTTATGGAGCTTTACTTCATTGGAATACTTCGCAATAAAACTCGCTTCGGAAGCATACGCCTAGTTTTGTGAGCATGGGCTTCCTCGTATTACTTCGTACAAAACTCGCTTCGAAAGCATACGCCTAGTTTTATGGAGCTTTACTTCATTGGAATACTTCGCAATAAAACTCGCTTCGGAAGCATACGCCTAGTTTTGTGAGCATGGGCTGGCCCCCTAGAATACCCAGGAAGGGAACCAGCGCAGCACAATATTTACATAATCGGCACTGACCTGCATTCCGGACAGTACCGGATAGAACATAATGAAGAGTATGGCAGCTGCGGCCACATAAGCATAACGGATTTTGGAAGCCCCGGGAAACTTGCTGTCCAGCAGCTTCATTACATAAACAATAGCCAGGATTATGAACGGCACCATTGCAAAATAGTGATACAGGAACGTCTCGCGCGGAACGAGCATCCATGGCACATACTGTGAGAAAAAGGCGATCCACAGCATATACAGACTCTTCTCCTTGCGCTTGATTGTAAGCCATACCGTGCCGAGCATCGCAAATATCCCGGTCCACCAGATCAGCGGATTGCCGATAGTAACAATACTGCTCACCCGGCCCTCAGGCAGCCCTTCTCCTCCGCTGAAGAACCATACCGGACGTTTCATAAACGGCCATTCCCACCAGGAGGAGGAGAACGGATGCGTAGCTACCAGTTGGCTGTGGTAGTTAAACATATTTTTTTGGGCATCAATAAGTCCTTTAATAGTATAACCTTCTGCCGTAACGGACAGCACCGGTATAAAGGACAGGCTGTATATTACAGCAGGAATAATCACAAAGAACACAACGCAGCTGGCCAATGTAATGATCGTGTTCTTCCAGAAGGAGCTGTCGGCTGTCCGGCAGGATGTCTTAATCTCCTGATCACCGAGCTTGCCTTCCGCAAGCATGCGCCCGGCTGCCCGGTATTCCTTATAGCGGTCAAACAGGGACAATGCGAGCATAACCGCCAGTCCGGCACCGCCATACAGCACAATCCATTTGGAGGCAACTCCGATTCCGAAGAAAAGGCCTGACCAGAACAGCGGCACCAGGGTCTTGCGCAGCGGAACACGATAGAAATTCATTGTAAAATAGCGCTGCATGAAATAGAACATCAGCATGATGAAGAATACGCCGTAT
This sequence comes from Paenibacillus typhae, assembly GCF_900099765.1. Classification (GTDB taxonomy): domain Bacteria; phylum Bacillota; class Bacilli; order Paenibacillales; family Paenibacillaceae; genus Paenibacillus_AQ; species Paenibacillus_AQ typhae. The sequence continues at coordinate 106,401 of NZ_FNDX01000015.1, read as the reverse complement.
ACGTCGATCGTAGAGATGCGCGTCTGGGTAAAATGCATGAAATCCAGAGCGAAGAGCCCCGCGGACAAAGCGGCGTACCGGGTTCTGCCGAACAGCCGCAGGCCCATCATATAGATAAGCGGCAGCATCGCAACCCCGAACAGGGTACCGATGATGCGCCAGCCGAACGGATTAACGCCAAACAGCTCCATGCCTACTCCGATCAGGATTTTACCGAGCGGCGGATGGGTATTTTCATAGGCAACGATCCCGTGGAAATGCTCATACGCAGTCCGGGCATGATAAATTTCGTCAAAATAGGTGCTGTTCATGAAATTCGAATGTTCCGGAACCAGCGACTGCTCGTCGAACAGATTGGCAGGCTCGCCTCTCTTGGCTGCCGCCCCGGCACCCGGCGTCACACCGGCAACAGGAAGCGTGGCTGTGCCGCCCCCCTGTTCATAGAAGGCTATTTCATTCAAGGTAAAGCCCGGCTCGGTAACGGTCAGCTTCACATACCTTGCCGCTACATTTAACGGCTGGCTTTTCCAAATGAAGACATTGCCCACATCCTCGCTTATATCCAGCGGGCTGCCCCAGACATCAGGGGTCTCACTGAACTCCAGCTTGAACTTGCCTGTGCCTACACCTCCGAATATATTCACACGCTCCAGCTGTCTGCTCTGGCCGAGATCGACATAAAAGCTCTCACCGCTGGCCGCAGGCTCCCACAACGTTTCCGGGGCCTTGGTTGAACCGAGATTCACGAGAGCAATAGCTGTATAGACTGCTGTAATGGCCAGCATCCAGATCCAGTCTTTACGCTGCAGCCTGAACCGGGCCTTCCCTTTGGTCTCCAGCGGACGGATTCCTTCAGCAAGCGCCAGATCGGCAGCATACTTCTCAGCATCAGTATCCGGCGGTGCCAGCGGCTTGGTCTGTTTGCGGATATATACCATATACCCGGTATACAGCGTATAGACCAGCAAACCGAGATTGGCAATCGACGTAACCAGTACAATACCGTCCGTCGGCGGATTGCCGCCGGCATTGAGATGAGCCAGTGTATAGCCGACATTGATATATTGCGTCAGCGTAAAGCCCAGGAACAGCGTCAGGAACCGGCGGTCCTTACTCTCCATATAACTGAACAGAGAGAGAATAAGGGCCGGATAGATATAACGCTCATGCATTTTGGTGCCCAGTACAAATACGACGGCAATCAGCACAATAGCGATAAAATATGATTTGGACAGGTCCTTGCGGTCCTTGCGGAATGAATAAAAGGTTGCGGCTGCTACAGCGGCCAGGATGAAAATAAAACCCCAGACGCGGTAAGGAATACCCAGCCATGTCACATCCATAGCCGACCACATCGGGCCTGTTAGTGCGTACAGGTTAAACGCATTTACGGTGGAGTACGGGTAGGACGATAAAGTGCTCTTATACAAATTAATCAGCCCGATGAAGCCGCCGTTGTTCCAGAAGAACGGGGCTGCCAGCAGGGCAAAGATCCCCAGCCCGTACAGCGCACCTATAGCAAGCTGCTTCCAGGCCCGGTGATGATAGAAGGCAAACATCAGGACAGGGGTAAAGATCAGTGCCTGCGGTTTGACCAGTACGGCAATGGCGAAGAAGACCGCTGAGCGGACAAAGGTTTTGTCCGCCGCCCCCATAATGCTGAGCAGCAGGAAAATCATAAAGAAGGAATCTGCCTGTCCCCAGGCAGATGAATCCATTAATACTGCCGGATTGAACAAGTAGAGCAGCATCAGGCCGATGGCCAGTCCGCCGCCGAGCTTCTTGCGTCCAATCTTGTAAATAAGGCCTGCGAGCACCAGATCCGAGAGGATCGCCGGCATTTTGAAGAGCAGCATTTCTCCCGCTGAGCCATGCGTCAGGCCAAAGAGGCCGCGGATGGCGCTCAGCAGATATAATATGTACAGGTAACCGGGCGGATAGTCCGCAAAGTAGCCTTTTTCATAGAATCCGCCTGGTCCCTTGTCAACGAGGCGCTGCCCCCAGGCAATGAAGGTATTCATATCATTCTCGTAGCCCTGTGCTGTGACGCCAATCCAGATCCGCAGAATAAAAGCACCTGCGAATGCGACATACAGCCATCTCGTGTACACGACATCCGGCTGGGCCAGCAGTTTGTTGCTGCGCAGTCCCCTGTTATACAGAAGGGCAAAAAACACACTGAATACGGCTGAAATCAGCAGGATTTTGGCCGGTGAGACTTTGTGGGGTACAGCTTCTGCACCACTGTTATCGGCAGGGACAGCCGCTCCGCTGTCCAGTGAAATGAAGCCTGCCCCTTCGGGAAGAGCCTCCAGCTTTTCTACAGACAGGTCATCGAAATAGGCTTTCCCTTGAATAAGGTTGGCGTAGCCGCCAAGGGCCGCTCCGACGGCAAGCTCGGTCTGCTCGCTTCCGGTCTGGCCAAAAAACTCCAGGTACTGCCAGTCCCCGCCCGTATCTGTTGTAGCCGGGTATCCGCCGCCGATGCCGACCGGAAAGACATTCGCGCCGAAGCCTTCACCGGCAATGCTGGCAACTTTGATGTATCCGGAAATCTTGTAGTAGCTGCCCGGCGTTACAGTAATAGTCTGAATCCATTTCAGATGATTCGGCTCAAGGTTCTCAATAACAGCGGCTTTGCTGCCGGAATGTACCTCCTCAGACTGAACAGAGAGAATCCCCGAGCCGTCTCCGGCGATCCAGGCATCCTTCGTCCAGCCTGCCGGTGCCCCGTCCTCCCCGTCTTCAAATCCCGGATTTTGCAGCAGGTTCCCCTCTGCATAAATACTGGTTACCGGAAGTACGAACATCAGCAGCATGAATATAAAGACTGCGGCCGTGCGTAGATTTTTCATCGTTCCAACCTCACCTCATCAATGTTAATCCAGCCGTTCCCGCCGGTTATAATAATTTCTGCCTGCTCTCCCTGTTTAAGAGCCGCAGCCGGAAGCCTTACCTCATGGTACGCATCTCCCGCTGCCAGCTCCGCTTCAGCCTGCAGGCTGCCGTTCACGAGCAATCCGACCTTTCCTCCGCTGCCCCCTGCACTTGCCATTAGGGTTAACGTGTAATCTCCCTGCTCCGACTGAACCGTGAAAGACTGGCTTACGGTTTTGTCCGCCCCTGCATCCAGATAGGCTAGCAGGCTCCCCGAGTACGGATTATTGCCGGCAACTCCCGTTCCCGCTGAAAATTCCCAGCCGGCCGGACCTTCCTCAAACCCTCCGTTAATCAATTCATGATTCACTCCCGTACTCAAGGGAACTTCCTCTGCAGCATAATCGCCGGTAATTATTACCGTATAGTTAGCAAACCGCTTCACGGTATAATCGCCTGCAGCTGCTGCTGGTACCCCTGTGTGATTGCTGACAACATATGCTGAATTTCCTTCCAGTACATCATATCTGCCGAATCTGTATCTGCCAAACGCTGTGACTTGCTGAAATGCACCGCCGGGATTAGAGTAAACGACCGAATCCAGGAAGTCATGGGGGCTGATTCTCTCATAAAACAGGACGAAGATATAGGGCATATTGATTTCGTCTGTTACGTAAATATTTCCGGCGGTATGCCCGGAAGCATACTGTATCGCCTCTCCGGCAGATTCGTAAAAGCTCGGGCCGATTCTGTCCGGATATTCCCCGAAATATTCGCTGATAAACAAGCCAAACATGACTGTAAAGGCAGCAGCAGAAAGAATGGCAACCATTTTTATACGGGAATAGAGCCAGATGAAGCCTGCCGCCGAGAGCATAACCAGCGGAATAAAAACAATGTTAATCCGGTTAATATTCACGGTGGTGATAAAGGCCATAAGTACTGCTGACAGCAGCCAGAGCAGAATAATTCCCTGCTCCGCTCCCTTGCGCCGGTTCCTCCAGGCCGTACTTGCCATGACAATAAGCCCGATGAGCGCAAACGGCAGCGCAAGCGGATAGGCATAGCCGTACCAGGATAAAGAGTTCCATGGCAGACCGTCACTTCCGCTCCAGATAATAGACAGGAATTCACGGAAATTCCCCGCAGCCGTCTGTAGCAGCGCTCCGCCAAAAACGGAGGAGATTTGCTCCACCCGCGGCATGGTAAGCTTCGGGACAGATAACAGCGGCGTAGCGATTGCCTGCAGGCCCTCATAATGATTAATTACTATAAATAATAATATGGGCAGGGACAGCAATACAAATAGCAGAGCATTCCACGCTAGCGTCCGCACTTTAAGCACCCTGCAATATAATAGAAGAATTGCCGTCCCCGCAGCAAACACAGGAACAAAGAAATAGGCCGTTCCGTATGCATATAAAGATAAAGCCAGTACAGCGGTAAAAGCATAAGTCCAGCGGGAATCGGCAGATTGAACCGAACGCATAAGGAAGTATACCGCAATCAAAATCAAAGTCGGAAATAAATTGGATTCCAGCGCCCACCTCGACATCATAATATGCCACGGGTTAATGGCTATAAAGAACATGGCAGCTATGCCTGCCGCTCTGGAGGGAAAAATCCGTTTCATAATTAAATAGAAGAAAGCCATTCCGGCAAGTCCCATGATCACACTCAGCGCCCTCACCGACAGCGGAGTCAATCCGAACAACAGGATAAACGGCATGGACAGATAGGCATATAAAGCGTTTTGCCCGCTGCCCCAGGCAATCAGATGAACAGGCAGATGAACACCGTTACGGTCTATTCCATAATGCAGAATAGCGTAAGCATCATAACCGATAGAAGCCTCATCCTGGTTCAGACCGGGCGGAACCGAACCTATGTACACTATCCTGACAATTGCCCCGAGCACGAACAGCAGCAGCGGCCAGGGGTTATTTTTGCAGGAATTAACAATTCTGTTTAGGATGCCGGACAACTTACATCACCTCTTCAACAATATAATCTAAATACTGGATGATGGAAAGACCGCAGCCGCGCTTTGTTTAGGAATAGCCAAAAAGAGCCGGAAAGCCGGAATAACAAGTAGAAACGGCTTAGCCGTCCTAAACAGGACGGTAGCCGTTTCTGCGAGAAATATAAGGATGATTTATAGCGTAAAACATATAAATCCTTATATTTACAAAAAGACAGCCCCCTCATCCCTGAAGGAGCTGTCATGTTGTTCTATTAAATGGAGTTGTGCTTAGCCTGCGCTGCCGAAGAATACATAACGCATAACGATCAGAACCGCCAGTACCCACATCATCCAGTGGATATCATATTTCTTTTTGCCGGCCAGGTTGGCTACACAAGCCAGGATTACATAAGTAACAATACCGAACGAAATCCCGTTAGCAATGTTGTAAGTAAAAGGCATAATCGCGAAGGTCAGGAAGGCCGGAATAGCGTAAACCATATCCTGAAAATCAATTTCGCGGATCGACTGGGCCATAAGCACACCGACAACGATCAGGGCAGCAGCAGTAGCCGAACCTGGAATCAGAGCAACTACCGGAGCAAGGAATAGTGCAAGCAAGAAGCAAACACCTGTTGTTACGGCAGTAAGACCTGTACGTCCGCCTTCAGCCACACCGGCAGCACTTTCTACATAAGCAGTAGTAGTGGAAGTACCGAGCATTGCACCGCCTGTTACAGCGATCGCATCTACGAACATTGCGTTACCCACACGTCTCTTGCCTTCTTCTTTGTTCTTCATAATGCCTGCACGTTCAGCAGTACCTACCAGTGTGCCGAAAGTATCAAACAGCTCTACAAAAGTAAAGGTGGCGATTGCGGATACGATACCGGTGTGCATGATGCCGTCCCAGTCAAATTCCATGAAGTTCAGCTGGGTGAAATCCGGAACCCAAGGGGTTTGCGGGCTGCTCAGCGAACCGAAATCAACGGCACCCATCAGAATAGCCACAAGCGTTGTACCAAGAATACCGAACAGGATTGCGCCGCGTACCTGCAGCACCATCAGAATAGCGATCAGCAGAAGGCCGATAATAACGAGCTGGACATTGGTGTTTTCCAGGCTGCCCATATGAATGACTGTCTCGAAGGACAGAACGTCTGTAAATTTGTTAGCAGGAATGTCGCTGCCGGCTTCAACGCCGATTGTCATCAGACCGCTGTTCTTGAGGCCGATAATGGTGATGAAAAGACCGATACCGACGGTAATCGCATGCTTGAGGCTGTCCGGAATTGCGGTAAGCAATATCTGCCGGACTCGGGTAACCGTAAGGAGAATGAAGATCAGACCGGAAATGAATACGGCGGTCAGACCCATCTGCCAGGTGAACGGGTGGTCGGTCGTCTGTGAAGCGAGTACTACGGAAGCAAAATATGCATTAAGGCCCATACCAGGTGCCAGCGCAACCGGGAAGTTAATGAACAAACCCATGGCAATCGTGAAAATACCTGCTGCCAGCGCTGTTGCCAGGAATACGGAATACCAGCCCATGTCGATGCGGCCAAAAGCAGTCAGCGTACCCGGGTTAACCGACAGGATGTAGGCCATTGCCATAAAGGTAGTTATACCGGCCATGATCTCTGTACGTACGGTAGTGCCGTTTTCTTTCAATTTGAAAAAGCGGTTCAATTGTTTCTCCCCCTAAGGTGTATGTTGTGTATGAGCCCACAGAAAAGCCGGCATCTGATCGACACCGGCCCGAAAAAAGAGAAGGTCCCTCATCTCCCTCCAGCCTCACGGCCGAAGGTTCTTATGGAATCGCTCTTTTTAATCGTAGCCAGGTCATTACGGTGACCTCGTAGAAACTTCCAGGCCAATTCCCGGAATTATACGAATAATTTTGTTGCTCAACGCTTATTTATTTTAGGTGGAACTCACATGACTTGTCAATGGTAAATACGAACATTGGACGTAATGTTTTGGTTATTGTTCGTAAATGAGGCGTTTTTATGAATGTGGTGAAAGGTGGAGCTGCGTTTTTTCTGACATCTAATTTATCTTTCCCATTTCTTTTGTCATATATAATTGACATCCTAAAAAAATGCAGCTAAGATGACAACACAAATAAAGTCACATATATATGACTTCTGAGGAGGGGCTTATGAACAGGGTTGCAGAATACAGAAAGCTGTCCGGCTTGTCACAGCTTGCCCTGTCCAAAGAGATCGGAGTAGCCAGGCAGACGGTGAACCTGATCGAAAATGACAAGTACAATCCGTCACTGGATTTGTGCATTAAGCTGGCCAAGGCTCTGGACACTGATCTGAACACACTTTTCTGGGAGGTTAATCATCATGCTGAGTAATTTGGAGAAAAGAATGCTGAAGCCCTTTATCGGCTATCTGGACGAGAGGGATGAATATCAGCAGGGGGAAATTTATAAGATACTTGCCGGTGCCTGTATGCATGCCTTTTACTTGACAACCGGTCTTATGCTGATTAGTTTGATTGTCGATACGATAAACCGCACCTTTACCTTTGGCACTATTGCTTTATTTATAGTGAACCAGCTCGTATCCTACAATATCTTGTTCAGACTCCGAAAAACCGGAATTGCAGAAACCGAGTATGACATAGAAGCAGATTATAAGAAAATCATTACAGGATTGCGGAAAAAATTTACCCTTGCAGGTATCCAGTGGGGCTTTACCATGTTAATCCTGATGGAGTTCCTGCTTCCGGCTTTGGCCGGTGAAGAGCTGGAAATCCATTGGTTCTCCCCTCTTATCTGGTTTATCAGCGGTGCAGCCTTTGGTGTCGTTACCTACTTTTTCAAAAAAGAAATGTTAAAAAAATAAGCTAGCGCAGCCGGCCTGAAAATACATACATACTTATCTGAATAGCATATCAATTAAGAGATTTATGATAAAATATATTATATTTTCTGGAAGGGAGCACCCTTTATGGCTATATATCAAAACAGCATTATTGTTAATCGGCCGCTACTTTTAATATCAGGTCAAACTCCTCAAATAGAAGAAAGTATTCCTGACCTGATTGAAGATCAATTAGATATAGTAATTGCAAAAATAGATGCAATACTTACGGAAAACAATGCTGAAATATCGAACATTGCAAAAATGAACATTTACATTACGGATAGAGAATACTTATATGCCGTTAGGAGCAAATTATCCAATTACTTAAAGGACACTAAGCCAGCAATGACACTGGTTGTGGTTTCAAGTCTAATTGATCCCTTATTCAAGGTAGAAATGGATGCTGCAGTGTCGTTATAAATCTCTTAGTAAACTTAAAAAAGAGCTGAAAACCCAATAAATACCTGGGCTTTCAGCTCTTTTTGATCTATTCCCACTCGATGGTTGCTGGCGGCTTGGAAGTCACGTCGTAGACGATCCGGTTCACGTTGTCCACTTCGTTAACGATGCGGACGGAGATTTTCTCAAGCACATCCCATGGGATACGGGCCCAGTCTGCAGTCATACCGTCGATGGAAGTAACCGCGCGGATACCTACGGTGTAGGAATAAGTACGCTCATCCCCCATAACACCCACGCTCTTCATGTTCGGAAGTGCAGTGAAATACTGCCAGATTTCGCGGTCCAGACCGGCTTTGGCAATTTCCTCACGCAGAATGTAGTCGGAATCACGAACGATCTGCAGCTTCTCCTCCGTAACTTCACCCAGTACACGGATAGCAAGTCCCGGACCCGGGAACGGCTGGCGCCATACAATCGCATGAGGCATACCCAGCTCTTCACCCAGCTTGCGGACCTCGTCCTTGAACAGGGTATTCAGCGGCTCGATCAGGCTGAACTTCATGTCTTCCGGCAGACCGCCGACATTGTGATGCGATTTGATGGTCTGGGCAGTTGCAGTACCGCTCTCTACGATATCTGTGTACAGCGTACCTTGAGCCAGGAAGGCAAAGTCGCCCAGCTTGGCCGATTCTTCGTCGAAGCAGTAGATGAACTCGTTGCCGATGATCTTGCGCTTCTGCTCAGGATCGGATACGCCGGCCAGCTTGCCGAGGAAGCGGTCGCGTGCGTCGATCTTGATCACATTAATATCAAATTTGCCGACAAAGGTTTCCATTACACTCTCGGCTTCACCTTTGCGGAGCAGGCCGTGGTCGATAAACATACAGGTCAGCTGATCGCCGATTGCCCGGTGAATCAGCATGGCTACAACGGAGGAATCTACACCGCCGCTTAGTGCGCACAGCACTTTCTTGTCGCCGACTTTATCCTGGATATCCTTAACGGCATCCTCGATAAAGGACTCCATTGTCCAGTTGCCTTCGCAGCCGCACACTTCATACAGGAAATTCGAGATCATCTCATTACCGTTCACAGAGTGGCGCACCTCCGGATGGAACTGCACGGCATAAAACTTCTTCTCGTCATTGCTCATTGCCGCGATCGGAGCGCTCTCTGTACCGGCATCCAGCTTAAATCCGCCCGGAAGCTCAACTACGTGGTCACCATGGCTCATCCATACGGTCTGGCTGCCGTCAAGACCTGCAGCAAGCACCGAGCCAGGCTGGAAGTCTACGTCCGCCTTGCCGTATTCGCGCTTGGCTGCACGTTCTACTTTGCCGCCCTGCTGCTGTGCCATCAGCTGCATGCCGTAGCAAATCCCGAAAATCGGCAGGCCCAGCTCATATACAGCCGGATCTACATGCGGCGCATCTTCGGCATATACACTGCTTGGCCCACCGGAGAAAACAATCCCCTTAGGTGAAAGTGCCTTAATCTTCTCTACTGGTGTATTGTACGGCAGAAGCTCGCTGTATACCCCCAGGTCCCGGATTCTGCGCGCGATAAGTTGGTTATACTGTCCTCCAAAATCGAGAACGACGATAATTTCATTTGGCTTGTTCATTACGTGCCTCCCTTGATTATTGGATTCATTATACTCATGGTTAATTCTCACCGTCAAGGAAAGGAGGACAGGCATTTTATATGCTTTTGGGCGGTAAAGTCCAGCAGCAGCAAGGAGCTTTACCGATAAGGAACATCCGAAGCGCCCTGCTGGGAAAGCTGTCCAGGCACACTCCCCCGGCGTTCAAATGCCAAGGGCTGAAGCTTGCAGATTACGCCAGCCGGAAGGTAATCACCAGACACCAGCTGATAAAATCGGCAGCTTCTTCCTCCTGCGGCGCAGAAGGATCGGGAGCATGCAGGCTTTCGCATGCCGGACCGCTACCCGGTAAGGCGGCGGAGCGTGTTAGCGGGCTGCGGTATGCCGGGCCAGCGGATAATGCGGAACCGGGACGCTGTGTGTCAGGGGATGCGGGGACGGGTGGCGGCGCGGCGCTGTATGCCAGGGCTTCCCACTGGCATACAAACTGCCGGACCGCGGCGCGCAGCCGCGTGTCCTCAATGGCCAGGGAGGCGGCGTACTCCCTGGCCGTCAGCCCCGGCGGCGGCGCCCCGTACCGCGCCGCCAGGCCCCGCCAGGCCAGCACGGCTGCGCGCAGCTGCCGCTCCCGGCCCCTGCTGCCGCGGCGCAGCGCCGGCAGCAGGGCCAGGCTCCGCCGCCAGCGCCAGGCGGCGGCGAGCACAAGCGCCGCCGATGCAGCGGGCGGCGCCGGGGTCCCGCCCGCCTGCGGCAGGGCGGGCAGGCCGTCCGCGGGGCTGCGCGCGGACGCAGGGTCTTTCTGCGGCGCGGGGGCCAGCGCCGCTGCAGCAGCCGCCGCCGGACCAGCGGCGGCCAACCCAGCCCCCGGCGTAGGGTCGAAAGCGACCCACCCCGCGCCGGGGAAGTACACTTCAACCCAGGCATGGGCATCCGCCTGGGTGATCAGATAGCGCCCGCGCTCGGGAGTGCCGGGCCCGTAGCCCTGCACATAGCGGGCCGGAATTCCGCTGCTGCGGAGCAGGACCGTCATCGCCGAAGCAAAATGAACGCAGTAGCCCTGCTTCGCAGTGAACAGGAAATCATCCACGAAATCTGCCTCTGCCGGCGGAATCCGGGTATCCAGGGTGTACGGGTAGCTGCTGCTGAGATAGCTGCGCACCGCTTCGGCGGCATCGTACCGGTTCTCCGCCCCGGACATTAGCTCTGCAGCAAGTGCGGTGACCCGTCCGGGAAGCTCTGCCGGCAGCTGCAGATATTGGCCGGCAATAGCCGGCGGATCTTGTCCGTTCAGCCTGCGCAGCGCTTCCGGATCACTTTCAGGCAGCAGCGATTGAACCTCATAGGCTTGGATTGCGGCCGCGCCGGAGGTTACCGGCAGACGGAAGCGGTCCTTCTCCGGATTCGTCAGTACATAACCGAGCCTGCTTCCATCCGTCAGTTCCACCTGCCCGACATCAGCCGGCGTGCCTGCACTGAACAGCGGCAGCCCGCCGGATACAGGGGCGGCAAGCTCAATCCGCTGAACCAGCGTCCGGTTGCCGGATGAGGAATCCGCAGCCAGGGCAGCAGACATCTCAGCCGAAGGAAGTGCCGTCAGATTAAGCGGCTCATACATAATCCCTTCCCGGATCCAGTGGCGGCCGTCGTAATAGGCAAGGCTTTCGCCCCGCCAGTATACCGGACGGCTGACGGCTGCTGTAAAAACAGGCGCTGTGCCCGGAGTCAGCGGCGCGCCAAGCTCACCTTCACCGGTTCCATACCCGGTAGTCCCCGCAGTAACGGCAGAAGACGTTTCCATCCCTGTACGGCTTGAAATCCCCCCTTCAGCCCAATGCCTCAGCTGCTCCAGCACCGGCTGCAGGGTTACGGGTGCAGCCGGGCGGGGCCCGTACAGCCAGCCGCCCGTCCAGGCCGCTGCCGCCAGCAGGAAGGCTGCGAGCAGCGTAAATCCTGCCCAGCGGGAATACGGCAGCCCTTGCTGATCCGTCTGCTCTTTGAGCTGTTGCAGGCCGGCCAGTCCCCGCATCCAGAGCGTAAGCACTGCCGCCGCTACTATGCAGCCTGTTGTATGAATTCCAAAAATAATATCAAGCACCAGCAGATAGCCTGCAGTGACGGCTGTAAACAAAATAGTGGACCCTCTGTACAGCGCCAGCTGCTGTACGGAAGCAACCAGCAGGCCCCAGCCCAGAACCAGAATAAGCAGTCGGCTGTCCTCGCTTAGCTCTGACACCCTGCCTGTAAAGAGCCGCGCAGCATCCGCAGGAATCCCCAATACGTAAGCACCAAGCCAGTTCGGGCCTTCCTGTCTGTCACAGGCGGAGTACCAGGTCAGGGCAATGAGGATAAATTGTACACAGAACTGCAGCATGGCAGGCACCCGGAAGCTGCCCCACAGGAGCAGTCCCCCCGCGGACAGCATCAGCAGCTCCAGCAGCTCCACTGTATCCGCTGCCGTAATGGACTGATGCAGCGGCAGCAGCCAGCTGATGAACATGCCCATAATAGCCAAAGAGAACAGCAGACGGTAGTAGAGAGGATTGCTGTCCCCGTTACCGGTCTGGCTGTTCTCGGTTGGTTGTACATCCGGGCGGTATGCGGGAGCAGGGACTGCCCTCAGGCCCTCTCCCTCCCAGGCGGAGCCGTGAGGGGAAGGCGTGGTGATCCCGGTTCCCCCCTGCAGCGGACTACCCCAGTGTGGGCTTCCCCGGAAATGCATGAGTCTCCCCCTCCTTCTTCCATTCAGGCGCAGCCGATGGATCCAGGCAGTATAGCCTTGCGCCCAGCCGGACCAGACTGCCGCCGATGGTTCCTGCCGCTTGCGGCCTGAAGTCTCCCGCAGCAGCACTTTCAGGCTGCGGGGAAGGCTGATCCCACACATAATACAGCTCCACCTTCACTCCCTGCACCAGGAACCGGGCAAGTATCCGGGCGGCTTCCTCCTCCAGCCGGCCGGTAATGACAGCCACCGTCATACCCGGAATCCAGTGCTGCGAAGCATCCTCCAGGAGCCGGGCGAGGCTCCGTGTTCCGCCGGGCGTAATTTCCGTAAGCATATCCTGTACCCTGGAGGGGATTTTACCCAGCCCCTCATATCTGGCCATTCCTTCTGGCCAGCCTCCGGTAAACAGCTGGACATACCCCCCGGTGCGCTCAGCGGACAGCATCAGCCCCATCGCTGCGGATACCGCCCGCTCAAAGGCCGGATTTCCCTTCTCTCGCTGGCTGCGCGGCGACAAGGCGCTGAAGGGTATTTCATAATTCCCCGGACAATTGGCCAGCACGATGCAGGACATCCGCCCTTCTTCTTTCTCCGGCACCCGGCTCTGGAGCGTACCTTTGCTTGCACTGCTCTTCCAGTGGATCCGGTTCAGCGGATCACCCGGTATATAATGGCGGATATCCGCCGACTCCCCGCTGCTGCGCCCCCGCTTCGGCAGCATTTCTCCGGCGCTGCGGCTGCTCTCCGGCAGTCCTGCTCTGATGTAGAGCGGTTTTGGAAGCACCTTCAGGCTCTCCCGGGCTTCCAGCCGGGTCTCCCCGGTGAACAGGCCTGCCGGATCCCCCCAGCTGACCCGGCTGCCGTACAACCGGTGAATTCCCCGGGGCACCTCGTTAAGCCTGTAGGAATACCGGAAAGAGCGCCGGAAACCGGGGAACAGCAGCTCCCGGTGCCAACCTCCGCCCCAATAATCGGTAAGAATCATCCAGGGAACCGGAAGCCGGGTCGAGAAGCTGACCTGCACTTCGACAAGCAGGCTGTCCCCGGCTACCGGACGGCTCGGGGTTATGCTGCGCGTAATTTCAAACCGCCGCGGCCCGAAGGCCTGCAGCAGCAGCCCGCCGCCCATCAGCAGTCCGCTGGCAACGAGCAGAAACAGAAGCGAGGCTCCGCCCCGCCAAACATATAGGATTCCGAGAACAAGGGTAACAGCCAGCATGCGGAGCCACTCCGCAGCAATACTGCGGCTCCGGCGAAGCAACAGTCCCTGGACGTCAGATGAACGCTTTTCGGGGGTTGGCTCCATTAGTGATGAAGAGGACAATCGGCACCCTTCCTTTGTGGTCATAGACTAGCTCCGGTGAATGCGGCAGTGCAGCATACAAGAGCCTACTATTATCTATTCTTCCCACGTAAAAGGGTGCCCAAACCCCTGATGCCCATTCGGCATCAGGGGCGGTTATTTTTTTGATGGTCATATGCTCAAAGGGCCTTTACCCGCCGCTCCTCCTCCGTTACCCTAACCTCCAGCAGAGGGTGGCCCGCCTCCTCCAGCAGATCACGCAGCGGAAGCCACAGGGATGAACCGATCAGCTCTATATCCGAATTTCTCGTTATAAGCGTTCCATCACCCGAAGTGAGGGTAAGGCGCTTATTCGCAGCATCCGCATTCACCTCACGGCCGTTCCAGTACACGCTGCCGCTCCGGCTCACCGTATCCCAGCCGACACGGCCTCCCAACCGCTCAATTACGGCCCTTAGCGGAACTATATACTGGCCATTGCTGATCCTGAATTCCCCCGGATCCAGCTTTACCTCCAGTTTGCCGACCTCCAGCATAAGCGGCTTTCCGGGCCCAAACAGCCCCTCATTCGGTACAATATTCGAAGCGATCCAGGCCGCAGACGGTCTGGTCCGCCCTGCCGCTGCCGCAGTAGCCGACACCCTAAACTGTACCGGCTCCTGAGCTGCATCCAGTACACCGAAGCTGTAGCCTGCAGCCTTATAACGGGCAATAATGTCCGGCAGCGCTTTGGCGCTCTCCCCATGTCCCGCTCCGTCGTGAAGCAGCAGAATAATCCGGGAGCCCTTCAGTGACACCGACTCCTGCAGGATTTCCGCCGCCGGTACACCCTTTCTTTTGGAATCCCCGCTGTCCACGGTCCAGTCCATGACGGTGTATCCCGCCTCTTTTAACAGCTCGAAATAAGTAGCGTCAAAATGCCCGTACGTACCGCCTGGTGCACGTACCAGCTGAGGCCGGATGCCTGTTATTTCCCGTACTACCTCTTCAGTCTGTTTAATCTGTCTCCAGAATTCCGTGAATCCGCTATATAATTCATGGTAATTATGATTATAGGTGTGATTGCCGATGACATGCCCCTGCTCCCAGATAGCGTTGATCAGCTCAGGATGGCTTTTGGCCTGCTGCCCCAGCACAAAAAAGGTCGCCTTTACATCCTGCTTCCGCAGAATCTCCAGCACGGCCGGTGTGACATTGCTGGGCCCGTCATCGAAGGTGAGGTAGACCGTCTTTTGCCCTGCCTTTTTATTGACCTTCTGTACCGCAGCTGCAGCCGTCTCTTGCTGTACCGAAGGAACCGTCCCTGCCCCAGAGGCCTGCACCTTCCCGTCTGTTTCCAGATCCGCACGATTCAGACGGACTACAGCCGGCGCGCTCAAATCTTGCTTCACGGCAGCCGGAAGATTATTCTTAGAGAGAACAGGTACGGCAACACCGGCCTGCATAGAGACAGGCTTCCGCTCAGGGAAGGACTGTATGCCCCAACCGGTCAAAACAAATATTACAACCGCCATAGCAATTAACCCGCGGATGGCAATCCGGCGGATCAGAGTTCTTTTGCTACCGTTCATCTTCTCTACCTCCAGCATTCTATTGGCTTTGGTACCTGTTTGGTAGATTGTATGAAGACAAGCATCGAAATAGAATTAGGCGCGCTGCCTTTGGAGAGTGACTTTATTATGGAAATGCTGAAGTGGATTCAGGAGCTGTTCGCCAATTATGGCTATAATGTATTGTTCTTCGGGCTTTTGCTGGAGTTTGTGGCACTGCCTTTTCCGGGGGAAACCACGATGGCCTTTGCCGGATTCCTCTCTTATACCGGAAGGCTCGATTTTCTGACTCTGGTCGTTGTGGCGTTTGCAGGGACGACTGCAGGCATGACGATCACTTATTTCATCGGGCTAAAAGCGGGGCTTCCCTTCATCCAGCGGTACGGTAAATGGTTCCTGTTCTCGCCGGCCAAACTGGATAAAACACAGCGCTGGTTCGAGCGTTACGGGAGCTTCCTGATTTCCATCGGCTATTTTATTCCCGGCGTCCGGCATTTTACCGGTTATTTTGCCGGCATTATCGCCCTGCCCTTCCGGAAGTTCGCTTTGTACGCCTACGGCGGGGCCCTAATCTGGGTCATCCTGTTTCTCGGTATCGGAAAAGTGTTCGGCCCGCAGTGGATGGGCATCTTCCACCTGTTTGAGCTGTACGCGCTCTGGATTGTCTCCGGGGTCGCCTTACTTGCCGCGCTGATTGTTCTGCTTCGCTACCGGCGCATCCTGACTGTCCGGCTATTGCGGCGCAGCCCTGAGCTTGAACTGAAGACCAAGCTGAAAGAAACATCCAAGGAGCGCTAAACCACACCACACCCTGTATGAAAAACAGCCCTGCGCCGGAAACTTCCGTGATACGCAGCGGCTGTTGACCTGCGGGCACGGTTCCCCGCTGAAAGGTTACCGTTCTCACCCTTCACCTGCCCTCCCTCTTCTATTGGTACCGCTAACGGTAAGGCCCATTCTTGCACGCAAGGCGGCATATCCGGCCAGCAGCAACGCGATGGCTGCGAATCCGGCTCCGCCCGCAAAGCCGAGCATTCTTGGCTCCACATAATCCAGCATCCAGCCTGCCCCGAGCATGGACAGGCCAAGCAGCGTGCCGCTGGCAGCGGACAGCATGCCAAAGATAACCGGCTGCAGCCGGGGCGGCGTTTCGCGCATGACTAAAGTATCCAGACAGGCATTGCCGGCACCGCCGGCCAGAGCGAGCAGAATGTACAGGAAGAATGCCTGCAGGAAATTCCCGCTGCTGCTGATGGCCATCAGCAGGATTCCCTCCAGCAGAAGTCCGGTGAGCGCTGCTGCCAGCAGCCGCTTGGTCAGCAGCCTTCCCGCAAAAAAGCTGAGGCTCAGCCCAATTCCAAGCGCTGCATAGAACGCGCCCACTCCGGCATCCCCGGCATGAAACTCCTGCACCGCATACACACTGATCAGCACATTATCCCACCCGTTGATCACCGGCACCAGAAGCTCATAGGCGATTACAATCTGCAGCGCCAGACTGCCCCGGGCCACAAATGTAAGGGTCTGCAGACGGCCTTTGTCAGTCTGCTTTCCCTTCACAGACTCACCAGCCGCTCCTGTCCTCCCTCTTTCTCTGTCCGCAGACGCTGCGGAAGCCTCAGGCTTCTTCCGTCCTGTCCTGCCCGCCGCCTCAGTCTGCGGAAACGAAATCCCCCACAGAAGCATAGCCGCTGCCAGGAAGGACAAGGCATTCATGACAAAAGCCATATCGGGACCAAACCACAGCGATACCACACCGCCGATAAAGGCGCCGAGGATCAGTACGCTGCCGTTCATCAGCTGCTCCAGACCGTTTATTCGCAGCAGTGCGGAGGCATCAGCAAGCAGCGGAATGGAGGATTTGCGTACAGGACTGTAAACAGCCTCTCCGGCAGCCATAATAAAACTGCCGGCATACAGCAGCCACAGCCGGTCCTCCCCGTCCACCAGCAGAAAGGACAGTGCGACCGGTACACGCAGCAGATCGACGGCAATCATAATGGCCTTGCGCGGCAGCCTGGCTGCCAAGAGTCCCCCCAGGGGAGCCATAAACAAATAAGGCAGCACTCTGACTCCAAGCGAGATTCCTACTGCCATTCCCGATCCTGTCAGCTGCAGGACGAGTGCCAGCATCGCTACACTGCTGAAACGGTCACCGATTCCGTTGACCAGCCCGGCAGCAAATAATCTGGAGTAGCCCTTCAGCTGCCGCATGCCCGGACCGGCAATCCTTCTGTTCATCGCAAACCCCCACAATCTAATTAATGTAATATCTAATTAGATATTAATCGAATTTATTGGTGATGGCAATGCCTTCTTTTCTTTCCCCCGCGTAAAATATAGAATGGTTGTTGACCGCTGTGCCGGAATTTTATCGATAAAGAGGTGCCCTTCCGTGAAAATAGACCGCCTGCTCTCCATCGTGATCCTTCTGATTAACCGTCCTCTGATCCAGGCGAAGGAGCTTGCCGATATGTTCGAGGTATCCGTTCGCACCATCTACCGGGATATTGAAAGCATTAACGGTGCCGGAATCCCGGTCGTGACGTACCAGGGCGCAGGCGGCGGAATCGGATTAATGGAAGGGTACCGGCTGGACCGCAACCTGCTGACCGAGCATGAGCTGGCTGATATTTTTACCGCACTGCAGAGCGTGTCCTCTTATGGCGGGGGAGAGCATTCGCTGCTCATGGAAAAAATCAGCAGTGTCATCCCTCCCTCCCAATCCGCCGCCTTCCGCAGCAAAACCGCACAGCTGGTTGTCGATTTCTCCCCCTGGGGAATGCAGAAGCCGCTGGAAGAGCGGCTGGCGCTGCTTAAGGAGGCGCTTGAGGAATCTGTAGCTGTCACATTCGAATATGTTGCTGCCAGCGGTGCAGTAAGCCGGCGTTCGGTAGAGCCTTACACACTGGTGCTGAAAGGCCCGTCATGGTACTTGTACGGCTTCTGTTCAGAGCGCGGTGATTTCAGGCTGTTCAAGCTGCTCCGCATGAAATCTCTGGTCAAGGAGGAGCGCCGTTATGTCCGCCAGGACATTCCTGTGAAGGAGCTGCCCTGGAGCAGCGGATGGGCTGACCCTTCAGGCACAACGCCTGTTGTGCTGCATTTTCCGGCTGCAGGCAGGCATCTTGCGGAAGACTATTTTGACTACAGCGAGCTGCATCCAGACGGAGACGGCGGCTATACGGTGACCGTCTATTATCCCGAAGATAACTGGCTCTACGGCTTCCTTCTCGGCTTTGGCCCCTTAGCCGAAGTACTGGAGCCCGAGCATATCCGGCGCAGACTGGGCGAAATAGCCACCGGCATTGCCGCTGTTTATAGCTCATGCGGAGACTCGGGGAAAACATAAAAAAACGGGATACCCTAAGCGGCCTGGCTGGCTGCGGGGTGTCCCGTTTTTTATGGTTATTTTACCGCTTGAGTTTTAAAGCTGCCTGCGGCTCCAGCCTCAGCTTCCTCTGTGTTGATAAAGTCTGCCTGCGGTGAAGTCTTCTTGATGAACAAGGCCAGCACCAGGGCCACTGCCGTTACCCAGGTAGCAACCGTAAACGCATGAGTAATCCCGTTGATTGTTGCTTCCTGTGTAAGCTTGAGCATCGCTGCCTTATCGGTCTGTGATACAGCACCGCTGGTAATTGCATCTGTAATATTGCTCTTCGTGCGGTTGGTCATCAGGCTGACAAAGAGAGCCATACCGAGCGCCCCGCCGACTGTGCGCAGTGTATTCGACATTGCCGTGCCATGGGAGCTGAGCCGCTGCGGCAGCTGGTTAAGTCCGGCTGTCACAATCGGCATCATCAGCATGGACATCCCGAACATCCGGGCAGTATAGGTCAGGATCAGATGCGTATAGGTTGTTGTGTCAGAGATTTGGCTGAATTCCCAAGTCGTAATCGTGGTAATCAGGAGACCGATAACAGCCAGCCATCTTGCCCCGATCTTGTCGAAAATAATGCCGGTGATCGGAGACATAATCCCCATCAGGATGGCGCCCGGCAGCAGCATCAGACCGGATTCCATCGGCGTAAAGCCGCGGATTGTCTGCAGGTAAATCGGCAGCAGAATCATACCGGCGTACATCGCCATGGTTACAATAATGTTGATTACCGTAGTCAGGGAATACATATTGTAACGGAAAATCCGGAACTCCAGCAGCGGCTTGTCGGTCGTAAGCTCACGCCATACAAACAGCACCAGCGCCACTGCCCCAAGAATCAGGCAGATAATAACCGTCGCACTTTTCCAGCCGTCGGTTCCGGCATCACTGAAGCCGTACAGCAGTCCGCCAAACCCGAGCGTCGACAGGATGATCCCGATTTTATCAAGCTTCGGAGAAGTCAGCTGCCCTACATTCTGCATGGCCTTCATCCCCAGCAGAGTGGAGAAAATGGCCAGCGGCAGTACGATATAGAACAGCACGCGCCACGAATAGTTCTGTACTACCCAGCCGGACAGTGTCGGTCCAACCGCCGGGGCAAAAATCATCGCGACTGCCATCAGCCCCATCGCCTTACCGCGCTCTTCAATCGGGAAGATGCGCAGGAACACAATATTCATCAGCGGCATCAGAATGCCTGCCCCGACCGCCTGTACGACACGGCCGACCATAATCATTTCAAAGCCTGTTCCGATCGCGCAAATCAGCGTACCTATCGAAAACAGGATCATTGACGTAATAAACAGCTGCCTGGTGGTAAACTTCTCTACCAGATAGGCGCTGATCGGGATTAATACCCCATTCACCAGCATGAAGCCGGTTGTCAGCCATTGAGCCGTATTGGCCACAATATTCAGATCCTCCATCATCTTGGGGAGGGCGACGTTCATCAGCGTCTGATTCAGCAGCGCGACAAAAGCACCGATCAGCAGCGCGGCGATAATAGGGCCCCTGCGGATCGCCTTGGCGCCGCCCGCAGCGTTAGCATGTATTGTACTCATAATGACTTATTTTCTCTCCCTTGGACTAAGATTTTAATGATTTCCCCATGCAGACGCAGCAGTTCTTTGACATCCTCGGCAGGAATATTCTCCAGGGGCTGCAGATGCTTTCGGATCGACTGCTTGCTGCGCTCCCTGATTTCCTGTCCCTTGTCCGTTACCGCCAGCTGCACAATCCGTCTGTCGGCTTCCGAGCGCTGCCGTGTGAGCAGGCCCGCCTTAACCATCCGGTCCACCACCCCGCTTGCAGCGCTGTTGCCTAAGTGCAGCAGATCCGCAAGCTCAGTGATGCCGATATCGGGATGCAGCGCCAGCTTGCGCAGCACCATCAGCTGTGTGGATGTGACATTGAGCTCTTCTGCATCCTTCCACAAAAGCTGCTGGTAATTATGGGTGATGCAGCGGAAAGAAGACAGAATATGATCCAGCTGCTGTTCTTTTTCCTCCAACCTAATCCCCCGCTTATTCATTCATTGTTTAATATTTCGTATACGAACTATTTTACTCTTTACGTATTTCTCCGTCAACATTTTGCTGAAATTTTCTGAAAATATTGATGCTGTCGGAATACATTTACACATTTATCCTCTTTACTTTCACATTTTTTTGATTACTTGTGACCGGTTCTTATTTATAATTCAAGAGGGAAGGGATTTTATGGAAAGACGGTGAATCTGTTGAATCTTGAGCAGCGGAAAATGTGGAATGTGAAGCACAAGACGCTAACGGGAATGCTGGCCCGGCCTGATCAGCACCTTGAGGCTGTGGCGTTATTTCTGGAACAGCACCGCTGGCTGTATGCCTCGGGAGCTGAGTCTTCCGGACAAAGGACTTATGAAGATGAAATTTTAAGCGGCCTTACAGAGCAGGCTTTCCGCACTTACCCGGTACATACAACAGCCAGCAGGAACTCTATCGCCTGGCATCTGTGGCACGCTGCGCGGATTGAAGACATCACGATGAATATTCTCGTCGCAGGCAGGGAGCAGGTGCTGCACAGCGGAGGATTTGCGGAGAAACTGAATACGCGTGCCAGCCATTCGGGCAACGGGATGAACGAGGCAGAGATTGCCGAACTGAGTGCGGATCTGTCTTTTGAGGCATTAAAAGACTACAGGCTGACCGTTGCCGCGCGGACCCGTTCCCTTATTTCCGGACTAAGCGCTGCTGAGCTGAAGGCTAAAGTAGATGCATCACGGCTTAGACAGGTCAGTGAACAGGAGGCTGTCAAAGCTTCAGAGCAATGGCTGCTCGATTACTGGGGCGGCAAAACCGCAGCCGGTCTGGTGCTGATGCCGGCCACCAGGCATAACTTCCTGCATCTGAACAAGGCGATGAAGGCCAAGCTGAAGCTGCAGAAGCAGCCGGTTTCCCCATAGAGTGAAAAAGGCAGCAAAAAAGCGGGGCAGGGAATCTTCCTGCTCCGCTTTTTGTGTAATTTTGTCGAGCTTTTAGCTTCACATAGAACCGGCTCAAACCCCGCTGCTAAAGGTCCCCAGCTTAACCGGCTTACCCAGGCGGCCGGCCGCCTGTCTGGCCTTCGTGCCGCCGGCCAGCTCACTTGCTATGGACATCATCAGCTTGATCCGGTTCGCCTGGTTCACTACACTGACGCCGGCATCATAATCAATCGCCGCGATATTCGCTCCCGGGTACAGCTCCTTCAGCCCTTTGATGGTTCCGCGGCCCGTGATATGATTCGGCAGGCAGGCAAACGGCTGGATGCAGACAATGTTGTTCACCCCGTTGTCCAGCAGATCCATCATCTCCGCCGTCAGGAACCAGCCCTCGCCCATCTGGTTGCCGACCGATACAAGCCGGCTTGCCTTCTCGGCCAGCCCGTAAATATTCTCGCGGCTCTTCGCCAGGCCCGCCTCCTCCAGCGCCACCTTCACCGGCCTGCGGTAAATCTCCAGATAAGAGATCAGCATCGGATTGATATAGCCCAGCTTCTTGCTCTTCCCGAACTGCTCAGCCTTGTAAATCGGATTGTAGATACAGTAGAAAATAAAGTCCAGGAAGTCCGGCATCACCGCTTCGCCGCCCTCCGCTTCTATCATCTCAATGATCCGGTTGTTGGCATCCGGATGGAATTTGATCAGAATTTCGCCTACAATGCCCACCTTCGGCTTTTCGTAATCATGCACAGGCAGGCGGCAGAACTCAGCGACAATCTCCCGGACCAGCCGTTTGTATTCCCGGAATGAGAAGGTCGACAGGCTGCTCTTACAGCGCTCCATTCCCTTGCGGTATAGCGCTTCGGCGCTACCCGGAATCTGCTCGTACGGCCGGAACCGGTGCAGCAGCCGCATCATCAGATCGCCGTAGCAGGCTGCGGCAACCAGCCGGTTGGCCAGCTTGAGGCTGATCTTGAAGCCGGGCTGGTTTTCCATGCCTGAAGCATTGAGCGAGATAACCGGAACATGCCCCAGGCCGGAGTCCTTGAGGGCCTTGCGCAGCAGCGAGATGTAATTGGTTGCCCGGCAGCCGCCGCCT
Source organism: Paenibacillus typhae (assembly GCF_900099765.1). GTDB lineage: Bacteria > Bacillota > Bacilli > Paenibacillales > Paenibacillaceae > Paenibacillus_AQ > Paenibacillus_AQ typhae. The sequence goes on along the minus strand of NZ_FNDX01000015.1, from coordinate 83,665 downwards.
GTCTGTGACATGATAACTGCTGTGCGGTTCAGGTCATAATCACCGCTTTTAAGCGCTGACAGAATTTGCCCGATGGTGACAATTGCCGGATAGCAGGCGTCATTGTTCACATAGCGCAGCCCTTCCTCCGTCTCCTGCGGTCCGGTAGTCTCCAGTATCTTGAGCCGGTAACCGGCATCCCGGAAGACGCGTTCAAACAATTCAAAGTGCACCGGTGACATTTGCGGCGACAGAATGGTATAGGTATCCTTCATTTCTTTGGTAAAGGTGATATTGGCCGGAGTTTTATAGAGCAGCTGCGGCTGCACCTCGCTCTTCTCGCGTTCACGTATTGCAGCCAGTAGCGATCGCAGCCGGATGCGGGCTGCCCCCAGATTGCTGATCTCATCAATCTTGATCAGTGTATACACCTTGTTGTGCCGCTCCATGATCTCCTGCACGGCATCGCAGGTAATGGCATCGATGCCGCAGCCGAAGGAGGTCAGCTGGACCAGCTCAAGATCCTTGCGGGCCGAGGCGAGCCGGGCGGCGCGGTACATCCGCGCATGATAGGTCCATTGATTAACCACCGCCACGTCGCCTTCACTGCGGTCCAAATGGCAGACCGAATCCTCGGTAAGCACAGCAAGCCCCATACCGGTGATCATATCGGCAATGCCGTGGTTGATCTCCGGATCGGCATGATAGGGATGCCCGCATAGTAGAATGCCCTTGGTCCCTGTCTCGCTGAGGAATACCAGCGTCTCCTCGCCCTTGGTGCGCACATCCCTTTTGGCTTGCTCCGCTTCAGCCAGCCCTGCCTGAACAGCTGCTGCAATCTCTTCCCGCGGAATGCCGGTAAAGGTCTTCATCAGTCCTTTGGTCAGGGCATTAATATCGTCAAAGGTCAGGAACGGGCTGACCAGCGGGACCCCCTTTTCCTTCAGGCTGTCCATATTGTTGCGGATGACCTCGGGATAGGAGGCGACCACCGGGCAGTTGAAATGGTTCGTCGCCGCGTCGTCTTCCTTCTTCTCGTAGACAACCGCCGGATAAAAGATAAAATCTACCCCTTTGCCGACCAGGCTCTGCACATGACCATGGGCCATTTTGGCCGGATAGCAGATCGACTCGGAAGGAATGGTGTCCATTCCGCTTTCGAAGAGCTTTTTGCCGGATTTGGGGGACAGGACCGTGCGGTAACGCAAGCTGGTGAAAAAGGTATGCCAGAACGGGTAGTTCTCGAACATGTTCATCGTGCGCGGGAGGCCTACAACACCACGTTCTGCCTGCTCTTCAGGCAGCCCTTCATAATCAAAAAACCGTTCATACTTATACTGCATCAGATTGGGCAGCGTGTTCCTGGTCTTCTTGCCGCCTGCACCGCGTTCACAGCGGTTGCCGGTCACATGGAAGCTCTTATCCGGGAAGCGGCTGATGGTCAGTGCGCAGTTGTTGGCGCACAATCCGCAGCGGCCCGGGGAAACCTGACAGGTAAAGGCCTCAAGCTCCTCCGGCCCGAGCAGCGAGCTCACTCCGCCGGGAACGGCCTGTTCCTTGGCCAGCAGGGCGCAGCCGTAGGCACCCATGACTCCGGCAATGTCCGGCCGCACCACTGTTCTGCCGGTCAGCAGCTCGAATACCCTCAGCACAGCCTCATTATAGAAGGTTCCGCCCTGCACAATAATATTGCGCCCCAGATCCTCGCTATTCCGGATTTTAATGACCTTTTGCAGGGCATTCTTAATCACCGAGTAAGCCAGGCCGGCCGAAAGATCAGCCAGCGAAGCGCCTTCCTTCTGTACCTGCTTCACTTTGGAGTTCATGAATACGGTGCAGCGCGAGCCGAGGTTAACCGGCTTGCTTGATTCCAGTGCAGCCTTGGCAAATTCGGCGATGCCCAGCTCCAGAGCGGAAGCGAAGCTCTCCAGAAAAGAGCCGCAGCCCGCCGAGCAGGCCTCATTCAGCATCAGGCTGTCGATGGCTCCCCCGCGGATCTTGATGCACTTCATATCCTGTCCGCCGATATCAAGAATGAAATCAACCTCAGGCATGAATTTAGAAGCTGCCTTATAATGGGCAACCGTCTCCACCTCGCCGCCGTCTGTCCGCAGCGCAGCCTTAATCAGGCCTTCACCGTATCCGGTCGCATAGGAGCCGGCGATATAACAGTCCGCCGGCAGCAGCCGGTAGATCTCCTTCAGTGCATCACTGACCGACTGCAGCGGATTGCCCTTGTTGCTTCCGTATGAGGTGTACAGAATCTGATCATCGCTGCCGGTGATAACCAGCTTGGTGGTTGTCGAGCCTGCGTCGATGCCCAGGTAGCAGGGTCCGCTGTAATCCGCCAGTTCGGCACGCTTAACCGCAGCCCTGCCGTGGCGCTGCCGGAATTCGGCCAGATCTCCGGCCGTTTCGAACAAAGGCGGCAGCTCGGCATCCTCGGCGCGGTCAGCCTTGAAATCGACTGCGGCAATCCGGGAAATCCAGTCTGCCAGCGGCAGGACAAGCGGCTCCGCCTGCGAGAGCGCCGAGCCGATAGCCACAAAATACTGGGAGCGCTCCGGAAACAGCACCTCACCTTCATTAAGGCCAAGCGTCTTCGCGAACAGTTCCCGCAGTACAGGCAGGAAGGTCAGCGGACCGCCCAAAAAAGCCACCCGGCCGCGGATCGGACGGCCGCAGGCCAGTCCGCTGATCGTCTGGTTCACAATGCTCTGGAAGATCGAAGCGGCGATATCCTCGCGCTGCGCCCCTTCATTAAGCAGCGGCTGCACGTCACTTTTGGCGAACACCCCGCAGCGGGAAGCAATCGGATAGATCCGTTCATGCTTCTCAGCGAGCGTATTCAGGCCGCCCGGGTCCGTCTGCAGCAGCGCAGCCATCTGGTCGATGAACGCCCCTGTGCCTCCTGCACAGGCCGTATTCATCCGCTGCTCGATCCCGCCGTTTAAATAAATAATCTTGGCATCCTCCCCGCCAAGCTCAATGGCCGTGTCGCACTGCGGGATCAGCTCACTGATCGCTTTGGTGCAGGCAATGACCTCCTGAACAAAGGGGATTCCGCCAAGCTTGGATAAGGACATTCCCGAGGAACCGCTTACAGCAAGTGCCGCCTTCCTGTCCGGAAACCTGTCCCGGACAGCGGACAGGAGGGACAGGGCGGCTTTTTTTATATCACTGAAATGTCTGACATAGTCCTGATAAACAATGGTATTCCGTTCCATAACAACCAATTTGGCCGTAGTTGATCCGACATCAAGCCCTATACGCATCATCATGCCATCCCCTTGCCTTGCTCCAAATTTGAAGTAATATGAGGCAACTATATCATGAGAGCGCCTTATAAAGGCTGTTAAAAATGTTACAGACAAATACAAATCATTACCAGCATACTTAATTATTTCGCAAGCTCATCCAACGCCTTTTCCACATGGCCCTTAACACGGATTTTGCGCCACTCTGCCGCCAGTTTCCCCTGTTCATCAATCAGGAAGGTTGAGCGCACAATCCCCATAAATTCCTTGCCGTACAGCTTTTTGAGCTGCCACACGCCGAACATTTCACTTACCCGGTGCTCTTCATCCGACAATAACGGAAAGGGCAGGCTGTTCTTCTCTGTGAACCTGCCGTGTGAGGCCAGGCTGTCCGGGCTGATCCCCAGCAGGACCGCTCCCCGGGCGGAAATCTCATCATGGGCATCACGGAATTCGCAGGCCTCCTGGGTGCAGGCGGGAGTCATATTTTTGGGATAAAAATAAAGCAGCACCTTGCGTCCAAGATACTGGCTCAGGCTGATAGTGCCGCCTGTGGATGCTGGAAGCGTAAAGTCAGGGACCTGCTGTCCGATTTCGATTGGTTTTGTCATATGTATACCACTCCTATCAGTTGCTTTACTTTACGATTGTGCTAAACATTTTGGTGGAATATTCCGAAATTGCTTGTATTCCTAAAAGAAATTATAATGTAGAGAATGTGAATGCGAAAGGAAGAACGAAATGCCTCCAAGAAAGAACCGGCACGCAAAAGCCGGCAAGTCAAAAAAGAAACCGCTGCTCTGGACTCTGGCCATTATACTTCTCCTGATTGCCGGCGGCGCCGCTTACTACTTTACCAGTCTTTACACCCAGCTGGACAATCTGCATAAGACCGGAGAAGATTCACCGTTCGCAGCTGTCCCCACACCTTCAGCCGAAATTACACAGCCTCCTGAATGGGAAGGCACCGAGCCTGTTAACATTTTGCTTATGGGTGTCGATGCACGCGGCGTGAAGAAAGGCGAGGTTCCGCGTTCGGATACCATGCTGGTCGCCTCTCTTGATCCGGTTAAGAAGAAGTTTTATGTGTTTTCCATTCTCCGTGACACCTATGTGGACATTCCAGGCTTTGGCAAGGAGCGCATTAACACAGCAATCACACATGGTCCCGAGGTAGCGATGCAGACCGTAAGCGATCTGCTCGGCATCCCGGTTCAATATTATGTTTATACAGATTTCCAGGGCTTCATAGCGCTGGTTGATGCAGTCGGCGGTGTGGATTATGAGGTCGAGAAGGACATGGTCTACAAGACCATTGCCGATGGACCCGAATACGATATCGATCTCAAAAAAGGCTTCCAGCATCTCGACGGCAGTATGGCGCTGCAATATGTGCGCTTCCGTCATGACGCAACCTCCGATTTCACCCGGACAGAGCGCCAGCGCGGCTTCCTGAAAGCCGTAGCAGACAAGGTGATCAGCACCACCTCCATTATCAAGCTTCCGTCGATCCTGTCCCAGGTTACCCCTTTCATTGATACGAACCTGGACATGAATGATATGTGGAAGCTGGGCACCGTCGGTTATGACAGCTCCATGGGCGGCAGCGAGCAGATCCCGCCAATGGACCTGCTGACCGAAGAAAGAACCAGCGGCGGCGCTTCGGTCATCGGGTTCAAGAGCGAAGAAGAGCTGAAGCAGTTCGTGCAGGATGCAATGGCCGAACCGGAGCCTACGGCAACACCGGAGGCATCTCCTGAGAGCAGCCCTTCTGCAACAGCAGAAGCCCACTAAGCAGTTCCCCACTCGGCCAAAGGACGGGCGGACAGCGGAATTCCCCGTTGTTCGCCCGTTCCCATGCCTAGAGTTACATAAGACACCCCTACAAGCAGTATGAAAGGATGATTTTAATGAACCGCAGTAATTCAGAGCAGTTGTACCAGGAAGCCCTCCAGCATATTGTCGGCGGGGTTAACAGCCCGTCCCGTTCCTTCAAGGCTGTCGGCGGCGGCGCCCCTGTATTCATGAAGCGCGCCAGCGGCTCCCGCTTCTGGGATGAGGACGGCAACGAATACATTGATTATCTTGCGGCATATGGTCCGATCATTACCGGCCACGCCCATCCGCATATTACCGCAGCCATCACGGAAGCCGCGCAGAACGGCATTCTGTACGGTACGCCAACCCAGCTTGAAATCAAGCTGGCCAAGATGCTCAAGGAAGCCATCCCTTCGATGGATAAAGTCCGCTTCGTCAACTCCGGTACCGAGGCCGTAATGACCACCATCCGCGTGGCCCGTGCCTACACCAAACGCAGCAAAATCGTAAAATTCGCCGGCTGCTATCACGGCCATTCCGACCTCGTGCTGGTTGCCGCCGGCTCCGGCCCTTCCACGCTCGGCATTCCGGACAGCGCCGGAGTACCTGGAAGCATCGCCCAGGAGGTCATCACTGTTCCGTTCAATGATCTTGACGGGCTGCGCGAAGCACTGGAGAAGTGGGGCGAGGATGTTGCTGCTGTTATGGTAGAGCCGATTGTCGGCAATTTCGGTATGGTTATGCCGAAGCCCGGCTTCCTTGAAGGGCTGTGCAAGCTGGCTCACGATAACGGCTCACTCGTCATTTATGATGAGGTCATTACCGCTTTCCGCTTCCACTACGGCTCCACCCAAACCTATGCCGGTCTTGATAATCATGAGGACATCACACCGGACCTGACCGCACTGGGCAAAATCATCGGCGGCGGGCTGCCGATCGGCGCTTACGGCGGCCGCAAGCATGTAATGGAGCAGGTCGCTCCGCTGGGACCGGCCTATCAGGCCGGAACGATGGCCGGCAACCCGGCTTCCATCTCGGCAGGGATCGCCTGTCTGGAAGTGCTTAGTGCAGAGGGCGTCTATGACGAAATGGAACGCCTGGCCATCCGCCTGACTGAAGGGCTGCAGGCCTCAGCCGGCCGCCACGGCATCCCCCTGACGATCAACCGCATCCGCGGCGCGTTCTCCACCCATTTCTGCGAGCATCCGATTACGAATTATGACGAAGCGCAGGATACAGACAGCGAGCTGTTCGCCAGCTTTTTCCGCCATATGCTAAACCGCGGCATCAACCTCGCCCCGTCGAAATACGAGGCCTGGTTCCTGACCACGGCACATACGGATGCTGATATTGATGCTACTCTGGAGGCGGCTGAAGCGTCCTTCCAGGCTATGGCGGCAGAGAACAAATAATCTGATCGCCATCATATCCTGCTCCATACAAATAACCCGCTGCCTGCCCGGCAGCGGGTTATTTGTATACCTATTTCAGGTCATACAGGCTGCGGATTTCCACATCCTGCGGCAGCTTGAACGGATTCTCCTGATTAATCCGGTCATAGAACATAACGCCGTCGAGGTGATCCATTTCATGCTGGATAATGATGGCCTGGTAGCCTTTGAATTTCAGGGTAACCGGCTTCCCCTCCAGGTCAAAGCCCTTTACCTTCACTGTTTCATAACGGGGTACAAACCCGTGCACCGGCCGGTCTACGGACAAGCAGCCTTCACTCTCAGGCAGATAGACCATAGAGACCGAATGGCTGATTATCCGCGGATTAACCCAGGCGTGCTCAACGATTCTGCCTTTTTCATCCTTCGAGTACATAACGAACATCCGCTTCTTCAGGCCAATCTGATTCGCAGACAGCCCTACGCCGGAACGCAGCTTATATTTGGCTGACAGCTCCGGGTCCTGGCTGTTCTTGAGAAACTGCAGCATGCATGCAAGCGTCTCACGGTCCTCTGCCCCAAGCGGGAGCTCTACCGGCGCGGCCACACTGCGGAGCACGGGATCGCCCTCACGAATAATATCATCCATCGTAATGATATAGTCTGCCTTGAATTTTGTACTAGACAACGCAATTCATCCACCTTTGCTTTTGGCTGGTTAACAATTCTCTAAGAATAATGTTCCGGTTATGGATTAATAAATGCCGTGCGCAGCTTGCTGCTGTAGTTCACATCAAAACCAAGTCCGGTAGCGAGTGCAGCGAGCGGCAGATACGTTTTGTCCTCTTTGCCCACTTTTTGCAGAAATGCCGGGGTATCAATCGCCTGATTCACGCCGTTAACCTTGATAAACTTGGACCCGATCGTTATGACGACCGTGCGTCCGCCGTAAACAATGGTTGCGCTGGACGTTTTGTTGTCCCATTTACCCGTGGCGCCTACCGCATTCAAAATATCCTTCAAAGCCAGGAAGTTCTGGCCATTCTTCAATATAGGCTTATTCGGGGTATTCAGCTCTACCCCTTTTACAACGATCGACATGGGAGCCGCCGCGGCACCTGCACCTGTCATTGCTATAGCGGAAGGTGTACGGTATTCTCCCCACTCCAGCTCGGCAAACACTCTGGCGATCTTCTCATAGCCCAATTGGGTGGGATGAAAATCTGCTGCGCCTGCACCGATAATATGGGTCAGCGATGCCTCAACTCCGGCGAAACGGGCAGCAACATGAGCCGTCACTACCGGGGCGGCCGCCGTATTCAGGCTGGCAGTGACGCTATCCGCAGCTGCCGTAAACCGTTCCGCGGCACCCATCAGTGTGGCATAATTGGCGCCGAGGGCGATTTTGGGAGCCGGCTGGTATTGATCCGCAAGCAATATGGTTGCAGCAGGACTGACCGCCCGGATATTCTCAAGTGCTGCCTTTACATTGGTGGTGTATGCCGTCAGCCGCTGCTCCAGTTGGGCTTCGAAATCGGCAGAAGCCAGCTCCTTCACCTTCAGGAACAGGCTGCTGACATCATTGCCGCCGATTGTAATGGTAATCAGATCCGCATCCGCAAGCTCCGTCTTGATCTGCGGTGTCAGCTGTGCAAACTGGCTGATCCGCGGATCGGGCAGGCCTGCCTGAATCCCTTCAGCCGGGATGACGGTGCCGTTCTTGATAGCCCCGGTATAGTTAAGTAAGCCGGCCGAGGTCAGACCAAGAATCCCGTAATTGTTCAGGGCGCTTCTGCCGTGATACCAGCCCTGTTCCAGCAGCCGCTCTGCATATCCGTAAGGTTTCGTATTCGGATCCGTCATCCCCGGCTCATAACCGGCTGTGATCGAATCCCCTAACGCCACGATGCGAAAGACATCCTGCCCTGTTCCCTGCCCTGCCGCCGTATCAGCAGCATCAGCCTGCTCAACCCCTGCACCAAGCAGCAGAGTGAACAGAAGCATGCCGCTTGTTCCGGCGGCCCATAGTTTTTTCCATGCCATCAGCATCGTACCCCTCTACATTGTTATAATTCTATTCTATCATCTGAACGGCCTGCAGCAAAAGAGCGGGTTCCCGTTAACCGGAAACCCGCTCCATAGCTTAATATCATTCTATTGCTGCCCGCCTCCGGAACCGGAAGCCGGCTTACCCTCTTGATCCTGCTCATGATCATTAATGCCGGAACGCTTCAGATATTTGTCGTAACGGTCATCCAGCTCACAGGCAATTTTACGGTACCGCAGGGTTTCTTCCACAATCGGGTCATGTGCAGTCTGAATCCGGATTTCGTATTTGGGCGAAATCTGGCGGACCTCCCTGGCTGTACGGTCACTCTGCTCCATTTCACCTTCCTGCAGCATTTCGCTCAGCATTTCACTCAGCCTGCGCTCCAAATCGTAATCTTCCATCTTTCAGCTGCCTCCTTAAAGCTTGAATCCCGTGGCTTCCGCTTCCTGCAGCGAGGAGACCAGAAATTCATGGATCTTCCCGTTGCTTGCCACAATATGACGAGTACCGATGTCATAGGGATTACCGAGCGTATCGGTTACCCTGCCGCCCGATTCAAGCACCAGCAGCACGCCTGCAGCGCAGTCCCAGGGGCTAAGGCCAACTTCCCAATAGCCGTCCACCCGGCCTGCTGCAACATATGCCAGATGCAGGGCCGCCGAGCCTCCGGCACGGACGCCGCGGATCTGCGGCAGAATATGCTGCAGGCCAGCCATATTCGCCGGCTGGGCGAAGGTGCGGTCCGGCGGGAAGCCCATGGCAATCAGGCTGCTGCCAGGCTCCGTCTCCTTGGATACCGCGGTCGGGATGCCGTGCATATAAGCGCCTTTGCCCTTCTCGGCAACGAACATTTCGTCACGGATCGGATCATAAATAACCCCAACCGACAGCTCCCCGTTAATCGCCAGGGCAATAGATACACAGTAGAAAGGAAAACCGTGCACGAAATTGGTTGTCCCGTCAATCGGATCGACAATCCACAGATGTTCATGCTTGCGTCCTTCTTCGAGGGCGGCAGTGACTGCATCTGCACCGGGAGTCACCCCTTCTTCCCCGAGGATGGCATGGTCGGGATAATGGGTCAGGATCAGCCGCCGGATCATCTGCTCCACACCTTTATCAACTTCAGTTACCAGATCCTGCGCCGACGTCTTGCTGCCCAGTTCCTTCACTTGTCCCTGTCTGCTCTTGATCCATTCCCCCGCTTTGGCTGCAGCGTTGATCGCCGCCGCCGTATAACCCTTGCTTGTTACCACATAGGGCTCCCGTTCATTCCGTTTATCAGAATTCAAAGGATTCATCTCTTCACTCCGCTTTCTTGAACTTGATTGCTCTCCCGTGAAACACTGCAAGTTAAGCAAGCACACTCCCTGCCGCTTAAGTTTCATTCAACGTACCCTATTTCAGGGCACTTATCAAGTCTAACCTTGTTTAAGGCTCAACATTGATGCTGGCTCCGTTCAGGACGGTAATTCCGTTGCCGGCCTCCGCCAGCTCCTTCATTGTCTCCATCAGGCCGAACAGCGCTCCGTCCTTCAGTTTTGCTTCAATCATTACATCTACAGCAGGTGTATACGCGGCAATCCGCTTCAGAAAAGCAAGCAGCGGCGCCGGCTCCACCCCGTCGGCATGGCTGCGGGGATCGGACGGGCTGCGCGGGCTGGAGACATGGATCTTCGGCGGGAGCAGCTCTCCCGGACCCACATCCGTCTGGGCAAGCCTGCTCTTCCACGTGCCGAGAATGTCCGGCCAGAGCTCCCATGGCAGCTCGCCTTCGTTATTCACCCACTGGTGGTGAATATCAAGCACCATCGGCAGGCCGAGCTGACGGCAGACGGCTAAGGTCTCCGGAGCATTGAAGGTCTTATCGTCATTCTCCAGCGTCATCCGCTCCTGCAGCCTGGAGGGCAGGCCGGCGAAATGCGTTTTGAAGCGCTCTGCCGCTGCAGGCTTGTCCCCGTAGGCTCCGCCGATATGGATGTTGTTCTTGGCCGTTGCCGGAAGCCCCAGGGCATCCAGCATGTCCGTATGATACTGCAGGTCACGGACGGAGCTGGCCAGCACCTCGGGACGGGGCGTGCTCAGCACCGTGAAGTGGTCCGGGTGAAACGATACCCGGAGTCCGTGCTTAATAATATATTCCCCGACTTCGGCAAACTCCCCGGCGAGCACCGTAAAAGGGTTCCAGTCCTGCAAGTCGGGATGGGTCGAGAGCGGGATCAGCTTGGAGGTCAGCCGGTACACCTTAATCTCCGAGCCGACATTATGCTTCAGGAGGCGCAGCGTGTTATGCAGGTTCATCCTGGCTATCTGCTCCAGGCGCCGCAGGCCGGCCTCCCGGTCAGCCAGCTTGTTAAAGCTTGCCATGGTCATGGTCTTGGAGGGTGAGCAGTCTTTGATGACAGTCGACATGGCCACATAACCGAAACGGACAATCATTTTTCTTCCCCGAAGAACATCTCGAAGGCAAGCGCAGTCTGCACCCGTGATTCTTCCTCATTCAGCCTGCGCACCAGATCCATCTCCACTGCGGTAACCTCATTGCCCTGAAAATTAATCTCGGCGATGGAGGCGGAAATCTTCACGATTGCCACAGCCACATTCTCAGGCGTGTACGCAATCACCTTCTGGCCGGTCGGGTAGACGCGGAAGCCCTGCTTGACCATCTTGGTACGCCCGTACTCCAGCAGTTCGTATAGCTCCTGCTCATTCTTGAACTTGCAGACTGAATTGAATTCCGATAGAAATCCCATTGCTATTCGATTCTCCTTCCCGGCCGGATTGCCTCCGCCGCTTCGCTTAATATAAATTATTCATTATCGTATTTAAGGCTTTGTCTGAGCTGATACCGTTCCAGCGCCAGCTCAACCATCCGGTCCAGAAGCGTCTGGTAAGACACGCCGGTCTCCCGCCACAGCAGCGGATACATGCTGTAAGGGGTGAAGCCCGGCATTGTGTTCACTTCATTAATCAGAATCTTGCCGTCGGACTTCCGCAGGAAAAAGTCTGCCCGGGTAATACCGCTTCCCTCAATGGCCCGGAAAGCCTGCAGCGCCGCTTCACGCAGGCGGTCTGCCACATCCGGGTCCAGCGGTGCAGGAATCAGCATCTGCGATTTGCCGTCAATGTACTTGGCAGCATAGTCATAATATTCACCGGAAGAGACGATTTCACCCGGAACCGATGCCTCGGGCTCTTCATTGCCAAGTACAGCTACTTCCACCTCACGGGCATCCACAAATTCCTCGATAATAACCTTCGTATCATACCGGAGAGCGAATTCAACAGCCTTAATCAGGCTCTCTTTATCCGACGCTTTGGAGATACCTACGCTTGAACCGAGATTGGCCGGCTTGACAAAGACCGGGTAACCCAGTTTATCCTCCACTCCGACAATCAGCTCATGGCCTTTCCGTTTCCATGCAGAGGCACTGAAATAACAATATTTGCATTGCTCAAGTCCCGCTTCACCGAACAGCTTCTTCATTACAACCTTATCCATACCCGCTGCGGAAGCCAAAACGCCTGCTCCGATGTACGGAATGTTAGCCATTTCGAACAGCCCCTGAATGGTGCCGTCCTCCCCGTTGGTTCCATGCAGCAGCGGGAACATGACATCGACTATGCTCTCTTCCCCGTTCAGCCCGCTGAAAACCGTGTTCAGCGCCATGCCCATGTCTCCCGCCGGTCCTTCCAGCTTCAGCTCCTCAATCCTGCTGTATGGGGCACCGAGCGTCTCCCCGACCTTCCACAGCCCCTGCTTGGAAATGTAAAATGGGATAATTTCATATTTATCGTAGTCAAAAGCGTTCATGACTGCAAAAGCCGTCTGCAGCGATACCTCATGCTCTCCGGATTTGCCCCCGTACACCAGTCCTACGGTACATTTTGTGTTCCCCATGCCCTAACCTCTTTCTGAATTATAAGTAGTCATTAATATGAAAAAAACGGTAGGCCGTTCTGTCGGTCCATGCATAGGAATCACGGTAATCCCAATAACGGTGGCGGCTTGAGACCGTACGGGCATTCACCAGCGGCATGCCTTCCGCATCAAAAGCGGTAACAATTGTACTGTGCTGGTAATGGCCGTTGCCGTCCCAGTCATACTGGATGACGTCACCCAGGCTTAGCTGGTCCGGACGCTCCACGGCTTCCGCACGGAGTCCGCTGCTGCGCTGTCCGCTCAAATACCGCTCCAGACTGTCCGACACAGCCCAGCTGAAGCTCCACCATTCCTGGGTTCCGTTGTAGCCTTTGTACCACCAGCCCGTTTCTCTTTTACCAGTATAGTTGATCGGTGCTCCCCCTGCAAAGAGACATTGGGAGACATAGTTGGTGCAGTCCACCTCAAAAATTTCAAACTCCGCATTGCCGTCCTTCCACCACCGGTCAGCATATGCTACCGCTTCCTCCCGGCGGTACCTCACCTCTCTGGCCCCGGGAGTACCGCGCAGGATCTTGCGGTTAAGCAGCGGCTGTGACGGCTGCGGCGCCCGCAGCACCTCACCCCATTTGGACAGCCGGACCGCCGGTTCCGCCTCAGCCGCCCTCCGCAGGGAATTGCGCTCAGGCACGCTGCGCTCAATGTTTACGATCTCCCAGCTGCTCCCTGTGCGCACAAAGGTCAGCCGTTCAGATTCAATTTTATCCTCTCGGTGGGTGATTCCGCCCTTTTCATAATAAAGTGCACTATGCAGGGCCACATCGGCTACAAGCTCACTGGGATTTTTCCGCACAGTCCGCAGCGTCCGCACCCCGGTCTCACCGCGAAGCGGTGTAATGCTGCGATGTTCATACCACTGCGCAATGCGGCGTGAACGCTCGCCCTGCATTTTGTGGAAACGGGCATCCTTTACGGTGCCCTGAACCTGCGCATATCCCGGTGCGACCCGACCTTTATTCAACAGATCCACATAAGCATACAGACTCTTTTTCCATTCCTGCTCCATTGCATACCCGCCTCTCCCTATTTGGCTGCTGTCCTATGTATATGAACGAAAAGGAGCCGCTATACAGGCGGAAACAGGCCGGAGCGGGGAAAATGGTCTGCCAGACAGGCAGCTTCCCCCTACGCTATCAGAGGCCGTTTGCAATGTCAGGCCAAATCCCGTTATAGTGTACAAAAAACATATGCGGCAATACCTGAAAACCAGCTGCAGCCCATGCAAAACCGGGCAGATAAAACAGCAAAAAAAACTTTACTCTCATCTATGTAACCGTTATACTTTAAATATAAGCAATTTGAAATGGAGTTTCACCAGATGAAACAAGGAGGCGCATATATGCCAAGCAAGGATCATTTTTCGCTGTCCAAGAGCCTGGAATCAGGCGGCAAAACTTACCGTTACTATGATCTGAATTCCCTCGAACAACAAGGTGCGGGCGACATTTCCTCCCTGCCCTTTTCCATCAAAGTGCTGCTGGAGGCTGCTGTCCGCCAATATGACGGGCGTGCGATCACGGAAGATCATGTGAAGCAGTTGGCCGGCTGGTCCGGCGGCATCGACCGCAACAAGGAAATTCCTTTTATTCCGGCACGCATCGTGCTGCAGGATTTCACCGGCGTGCCGGTGGTAGTTGACCTTGCAGCCATGCGCGATACCGTCAAGAAGGCTGGCGGAGACCCGAAGAAGATTAATCCGCTGGTTCCAGTAGATCTTGTTATTGACCATTCCGTCATGGTTGATGCATTCGGCACAGCCGATGCGCTTGAATATAATATGAACGTTGAATTTGAACGGAATGAAGAGCGCTACCGTTTCCTGCGCTGGGCGCAGACCGCGTTCAACAATTTCCGTGCCGTTCCTCCGGCAACCGGAATTGTGCATCAGGTCAATCTGGAATATCTCGCTTCCGTAGCGGCCACCAAGACCGTTGACGGTGAAACGGTAGTCTATCCGGATTCCCTTGTCGGCACCGATTCCCACACAACCATGATCAACGGTCTGGGCGTCGTCGGCTGGGGTGTCGGCGGGATTGAGGCTGAGGCAGGGATGCTGGGACAGCCGCTGTATTTTGTCACACCTGAGGTTGTAGGCTTCAAGCTTACCGGCAGCCTGGTGGAAGGTGCTACGGCAACCGACCTGGCGCTGACAGTTACCCAGATGCTGCGCAAGAAGGGCGTTGTCGGCAAATTCGTAGAATTCTACGGCCCGGGTCTGGCTAACATCAGCCTCGCTGACCGTGCTACTGTCGCTAATATGGCTCCCGAATACGGGGCAACCATCGGCTTCTTCCCTGTAGACGATGAAACGCTGGCCTATCTGCGCAGCACTGGGCGTCCGGATGAGCTGGTTGAGCTGGTCGGGGATTACTATAAGGCTCAAGGCATGTTCCGTACTGCAGATACACCTGATCCGCAATTCAGCGATGTCATCGAGCTTGATCTGGCGTCTGTTGTTCCATCCCTGGCTGGACCTAAACGCCCGCAGGACCGTGTAGAGCTGACGCACATGAAAGAGAATTTCGAAGGCATCATCCGTACGCCTGTCGATAAAGGCGGCTACGGCCTCAGCGATGAGAAGATCGCCGAAGTGGTTGAAGTGCAGCACAAGAACGGAACCACCAGCAAGATGGGCACAGGAGCCGTTGTTATCGCCGCAATTACCAGCTGTACGAACACCTCCAACCCAAGCGTTATGCTCGGTGCGGGGCTGCTCGCCAAGAAGGCTGTAGAGCGGGGCCTGACCAAACCGGGTTATGTAAAAAGCAGCTTGACCCCGGGCTCCCTCGTCGTTACCGAATACCTGGAGAAGGCCGATCTGCTGAAGCCGCTGGAAGCGCTGGGCTTCTATCTGGCCGGATACGGCTGCGCTACCTGTATCGGCAACTCCGGCCCGCTTCCGGATGAAGTCAGCCAGGCCATCACTGACAATGATATGACAGTAGCTGCTGTTATATCCGGTAACCGTAACTTTGAAGGCCGCGTGCACGCCCAGGTCAAAGCCAACTATCTGGCTTCACCTCCGCTCGTTGTGGCTTACGCCCTGGCCGGTACGGTTAACATTGACCTGCAGACAGAGCCGCTTGGCTATGATCCGCAGGGCGAGCCTGTCTTCCTGAAAGACATCTGGCCGACATCTGCCGAGATCCGTGAGGCAATCGGATTATCGCTCAGTCCGGAAATGTTCCGCCGTAAATATGAGAATGTGTTCACCGCCAATGAGCGCTGGAATGCGATTCCTGTACCGGAAGGCGAGCTGTATGAGTGGGATGACAACTCCACCTACATCCAGAATCCGCCGTTCTTCGAGAATCTGGCGGACGGAGTCAGCGATATTAAGGATATTAATAATGCGCGCGTTCTCGCATTGCTGGGAGATTCCGTCACTACTGACCACATCTCGCCGGCCGGCAATATCTCTACATCAGGTCCTGCCGGAGAATACCTGCGCAGCCACGGTGTGGAACGCGCTGACTTCAACTCCTACGGCTCCCGCCGCGGGAACCATGAGGTGATGATGCGCGGTACATTCGCCAACATCCGTATCCGCAACGCGGTTGCTCCGGGTACAGAGGGCGGCGTGACCACCTTCCTGCCTAGCGAAGAAGTCATGTCCATCTACGATGCTTCCATGCTGTACCAGTCGGCCGGCCAGAATCTGGTTGTTATTGCCGGCAAGGAATACGGCACAGGCAGCTCGCGTGACTGGGCAGCCAAAGGCACACTGCTGCTGGGCGTCAAAGCGGTTATCGCCGAGAGCTTCGAGCGGATTCACCGCAGCAACCTGGTCGGCATGGGCGTACTGCCGCTGCAGTTCCAGGAAGGCCACGGCTGGAGCAGCATGGGGCTGACCGGACGCGAGACCTTCAATATCACCGGTCTCGACAACTATGTGCTTCCGGGGCAGGAGCTGACTGTTACAGCTACCCGTGAAGACGGCACACAGTTCGAGTTCCCGGTTATTGCCCGCCTGGACAGCACTGTGGATATCGACTACTACCGCAATGGCGGTATTCTGCAGACGGTTCTCCGCCAGATGCTGGCTGATGCTACCGCTTCGGAAACTGCTCTGCCTGTAGAATAATCAGCTTGAAAAATCCGGCCCTTCAGCCGGACCACATAAAACAGCCCCCGCCGCTTCCGGAAGAAGCAGCGGGGGCTGTTTATTTATCGAACCTGTCAGATTTCAATCCGTTCCGAATTCAGGATCCGTTTATAAATAAGGGCAATGATCTGCGAGCGGTCGGTCACCTGCATTTTATTGAAAATCCGGCTCAGATGGTTTTTGACGGTATGCTCACTGATGAACAGGGCGCTGGCAATCTCTTTGTTCGTTTTGCCGTGTACGATCAGTTCCAGCACCTCTTCCTCACGCGGGGATATGCCCCATTCCTCCTTGGAAAGCGTAAGCGCCGCACTGTCCAGCAGCCTTGACCCGTTTACAACCCGTTTCTTGGGCCGGGAATCGGTACGGCTTCGCAGAAACTGCTGGAACGAGGACAGCGGTTCATCCTCAACGGCTTCTGTCGCATTAGGCTCCAGAAGGAACCTGGACGAATCAATCCACTTATGCGGCTGACCGGCAAGCTGCCCGCGGTCCGCCTGTCCGCTTATATGCTGCAGAACAAGCAGAAGCAGCCCGGCTGTTAACGGCAGCACCGGCTTATAACCCGCCGGATGCTGTAGAGTAAGCCGGCCCACCTGCTCAATCAGCTCAATCTCCCTGTGGAAGAAACCATACTCACTCAAAAGATCGCTGCGGAACGGGGCAAGCAGACACGCGCGCCTCAGCAACTCAGCCTCAGCTTCCGGGCACCCCATATAGCGTGCGAAATCACGGGCAAGCTCCGAAGCATCAAGTGAAAGATAGTACAGCTGTGCATTGCTATTCTGGAGAAATTCGCGGAAATTGGTAAGAAACACTTCAGACTGTTTGGAGTATCTGCTGTCCCTTTCGATCAGGCGGATGGCCGCTCCGGCCATCGCCGCGATGGTTTCCAGCTGGATCATCCACTGTTCAGCCTCACCGCGCTGCCTGAATCCGGCAGAGAGAACTCCCTTGAATTCATTTCCGGACAGCAGCGGACATTCGAGCAGAATCTGCTTTGTCCCGGCCTCGCGGATTATCGCCGATGACAGGAACGCTTGAGGAGTATAACGGGCCTCCAGATCACTTACGTACTCCTCTCCGGATTCCGGTGCCCAGCCCCTCGCATAGTATGTATGAGCGGCATGCTCCCCGGTCTGGAAATACACCAGTACCGAAGACAACAGGACGGGCAGACCCGTCACCACATCAAGCAGCAGCGTCCCCAGCTCCCGGAGCGACCCGGCATGCTGCAGCTGTGCTGCCGCTTCCTTTAGACGCAGGGCCCCTTCCATGCCCTGCTGTGCCTGGCATAGCAGCTTGCCCATGGTGCTGGCGAGCACTGCGAGGCGCTTCCTGATCCCGGCAAGCTGCTCCCGGCCGAGTTCCGGCAGTTCACCAAGGCCGGCACGCAGCTGTCCATAAGCAGGATGCTCCTGCATCCGGTCCTCGAACACCGCCAGTACCCGCTCCCGTGTGCCCTGCTCCATATAAAACCCTGACCACAAATAGTACACCTGCCCGCAGCCCGCTGCCAGCGGGGTAACTACAACATTCAGCCCCGGAACCCACTCCATAACGGCTGGATCATTCAATCCTGCCAGGTGCTGCAGCACCTGGCCATTCGTCCGGAATGAGTCCTGCAGGGAAGCCAGCTTTTCGCTGTAATGCCTGCCGGCAGCTGCCGGACGGGTAATCATGCCCCCCTCCTGGTCGGTGAGCATGATTGCCTGATCCATTGCAGCTGCGAACATATCCTGCAGCTGCTGTATTTCTTCCATCAAAGAATCGGGTACTCCTGTGCTCATAGAATCACCCCCTGCCCGGAATTCTCAAAGAACTTATAAATACGCAAAACTATCGCCACTTCCTACTTTCTATATAGCTTTTTATCATAGTTCATTTTGGGCGGAGATACAATTTTTCATTACTATTTATGTTTAGGCCGGCATGCTGTTGCCCTTGTTTGCCAATTCACTCCGGTTTTACCTTAGCTTTACTGTTTATTTAACCAAATAAACCGCTTTCATAACGGTGATCCGAGATCGGAGCCGATTCCCGGCTAGCCGATCATTAAGCCCATTTCGGCAGCACTTTCTGCCAGAATGACCGCATACTCCTCCAGCGTCTCCCGCGACAGCCGGCTGACCGGTCCCGAAAGGGACAGTGCCGCGACCACCTTGCCGCTACGGCCTATAATCGGCACCGCTACTGCGGCCGCACCGGGCTCCCGCTCTTCAAAGCTGGTCGCATACCCGCAGCGGGTGATCTCCCTGAGCTGCTCCAGATAGAGGCTGCGGTCAACGCTCTCCGGCCAGGCAGGGTCCGCCAGCAGGCGCACCTGGACCTCCGATGGCGCGTAGGCGGCAAGAACCTTGCTGGATGCGCCTACGGACAGCGGCAGCCGGGCTCCGATCTGCGCCACACGGCGGATAGCCTGATGGCTCTGGACAGCCTGGATACGCACACGCTCAAGGTCATCGCGCAGATAGAGGCTGACAGTCTCGCCGAGCCGGTCACGCAGCCGCTCCATCGCCGGAAGCAGCAGCACCGCTGGCTCATCTAGAGTCGGCAAATGGGTAGACAGCTCCCAGATCCGGATGCCGAGCCTGTATTTATCCGTCGCTTCATTGCGCAGCAGGAACCCTTTTTCCTCAAGCGTTGTCAGCAGACGGTGCACTGTACTCTTGTGCAGGCTGATTTTTCCGGCAATTTCCGTCAGGCTTAAATCGCCCTCCTGGGTAAAGCAAAGTAATATATCCAGTGCCCTTTCAACAGCGCGAACAGTCAGTTTCCGGTCCTCCACGGTCTTCTCCCCTCACCTGTTTCATTAAATGAAACCCGGTTACATTATTCTACATAGTCAACTCTATCTTAGAGCAAAACTCCAGGGAAAGTCCAGCATAATAACAGGCCCGGAAAAGGCTGGGGCGCAGTTTACATTTAGATTACAAAAGCGGCTAATTCATTGACTTTGCAAGGTCATCAACCTACGATTAAATATATGAATTATTCTTTTTTTGGGAGTTGAAAATATGGATCTGGCCACACTCCGTACCGGCCCGCCGGTCTCACACAAGCCTGATAAACAAAAGCCAGGTGCAGCGCATCAGATTTCTCTGCGGATGATCCGTGTCAAACATATTATTGTGGCTTTGCTATTATCGGTCTTTTTCTTTTTTGTCTTCTGCTTCATAGCACTGCACGGCTATATTGCCTGGGTGTTGTCCAATCCCACGGTAGCCCCCCTCTATTCCACACCTATGATTGCCAAGGGACTGGAATATGAGGATGTGAACTTCCCGGCACAGGATGGCAGCCGGACCATGCAGGGCTGGTACATTCCGTCTGAAGGCTCGACCAAGACGATCGTGTTCAGCCACGGCTACGGCGCCAACCGCGAGGAGACCTGGGTACCGATGTATGATCTGGCCCACTACGCGCACAGCCTGAACTTCAACGTCGTCATGTTCGACTACGGCTTCGCTTCTCAGATTAACAAGGATATTGCTACAGGCGGCAAAAAAGAATCCCAGCAGCTGCTCGGCGCCATTAACTTCGCCAAGGAGCGGGGAGCCAGGGAGATTGTTGTATGGGGCTTCTCGATGGGCGCAGGCACTGCGCTTCAGGCCGGGCTTGTTACAAAGGACGTCGATGCAATGATACTGGACAGCACCTTCCTGCTGGAGCCGGATACGCTGTACCATAATATCAAGCAAAATATTGATCTTCCCCGCCAGCCTTCCTTGGAGATCATGGAGCTGCTGTTCCCGGTGCTGAACGGAACCGGACTCAACCAGATTCCTTACGCCAAGGTGAAAAAAGAGGATTACCCGTTCCCGATCCTGTTCATGCACGGCACGAAGGATGACAAGGCGCCATATCCGATTGCCGAGGAGCTGGCAGCCAATCAGAGCAATCCATACTCCGATTCCTGGATTATTGAGGACAGTCACCATGAGCTGCTGTTCCGGGAGCATCCGCGCGAGTATCTGCGCCGTGTCTCCGCTTTTCTCGGCAATGTGCAGCTGGCCCAGTCACTGGAGGGCAGCGAAACCTCCACAGCAAGCAAATAACAGGCAAAGGTCCCCTATACCGAACGTGCAGAAATGTATCTATACAGCTCTGCACGTTTTTTGCGCAATCTTACAGGACCGGCGGTAATCCTCATATTCTCTTTTCCGGACTCATATAATGAACCGTTATTGAGCCCAAGTCAGGAGGTCTGCCAGCCATGCTGTATATTTACGGGCCGCTGCTGCCTGTGCGCATTCTCGAAGAGATTATTTTCTGGAAAACCCAGGAGAAGGAGCATACCGAAGTTATAAAAGGCATTGTTCCCAGCCTGGAGCACCCTTACGTCAAGCTGCTGGATGAATGGGCTGTTGTCTTTAGCGCAGCGGAGCAGGCCGCACGGCGTCTGCTGGAGGTGTCGCTTGGACCAGGCCCTGCCGGGCACACCGGGCTTGCTGCCGATACAGAGCAGCTGGTCCACACCGCCTGCGGCCAGTCCCGTGAGTTCATCCGCCAGCTGTACGCTTTGCGGGAAGCCAGCAGGGCGGTAAATGCCCAGCCGCTTGCCGGAATTGTGATTGTGCACATTATCCGCGAATCTGAGTATTTCCTGGCTGTACTCGGAACGCTGAGCGCGCCGGGACAGGTTGCCGGACTGATGCGGGAAGCCGCTATAGATCAACCGGAGCTGTATCAGCCGCAGTTCAGGGCTGAGCCCGAGCATGCTGTAGCACCATCGTTCCCGGGGGCTCCGCCGCCGGAGCTGCGCGAGCCGGGCACCGTGCCGGTGGGCGGCCACACCCTCCCGCCGCTGCCCTATGCCTATAATGCACTGGAGCCTTACATCGATGAGAAAACAATGGTCATCCACCACGACAAGCATCACCAGAGCTATGTAGACGGCTTGAACAAAGCCGAGCTCAAGCTGGCAGAAGCCCGCAAGAACGGCGATTTTGATCTGATCAAGCATTGGGAGCGGGAGCTGGCCTTTAACGGGGCAGGCCATTATCTGCACACTATCTTCTGGAACGTAATGTCGCCACAAGGCGGAGGACGGCCGACCGGAGCCTTGCTGGACGCGATTGAGCGCAGCTTCGGCAGCTACGATGCCTTCAAGACCCAGTTCACGGAGGCGGCAAACAAGGTTGAAGGCGGCGGCTGGGCCCTTCTTGTCTGGAGCCCGCGCAGCCGCCGGCTGGAGATCCTGACCGCGGAGAAGCACCAGAATCTGTCGCAATGG
Organism: Paenibacillus typhae; assembly: GCF_900099765.1. Taxonomy (GTDB): domain Bacteria; phylum Bacillota; class Bacilli; order Paenibacillales; family Paenibacillaceae; genus Paenibacillus_AQ; species Paenibacillus_AQ typhae. Next base: position 61,886 of record NZ_FNDX01000015.1, on the reverse strand, counting down.
GATGTTGTCCCGCTGCTGGCGCTGGACGTCTGGGAGCATGCCTACTATCTCAAGCACCAGAATAACCGCGCCGATTATATTAAAGACTGGTGGAAGGTGGTCAACTGGCCGTATGTCTCCGAGCGTTATGCCGCTGCCCGCAAGCTGATGTGGCAACCCTTTTAATCCGGTCCCGCTGGTAATAGCAGAGCTTATTTGCCGGAGAATCGGTCCGGCAAGCACACCAAAAAGCCCGTCCGGCACAGAAGTGCGGGCGGGCTTACAATATATCCGGAGCGCTTTGCAGCCTGCCCCGTTCTATTCTTTGATCAGGGCCAGAAATTCTGCACGTGCAGCCGCATCTTCACGGAAGGTGCCTCTTGTGGCCATAGTCACCGTCTTGCTGCCGGGCTTCTTCACCCCGCGGGCGCACATGCACAGATGTTCGCCTTCCACCACAACCATCACGCCGTGCGGACTAAGCACTTCGGCCATAATGTCTGCAATCTGCGCTGTAATACGTTCCTGCACCTGCAGGCGGCGGCTAACAGCCTCCACAAGACGGGCCAGCTTGCTAAGCCCGGCAATCCGTCCGCTTGGCACGTAACCGATATGGACCTTGCCGAAGAAAGGGGCCATATGATGCTCACACTGGCTGTAATAGACAATATCTTTTACGATGACCAGCTCTTCATGAGACTCATCAAATGTTACGCCGAGCGCCTCGCGGGGATCTACTGAATAACCGCCAAAGATCTCCTCATACATCCGCGTGACGCGTGCCGGCGTATCCAGCAAGCCTTCACGGCCGGTGTCTTCACCGATTAATTCCAATATTCTGGCAACGTGGTACTCGATCTGTTCACGGTTCGCAGATACCTTGCCGTTCACATATTCCTTGATGCCCCCCATAGAGCCTCCCCCTTTCGTCCCCGTATCTGTAATCATCTATTACGAGAACCCTTTATCTGCCTTTGCGGCCCTGCTTCTGTCTGGCTGCAGGTGCAGGCCGTCCCGGCTGGTTATTGTTCTTCAGCATCTGCTGCGCACGCTGCATCTGCTTGTTGTTCAGGTTATAACCCATTTGCTTCGCGACCTTCTGGAGCATTTCCGGATCATTCTGCATCGTTGTCATTTGTCTGCGCAGATAGAAAACACCAATGGCAAATCCGCCGATCAGACCTACGACAAGCGTAATAATAGGCAACGCAATATTCATCTAAAGTCCACCTCTGTACTCAATTGTCGGCATTGCCCGTCTTGGGCACGCGATTCTATCATAGCATTTCAACATCTGGACAGCAATTGGTAAATCCCATAGGCCAGGTTGAACCAGCTGAGCCTTTAAAAAAGATAAATTAACTTCAAATCACCGATCAGTGACTGCATTTCACTGTAACTGCTCCAGCAGTCTGCCGTGTGCCCGGTCCAGCATTTCCCGCACCGTGATATTCTCTTCACGCTGCAGCGCCTGCTCCACCGCTGCCAATGCCTCCCTGCCGCCGATTTTTCCGAGTGCCCAGGCAGCAGTACCGCGCATCTCCGGGCGCGTCTCGCGCAGGACAATCTCGGTCAGCTTGGGAACAGCAGCAGCTTCTTTGAAATTACCTAATGCAATTACCGCATTGCGCTGAATCGGCTTCTTGCCGCGCCAGGCTGCCGAGCTCATGCCGAATTTCTCCTTGAATTCCCGGTTGCTGAGATCAAGGATCGGCAGCAGCAGCGGCTTGACAATGTCCGGATCAGGCTGCAGCTCCGGACGGTGGTTCCAGTTCTTTCCCCGGTTCTTGGGGCAGACAATCTGGCACGTATCGCATCCGTACAGGCGGTTGCCGATCTTGGTCATATATTCCTCACTCAGAAACCCTTTGGTCTGTGTAAGAAACGAAATGCACGCCTGGGCATTCAGCTGCCCGGGTCCGACCAGCGCCCCCGTAGGACAGGCATCAATACATTTGGTGCAGTCTCCGCAGCCGTCCTCTACAGGCGTATCCGGCGGAAAGGGAATATTCGTGATCATCTCCCCCAGGTAAATCCATGAGCCCCAGTCCGGGGAGATGACGGCACAGTTTTTACCGCTGAAGCCGATTCCCGCCCGTTCCGCTACCGCACGGTCAACCAGCACTCCTGTATCGACCATACTCTCAAGCACGGCATCAGGAACGCGCTCACGGATAAAGCCCTCAAGCTTCGCCAGCGCTTCCCGCAGAACAAGATGATAATCCCGCCCCCAGGAGGCTCTGGCAAGAATCCCCCGCCGTTCTCCGGGCTCCGACTTGGGCGGGTTCTCCATTTTGGACGGATACGCTACAGCAATAGCAATAATAGACATAGGTTCACCATTCTTCAGGGCCGGGACGGTGCGTTTCTCGAGATCCTGCTCCTCAAAGCCGGACTCATAGCCCTTGTCCCGGTGATCCTGAAGAATGTCCTTTAAATATAGAAAGGGTTCAGCCGTAGTGAACCCGATATCGTCAATACCCAGCTGCGGGGCAGCCTCTTTAATTTCAGCCTTCAGCTTCTCCCACCTGGAAGCCGGCGGGGCATATGCTGACAGGGCTTTGATGTTCATTTCCGCCTTCTCCTTTATTAATCATGATTCAGCCGGTCTGGCCGGCGCAGTTTATAGTGCATTCAGCTTGGAAAGAGGCCACCAGATATAAGCAGCCTTTCCGACTATGAAGGCCTCTGGAACAGCACCAAAATAACGGCTGTCCTTACTGGCTCCGGCATGGCGGTTGTCACCCATTACGAAATAGGTTCCTGCCCCAACCGTTACCGCCTGGAAATCGGAGTCCTGAATTACCGTATCAATATAAGGCTCCTCAGCCAATACGCCATTGACATACAGCTGATGCTCCTTTACTTCTATAACATCTCCGGGTACCCCGATCACGCGCTTGACCAGATACTCCTTCCGGTCCGGCCCGATACTGGGATCATGAAGCACGACAATATCGCCCCGTCCCGGATCCGCAAAGCTGAGGGTGATTTTGTTAATAATCAACTTCTCGCCTTCATACAGCGTCGGCTGCATGGACTGTCCGATCACAGTCGAGACATTGAATACGAATATATTAAGCAGCGACATGATAGCAAATACAATGGCAGCAGTAACCATCCAGTCCCGTATCTCGCGGGCCCATCTCTGCGCCGGAGTCCTTCTGGAGCCGTTATGGGTAACTGAGCGGTATCTTTGCTTGCGGCTGCGCATGAGTTCTTCTTTGGTTTCCCCGTTCATATGCCACCCTCTTGCTCCGGTAATTAGTAGGGTACTGCCGCCGCTGCAGCTTTAGCCCGTAACAATAGAAAAGCATATCTCCCGGCCATTTGCAACGGACAACGGGGAGATATGCTTTAGTATAATGGAACAGACCATATAAGTCGTTAAAGTTCTCTATTCTAGTAAATGTTTCCGCTTACGTCATACCGGATGGCAAAGGTTCTTATCCGACAATGCTAAGCTTGCGTACAGATTTAAAAATCTGATTCTCGTTATAGCCCATAGCCTCATACAGGGGCAACGCAAACGAATTGTGCTCATCAACAGCCACGTAAATACCGCTAACCTTGCGTGCCTGGAATCTGCTCTCCATTGCCGAAACCAGACTTCTGCCGATTCCTCTGCGGCGGTATTCGGGATGAATGGCGATGCGGAAATAACAGCCATGATTCTTTTCAATCGTACCAATCAGCGCACCGACAATTTCTCCTTCTTCTTCAGCAACTACAATGAGATCGGAATCCCAGGAAAGCTGCCTGGAAAAAGGCTCCATCGTGTTCTCGAAACATTCTTCCGACAATGCGGTCTGCAGCAATTCAGTCACAGGGGTAACGTCGCTTAATTGAAAGGAACGAACGTGCATTCTTTATAATCTCCCTTTTCTATGGCTTGGATGTTACAAAAAGAAGGAGTTCCTGCAAAAATAAACACAGAAAAAAAGCATGAAAAAAAAGTAATGGATGTTATCTGAAGAAGCGGCCGGATCCATCTTAACGTAGAAGCTTTTCTCGTGGTCAAAGAAGTATTAACCGAATGTAAACGGCTGATCACATCTTCAATGTTCAAAAAACGAGGAATACCTGCTTTTAACTCTATTAAAGCACACTTTTCTGGGGATATCACCATTTTTCTTTAGAAAGCGCTTTATATCAAGCGCTTTCATTAAAACAATTTACACATTTTCTTGATAAAGGTAAAATACCGTGTATAAAAAGGGCTCCCCCGGGTTATTCTATCGCTTTAACATAGTGTTTACACTTCCCGTGAGGTTGTCACGGCTGTTACTTTTTAAACATTTATGTTTGTTTAATGTTGCATTCTTCTTCCAGATACGGTTTAATAATAATATCGTAGTGGTTACATACCCTATAAGACGTATTGGAAATAAGGGGTTTTGACGTCAAGACCGCCAAAATTCTTTATCATACAAATTCTCATAAAACTCAGGAGGGATTTTTCCATGGCATTTCAATTACCGGCACTTCCTTACCCGAACAACGCACTTGAACCGCACATCGACGCTCTGACGATGGAAATTCACCATGACAGACATCACAACACTTATGTGACGAACCTGAACGCCGCTCTGGAAAAGGCGCCTGAACTGCAAGACAAGAGCATCGAAGAGCTGCTCACTGACCTGAACGCAGTACCTGAAGCCATCCGCACTGCTGTACGCAACAACGGCGGCGGCCACGCGAACCACACCCTGTTCTGGGAAGTTATCGGGCCTGGCGGCGGCGGCGCTCCTACTGGTGCACTTGCAGCAGCCATTGACAGCGAGCTCGGCGGCTTCGATAAATTCAAAGAAGATTTCGCTACTGCAGCTACTACCCGTTTCGGCAGCGGCTGGGCATGGCTCGTTGTTAAAGACGGCAAGCTGGCTGTAACAAGCACTCCTAACCAGGACAACCCGATCAGCGAGGGTGCTACACCGATCCTTGGTCTGGACGTATGGGAGCATGCTTACTACCTGAACTACCAGAACAAACGCCCTGATTACATCAAAGCGTTCTGGAACGTAGTGAACTGGGAAGAAGTCGGCAAACGCTACGAAAGCGCAAAATAAGACTCCTGCCGCATAAACGGCTTGAGTGAACATAACGGATACTGCCTTCTGGGCGGTATCCGTTTTTGTGTTCGGGTGAGGCATGCTATTCATGAAAGTAGCCCTGATATTCCTCAGCAATTCCATTATCCTCCCGCTAAAAGTCCGGTAATAGCTATCCCTTTCGGAGCCCGATAAGCAGCTTGCCTTCTGACGGCCCAGACCAGACTAATATATGCAATTCGAAGGTGAGGGGCGGATTACGCTAAGTGGAAAATCACCTCCTATTAAGGTGGCATTTGCCGGGATAGGGGATTCTAGTTTGAAAAAAGACACTTAAATCTGCCACTTGTCTGCCCAAAGGGACATTCCGCTTAAATTAAGTGTCGTTTTTACACCTAATGGTCAGAAATTCCGGGAAATTACAAAAATAGATGGCGGAAATCCACCTGAATATTTTGTAACTGCGAAGCCCCTTTGACCGTTCCCCAAATGGGCGGGATGTTCCGGGGTAACCTAAAGGATCCTGGGGTATACTCTGTAACCCTCTTCGGCAGCTTTAGGATGGCTACTGCCGGGCCCCATACTCATAATAATAAAGGCCTTGCCGCAGCACACGGCAAGGCCTTTATCTTGTTGAGGCTGCTGCTATAGCTACAATAATGAAGAAGCATCCACAGTGCATTCGCTTCACAGCCGCTGTACTCATTAAGCTTCCTTAGCAGCGCTCGCATTCCCCTTGCAGCTAACGTAAGCAGCATATGCGACTACCAGCTGCCTACAGCTGCTCCTTCTCCGCCTCATCGAAGTAGCTGTTGAGCAGCTTGAGAAAAACGTTCGGAAACGCGTAGTCCGCCATGTCCTCACGGCGGATCCAGCGCACGGCGCCGGCGTCCTCCGGATGGCCTCCATCCGCGAACGGCTCCGCCGGCGCAAGCTCCGCAGCCGCGCCCGTGCCGGCTGCGCCGTCTGCGGCGGCCGGGACCGCAGCCGCCGCCGCATAGGACGCCCGCGCTTCTGCCGCCAGCGGCAGCGCCAGGGCGTCCTCCTCCCTGCAGATGTACACCTGCAGGGTCCAAACAATGTGGCTGAACGTGTGCTCCGCAGCCGTCCAGTGCCCTTCAGGCCGGGCGAGAATCCCGGCCTGACGCAGGGACCGGCGCAGCCGGTCCAGCGCTGCCGCCTCCGGCAGCGCACCGGGGCCGCCGCCCTCAGCAGGCGGCGCAGGCCAATGCGGCAGCTCCCACATGCGGGCCAACAGCCCGCTCTGTGGCCGCTGCCGGATCAGCACCCGGCCGGCGTGCTCGCCGCTGCCGGTGACCAGGGCCGCCAGCCGCTCTTCCGGGCGCGGCGGCTTGGCCTTGGTCTTGACGGGCAGCGAGGTCTCGCAGCCCGCCAGGCGCGCGGCGCAGTGCTCCATCACCGGGCAGATGAGGCAGCGCGGTGATTTCGGCGTGCAGACCAGCGCGCCCAGCTCCATCAGCGCCTGATTGAAGTGCGAGGCCTCTCCCTCCGGGATCAGCTCGGCCGCCAGGCGCTCCATTTTCACCCGTGTCGGAACCTTGGCAATGTCATCCTCCAGCAGGAAATAGCGGGACAGCACCCGCATGACGTTGCCGTCCACCGCCGGCTCAGGCCGGTTGAAGGCGATACTGAGGATGGCCCCGGCTGTGTACGGCCCCACTCCCTTCAGTCCGAATACCGCATCCCGGTCATTCGGGACCTCCCCGCCGTACAGCTCCTTGACCTGCCGGGCCGCGTGCTGCAGATTCCGGGCCCGTGAGTAGTAGCCGAGGCCTTCCCAGCATTTGAGCACCTCTTCCTCAGGCGCATCCGCCAGCGACTCTACCGTAGGAAACCGTTCGATGAACCGGTTGAAATAGGGGATGACCGTATCCACCCTCGTCTGCTGCAGCATGATCTCCGAAATCCAGATATAATACGGATTACGGTGGCGCCGCCATGGCAGATCACGCTTCTGAACCTTATACCATTCCAGCAGATTCGTGCTGAAAAACCGTTTTACCTCCTGCTCCTGCTGTTCATGCGTTGTCATTCTTTATCTCCTTGCTATAAATTCTATTTATATAAAAAGGCTGTCCTTAACTTTTCATTAAGCCTTAGTCCCTGCGCTCCGCAACCGCAAAGGCCGAAGCCAATTCCTGGCTGTGGGTGATGGTCAGATGGAGAATATACGCTGCCCCGTCCAGGCCCAGCCTTGACCAGGCCGCCTTCGAGAGCGTGACGGACGGCTTGCCGAAGCCTTCCGGCAGTATCTCTATATCCTGAAAGCCCACTTCGCTGCCGATTCCGCAGCCCAGCGCTTTCACAACTGCCTCTTTGGCAGCAAAACGGCCGGAGACGAATTCAGCCAGCCTGCCTGTCCGCCCTTCTGCCAGCTGCAGCTCGGCCGGTGTAAGGATACGCCTGGTAAATTTGGGGCCGGATTCCCTGGCCAGTATTCGCCTCATGCGGCCGATCTCCAGCACATCATGGCCGATTCCATAAATCACAATTTCACACTCCTTATGAGCTTGACGCCTTTAAACACATTCATCTGCCATCTTTCTTTAACCGCTTTAATAATGGTATTATCTTCATATACATTCTGGGTATTATGAAATGATTATAGTCCGGCTTTTAGATTCTGTCATATTATCTCTGATTAAAGAGAGGGGATTCACCCGATGAACCGTCATTTCCAGTTGCCTGCCGGAGAGGACTCAGTCCTGCGATGCTCCCATTTCCCTGCCCGCAGTAAGGCCAAGAGCCTGATTGTCATCGCACACGGCTACAAAGGATTCAAGGATTGGGGAATGTTCCCCTATACCGCAGCCGCACTCAGCCATGAACATGAAGTGATCTCCTTCAACTTTTCCCATGCGGGGATCGGTGAGGATTTGCAGCATTTCACCGAGCTTGAGAAGTTTGCCCGCAACACCTATAACCGGGAGATCAAAGATATGGAGATCCTGCTCTCCTATCTCAGCCAGCACCATAAATTCGGAGCTCTGCCCCTGTTTCTGCTGGGACACAGCCGGGGAGCCGGCGACAGTCTGCTCTACGCGCTGGACCATCCGGATGAGGTTGCCGGAGTCATCTCCTGGAACGGGATCACCGACCTTGATCTGTTCACCGGGGAGCAAAAGCAGGAAATGAGAACATTAGGCCGCAGCCATGTACTTAACGGCCGTACCGGCCAGCAAATGCCGCTGGATGCTGTGATCCTTGAAGATTTGGAGCGCCAGGCTGAGCGTTACAATATTCTAGAGCGGATGAAATCGGCCTCTTTCCCAGTCGTCCTGATACAGGGAACCGAAGACAGCGCAAGGCTGCGGCAGGGATCTGAGCAGTTAACTACGCTCCGTCCGGATATCAGCTGGGTGCAAATTGCCGGAGGCGACCATACCTTCTGCACCGTTCATCCCTTTGCCGGAACAACACCGCAATTGGAGCAGGCGATTGCAGCTTCGGAGGCTTTTATCGGGCACACTCTGGATAACAGCAGCCTTCTCTGACCTGCACAGCAAAACCGCCGGAAAGCGGTACAGGCTGACTCCGGCGGTTATTTTTGACCTATGAATCTTAGGGTAGGATCTTCAGCGCCTGCCCCTGTTAAATCCCCGGTATGACATTACGTTTATGAGCAGTTCTCTTATAGTAGCGTTCAAGCTTCTCCGCTGCCTCCGGACTGACCGGCTTACCCTCCAGATAGTCGCTGTTCTCATCGTACGTGATGCCAAGCTCGGTTTCATCCGTTTGACCCGGCCATAGGCCCGCTGTCGGTGCTTTGGTCACAACCTCGCCCGGCACTCCCAGATAGACCGCAAGCTGGCGTACCTGACGCTTATTAAGTGTACTCAGCGGCGTAATGTCAACCGCACCGTCGCCCCACTTGGTATAGAAGCCGGTAATTGCCTCGGAAGCATGATCGGTACCCACTACCAGCAGATTATTCTCAAAAGCGAGCGCATACTGCATCACCATCCGCGTTCTGGCTTTTACATTCCCCTTGCCCTGATGCGTAATATGACGGTGCTGCCCCAGCGCCTTGAGGCTGTGCTCCACTTCGAGCGCGATTTCATTAACCGCTTCTTCAATATTGGTCTCAACTTTGCGGGTAAGCCCAAACGCCTCAGCCACTGCATAGCTGTGCTCGATATCCTCCTGCTCACCGTAAGGCTGAAAAACGCCAAGCGTCATATATTCCTTGCCTTCCTCGGCGGTTAACTCGTCCGTCGCCCGTTTGCACAATCCCGCAGCGACTGCGCTGTCAACACCCCCGCTGATTGCAATCAGCAGCCCCTGGGCACCGGCCTGACGTACATAAGATTTCAGGAAATCCACACGTTTCTGTACCTCTGCTTCCACATCAATGGCCGGCTTGACGCCAAGGGCAGCAATAATCTCTTCTTGCAGGCTCATAACCATTCCTCCGTTTCTGCATCTCCTTATTTGAAAAAAAATCCCGCAGAGCCGGGCTTCCGGCCGCCGCGAGATTCCTCTGATTTATTACCCTCAATTTACTGGCAATAACGGTCGAAGACCTCTTTCAATTCAGCAGCAATTTCGCTAGCCGAACGGTCCTCAACACCATGGCGCTCAATAAAATGAACGAGCTCCCCATCCTTCATCAGCGCGATGGAAGGTGAAGAAGGGGGATATGGAGCGAAGTATTCACGCGCTTTGGCGGTTGCTTCCTTCTCCTGGCCTGCGAACACCGTAAACAGGTGATCCGGCAGAATCTCATTCTGCAGAGCCTGGGCTACGCCTGGACGGCATTGGCCGGCTGCACAGCCGCAGACTGAGTTCACAACAACAAGCGCTGTTCCTTTTGCAGCTGGAAGAGCAGCTTCCACCTCTTCCGGAGTCAACAATTCCTGGAACCCGATACTGGTCAGGTCATCACGCATAGGCTGAATCGAATCCCGCATATATTGATTAAATGACATGGACATTTCTTCTGCACTCTCCTTTGCCTCTTGAATGTAAAGTTAGGCTGCATTACCGCAGCAATCACTAACTTTATTATACATACATACCCTGTGAAAGCAAGGAATGCGGGCTGGACTTCCCCCTTATCCCACAAGGTTGTCTTCGGCGACCTCAAAAGGCAGAACTATGGTAAAGGCAGTTCCTTCCCCCACTGTAGAATCCACCCTTATGCTACCGTTATGCCGCTCAACAATACTCAAACACAGCGGCAGGCCGAGACCTGTTCCCTGTGTCTTGGTAGTATAAAAATTTGTGAATAAATTCACTATCTTGTCCTGCGCAATCCCGCTGCCGGTATCCCTAATCACCAGTTCAATGTTGCTGTTGTTCACCCGGGTCTCCAGAGTCAGCACTCCCTTCGCCTCCATGGCTTCCATTCCGTTTCGGGCCAGATTCAGAATCAGCTGCTTGACCTCCCGGACATTCAGCCTGAGGAGAGGCAGGGCAGGAGCTGTGTTCAGCTCAACGCTCTGGCCGCGCAGATTGGCATCCGCCCAGATCAGCGGAGACAATTCTTCTATTATATGATGGAGCTGAACCAGTTCTTTGTCCGAAACCCTGCTTTGGGCCAGCGACAGAAAATCATCAATGATTCCGTTGGCACGGTCCAGCTCATCCATTACGATCTGGTAATAGGAATCAAGCTCCTCCGGACTTTTCTCCCGCATGAGCTGCAGGAACCCGCGCACTACGGCCATGGGATTACGGATCTCATGAGTGATGCCGGCCGCCATCTGCCCTACCAGCGTCAGCCGTTCGGCATGATCCAGCTCCGTGCGGATTTTCTCTTCCTCCGTCACATCCTGTACAATCATTACCACGCCGTCCGGAAAACCCGAACCTTGCTGAACCGGAGCCGTGTATACCTGATAAATGTAGTCTCCGCAGTTTATTTTGGCATTGGAGCGCTGTTTATTATTAAAAATGGCCTTCAGCTGCATATAGGTCTGCTTGTCCACACAGTCTGCGAACAGCAGCGCCGCCTGCCGGGAAAGAATCAGCTCTCTTGTATAATCTGGATAGTGCCTGCGGATCAGCTTCAGCATGAACTCATTGAGCTCTGTAATATAGCCGAGTTCATTCATCGACATAATGTTAAGCTGGACAATATCTGTGACCTGCTCAAGTTTTTTGGATTCCCACATAAACCGTTCCGACAGGCCCTCCATCTTCTCTTTTACCAGAACCTTATCCCAGGCGGTTTCGATGCAAAAGATCAGCAGAGCGCCTGTTATTACAGCAACAAACAGGTAGGCTGTAACCAGTATTACCTCAGAGTTGAATGTCTGCGCCTCACGGATCTTCTGCATATTGGGCACCATGACAATGAAGAACATGCACGGGAACAATACTGCCCACAGCAGCATTACCTTTTCCAAACATTTAGCCTGTTTGAAAGGGCGCGCTAATCCAAAGAGCAGTGGATACAGCAAAGCCCCAGAATTAATGATGATGGCGCTCAGACCCGCCGGCTCAGAGGACAGGGCGGTACTCAGCAGAAAGAATGCTGCCAGGCTCAGCCCGGAACGGAAAGGCGCATACAGGATGCCGATAAAAGCCGGCAGGACCGCAAGATTAAGATAGACCCCTCCGGCCAGTGACGAGGAAAGGATCGTACAGACAGCAACGCTGAGCGCACAGCCGATAACCAGAAGGGACAAATCATCAGGGAGACGGCTGTTCCTGCGGGTCATCTGACCCTGGTCCAGCCACCATTGAAACACCAACAAAAAGGAACCGGCTGCCGATATCTGCAATAGAATATCCTTAATCTCCTCAATAATTGCAATCACTCCCTGAGTTAGACAAAATACCCTTTCTACTTAAGATTAAAGCATAGCCGGGGCCGTTCTGACAACGGAAATCCAGCATAGATCCGGGCGCTGCATTGAAACGGCTGACATGGTAAAATTAAAGGAAACAAACAGTTTGGGAGTAAAATAAATGAGATACGATGTAATCATAATCGGCGGGGGCTCTGCCGGTCTGATGGCTGGTATTGCAGCAAGCAGCAAGGGCGGGAAGGTGCTTTTACTGGAAAAAGGGGACAAGCTGGGGCGCAAGCTGGGCATCTCCGGCGGGGGCCGCTGCAATGTCACCAACAATAAAGAGATTGATGAGCTGATCAAGTATATTCCGGGAAACGGCCGGTTTCTTTACAGCGCGTTTTCCCAGTTCAACAATAAAGACATTATCGCCTTTTTTGAGAATTTAGGAATCCGGCTGAAGGAAGAGGACAACGGGCGGATGTTTCCGGTAAGCGATAAAGCGAAAACGGTTGTGGACACCCTGGTCAATCAGGTGCGGGGGCAGGGAGTGCAGATCCGGCTGCACGCACCGGTACGCGAGCTTCTCTACAAGGAAGGACGGGTTGAGGGTGTCCGCCTGCAAAGCGGCGAGGTTATAGAGGCCCGCAGTGTCATTGTCGCATCCGGCGGCAAATCTGTACCCCAGACCGGCTCAACTGGAGACGGCTATGCCTGGGCTGAACAGGCGGGTCATACGATCACAGAGCTTTTCCCGACCGAGGTTCCGCTTACCTCCAATGAACCTTTTATCCAGAGCAAGGAGCTTCAGGGCCTCTCTCTGCGAGAGGTATCCCTGTCCGTATGGAATCCCAAAGGCAAAAAGCTTATTGAGCACCAGGGGGATATGCTGTTTACCCACTTTGGCATTTCCGGACCGATTGCCCTGCGCTGCAGCCAGTTTGTCGTCAAAGCCCTGAAGCAGTACGCCAGCGGCAACATTGAAGTCTCGATTGATTTCCTGCCCGAAAAGAGTAAAGAAGATGTGTATAACGAAACGCTGAGGCTCGCCGCCAATGAATCAAAAAAATCGGTCAAAAATGTACTGAAGGGCTATCTGCCTGAGCGGATTATCCCGATTCTGCTGCAGAGGGCAGGGCTGCCGGATAATCTTACTTATGACAATATCCCCAAGCAGGACTGGCAGCAGCTTGCCCAGCTGGTCAAACGGTTTCCGATCAGGGTATACGGCACTCTGTCGATCGAGGAGGCTTTTGTTACTGGCGGAGGCATTAACCTCAAAGAGGTTGATCCAAAAACGATGCAGTCCAAGCTGATGGAGGGCCTGTATTTCTGCGGTGAGATCCTTGATATTCACGGCTACACCGGAGGCTACAACATTACGGCGGCTTTCTCTACAGGCTATATGGCCGGAGAAAACGCCGCGACCCGGCTTGGATAGGAGCACTTCTTCTCTAGAGGTGCCAAAAAGCGTTGCCTGCGTCCTATGCGCGGCAACGCTTTTTTGAGGTTTCAGAGCGTTTAATGCTCTGTCAGACGGATTGTGCTGTAAATCCGGGCGATGAATGTTCCGATACCAAAGCCCAGCGGGGCAAACAGCAGCAGCCCCCACCAGCCGTACAGCGGAATACAGACGACTGCGGAGCACAGGACGGTGTACGGAATAGCCAGAATCAGCATAGCCTTGGAGCCGGCTGCGGCCTTCTGAGCCTTCGTAAACGGCAGGATGCCGATATAATCATCCCCGGCGAAGAGCAGCCAGAAGGAGCTCAGCCAGTAGCACATTAATAAAGCCAGCACGATAAACAGGAACCATTTTAGGAAGGCCGGAGCAATAAGGAGTGCACTCATCGATACGCCCGTAAACGATAAATACAGCTTCAGGTGAGCCGGATTGCGTACCAGCGCCTTGATTCCGGCAGCAGTAAAGCGGCTCTCCGGCTGCCTGGAGGACAGCAGGGGCTGAGATCTGCGGAAGATCCAAGGCTTGTACCGGGTGGGGCGCGGCTTATCCAGCACGCCCCGCAGCAGCAGGCCGGCAATTTGCATCCGCTGCTTGTAGTCCTCGCGTACATCGCTGAGGAAGGTTCCTTGCAGACTGAGACGGTAACGCAGAGCCCAGATGGTTACTGCTGCGTATATAGCGGCGGACGCAAGCAGCAGCCAGGGGCTGTTCTGCCAGAGCAGTGCCAGCCATACATACAGCCCGGCGGGCACTGTAACAGCGGGAAGCAGCCGCAGCCAGCGGCGGAAGCCCTGACGCTGTACCCTGACGATATGCCCCAGCAGCTTGATGCTCCACCCGGCAGTGATTGTCAGCAGCAGCAGCGCTCCGGCCGCTGCCGGACTGATCCCGTAGCCGCGGATAATAAAGGGCAGCAGAACAGCGTATACAGCGGCTATTTTGAGCGCAGTTACGGTCATGCTGTAAATCATCCCGCGCAGCAGGATGCTTCTTATCCAGTTCTGCCGCTGTCTGAGAAACAGCAGATCGCCTTCCTGCAGCAGCAGTACCATTCCGCCGGTCAGCAGCAGGACTGCAAGCAGCAGCAGAAGGGTAATGAAAGGAAGGACTGTCGTCCAGGCCGGGACCGCGCCCGACCAGAAGCCATAGTAGAACCGGCCGCCCAGCAGGCCGCCGGGAATCACAATATAGAGCAGCACCGTCCAGTCCGCAGCCGTCCGGATAATGGCCGATTGCTCGCGCCAATGCGAGAACAGCCGCCGTTTGAACAGGCGCGGCCCGGTAGGGAATGCGTAGCCTCTTCCTGCTGAGCGGGGACTGCTATCTGCAGCCGTATGCTCCCGCCCCCTCATGTCAATTCGTCGAAGCAATCAAACAACGACCCCTCCGGCAGATCGGCAATATCGCGGATTTCCTCCAGCGTGCCTGTTGCTGCTATTTCGCCGCCGGAGATCAGCACGAAGCTGTCACAGATTTTCTCCGCCGTGTCGAGGACATGCGTAGACATGAGCACGCCTGCCCCGCGCTTCCGCTCAGCTTCCAGCAGCCGCAGGAAATCCTTCGTCGCCCGCGGGTCCAGCCCGATAAACGGCTCATCGACGATGTATACGTCAGGTTGAACGAGAAAGCCGAGCATCAGCATCATTTTCTGCTTCATGCCCTTGGAGAAGCCTGCCGGAAGATCGTCACGCACATGACTCATGCCGAACTGCACCAGCAGCTTCTCTGCAGCCGGCTCAAACTGGTCATATGGCAGGCCGTAAGCTGCGGCAGCCAGATCCAAATGCTCCCAGAGTGTCAGATCCTCGTAGAATACCGGCTGTTCCGGCACATAGGCATAGGATTTATTCGCTCCGCCAATCGTCACTTTAGCTTTGGCGTGCTTAAGCAGGCCGAGCAGCGTCTTAATCGTCGTACTTTTGCCGGCACCATTCGGGCCGATCAGTCCCAGCAGCTCTCCGCGCCGGACCTGGAAGAAGATGTCGGAAATCCGTTTGTCCCCCGCCTCATACCCGGCCTCTTCAATATCGACATCCAGAACAATTTCCCGCTCTTCCCCCAACTCTTCTATCTCTTCCATTCCGCTTTCCATCTCCTAATGTTGAATACACTTTGTCCCGGCTGTTAACCGGGCTTTTTACCATTATAAGGACTATGGCTGGGAGACTTCAAACATTACTTGCGGCTCCGTTCCGGCCATCCTGTCCCTGGCCTCGATCCGTCCGCACAATAGCAGCATGGCAAGGCCAAGCAGGGCTGACAGTACACCGGACAAGATAAAGGCGGGAACTGCTCCGGATGCTGTCACAAGTGCACCGCCTGCTACAGGTCCGAGAATGGCTGCAGCGCTGGTCAGGCTGTTCACCGTACCGAATACCCGCCCTGTGTAGGCTTCAGGTGTCCGCCGCTGCAGCATCGCATAGAATGGGATGAACACAAGCCCCGCCCCTGCTCCCGCCGCCGCAAATGAGCCGAACAGTATAATGTTCATCCACAATCCCGCCTCCCCATGTGCAGTTACGATTGCTGCGGCGGTAAATACGGAGCCCATAAGGATGGCTCCTGCACTCATAAAGATCAGCGGCCGCCTGCCTGTACGTCTTGCGGCAAGCGCTGAGAGCAGCGTACCAAGTCCGCTGGCAGCCAGACACCAGCCGAGCATATCGCCGCTGATGCCGGGAATGTCCCGGAACAGCGTTACCGTCTGGGAGTCAGCAATCTGCAGCACCAGCAGCACTGTCACCAGCATGACAAGCCCCCCTAATGCAGCAGGCATTCCGGTAATCAGCCGGAGTCCGGCACCTGCTTCCCTGAGAAAGGATGCGCGGCCCGGCAATTTCGGCGCAGCTTCCGCCCCGCGGGCTGTCTTGTATTTCCCTGCCCGCGGCACTGCCAGCAGAATGGCTGCAGAGAGCAGATAGGTGGCCGAATCCAGCAGATAGCAGGCAGAAATTCCGAATGCCGCGACGAGCAAACCACCGAATGCCGGACCGATAATTTTGGTAATCTGCTCAATGGACGAGCTTAGAGCAACAGCACGGTCCATGTGGGCAGAGGGGACAAGCTCCTTGAGCTTGCCGCTTTTGGCCGGAGAGAACAGGACATCCATCATTCCTTTAGCTATAAGCAGCAGGTAAACCTGCCATAGGGAGCCGGCAAACACAATACTGGCTACTATCCCGGCACGGGCCAGATCCGAGCCGATCATGATAGCCTTGCGGTCAAAGGTATCGCCCAGATATCCGCCCAGTGCTCCCCCGAGCAGCATCGGCACTGCCATACACAGAGAAATTGCCGTGATCTCCCACGGACTGGCCTGCCATTTCAGGCCGACCATGGTCAACAGGGCAAGAAAATGCAGCCAATCGCCTATATTGGAAATCAGCTGTGCAGCAATCAGCAGCATAAACGGCCGGTTAGCGGTCAGCTTTTCATCCGCCAGCGCTGCGTTGTTTGGTTCCTTCATTATTTTATCCTCCCGTATCTGCATATTTGAATTAATAGTACGGGAATCAGGTGCGTCCCTCATCAATCCCCGGCTGTAAATATCGGTGGTTCCCGGGGCGGAACCCCCTTTCCTGCCTGGGGCGGATCGCAAATTTGACACTCTTTTGCCCAAAATAGAGTCACCGCCAAAAAAATGTTTGATTTTTAATAATTAAAAGTGTGCTCATTGTGACAAATCACATGTTCTTGAAGCCATTGTTTGCCGTATTGTAAGGGTATCTCAAATTTAACTGCACATTTAAGGTGCAGCCGGGTCCATGATTCCTTACGTACGGGGCGACCTGTGCGACTAACGATAACGATAGAGGGTGGAGAAGCATGATACAATCCTATGAACGCGACACTCAGTTAACACTGCATTTGTACCGGGTTTTTGCCAAGTCTTTCAAGAGTATTAACGAGCATGCCGTTACCGGAAGCAAGATTGAAGGATTTAATCCTACAGCCTTTGCTGTTATGGAGGTCCTGTACTACAAAGGTCCTCAGCCGATTCAGCAGATCGGAGCCAAGCTGCTGCTGCAGAGCGGCAACGTCACTTATGTCATTGATAAGCTTGAGGAACGCGGCTACCTGCAGCGCAAGCCTTGTGCCAATGACCGCCGTGTGATCTTTGCTGAATTGACAGCCGAAGGCGAACAGCTGATGAGCGAAATGTATCCGAAATATTCGGAACGCCTGCACCTGGCTTTCAGCGGATTGAACGATGAAGAGAAGGAGCAGATGATTGTCCTGCTCAAGAAGATGGGCCTGCAGGCTGAGAAGCTCTCGCCACTGCCCCGCAAGTAGCCTACAGGCAAAGCAGAGATAGTGAATTCATTCACTATCTCTGCTTTCACTTTAACTGCCTCTTACATAAACAATTCTACAAATAAACGGCTGCAGCGTCCTTATGGACAGTGCAGCCGTTTCTGTGTGTAATTATGTATAGTAAGGATTGCGCACAAGCTCAATTAATATAGGTGGATTATCGCCACTTAATTTCCCCTTTTAGCAGCATTTACGATAACTAAGTGGATAAACGTCACTTATATCGGGGCAAAACAGCCTTATGAAGCAAATCCGGAGAAATTAAGTAGCGTTTTTCCACCTAATTTCTCAAAACACCCTTATACCCGAAAAATAGATGGAGTAAATTCACTTAGTCTGATGAACGCACAGGTATACGTACTATGTAAGCCCTATGCTGATTATTCAGTCTGGGGATTTGACTCCAGGGAATGCCTGGACTTACAACTGCTGCACTAGTTTTATCTACAGAGGCCTGTGTCCCCATATTACGCTTCCTTCAGCTTCGCCTTCTCCTGACCGAGCGAAGGTAACCCCTGTCGCAGGCCTGAGGAAATAATCAGTGACAGGATGGCCAGTACAGCCATCAAAATAAACAGGGAATGAAGGCCTCCTTCCAGCGCCCCGTGCAGGCTGCTCCAGGCGTCGCCGGTCAGGGTGCTGCCGCCGTGCGGGTTCAGCAGGCTGTTAATATCCGCCCCGCTAACCACCGCATCGGGCTGGCCTGCAAGCAGCCTGTCGATGCTCAGATTCAGCCAGGACCCGAATACAGCCACTCCGACCGTCTGACCGAGTGAGCGGGTAAAGGTATTCAGCGCCGTCGATGCGCCGCGCTGGTCATGTCCGACAGATGACTGGGAGATAATCGTGAATACGGTAGACGCATAACCAAAGCCTACACCGCAGAACATCATCAGAACGAGAAGCAGCAGCTGCGAGGAATCTGCGGTCATAAACGTAAGGCCTACTGCCCCAGCGGCAATCAGGGAGAGTCCCAGCATGCCTGTCCGGCGGGAGCCGGCGCGCAGAATCATCCGGCCTCCGGCTATGGAGCCCAGTGTCCAGCCCACAGACATCGGGGCCAGCAGCAGACCGGAGAGCGCCGCACTTTCGCCGAATACACCCTGCACCCACAGCGGCACGTAGGTGGATAGTCCAATTATCAAGGTGCTGACAAGGAGATTGGCCCCGGTAGACACGGCAATATTGCGGATAGAGAACAGCGACAGCGGAAGCATCGGCTCCGGTGCCCGCCGCTCCACAAACAGGAATAGTACCAGCAGAATAACCGCCGCCCCCAGCAGGCCGATCAGCAGCGGAGAAGTCCAGGCCAGATTCTGCCCGCCGGCCGTAAGGCCGAACAGCAGCGCACTTACCCCTGTAGCGAACAGCAGAACTCCGGTTATATCAATCTTCTTCGCCGCGCGTTCTACCTTTTCTTCCTTCAGGTAACGGGCAATAAACAGGATCGACAGCAGGCCAAAGGGCAGGTTAAACACAAATACCCAGCGCCAGCTCAGGTAATCCACCACATAGCCCCCGAGCAGCGGGCCTACAAGTGAGGAGATCCCCCAGACGGAGCTCAGCAGCCCTTGCGTCTTGGCCCGCTCCTTAATACTGTAAATATCGCCGATAATCGTAAAGGTCATCGGGATAAGCGCACCTGCCCCGATACCCTGAATGGACCGGAACAGAATGAGCTGCCCCATGCTCTGCGAAATGCCGCACAGCAGGGAGCCGAGCAGAAAGACAACCGCTCCCCCCATAAATACCGGCTTGCGGCCGATCAGGTCACTCAGCTTGCCGAAGATCGGCGTTGTCACCGCCATGGTCAGCAGGTAGGCGGTAAAGATCCAGCTCAGCCATTGGATGCCCTGAAATTCGCCGACGATTGCCGGCCCGGCCGGCCCCGTAACTGTTCCTTCAATGGCTGCCAAGAAGGTGGCCAGCAGAACCCCGGTTAAGATAAGCTTGCGCTCTGTTGCTCCTGGTGTACTCAATGAAATCCCGATCCTCTCCGTGTTATTTCAGGCAGCTTCAAGAGCTGCTATTTCTGTCTGTCACTGCGCAGCAGCGCAAATAGCGCAGCGTCCTGAAAACCGGCACCGGTATGCCGGTATTGACGCAGCAGCCCTTCCTGAGAAAAGCCCAGCGCGCGGAACAATCCCGCCGCCCGGGTATTGCCGGGATGGCATAATGCTTCAATCCGGTTAAGCCCCATTGTGCCGAACCCGAAATCAAGCATAAGCTCCAGCGTCTCCCTCATGTACCCCTGCCCCCAATAAACAGGTGACAGCTCACAGCCGATCTCCCCCCGGTAAGCTCCAGCCAGCTGCCACTGGTTATAGCCGCAGCTGCCGATAATCTTACCGTCCGGCAGGGCAATACTCCAGCGCAGGCTCTCTTCCTCCCGCGACATTTGCAGCAGCAGCTCAATCAGCTGCCCGGCATCACAGGCTGATTCCAGCGGCGGGGCGTTCAGCCAGGGACCCACAGCCGGATGGGTCCATATCTCATACAGTGCAGGTGCATGACAAACAGCTATTGCCTGCAGCTCTATTCTTGCTCCGTGCAGTTCCGGGGTTACCCCGCCGCATATGTACACCCTATCCGTCCCCTTTCCAATTCATTAAGTATACACCATATGTAAGGATTTCCCGAAGGAATTAGCAAATCTGCCGGCCTGATTATTCGAGAGTGCCTGTACATGACAAAAAGCGCCGCACCGGGCGGAGTCCGCCCTGATACTGACGCAGTTCATTGCTTGATTAAAAGCTGCAGCCTGTCGCATAACCGCTGCGGCTGTGCTGGCCTAAAGGCGGAATCAGCCCGAAGCTTTTGCCGCAGCCTGAGCCGGAGTAAGCACCTCAGCGCATAACACCTGCAGCTTCTCCTGAATATGTTTGAACTCCTCTATTCCAGTACCGGTTAAACTGAACGCATCGCCATGGGCAGTCAGGAAATTTTCCTGGGTGAGCCGTTCCAGCTCCTGCTTCACTTCGCGTTCTGCAACCCGGTATCCCAGGTTTTCAAGCTCAGGCAGCATATCCGACAATGTTAAATCCCTCTCATGTGCAATATAAAGCATATGGATTCCTATGAACAAATTCTGTACATCGGCGCGCATATTCCACTCCTTCCGGCCAAGAGCCTATGATATATTAAGCATTACCCTGGCAGGCGGAAGCGGAAACACCGTTACGACTCCAGTTAAGGTTCGTATTGTGATTTATGCAAATTTACGGTAATGCTTGACGAGCCGAGTCCGGCTGTACTATGTTGTTAATTACAGTTATATTTCATTACTGATTTAAGGTACAGGAAGGTGATACTTCATGTTTCAGGCAATGCCCTATGACGGGACACGCAGCGAACGGTTCGAGGCCGTGCTTTCACAGCTTGCAGCATTGATCGACGGCGAACCAAGTGTAATCGCCAATCTGGCAAATGCCTCGGCGCTGCTCAAATTCTCTATGCCGGATACCAACTGGACCGGATTCTATCTATTCGACGGCAAAGAGCTTGTTCTCGGGCCGTTCCAGGGTCTGCCCGCATGCATCCGTATTCCGCTGGGCCGCGGGGTCTGCGGAACCTCCGCCGCAGAGCGCCGGACGCTTGTGGTCGATGATGTCCATGCCTTCCCCGGACACATCGCCTGTGATGCCGCATCGAACAGCGAGATCGTGGTTCCGCTCATCAAGGGCGACCAGCTCCTTGGCGTACTCGATATTGACAGCCCGCTCAAGCACCGCTTCGATGATGAAGAACGGCGTTTTCTGGAGCGCTTCGCAGCGATGATTGCTGCCGTGCTGTAGACTACTCCGGCACACATAAGGCCGCCGCAGACCAGGAGTCACCTGGATCTGCGTGCGGCCTCTTTGCTGACAGCTCCGCTTATTTTTAACCGACCGGATTGATCTTCCAGATTTCCGCCGCATAGCGGCTGATCGTATTATCGCTGGAGAACTTGCCGGAGTGGCCGATGTTGACAATCGACTTCTTCAGCCATTCCCGCTGGTTGCGGTAAGCCAGGTCGATTTTGACATGAGTCTCGACATAGCTTGCAAAATCTTTAAGGACAAAGAACTCATCATTATTATCAAGCAGCGACTGGTACAGCGTATCAAATTCCTGGGTATTGCAGCAGATTGGACCAGGTGTGACCAGCTGATCCAGCACTTCCTTCACACGCCCGTCGCCGTAATAGATGTCGCGGGAGCGGTATCCGCCGAACTGGTAATAATCCATAACCTGCTCCGCCCGCAGCCCGAACAGGAACATGTTGTTGTCTCCGACCATTTCATGCATCTCCACGTTCGCCCCGTCCATCGTCCCGATGGTCAGCGCCCCGTTCATCATAAACTTCATGTTGCCGGTACCGGAGGCTTCCTTACTCGCTGTAGAAATCTGCTCACTCACATCGGCAGCCGGAATAATTTTCTCCGCCAGGGAAACGGAATAGTTCTCCAGGAAAAAGATACGGATCTTGCCCTTGATATCCGGGTCCTTGTTCACTACATCAGCTACAGTATTGATCAGCTTAATAATCCGTTTGGCCAGGTGATAGCTCGGCGCTGCCTTGGCTCCGAAAATGAAGGTGCGCGGCACCATATCCATGGACGGGTTATCTTTAAGCTGATTATACAGGTGCATGATATGCAGAATATTCAGCAGCTGGCGCTTATAGGCATGCAGCCGTTTGACCTGGACGTCAAAGATCGAATCCGGATCGACCTGAATACCGTGCTTCTTGGTAATATAGTCAGCCAGCCGCAGCTTATTGCGCCGTTTGATCGCTGCAACCTGCTCCTGGAAGGAGGCATCCTCACAGTATTTGATCAGGCCGATCATCTCCTGCGGGTGATGAATCCAGCGTGTGCCGATAGAATCGTTGATCAAGCCGGCCAGCTCGGGATTGGCATGCAGCAGCCAGCGACGGTGGGTAATTCCGTTGGTCTTGTTATTGAACCGGTGCGGGTACATCTCATTCCACAGCCGCATCTCACGCTTCTGCAGAATCTCTGTATGCAGCGCGGCTACCCCGTTGACGCTGTGGCTGGCCACAATGGCCAGATTGGCCATGCGTACCTGATCGTCATGAATGATCGCCATCTGGTTAATTCGGTTCTGGTCACCAGGATATTTGCTCATCAGCTCACCGCAGAACCGGGCATTAATCTCCTCAATAATCAGGAAAATCCGCGGCAGCAGCTCCCTGACCATATTCATCGGCCATTTCTCAAGCGCTTCACTGAGAATGGTATGATTCGTATACGAGACCATCCGGGTTGTCATATCCCAGGCCTTATCCCAGCCCAGGCCGTGCACATCCATCAGAATGCGCATCAGCTCGGGAATCAGCAGCGTCGGATGCGTATCATTGATATGCAGCGCTACTTTGTCCGGCAGTGCTTCAAGCGGCGCACCGGTCTTGCTGAAGGTGCGCATGATACTCTGCACGCCCGCACTGCACAGGAAGTACTGCTGCTTAAGCCGGAGCAGCTTGCCTTCATACTGCGAATCATCCGGGTACAGGAATTCCGAAATGGATTCCACAGAACGTTTGTACTCCAGGAACTTGTGGTAATCCGAACCGGTTAGCGAGCCTGACATCCGGGAAGCCGGAGTAATCGACTCGGCACTCCAGTTGCGCAGCGTGTTGACATGCTTGCGGTCGGCGCCGATCACCGGCACATCGTAAGGCACTGCGCGAACCGCTTCATAATCCTTATGCTCAAAGACCAGCTCACCGTTCTCTTCGCGGGTCTCCACCCGGCCCCAGAAGCGGACCTCCACTTGTTTGTCCTCCCGGCGCACTTCCCATACATTATCGTTCTGCAGCCAGTAATCCGGCAGTTCTACCTGATAGCCGTCTACGATTTTCTGCTCAAACAGGCCGTATTTGTAACGGATGCCGCTTCCATGGCCCGCATACTGCAGGGAGGCGAGTGAATCAAGAAAACAGGCTGCAAGCCGGCCCAGACCGCCATTGCCAAGACCCGCATCTGCCTCTTCTTCCTCTACTGCACGCAGATCGAAGCCCAGTTCCTCAAGACCCTCCCGCACAACCTCCAGCACGCCCATATTCAGCAGGTTATTGCCCAGCAGCCGGCCGATCAGAAACTCCATGGAGAAGTAGTATACCTGCTTCTGCTGGCTGATTTTAAACTTCTGGTTCGTCTCAGCCCAGTTCTTCCCCGCATTCTCACGGATCATATTGCCCAGAATCTTGTATACGTCACCATTCGATGCTTCTTCCAGCGGCTTGCCCAATTTTCCGATAAGCGTCTCGCGGAATACTTTTTTGAAGCTTTCTTTGTCGTTAAACAACAGCAGGTTCCTCCAGTCGGATGTGTATTTTTGTGAGATACATGGCCTCTATGGAAAGTCAGGACCAGCCGGACTGCATGCTTCCACAGTCCGGCTGATCCTGGGGTTAAATTTTGCTGCTCTTGGCGATGACAAACGGACGCTTGCTATCCCCTACGAGTATCCTTTCTTTGCTCAGGTGTACGTCCTTATCCATGATGACATTCTCAATTACAGCATTCTCTTCAATCACACATTTCTGCATGATGACGGAATTGATGATTTTTGCGCCTTCACGGATTTGCACCCCGCGGAAAATCACGCTGTTCTCGACGGTTCCGCCGATCACACAGCCGTTGGCTACCAGGGAATTGGTGACACTTGCGCTGTCCAGATAACGGGTCGGCGCTTCATATTTGATCTTGGTCTGCACCGGATTTTCTTTGAACAGACCCAGATAATTCTCCTGTTTGAGAAGCTCAAGACTATTCTTGTAATAGCTCTCCAGTGAATTGATTACAGCATGATAGCCTTTGTATTCATAGCCGGCAATTTTGAAATTGGCCCGGTTCTTCTGGATCACATCACGGAAGAAAAAGCTCTCTCCATGCGCAATGCAGTACTCCACCTGCTCTAGGAACAATTTCTTTTCCATGATGAAGATATCCAGGTATACATTGGGATGATGCTTCTCCTGGTGAATCTCGGTAACGAGATTGTCCTCATTTAATTCAAGCCGCAGGCACGGGTCATGTTCAGGCTGAAGCTGGTCGATCGCTTTGTAGACAAGCGTGACATCGGCGCCTTTTTCGAGATGATACTGGAAGACATCCTGCAGATCGACAGTATTAATATGCTGGCTGCCCGAGAACACAATGTACTTGGCGGAGGCTCTTTTGAAAAAGTCCAGATTGTTATGATAATGCTGCAGATCACCAATTGACGTATCGGTCGGATCGTTCCAGTCCGGAGGCAGAATGAACAGCCCGCCATGCTTGCGGTTCATATCCCAGGACTTGCCGTCACCGAGATGGTCCATCAGCGAACGGTATTTGCGGCGGACGAACAGCCCTACACTCTCCAGCTCCGCCCTCATCATATTGGACAATACGAAATCGATCAGCCGGTAACGGCTGGCAAAAGGCACGGCTGCCCCGCAGCGGAAATAGGTTAATTCGTTCAATTTGTCCAGTTCATGATCAAGATTAATTACGCCCATAAGCTCTTTCATCGCGGTCACCGTCCTCTAAAATTATATGGTTTTGGCTGCAACTGATTTGCGTTTTTTGCTACGATTGTCGATCAGCAGAATCTCATCCTCATTCTCCCGGTCATTGCCGATCTCCATATAATCTTCGATCACTGTATTTTCGCTTATGATGGCTTTATGAATTCTTACGTTCTTGCCGATCTTCACCTTCGGCATAATGACGGAGTCGGTAATAACGCTGCCTTCGCCCACTTCCACGCCGTAGAACAGCACCGAATGCTTCACTTCCCCGCGCACAATGCAGCCTTCGTTAATGATGCAGCTCGATACTTTGGCTTCCGGAGCCACATATTGTGCCGGCTGGTTCGGGTTGCGGGTAAAAATCCGCCAGTTCGGATCATTCAGATTCAGCGGCGGATGGTCGCTCAGGAGATCCATGTTAGCTTCCCAGAGGCTGGTTACTGTACCGACGTCTCTCCAGTAGCCTTCAAAAGGATAAGCATACAGGGAATTGCTGTCTGCCAGCATCAGCGGAATAATGTCCTTCCCGAAATCATGAGAGGAATCCGGCTTCTCGCCATCCTCCAGCAGATGCTTGCGCAGAACCTCCCATTTAAAAATATATACACCCATCGATGCCAGCGTGCTCTTTGGTTTAGCGGGCTTTTCTTCAAATTCGTAAATTTTCAGGTCTTCATCCGTATTGAGGATGCCGAAACGGCTTGCCTCCTCCAGGGAAACGTCAATGACGGAGATCGTGCAGTCCGCATTTCTTGACTTGTGATACTGCAGCATAGCGTTGTAATCCATTTTGTAGATATGGTCGCCGGACAGAATAAGCACATGCTCCGGATCGAACTGGTCTACAAACTTCAGATTCCGGTAAATGGCATCGGCCGTTCCCCGGTACCAGCTGCTTCCGTTCTCCCGTTCATGCGGCGGCAATACAAATACTCCGCCGTCCTTGCGGTTCAAATCCCAGTCACTGCCTACTCCAATGTATGAATGCAGAACCAGCGGCTCATATTGCGTCAGCACGCCAACCGTATCGATTCCTGAATTTGAGCAGTTGCTCAGCGGGAAATCAATAATCCGGTAGGTTCCTCCAAAATACACAGCGGGCTTGGCGAGCGATTTGGTCAAACCCTTCAGCCTTTTTCCTTGGCCTCCCGCCAATAGCATAGCTACCATTTCTTTTTTCTTCATGGAAGAGCCTCCTTGACATATGGGTAATAAAACAAGAAATAAATGAGGTTTAAATGAATCTGATTCCAAAAAGAAGTGTACCTAAAGAAGTAAAATGAAAAGAAAGGTGCCTGATAGGATATTTGAAAAGATGACGAACGGGGAAAACAAAGGGATATGTATCACGATACCGGAACCAGAAAATTTCTGTAATCCTCCGGTTAGTACCCTTATTGTAAAGTGTTCTAGGCCCGCCGTCAAAACCCTTTTTACATCCTTAAAAAGTTAAAGTTCCCGCTAATTACCTTTTAAAAAATGACGTTTACATCCTATACATATAGATTAACCATTATGATTAACCATGAACGACAATTTCGAATCGCCTGGGCAGAGTTTTCAGCAAACGTTCAACCTCATGTGGCATAATATAGCTATCTCTTAGTGTAAATGGAGGAACCGACGATGAAAACAACCCAGGGCGTACGCCTCCTGCTCGTTGATGACGAGCCTCACATACTCCAGTTCCTTGAACTGGGACTTAGCAATGAAGGCTTTGATGTGAAAACCGCACCTGATGGCGCAAGCGCCATAGCCATCGCTGCGGATTTCAAGCCCCATGTTGCGATTCTCGATGTAATGATGCCCGGAATGGACGGGTTCGAGGTATGCCGTTATCTCCGTTCGGAAGAAACAGAGATTGCCGTCATTATGCTGACGGCCAAGGACGAGGTGGATGACCGGGTTAAGGGCCTGTCCATCGGCGCAGATGATTACATGGTTAAGCCGTTCAGCTTCGATGAGCTGCTGGCCCGGATCCAGGCACGGCTGCGCAACCAGTTTCCCGGACTGCTGGGCGAGGTGCGCTGCGGCCCCTTCCGGATTGACGGCAGACGCAAGGAAATCCGGTTCAGGGACGAGGTGCTTGAGCTCTCCCCTACCGAATATGAGCTGCTGCAATATCTGGTGATAAACCACGGCCTGGTGCTGAGTAAACCGATGATTCTGGACAAGGTATGGGGCTATGACTTCGGCGGCGAGGAAAATATCGTCGAGGTCTATATCCGCTCTCTCCGCGAGAAGCTCGGCGATAAGGAGCACCGGATTATCCGCACCCTGCGCGGTGCAGGCTACCGGGTGGATCTGCTATGATACCCCGCCTCCTGCAGAGGCTGCACGCCCCGCGTTCCCTGCGCAAGCAGCTGCTGGCGACCTCCCTGCTCATTCTTTCCGGTCTCCTGCTGCTCATCGGCGTTCTGCAGTATGTGCTGATGCGCAACTTTATTTACAGCAACCGGGCAGAAACGATGGAGGCCCAGCTGCGGTCTGTGCCGCGTGATTTTTTTTACAGGCTCATTTACGGGGATCTTTCGAATTCCTTCAGCGGCGGCATGGGCAGCATGCCGGGCAACAGCCCGTCCAGCCAGCGCAACGGTGAGGGCGGACGACCGCTGCTGCTGGATGCGCATACGACTATTGCTGCATACAGCTCGGACGGGACCTTTACGGACCTGCAGAAGGACACGCTGTCCGATTCTGCCGCCCCGAGGCTGAACGATCAGCAATACAATGAATTGCTCATTCATACGACAGATAAGGCGACCGGAAGCTACAGGCTGATTACGGCCTCGGACGGCAGCCAGCATCTGGCCGTCTTCATGGATCTGGGACGGCCCGGCGGGAACAAAATTCTGCTGCAGATGAGTGTGGAGACGGGACCGCTGAAGGATGTGATCCTGCAGCAGCTGATGATCTTTGCTGTACTCGCCATGGTTGCTCTGCTGGCCGGCTTGTTCCTCTACCTGCCCGCACTGCGCAAGACGCTCGTACCGCTGTCCAACATGGGGGATGCCGCCCAGAGTATAGATGCCGGTAATCTGGATGTCCGCTTCCCGGTTAATCAGGGGCAGACGGAAATCGACAAGCTCTCCCATTCCTTCAACGGAATGCTGGAGCGGCTGGAAATCTCCTTCCGGGGTGAGCGCGAGGCCAAGGAGCAGATGCGGCGGTTCGCAGCCGATGCCTCACATGAGCTGCGCACCCCGCTCACCTCGATCCACGGCTTCCTGGAGGTACTGCTGCGCGGGGCTGCGGACAATAAAGAGCAGCTCTATAATGCGCTGAACAGCATGCACGGGGAATCCAGGCGGATCAACAAGCTGGTCGAGGATCTGCTGCTGCTGGCGCGGATGGACGGAGCGCCCCAGCTCAGGGCCAAAGAGCTGCAGCTCGATGAGATTATCGAGGAGATGCAGGCGCAGCTGCTGGTCCTGGCAGGCAGCCGCCGGGTCACCTTTGACTGTTCAAGGGGCATCCGCGGAATGTATGACCCTGACAAAATCAAGCAGGTTGTGCTCAATCTGTTTCATAATGCCGTGCAGCATACGGATAGCGGACTAGGCGCTATCCATATTGCCCTGCATGCCCGAAACAAGGAAGCAGAATTGACTGTGAGCGACAACGGTTCGGGGATTTCAGCCGAGCATCTGC
Organism: Paenibacillus typhae; assembly: GCF_900099765.1. Classification (GTDB taxonomy): domain Bacteria; phylum Bacillota; class Bacilli; order Paenibacillales; family Paenibacillaceae; genus Paenibacillus_AQ; species Paenibacillus_AQ typhae. The sequence goes on along the minus strand of NZ_FNDX01000015.1, from coordinate 33,146 downwards.
CGCATGTTTTCGACCGCTTCTACCGCAGCGATTCTTCGCGCACGCGCAAATACGGCGGATCCGGCCTCGGCTTATCCATCACCAAATCGCTTGTAGAAGCGCACGGCGGAGAGATCAGTGTGGAGAGTGTCCCTGGTAAAGGGACTGCCTTCAGGATCACTTTACCCTGTCTGGCAGGCCGGTAGCTTATAAGCCGTAATTAACGTTATAATAGTAAGCATACTTAACTTTACTTAACTTTCAGGAGGTTATCGCTATGTATGAAGTTGCTGTTATCGGAGCCGGCCCTGCCGGTGCAAGCGCTGCCCTGTTCACTGCCAAGGCGGGCAAAACAACGCTGTTGATTGACAATGACAAAGGCATGACCCGCAGAGGCTGGTATGAGAACTATTATGGAATTGCCGAAATCGGCGGTCCCGACCTGGTTGAAACCGGCCATAAGCAGGCGGTCAAATTTGGAGCAGAGCTGGTTGCCGATCAGGCCGTTAACCTCATAGCGGGCGGCGAAGGCATTACGATCGAAACCGAAAGCGGTTCTGCTTACAAAGCGAAGCATGTTATCCTGGCAACAGGCGTGCTGACGGACCTCGCGGCCAAAGCAGGAGTAGAAACGAAGGACGGCACCGAGCCAAGAATCAAAACCGTAGTGGCCGTTAACGCAGAGGGCAAAACCAATGTTGACGGTATCTGGGCTGCCGGGACAGTTGCCGGTGTCAGTGTACACGCCATCATCACTGCCGGTGACGGTGCAAAGGTTGCCATCAACATCATCAGCGAGCTGAACGGTGCAAGATATGTGGACCACGATTTGCTGAAGGCTTAGTAAGGGGCACTCATATACGGCTCAGCAATATTGGGCAGCAAAAAAGCTATCCCGGCGGATTGGCCTGAGGCCATATCTGCAGAGATAGCTTTTTTTCGTACCGGAGAGGTCTCTCTTCCCTGTTCACTTGTTAAGCTGGGCTACTCTGGGCTCCTGGACAGTCTGCGCCCTGCCCTCATAGAAATCCTGCACAATATACAGCGGACGGCCCTTGGTCTCATCATAAATCCGGCCTACATACTCACCGAGAATACCCAGCATGATCAGCACGAACCCGTTGAACGTTAAGGTAATGCCGATCATTGACGCCCAGCCTTTAACGACCTCGTCCGTAAAGAGCGCCAGGTACAGCACATACATCAGGTACAGGAATCCGCCGGCTGACAGCAGCCCTCCGAGATAACCTGCCAGCTTCAGCGGCTTGTATGAAAACGAAGTGATGCCATCCAGCGACAGCTTGATCATCCGCTTCAGCGGATATTTGGTTTCACCTGCCAGCCGCTCATCGCGCTCGTATTCTATCGCCTTCTGCCGGAAGCCCACCCAGCTGACCAGGCCGCGGACAAACCGGTTTTTCTCCGGCAGCCGTTTCAGCTCTTCGCATACCTTGCGGTCAATCAGCCGGAAGTCCCCCGTGTCAACCGGAATAGAGATGTCAGTGGAATAGCGGAGAATCCGGTAAAAGGCGCTGGCCGTCCATTTTTTAAATACAGATTCACCTTTACGCTTAATCCGCTTGGCATACACCACCTCATAGCCCTTTTTCCATTCCTCGATCATCTTCAGAATCAGCTCCGGTGGGTCCTGCAGATCGGCATCAATAATGATGACCGCATCGCCCAGCGAATAATCCATCCCGGCAGTAATGGCGATCTGGTGCCCGAAATTGCGGGACAGATCGATCAGCTTCACGCTCTCATCCCAGTAGCTGCACTCCTCTATCATCTGCGCACAGTTGTCCGTACTGCCGTCATTTACAAACAGCAGCTCATAGGGCTCTCCTGTTGTTCCCATAACTTTTTTGATCCGCCGGTAAGTTTCCTGAATCACGGCTTCTTCATTGTACATCGGTATAATGACGGAATAGCGCACGTTCATACTCATGGGCAGCTCCTCCTTAAATGAAATGTGCTTAGTCTAAATGGACCTCATACAGGGTTCCTCCGGCTCCGCCCGTCACGGTTCCCTGCCAGTCGGCTGACGGCACCTCTGTGCCATTTTCCGTAATCCAGCTTGTAATCCCGGAATTACCGCCCCTTCCTCCGCCCATACCGCCACTGGTAACGAGAAAATATTTCACCTTGCCGCTTTCCACCAGTGCCTGCAGTGACTCAGTCGTGTAAGGTACATCGGAGTTGTTGAAGCCGTTCAGAATAACTACTTTTTCACCTTTATCGATAATATAAGGGCCTGCTGTCCCGTAATCCATGGCTGCGAACAGATATTCTTCACCTGTATTGTGCTCCTTCAGATAAGCCAGCAGCTCCCCGTTCACTCCGGTGCTGGCATTTCGTCCGCCGCCTACTCCGAAGCCGCCGCTGTTACTGCTGTCAGGACCTGCGGCCGGAGTCATACTGTTAAGGCCGTAGGTGATAGGTGTAAACGCCCAGTACAGCGGGCCGATCAGCAGCACCAGCAGCCCGGCTACAGCTGCGGCATGGACAAGGGCCGGCTTCCCCCGGCCTTTTAGCATCCGCAGCACAATCAGAAGCAAGGCTGCTGCAAGCCCTGCAGCCAGCACTCCGATTGACCAGCCGCTGCCGATAGTGCTGTCATAAGGACGAATAATGTACCACTGGAAGGCTGCAGTAGCCGGAACAGCTGCCGGAAGCAGCCAGGACAGCCAGCCGGAACGCTCTTTATAGTAGTGCCAGAGCTTGAACCAGCCTGCTCCGGCCAGCGCCGCAACCGGCGGCGCCATCATGATCAGATAATACTGGTGGAAGAATCCGGCGATACTGAAGAAGCCCATCGCCGGAACCAGCCAGGACAGCCAGAACAGGGCTTCCTTGTGCTGCATCGTAAAATGCCTGCGGCGCAGACTGGTAAAAATACCGATTACGCCGAATAATACAAAGGGCAGCAGCCAGCTGGACTGGCCGGACAACTCCTGCTGGAACAGCCGAAGCGGACCGGCGGTGCCGGTGTTGAACATGCCGCCACCCGGCATGCCCCGGCTGCCGTCAGCGCCCCCGAACTGCCGGCCTCCGCCGTCCGGCCAAGCTCCCGGCATCCCGCCGTCCCCCGCACCTTGGCCTCCGCCTTGTGCCGGAGGCATTCCGCCGCCGTCCTCCGCGCCCGGCACGTTCTGGCCGCGGGATGCCGCGCCGCTGTCGCCGCCGCGCGCTCCGCCGCCTGTACCCTGCTGGCCGCGGGTACCGTCGTCACTGCCCTGTCTCTGGCCGTCCGGGCTGCCCTGCCCGCCGGCCCCATCCATAGCGGGCATCTCACCATTCAGGCCCGGCATTCCCCCGCCAAAGGGCGGCATCTCACCGTTCATGCCCGGCATCTGGCCGCCGAAGCCGCCGAAGCCGCCACCACCCGGCATGCCGCCTCCAGTGCTGCGGTCACCGGTCAGACGGGATACCCCGTTGTATCCAAAGGCCAGATTCAGCACAGAGTCGGTGCCGCTGCTGCCTATATACGGCCGTTTATCCGCCGGAATCGAGTCAACGATAACCGCCCAGGAGAGCGAAATGACCAGCAGCACTGCGGTGCAGGCGGCCAGAACGCCGGTTTTTTTCTTCCAGTTGACCTTGGCGGCCACAATATAGAACAGATAAAAAGCCGGCACAACCATATAGGCCTGCAGCATCTTCTCGTTGAAGGCCACCCCGATCAGTCCGAAAGCGGTGAGAAGACTGCCTGTTCTATGCTGTCTGGTCCCTTTGAACAAAAACCAGGCTGCCAGCAGCAGGGTAAAGACCAGCATGGCATCAATGTTGTTCGTGCGGCTGACTGCCGCTGCAACTGGCGTGGCAGCCATCGCCAGCGCGGCAAGGCGGGCCGCTGTTCTGCCGAAGCTTGGCTTAACCAGCAGGTAGACCAGCAGTACCGAGCCAACGCCGGCCAAGGCTTGAGGCAGGATAACACTCCAGCCGTGCAGCCCGAAGATCCAGGCGCTAAGCGTCTGAATCCAGAATGTCACCGGCGGCTTATCCACGGTTACAGAACCCGCAGAATCCAGCGAAGCAAAGAAGAAATTGTGGAAGCTCTGCAGCATGCTTCCGACAGCAGTGGTGTAATACGTATTTACATAATGATCATTCCAGATCCCGAATCCGTAAAGAAAGGCTGCCAGCAGCAGAATAAACAGCAGTACCACGTCAGAGCCGGTTTTTTTAACATCATTCAAGTTGTTCCACTCCCATCTTTCAATAGAACCTCATTCGGCAGCGCTCTCTCCCCAGAGTCAAGCATTGCATAGCCGTATTATTGCACCCGTACCTTAATCGTCAATGAGGCCAGGCTGAAAGTTTGCTGAACGTTTTTGGGCTAAGGCAAGATCATTTTAGGGTCCGGTCCGGGCAAGCCCCGGGGCATATATTGCGGACTTAATATGGATGCCGGCTCAGGAACTCTGCGGCCACCCCATAATAAATTCAAATCTCCTGCTACAGCGGATGCCCAACAGGTTAACGCGCCAGACACACACCTCATCCTGTAACGGACTCAAATGCGCTTATTTTCAGCTAAACCGTTCTTTAGTCATCCTAACGAACACCATCGGCCTTATATGCCCCAATTCAGAGAAAAAAGGTCATTTCAGTCCGTTAGCGGTTCATGGTTCATGATTTCACACAAAAAAAGCCAGCCAGAAGCTCTGGCTGACCTGGACCATCTTATATTTCCCCTTACACAGTTGCAGTCGTACAGTATAACACTCATCTCCAGAAAAGTGCTAGGACTTCCGCAATGATCTCAGACGCCTGCGGATTTCTTTGGCCAGCTGCTCCTTCTCTGCGGCCGGAACTCCTTCGATTAGCCTCGCAGCAGCTACCGGCAGCACCCAGGCATTGATCTCGGCATAGCTGCGGCCCGACAAGCGGAGGTATTCGCGGATATAGACCTTCGTAAGCTTCTGCCTGATGAAGCCGGTGACCACCCGTGCGGTGAATGAGCTCCCCGGTGGCATCGCCCCCATGCTGAACAGCAGCACTGATCTTGCGGCATCCGCCGCAGGATTCCCGGAAATGCCGTTCATCCAGTCGATAATCCAGGCACCGTCGGCATCAATAAGCACATTATCAGGGTGGAAGTCGCCGTGACACAGCCTACTGCCTTCAGGCAGCCGCTGCAGATGTTCCAGAACAGCCGTTTTCTCCTCCATGGTCAGCATGGGTGCGGCTACAATCTGTCTGTGAAGCTGCTCCTTATGCTGACCAAGCTCCGGGCTGCCCTCCAGCTGATGCAGCTGATCATGCAGGGAGGCGAGCTGCTTGGCATACACGGGTAAACGCCAGGGCTGTCCGCTGATCTGGCCCAGCAGGGAACGCCCGTGAATCTGCTGAAAGACAATGCCCCTGCGCCCTTCTGCTTCAGTCAGCCCGACAGGCCTGGGAGTGCGGACACTGCCTTGGTTATACACATATGAGCTTACCCTGAATTCCTGCTCCACTGCAGCCGGAGAAAAATCCTCCAGATATAGCTTAACAATCGTATTATCCCCGTGCTCAAACACTTCTGCAGTCCGGCCTGCACCTACCCGCCGGTTATACTCCATAGCCGTTCCTCCCGTTTAGTCCAGATTCACGCTGGTGAAATGCTCTACTGCCGGGAACGGGTCGTAATATCTGTGAAGCAGGGCCTTCCATTCCTGGTACTGGGCTGATTCCCTGAATCCTACCGTATGATCCTCAAGTGCCCGCCACTTTACAAGCAGCAGATATTTATGGTCATCCTCCAGACAGTGCTGGAGCTCATGTCCCAAATAGCCTTCAATGGAGGCAATCAGCGGAGAGGCCTTGGTGAAGCTGGCTTCAAACTCCGCTGTAAGCCCCGGTTGAATCTGCAGCATGGCCGCTTCCAATATCATCTGACTTCCTCCTTCTCCCCTTTACTAAAAACAAACCTTAAGCTTCAAGTGCATCATTGAAAAACTCATGATAAAAATTGATAATCACCAGCAGCACTGCCAGCGATTCATTAACACTGCCCACCTCAAGCGCATGATTGGCGTCATCAATCCGGTACACCCTGATATTCGGCAGTCCGCTGATTTCGGCAGGATGCTGCCCGCTGAACATCGGGTCGCTGCCGCCATAGATAACACTCCCCCGGCTTTTGCGGATCCAGGGTACCGTTTCGGCGATAGGAGTCAGGTACAGATGAGCCGTCTTCTGCTGCACACCCAGCTCTGCAGCCAGCCGTCCGGCAATGACGGTCCCCATGCTTTTGCTGATGAACAGCAGCTGCTCGTACTCGGCAACCGCGCCCAGTGCCGCTTTGCATTCCTCTACGACAATATCCAGCTCTTCCCGCTTGAATCCCGCCCGGGCGCTCTGATAGCCGTATTCCAGAATCAGCAGATCACAGCCGTGCTCAGCAGCCACCTTGCCTGCATAGTCCAGCAGTGAGCGTTCAGCCGAATAATTCTGGCCCGGAAAAACAACAGCCAGCGCCTTGGAGCCCTGGGCTGCATACTTATGTCTGACCTCTCTGCCCCAATGGGAGGACATCATGATACTCGAAACACTCATAAGCTTCCTCCTTGTTAAACGTAAAACTCATTCAGCCCGCAAAGGCGTATTCTCTGTCTCTCATTATAACGATCTTCAGCAACGCTTGGAAATAACAAAAAACCTCCCGCCGGCGGTAAACGGAAAGTCAGGCACGAGGTGCTTTTATCATTTTATCATGGTGAAGGCTCCTCCCTGGCTCCGGCCCTGCGCGCCGTTATTTCGGCGGTAATCCACAGCAGCAGCGGAATGAACAACTGAAAAGGCAGAGCGTACACTTTATAAATATGATAGGCAAAATACTGCATCTGCGTAATATCCTTATAGATAAAATCCGCCATATAAACCATAATCAGCCCCATCTGCAGAACTACTGAGCGGTAGCTTTCCAGGTTGAAGACTCTTGAAATGCCCTGGCAGCTTACATACAGGCAAAGACTTGTTTTTATGAACAGCGAGGTTATAAAAACTATGGCGGACGAGCCCTCGATCCGGGTCAGGAAATCTCCGACATTAATCCGGCTGACCGCCACATAGGAGGGAAAATAGAGCGATGACAGAATTTCCGGACCGAGTACAAGCAGATTCCGCACAGAGACGCCGAGAATGATCACTCCTGCAATAACCACCCCGCTGACCAGCACCCGTGCCGCCGAGCCTTTTCGCGGAAGAACCGTGAAGGCTCCCAGAAAAACCACAATCTCCGCAAATGGAAACGTAAAGGAGCCCGCCACATCCGAGAATACGGGTCCCCAGCCGCTGTGCAGCAGGGGCTTCAAATGCTGATAATCATACTTGGGGACAGAGAGCAGCTGGACAACAACAATTACGGCAAAAGTGAACAGCAACAGAAATTTTGAGCTTCGTCCGACCACCTCCATACCTGCATTCACCACCCAGATACAGAGCAGGCCGATAATCAGCATCGGAGCCAGCATGGGAGTGGATGTCAAGACCACTGTCTTACTGAATTCCCCGAAATTGCGGAGAACCAGTGAGCCCAGGTGAAGGGTATACCAGATATACAAACAGGAGAACACCCGGCCTATGACTCTCCCGAAGACGGAAATGAGCATGTCAAACAGATTTTTCCCCGGAAAAAGCGTATGGAGCCGCGCATAAATCAGCATCAGAGGGATTGCCAGCAGTACAGCCAGGATAATTGCAATCCAGATGCTGTTGCCCGATTCGCCTGAAGTACCCATAAACAGCGAGCTGCCGATGATGAACAATATAACGATACTGATGGATTGCCCTCCCGGTATAATCTCCTTGCTCATGCACACCCTCCTTTATACGGTTCTTAGAATAGCTGTTTAACAAGCCAGACAATCGGCGGTGAGGGACTGGGAATCTCCCAGTCCATCGCCAGGCTGAAGGCCAGCGAGAAGGAAATCAGGCACAGTGCAGAGCACATGTAAAAATCCCGCTTTTTCCCCTGCTTCAGCAGGCCGTAAGGGTCTATCCATACAATAAACGCGTAAATCAGTACAATGTAGACGGGCACGGTCATTAATCTCCTAACTTGATTGTTCTCGAAGATTTGGCTGTACTCTGAATGATTACCTTTGAAGTGACCTTCACATCCAGCTCCTTGAATTCCTCCGGCCACCTCTCCTCCAGCTTGTGCCAGCTTCGCGGAATAGTATCATGCACTGCCTTGCCAAAGCCGAAAATATCCGTCTGGTAATCCCGCTGCAGCTTGCGGATGACAGAGAGAATGTTACGCTGCACTTGCGCGCCTGCCCGGTTCTCAATAGCCGCAAGGCTCTCATTTCCGGTTAGATCAACCGTGCTCATCACTTCATCAAGCCCGGTATGGGTGAGCGTATGCACCTGGATCTGCAGCTTACCGTTTTCCCAGACAGGCTTCACCTTTGTCCGGTTTGATAAGATCTCAAGCGAGTAGGTGGGCCTGCCGCGCTCATTGTCTATTGTCAGCACCCCGCCCTTCACTTCATTTTTGACAAAAAGAGCATATTGGGTTTCTGTTCCGTCCAGCTTGCCGACCATCCGGTCCTCTGCAAACACCGCAGTGCCGTTAACTCGTCCGTTCTTCTGCCCGTTCATCTCGCTGATGTTTATCAGCGGGGCAATCGCACTTTTCCCGGGGGTCTCCAGCTTGTCGATAAAATCCCAAATTTCCACAACCGGCGCCGTGCCCGTAAACATCTCATCCTTCATCATCTGCGCCAGCTCAAAGGACATGATCGTCTTATTCGTCTGGTTCAGATTAAGCACCTCACGGGCATTTTTTTCACTGGCTACAAAGATATACACATCGGCCCGGGTCTCTGTATCCCTGCTGTACCAGTCAACCACCTTTACCAGCCCCTCGCGGGCCAGCTCCTCGCTGATGATAATGGCCTTGGCATGGCTCCAGAACAGCTTCCGGCCGGTCAGCGAAATCATACTGCGGGCAATACTGAAAATGGTATCGCCGGTCAGGCTCAGCATTTTGAAGCCGGTCTGATTATCCTGCAGCCCGCCCTGGGTATCGACCATCTCTACGGTCATCTGAATGTTATTATCCGCTTTATTCTTATCGAGGGCTACGCCGGCTACAATGGACATATCATCAATCTCCGAGTAGTTCCAGCAGCCGGTCAGGCCAAAGAGGAGCATAGCGGCAAGCAGGGCCGAAGCTGTCTTGAAGGCAGTCCTGCTCATCTTCTTCCCCCCTTCTGCTGCGAAGCCTTACGCTTCATATTGCGGGCCCCGATCACCGCCGGACGCAGGTACATATCCCACCAGGGTGCACGCACTGCCGTGTCTTTAATATCCTGAGGCCGGATAGAGCCTACCCCTAGCATGTAGGGGACGCCGAAGGAGCGCAGGCTCATCAGATGGATAACCAGCCCGAGCAGACCGAAGAAATAGCCGAAGAGGCCGAACATAAAGGCGCTGAGCAGCAGGATGATCCTGACAATAATCAAAGGCCCGGTAAGCCTTGGATTAAGCAGGGTTGTGATTCCTGTCAGTCCTACAACAATAACCATCGGTGCGCTGACGATCCGCGCATCCACTGCAGCCTGGCCCAGCACCAGTGCGCCTACGATGCTGACCGCCTGTCCGATAGAATTGGGGATTCTCGCTCCCGCCTCACGCAGAATCTCGAAGATCGTCAGCATAAGCACCGCTTCGACTACAGTGGGAAACGGCACAGACAAACGTGCGGCCGCGATGCTCAGCAGCAGCAGGGTCGGCACCATCTCCTGGCTGTAGGTGACCAGCGCCAGATAAACGGCAGGAATACTGATCGACAGAAATGCGCCGAGAACTCTGAGCAGGCGATTAAACGTGGCGAAAAAATAACTGATATAGTAATCCTCGCTGGCCTGGAAGTTTTCCACGAAAACATACGGCAGGGTCAGAGCGAACGGGCTTCCGTCGATCAGAACGGCAATGCGTCCCTCCATTATTTTGCCGACAACGGAATCCGGGCGCTCTGTACTCCCGATCATTTCAAAAGGGGAATACGGCTCATCGCGGATTAGCTCGGCCAGGTAGCCTGTATCCAGCAGATGGTCGATCTCCACCCGGGCCAGCCTTCCCTGCAGCTCCTTCAGGATATCGGGCGAGGCCAGGCCTTCCATGTAGCAGATACAGGTCTGGGTCTTCGTTCGTGTGCCAATGTCGGTAAAAACAAATTTGAGGTCAGAGTTCTGCACCCGGCGGCGGATCAGGGTCAGATTGGTCAGGAGCGACTCATTAAAGCCGTCCCGGGGACCTCGCACCGCCTTTTCGGTCATAGGCTCTTCTATTGAACGGGTCTCCCAGCTCTGGGCATTAATGTTCAAGGAACCGGCATAGCCGTCCAGCAGAAAGACTGTTTTGCCGCCGACAACGGCCCCGATCAGCTCATCCAGCTTCACTGAGACCATCACATCACTGATATTGATCACCCGGGTACGGATCTGTTCCATCAGGCTCTCCGGATTCTCCCGGTCTCCGTCCGGAAACTCGTAGGTCATTACCGGTCTCATCACTCCGTTCTGAATCAGCTCCCGGTCGATCATTCCGTCAACGTAGACCACTGCACAGCGGATGCGCTTGTCCTGCTCATTTTCAATCACCCGTATTCTAAGCGTGCCGTCATTGCGGAAAATCTTCCGGAACAGCGCCAGCGTATCTTCCATAGAACGGCTTAGAGGCTGGGAGGAATCAATCTTCGGGGCAGAATGTTCGCTGTTCTCCGTAATTCCCGCTTTCGTCACAGCCGTCACTCCTGTCTATTCTTTTAATCTGATTATCTGATTATCCCCCGACCCCTGCACTCCTATTCGTATATCCGTTTGCCGGGACAGCAAAAAAGCCGCAGCGGCGGCTTTCTACTGGCTTGTATATAGAGTTAGTTAACAAAGGTATTCCGCACTCTCTTAGAGCGCAAAATGTAGGCAGTCCAGATGAGGCCGTTTACCAGACCCCGCGCAACATTCTGCAGCAGATTGCCGCTTGCGGCCAGCTCCGATGACTGCGGGATGCCCGCGACCAGCACAATGATGACGAGCTGCAGCAGCAGGCCGATGATATAGTAAAAGATCAGCCAGCGCGGAAAAACCGCCCGTTTGTTATACAGCAAAGTGAGCAGATAAACAGAAGCTGACAGCAAAATAATATTCGCGCTTACCTCAAAAATCAGCACCAGCTTCCATGATGCATGATAATCTGCAGAAGCAGGGGAAGTCAGGGCATACCAGCCCTCGCTTCCGAGGGTGTTAGTAAAGAAATCGTAGACCAGTATAAACGATCTGATAAACGTAACATAAAGACCAATCTGGATAAGCGCCAGCCAGCCGCCAAGCCCTTTCGGATGGTCCGGCGACAGCCCCATTCCTTTTTTACCGGGGATACGTGTTCCCAAAACAAGCACATCCTCTGTTATAATCTGGTTTATATCATCCGTTAGAAAGTCCACTGACGTTTAAGGAGAACCTATGACACCATTTACAGCAAACGTTATTGCCGTCATCCAGGCCATCCCAGAGGGAAAGGTTATGACCTACGGAGGCGTAGCCAAGGCTGCCGGAAGCCCCAGGGCCGCCAGACAGGTGGTGCGGATTCTGCATTCCATGAGCCGGAAGTATAGGCTGCCGTGGCACAGGGTCATTAATGCCAAGGGCAGGATTGCCCTGGATGATGAATCCGGATCGGTCCAGAGGCTGTACCTGTCGGGCGAGGGCGTAGAGTTTGAGCCGGACGGGGCCATCAATCTGGAGCTGTACCTGTACGTACCGGAAGCTGACCCGGAGAATTATTTCCTGCCTCCTCTGGAGTAGCCTCTCCCGCCGCTGCTGACCAGCCCGTTCAGCAAAAAGTACAGCGTAGCATAGATAACTAGCAGTACAACCGCAACAAACAGGCTGAAGAACAGCGACTGCCGGTTTAAGCTGTCATTAACCAGCTGAATCAGCTGATGCCGGTCTGTCAGCACATCCCAGCTGTTCAGCCGGTAGACCCGGCCGAGAAGCACCCCGTAGCCGCCAAGTGCACAGGCGGCAAGTACAAAAATCCAGGAGAAGAACAGATTGCTTTTGCGGGAAATGACACTCTGAAACTGGTACAGCGAGAAGAAGCCTGTCAGCCAGCCGCTCCAGGTGAACAGCAGCAGGGTAACCAGATCATACCAGAACCGGCTCTGTACTTCTCCGCTGACGATATAGATGCTTTTGCGTGCAGTCAGATGCAGCAGGTCTGTCATCAGATACGGCGCGTTCGGAAAAAACAGCAGCCAGGCGATCCCCAGCGGCAGCAGCAGCATGCTGCTGAATCTCTGTTTATCCAGTACATATGCGGCGCTTGAGAACAAGAAAGGGATCCAGGCCAGAAAGAGGTTCCACAGTAAAAAATCAAAGTATGTATCGGTCCGCAGCGAAACTACCCGGTACACCCCTAAAGTTGCCAGGGACAAGCCGGCTAACAGCACAAACACTTTCGTATAATTCAGTTCCTTCATCAGGGAATATTCTCCTTATCCGTTAGAATGGAACAACCATACTAAATATAACAGCCCGGGCGTCTGGATGCACCCGGGCTGTTAATTTTTATTTGCTATGACGAAAACTTAACGGTCAGATGCCGCTGCTGAGCTTGCCGGCGATAGCAGGCTTATGACTCTTGAAGCCTGTTCTGCCCGGCGCTTCCTGGACACCGGCCAGCGCCGCACATTCCCTGAACGCGGCATGCCGGCAGCCTGCACAGCGTTCTGTCTGAATCATGGCCAGTGCGGTATTTATCGCATCCCCGGTATGCCGGAAGAACTGCTGTCCCCCGATCTTGTCGTACAGGCCGGTCCGTTTCAGCAGCTCCAGCGGCTGCGGCTCCATGCCGGAGATCAGCAGCTTCCCGCCGTCAGCCTGCAATTGCTTCACCAGCTCAGCCAGATTGGCCTCGCCGGTTGTATCCATGAACGGCACCTTGCCCATGCGCAGAATAATCAGCTTGGGCTTGCCGGGTCCCGGCTCCGGCATCGTATCGCCAAACCGGTAGGCGGCGCCGAAGAACAGCGGCCCCTCCACGTTATAGATTCCGACCTGCGGACAGTCATGGCTGTCGGTTACCATATGCGCAGCCACCTTCACCGACTCCGGATCAGGCAGCACTTTGGCGACCAGGTGGGTCTCGCCCATCCGTTTCACGAACAGGATGACGGCAAGAACCAGCCCTGCCTCCACAGCTACTGTCAGATCAGCGAATATGGTCAGGAGAAAGGTAATGAACATGACCAGGGAATCTCCCGTCTTCAGCTTCAGCAGCTTCAGGAACTGCTTGCGCTCGCTCATGTTCCAGGCGACGACCATCAGGATGGGTGCCATTGCTGCAAGCGGAATACTGGAGGCATACGGCGCAAAGAGCAGCAGGATCAGGAACACCACCACACCGTGAATGACGCCCGACAGCGGAGAAGCCGCCCCGCTGCGGATATTCGTGGCCGTTCTGGCAATCGCCCCCGTAGCCGGAATACCGCCGAACAGCGGAGCGGCAATATTGGCAATGCCCTGTCCGACCAGCTCACGGTTGCTGTTATGCCGGCTGCCGGACATGCCGTCGGCCACTACCGCAGACAGGAGGGATTCAATCGCTCCCAGCATGGCGATGACAAACGCCGGACGGAGCAGCAGCCTGATCCGCTCCCAGGTGATTACCGGAAAGTGAAAGCTCGGCAGCGTATTCGGAATATCACCGTAGGCAGAGCCGATGGTTGTAACCTTGCCGCTGAAGAACAGCGCCGCAACCAGTGTAGCGCACAGCAGCCCGATCAGTGAACCCGGTACCTTAGGGACAAACCGCAGACCAAGTATAACTACTGTCAGACAGATAACAGCCGTCAGCACACTGTACAAATTGATTGTGGAGATATGCAGGCCCAGCTCCTTCATATTGTCAATGAAGGCCTCATGGCGCTTAACCCCCTGCAGCCCGAGGAAATTCCCGATCTGCCCGGTAAAAATGATAACGGCAATCCCGGTGGTAAAGCCGATGGTGACCGGCCTCGGAATAAATTTGATCAGCACACCGAGCCTGAAGAGGCCCATCAGCACCAGAATAACCCCGGCCATCATCCCGGCAATCAGCAGGTTCTCATATCCATATTCCATCGCAATGGCGAACAGAATCGGAATAAATGCGCCGGTTGGTCCGCCGATCTGGAATTTCGAACCTCCGAACAGGGAAATCAGGATTCCCGCTACAATGGTTGTATAAATCCCGTACTCCGGCTTGACACCGGAAGCAATAGCAAATGCCATCCCCAGCGGGATGGCAATCACGCCGACAATCGTCCCTGAAACGATATCCCTGCGCAGCAAAGCAATGTTGTAGCCTTGGAAACGGCCCCACCCTGTCATCATCTAACCTTCTTTTCTTTGAATATCTGATTATTTGAATATATGAGCAACATTACTCCTGCCCGCCGTTCTTGTCAACGGGAAATCCGCCCGCTCAGGGGCGGATTCTATTCACTGCGGATGCCCTCCAGGATAGAAATCGCATTCACGAGGTGATTATCGAATATCTGCCTGGCTACTGCCAGCAGATCCTTGATCAGGGGATCGCGGAGAGAGTAGATTACGGTAGTGCCCTCCTTGACGCTGGCAACCACATTTTTGGCGCGAAGGACAGCCAGCTGCTGGGAGACGGCAGAGCCTTCCGATCCGAGAATCGCCTGCAGCTCATTCACATTCTTCTCGCCATCACTCAGCAGTTCCAGGATGCGGATCCGCATCGGATGAGCCAGCGCCTTGAAAAACTCCGTCTTGAATTGCTGAATATCGCTGTTCATTGGACTTCTGCTCCTTATAGCTGTACTTCAATTCTATGCTTATCTTAGCATTATTTATCACGGGGTGGCTATGGCTGTGCAGCATTTCTATCCCTGCGGCGGGAAGCAGCCTGCGCCTACAGATTTACCGGATAAATCATCAGCTCCCGGGTTCTGATCTCTACGCAGCCGCCGAGCGCCATCGGTTCACCCAGGCATTCAAACATGATCAGCCCGTTCCCCAGCCGCAGATACCCCGTTCCGTCCTCCTCAATATTCTCCAGAATACCTGTTAACAGGATTTGTTCCCCGTCCACCCGTATGGCATTCCCGCCTGGAGCAGCCGGAACAATATCCACCCAGCGCATAAACAGTGCGGGCAGCTCAAATTCCACCTCTAGTGCTTCTCCGGGGAGGACAGGGGTACTGCCGCACCAGATTCCCTTGCCTTCGCCGCAGTCTGCTGTAAAGTACACCTCATTTTTCCGGATTCCCTGTCTCGTTACTGTTATCTTCATCTCTATAGCCCCGCCATCCCTTTAGTTTCGGTATATTAATCAAAAAGCTGCAGCCCTGCAATCCGCTGCACCGCCTCTGCCAGCCGGGCCTCATCACTGACAAGGCCGATCCGGACATAGCCCTCTCCGTAAGCGCCAAAACCGATGCCCGGAGCCACGACCACATGCGCCTTGTCCAGCAGCAAATCAGCGAAGCTCTGCGAGGTATAGCCGGGCGGGACAGGAAGCCAGGCGAAAAAGGAGCCGCGCGGGGCCTCCACCTGCCAGCCGGCTTCCCGGAGCCCGCCGATCAGGATGTTCCGCCGGGCTTCGTAACGCGCCATGTTCTCCCGCACACTATCCTGTGGGCCGAGCAGGGCCGCTGCCGCTGCCTCCTGCACCGCCCCGAACAGGCTGACATACATATGATCCTGCAGCAGATTCAGACTCTCGATCACACTGGCGTTCCCGGCGGCAAAAGCTACCCGCCAGCCGGCCATATTATAGGTCTTCGACAGCGTGTAAATTTCGATGCCGGTATCCTTGGCCCCTGGTGTCTGCAGGTAGCTTACCGGCTTCAGTCCCTCGTAGCCGATTGCCGCATAGGCAAAATCATGCACCACACAAATAGTATTCGCTGCTGCAAAGCTGACGGTCTCCGCGAAGAATGCTTGGTCAGCCACAGCTCCGGTAGGATTGTTCGGATAATTGAGGAACATCAGCTTCGCTCTCGCTGCGGCTTCCGGGCTTATCGTGCCGTAGTCCGGCAGGAATCCGCGTGCTTCCGTGAGCGGCATAAGCTCCATAACCGCCCGGGCCAGCTCGATCCCCGACCAGTAGTCCGGGTATCCCGGGTCCGGAACAAGCGCGGTATCACCGGGATTCAGCAGGCATTGCACCACCTCAACCAGACCGGTCTTGCCTCCGGGCAGAATGGCGATTTCACGCTGCGGGTCCAGCTCCACCCCGTACTCTCTTTTGTAAAATGCAGCTGCCGCTTCCTTCAGATAGTCATGCCCGCGGAACGGCGGATATCTATGGTTGGACGGATTAAGCGCCGCTCCCTGCAAGGCTTCAACGATATGTGCCGGTGTCGGCATGTCGGGGTTTCCTTGCCCCAGATTGATCACATCATGCCCTTCCGCTGCAGCTTGTGCAGCCCTGGCAACCAGTGCAGCAAAAAACTGTTTGGGCAAAGCACTCAGCAAATGTGACGGTTCAAAAGTAGTCACTGCCCCGCTCATCCTCTCCGCTGTTCCTTTTATCATGTTACATATTGCATTTATTCTAGCGGTTCGGTGTTAGCGGGGCAACTGCTATATTTTATGGAGCATAAATTAGGTGAGGTATAGATTCACAACGCCGGCCATACCAAGCCGCTTGAGGGGAAACGGTATATGCCCCCGATTCCAGCCCTTTGGCCGTGAATAGTTCGATGTTTGTTAAACCTAAAAAGGCCACCCTCATGCAGGATGACCTTCTCGTTATACTATCAGGCTATTTAATTGATACAGCCCCTGTTACTTGCCCACCGGCTCGCCCTGATATACCTTGACATCAAGCGGTGCAGTCAGGAATTCTCCTGCCTTGGCGGCAAAGCCGGTAAAGTGCGGGCTTGTGTTATGGCCGGCTACAGCCTCGGCATCACGCCATTCTTCAACCATAATGAATACGTTGCTGCGGGAGGTGTGTCTGTAGAGCTCATAAGAAACATTGCCTTCCTCCTGGTGTGTAGCAGCAATCAAAGCATCGGCTTCAGCCAGAAACTGTGCCTCGCGCTCAGGATTAACTTGAAGTGTAGCATGAATAATAATCATTGTTCATCCTCCTGTATATGAGTGTATATTATTATTTCCACTCGGCAATCTTGTCGATTGGCAGGCGTACAGACTGGTAGCCTTCGGCTGCAGCTTTACCGATGGAAATTAGCATAACCGGAATATAGCGTTGTTTGTCCATTCCGAACAATTCAGCGATCTGATCTTTTTCAAAGCCGCCGATGGCATTGGTATCGTAACCGTGGGCACGGGCAGCCAGCATCAGCTGCATCGAGACGAGACCCGCGTCAATCATTACAGTCTCCCGGTTAATATCTGCGGGAAGATTGGCAAAATGTACAGCCAGACGGGATAATTGGCCTTCCTTGACTTCCTGCGGCATAAGTCCGCGTTCTACGGCAGTACCGTAAATTTCTTCGGCATAGTCAAAGTTGTTCAAATCCCCGAATACAGCAATCATGGCAGCAGAGGTTTCTACCTGCACCTGATTGAACTTGGCGATTGTAGCCAGCTTGGATTTGGCCTCAGGACTTTCGATGACAAGGAAACGCCAAGGCTGCATGTTAACAGAAGACGGTGCCAGTGTAGCTTCGGTAAGAATCTCGGTCATTTCCTCTTTGCTGATCTTCACACTGGGATCATACTGGCGCACCGAGCGGCGGCCGGTAATGATGGAATTGAAATCATTGGTTCTTGTTGTTGTAGTCATGAAAAATACGCTCCTTCAGTTGGTTAATGTATGG
The DNA here is from genome assembly GCF_900099765.1 of Paenibacillus typhae. Classification (GTDB taxonomy): domain Bacteria; phylum Bacillota; class Bacilli; order Paenibacillales; family Paenibacillaceae; genus Paenibacillus_AQ; species Paenibacillus_AQ typhae. Next base: position 15,367 of record NZ_FNDX01000015.1, on the reverse strand, counting down.
TATAAGGCTACATTCCATTGATGTTATGCTGCAGCCGGATAAGCATGTCTTCAAGCGTCTTCCGCTCGGCTTCATCAAAGCCGGCCAGCAGACTGCTGATAAAACGCTTCTTCTCTTCCTTGTAGCTATGCACCCGTTCCCGCCCCTGCGGTGTCAGCGAGACCAGAGTGACCCGGTTGTCGGCAGGATTGTTTCGGCGGCTGATCATTCCGCTCTCTTCCAGTCCCTTCAGGTGCCGGGTAATGGCGGCAGGGTCAATATCAATCTCCCGCTGCAGCGAAATCTGGCTGATCTCTTCAACCTGGAACAGCTGGTGAAGCAGGCGGAGCCGCGTGGGACTGATGCCTGCGCACCGCTCAAACTTCGGGCTGACGCCCTTGTTCAGTGCCTGCAGCAGCTCAAGAATCTGATCATCCTCAGACTGACATCCCGTCAATCGCATCCTCCTCCAAACATTAGATTGCACAAAATCTTGTTGACGAAAATTAGTTTACACCTATTTAATTGACCCGTCAACTATCCTTCTTTAATTTTCTTGTAACTCCAAACTGCAGGTTGCTTTATCAGCAGATCCAACTATAATTTCGAACTATACACTCACGTTCTGTCTGAGGAGGCTGACGCATGAAAATATCCCTGATCCAGCTTGATATAGCATTCGGCAATCCCGCTGCAAATTATGCGGCTGCAGAGCAGCGCATCCGTGAAGCTGCTGCAGCCGGGCCGGATTGCCTGATCCTGCCCGAGCTCTGGACGACCGGTTATGATCTCACCCGGCTGGAGCGCATCGCCGATCCTGACGGCCAGGAAACGAAAGCTTTAATGTCTGCCTTAGCGAAGGAGCTCGGCGTTCATATTGTCGCCGGTTCAGTAGCCAGCAGCCGTCCTGCCGGAATTACCAACAGTATGTACGTCTTTGACCGCAGCGGCGGTCTGGCCGGTGAATACAGCAAGCTGCATCTGTTCCGGCTGATGGATGAGCATCTGTACCTGCAGCCCGGTGAAGCCAAAGGGCTGTTCACATTGGACAATGCCCGGTGTGCCGGGCTGATCTGCTACGATATCCGTTTTCCGGAGTGGGTCCGTGCCCATACGGCCCAGGGGGCTGAGCTCCTGTTCGTCAGTGCCGAATGGCCCGAGCCGCGGCTTGCCCACTGGCGCGCCCTGCTGATCAGCCGGGCCATCGAGAACCAGTGCTATGTTATCGCCTGCAACCGCGCTGGCGCCGATCCGGCGAACCAATTCGCCGGGCATTCCATGATCATTGATCCCTGGGGTGAGGTGATATGTGAAGCCGGAGAGGAAGAAGAGATTGTAACGGGCGAAATTGACCTGCACAAAGTCCGTGAGGTGCGGAAGCAGATCCCGGTCTTTGCCGACCGGCGGCCGGAGCTGTACTTGTAGACTTGTAATCGGGGTAACTGTCTGAGCAATGCATTAGCCGGACTTGGCGGGCGTGACGGACTGGCAGGCTTGCGGGTGTGGCGGACTTGGCGGGCGTAACGAACTGGCAGGCTTGCGGGTGTGGCGGACTTGGCGGGCTTGCGGACGCGGCGGGCGCGGCAGACTGGAGGGCTTGCGGACGCGGCAGACTGGCGGGCTTGCGGACGCGGCAGACTGGCGGGCTTGCGGGCGCGGCAGACTGGCGGGCTTGCGGGCGCGGCAGACTTGGGGTGATCGGCGATTAGTTGGATTTTTGCCGCTTAATTCCAATATTTTGCCGCAACCGTGGAGATTAGTTGGAAAACCGCCACTTATTTCGGGCCTTTTATCGCTTTGTAGAACATTCTGCTGAAATTAAGTGGCGTTTTTCTACTTAGTTTCTTGGTAGCCGGAATCTTCGGTGAAATAGGTGGCGTTTTTCCACTTAGCTTTACTAACAGTAACTTTTCCGAAAGTTCCGGAGACTTTCCGGGGGACTATGTAGAACGTGCGAGGCCCTTACGGGACTATAAAAGCAAATGCAAAAGACCCTCAGGAGCGCTAACGGCAAGCGCATAGCGCTACGCCCGCATTCTCAGCGGGCATAGCGCTGCCGCAGCGTCGCTGCCGTCTCCAGTACACGCGGATCGCTGTACTGGAGATCATAGCCGGTCTCCTGCCGCAGCCTGCCGGCCGGAGTCAGCTGTACGCCCCGGCGCTCGGCAGCCTGCCGGATGCCTGCGGCGTACACGGCCGCCGCATCCGGTCCGCCCAGCTCGCCCAGCGCGGCGATCGTCTCCGGGCGGACCCGCGGATAGTCAAGCGACTCGTCCCCTCCGGACGCAGTCTCATAGAATCCGCGGATCAGCTCTCCGCGCTTCCGCCCGGAGCCGGAGACCACCACGAACGCGTGCACGAAGTACGCGCCGCTCTGTCTGCGCTGGGCGATGCCGCAGAATTTGCGGCCGCCGATGGCCAGGTCGAAATCGCCGGGGCAATACGAGCCGGCGATTTCGCCTGCCCTGATCTGTGCAGCCGCCTGCGGATTGCTGGCAGCTGCGGCTTCGGCAATGAGCGAAGCCAGCAGCCGGAAGTCATCGTGAAAGTCCAGCTTGCCCGGAGCTTTCGGCAACACTAGCGACACATTCACAATGCCTGTGTCGAGCGGCACAGCCGCCCCTCCGGAATGGCGGACAGCCGTGCGGTAGCCGGCCTGCTCCAGCCCGGCCATCGCCGCCGCCGCATGGGGCAGCTTGCTGTCACGCAGTCCGAGCACCACCCCGCCGGGATGGCTCCAGATATGGAGGCACGGCGGGACCAGTCCGGCTCCGACATCACGGCACAGCGCCTCCTCGAACGCGAACGGAATCAGCATATCACCGGCTTCTTCGGCTGTCAGTTCCTCCGCCGGATGCTCGAATAGTACCAGCCGGGAAGGAAGCTCACTTGCAGAGCTCTGCTTTTGCCCTTCAAACAGTTTGCCAATTTCCCCTGCTTCTTCATATGAACCCACTGATGATTTCCCCTTTTCCTGTTTATAATGTGATTTGGCACGCTGCAAGCCCGGCACTCCTCAGCCTTTACCAGTTTTGCTCTATTGTACCCTATCCCCCCGTCCGCGCCCACAAAAGAGCTGTGAAGTCATTTGAATTCCGCTCCGGCAACCGTTATCCTTATATCAAGGAAGAAGGTCCCAGCATTAGAACGAGGCTGTGCCAAAGCTCATGCAACAGCAATACACAACGTATAGGAGTGATGCCGCATGACCGTAGACCAACTGGCAAAGGACAAGCAGACGAATAAAACCCGGCAGTGGGAACAGGCAATGATCAAGCTGTACGTGAATTTCCGAGATTACAGCAAGGATGCGCTCAAAGGCTTCGGCGAGGAGGATATTCACCAGGCGAGAGTGAACAGCCGGAAGCTGCTGACGCTGCTGTCCATCCTTGACCCGGGCCATTCCGCCGCCTCGGAGCTCTATTTCCGCTTCAAAAAAGCCCAGAAGCGGCTCGGCAAGGTCCGGGATGCCGATGTCCTGATCGAATCCTTCAAGGAACGGCGCAAGGTGGCCAAGAAGGACGGCGATGACAAGACTGCCGGACTGCTGAAGGCGGTCATTAAGCACCAGAAGGATCAGCGCAAAAAGCACCGCAAGAAGCTGGAAGCCGAGCTTCCGCAGCTGGCCGGGAAGGAACTGGACGGCTTGTGGAACGATTTTTTGGCAGGACCGCTGGAGTCCCTGGTCTTGAAAAAGGATGCCAACGTCGTTATGCGCGAGCTTGAGGTTGCTTTCGATCAGAAGAAAAAAACCTGCAAGACATTGTTCAAGGGACCAGATGCCGTATCGGCCGAAGCCTTTGAAGCCCTGCATGACCTGAGAATTGCCGCCAAGGAGCTGCGCTACACCGCAAATGCGGCCTCTTTTGCACTCAATCAGAAATTTCATACCCATGAGGAATACTATAAGAACATTCAGGAGCAGCTTGGCATTATTAACGATAAACGGGTCTGGCTGGATACGCTGCAGTCCATTGGACGCGACGAGCTGGGTGTAGGCAAAAAAACCTGGAGCTCCTTCACCGACAGCCTGAAGAACGAAGTGCTGGAAGCGCTATATCATAATGAGGTTGTACCGGTTACCGGGAAGCTTCAGCCTCCTTCAAGTGAAGCTTAATAATCCGTCTCTTATAAAAGAAGCGGGAAGCGCATGATTAACATGCCGCTTCCCGCTTTTTACTTTACCCTTAGCCCCTGTTTCAGGCCATGCCAGTCGGAATTACAGCAGCTTGGCTGCCCATTGGGCGCTTCTGCTGATCAGTCTGCGGAACGGTTCAACGGAGAAGGAGGGCAGATGATGCCCCGGCATCAGGTAGACAACCCGTCCAAGCCCGAATTCGTGGCACCAGGCCGCCTGCCGCATCGCTCCCCCGTGCAGATATTCCGCCAGTACATTAGTCTCGAAATACGGCTGCATGTCAAAATAATACGGCTCGTCCTCAATCACAAAATCCTCCATCCCCTGGACAATCGGATGCTCCCGTACGGCCGCCGGTATATTGATCCCGAGCGCTGTATAGTCAGGGTGATGGGTGAAATGCCCGCCCAGCATCACTCCCAGCTCCTGATTGCGCTGCATGGAGATTCCGTTATGAACCACCAGCAGGCCGCCGCCTCCGGCGATGTAAGACAGCAGGGCCCCGCTGTGGGCCGGAGCAATTTTGTGATCAGAAAACTCAGTGTAAGACACAACCAGCGAATAGTCAGCCAGTGTCTGCGGATTCAGCAGCCCGTAATCCTCTGAAGGCTCGACCGTAAACGCTGGCGACAAAATCTCTTGAAATGCCTGATCCACTCCGGCAAAAGGATGATATTTCACTTCGCTGTAACTGCCCAGTGCAAGGGCTTTCAATTCTGGCATCAGAAATTACACCTCTTTCATGTCAGGTCTGTTTTGGCCGTTATGCCTGTCTCACTCACCTTAGCATGGCCCTCGGGTTTTTACAACGTTCCGGACATCAACCCGGGAAAAAGCCTTTTTGCTTTAATTTTGAACTATGCTACAATCATAGTTACAGGTTAACAGCTATTCTTAACCGGCAGTACTGCTCACTAATCTTGTATCCCAGGAGGTCGATATTCGATGTCTATTCAACAGCTGCATACTTCTGACGAATTGCACCAATATGTCGGGCAACCCGGCAAAAAACTGCTTTTCAAGCACAGCACAACCTGCCCGATCAGCGCCAAAGCGCATGAGGAGTTCCAGGCTTATGTCCAAAGCTCGGATACACCGGCAGCGATTGTCCATGTCATTGAGGACCGTCCGGTCTCCAATCAGATTGCCGAAGAGTTCGGCATCAAGCATGAATCCCCGCAGATTTTCCTGCTGGACGGCAGCGAAGTGAGCTGGAACACCTCCCACTGGAAAATCACCCGGGGTGCCATCAAGGAGGCCGTTGAGCAATGAGCCAGCCGGTAATTGTCTATTCCACCGCAGGCTGCAGTGACTGCAATCAGGTCAAGCAGCTGCTCACCAATCAGGGCATTCCTTTTGAGGTGCGCGATATTATGGCAAGCTCAGTATACCAGGAGGAAGTCGAAAAGCTCGGTTTTATGGGTATCCCGGTAACGGTATCCGGCGACCGTGCCGTTAAAGGCTTCAATCTGCCTGAGCTTCAGGAACTGATTGCCGCCGCCAGATAATCTGGTGGCTGCAGTATAAATAAAAAAAGGTATTCCCTGGTCCGAAGCCCGGGGAATACCTTTTTTTGTAGGATCAAAATTCAAACTTTACACCAACCATGTCTTCGCTTAGCGTCCACAGCTGCCGGGCGTTGTCCGGATCAACCGCATATGGCTCTACGCCGGGGGACTGGCGTGATTCAGGCGAAGCCACACCGGCGACATCGGCATCCTCGCAGTACACCCCGCCCTTGTCAGCCAGCAATTCACTGACCGCACACCATACGCTGGTCGCCGCACCCTGCTGGACCGTCTTCAACCGCCCTGCTGTCCGGCTGGCGGGAATAGGCTTGCCCGTTTCATCCAGCGCTCCCATCGCACGCAGCTCGTCTTCACTCAGATGACGTGACAGATCCGTCAAAATGCTTCCAGGATGCAGCGAGAAAGCCCGGACGCCATACTCCTTCCCCCGCTTGTCCAGCTCTGCCGCAAATAAGATATTTGCGGTCTTGGACTGCCCGTATGCCGCCCATTTCTCATATTCCCTCTGCTCAAAATTCGGGTCTGCGAAATCGATGCCGCTGATCCGGTGACCCCGTGAGGAAACAACAACTACCCGCGCTGAAACCGCCTGGCGGAGGGCCGGCCAGAGCCTTGCTGTCAGCTGAAAATGCCCCAGATGATTCACCGCGAACTGCGATTCATATCCGCGCACATCGCGGACAAGCGGTGTTGCCATGATGCCTGCGCTGAGAATCAGCAGATCAAGCGGCCGCCCATCCGCCATAAAACCTTCCGCAAAGGCATCAATAGATCCCGGATCAAGCAGATCCATCGAAGCCGCCGTAACATTAGGCAGTCCTGCCAATGCCTCAGCCGCCTTTTTTGGCGTCCGCACCGGTACGATGACTGAAGCCCCTGCCTCTGCCAGCACACGTGTTGTTTCCAGGCCAAGTCCGGAATATCCTCCGGTAATAATTACTGTTTTACCGCTCAAGTCACGGCCCTCCAGCACTTCCTCTGCTGTTGATTGCGGGCCGAATCCGGACAGAAGGGGCTGCTGCCGTCTTAAAGCCGTATTACTTACTGTCTCCATGAAATTACCTCCCTGTTCACTTATCCAGGAATTTGCCGTCCTTCAGCTCCTGAAAGTTGTTCAGCTTATATTTCATAAGCTCCAGTGCAGTCGTCAGCTCGGCAAGCTGGTCCTCAATCAGCCGCTGATGTTCTTCAAGTACGCTGTAGCACTGGTCGTAATCAGCTGCTGATGAAGCCTGTATATAATCCTGGATACTGCGCAGAGGCATATGTGTTCTTTTGAGAATGGCTACAAAATGCACCCGGTCCAGCTCCGGTTTGCTGTACGCGCGCTGGCCGTTTCCGCTGCGTCCAGGGGGAGGCAGTACCTTTATTTTTTCATAATAGCGGATGGTATCCTGGCTTAACCCTGTGCGTTCTGCCACTTCAGCGATAGTATACACAGACTCCATCTGAGGAAGCCTCCTTTCTCTGCCGGCTCTACGGCTGTCTGCTGCTTACAGGGTGAATGATATCCGCTGGAGTATGGTCCAAGTCAAGGGCTAAATGTTAAGCCGCTGGCATTCAGGCTCCGCCTCATTCACACTCTGCAGCCAAATGACTGACCTGCCCGCTGTGGCTGTAGATGACATTGTCTGCCCCCAGCCCTTTATAGACTAACCTTGGTCTCATGGAGGTCGTAATTACGGATATCGGCCCGCTCGTCCACGTGCGGCACATCTGCACATAACGGCAGCATAAAGCGACACTGCTCTCGAACAGATAGATCCGGCCTACCGGAAACGGCGGTCTGAGCCAGGTATTCAGATGCCGGGTATCCACCTCAAAAATCTTCTCAACCCCCAGCTCCGCCAGCCGCTGCTTCTCAGCCGGATTATTGGCAAGCCCTGCAAATCTGCAGCCCTTCATTTTAAGCAGCTTGATAAATTGCTCTCCCGCCTTTGTCGGCGCACAGATGAGCACATATTCTTCCTGAACGTCCATTTCCGTCTCCCCTTTCCCCTCAACTCCATCTCTATCTGAACAAATCTATAAAAGCACAGCAAAAAACCACAAAGGATTCCCTTTGTGGTCCAGTTAACGGTCACAATGCGCTGATCCTCTCTGCAATACGCTTACGAGGTTAGCTGCCGGATTCGGGCGTTGAGAGTCGCCCTACCTGTCCGCTGCATTGAGATTTCACACCTCACGCAGCTGCCAGGATTCACCCCATAACCGGCCGGCCTGCTTGCACCCTGACTCCGGTTGTTGGTTCCCCCGCTTTCCGTAGACGGAAATTAAGCGGATATTCTATTTAATTGGGGTTAAACAGATGTATCATACCTTTAAGAGCATCCGCTTGTAAATCGCCAAACCGGGCGGAATAACCTCCGGGAAGGGAAGAAACTCTACGAATAACGCTTACATTCATCCTTTTCTCTTCGGTCCTTTAAATTTCTGCGTTTCCTTCCCTTTGCTGCTGCTATTTTTACTGCTCTTGGCAAACCGCAGAAAAGCCATCAGACAGCCAAGGATGCCCAGGCCCAGCAGTAGTGTCTGCAGCGCTCCCAGCAGTGTGCTCCCTTCCGGCTGCAGCAGGCTGCTGGCTATAATCAGCAGGACGGAAACAGCGACCAGTACAGGTGTTTTTAAATTAATGTTCAAGATTACCACTCCTTAGTACAAAGGTACACTATTGCCGGCCGGATCACCAGCCCCCGGCAGATTAAGTCATTTGCACCAAATAGAAACGGGTATCCGTCCCGTCAGGACGACACCCGTTTCTATTCTTGCATCTATTTCCGGACTACTGTATATCCCTTATCCTGCAGCAGCTTCACAATGCCATGCTCACCCAGATAATGTGCAGCGCCGACCACGATGAAATACTCCTCGTTTTTGCCGTTTTTGAGATATCCGTCAATCTTGTCGGCCATACCGATATTGCGGTCAACCAGCATGGCCTTGTAGTATTCTGCATCCCCGGCAAAGCTGTTGGTCAGCTGCAGCAGCAGCTCATCATCACCCGATTTCCAGATCTCGGCCATCACATCGATGCTGTCATCAATCTCATCGTAGTTTTCGATCGCAGCCAGCAGATTAGCCTCCTGCAGCTCTTTGGAGAAGTTGTTGAACATGCCCAGCTGAGACTCATAGGATTCCAGCTCTACAATCGGAAGCTTGCGCTCAATCGCCTTCTGTATAAAATACAAGTCGATTCCGGAGGAAGCCTCGTAGCCGGCCGTCGCTGACTTCAGGCTGCTGAGCGTTGATTCGGCTACCCATGGCTTGAATTGATCCAGCGCATTTGCCTGAAGACCTGCCTGCTTCAGCACCAAGCCCAGCTTGGCATACGTCTCACCGGAGATATGATCCTTCAGTGTAGTGCCATCCTGGTACATCCCCATATCCAGCACCAGCTTCTGCTGCGCTTCATCAGCTGCTTTGCTGATATCGATTTCTACACCAAGATAATCAGCTTCGGCAAAGGCTTCTTCAAACTCCGGGCTCAGCGGGTAGAAGCTGTCATCGGCAATATGCATGGAGCCGACCAGATACACGGTATTGCCGTTGCTTTCCACTTCCCACATGAAGCCGCGGCCGCCTGCAGTATTTACAGCAGTCTTGGATTTTAGGATGACTGTACGGGTCTGGGCATCCCAGCTGACCTCGTAACCTGCAGCATCACCGAGAACCCGGACCGGTGCATACGTTACACCGTTGATTACCGTCAGCTTGCTTTTTAATGTTATGGCTTTGCCGTCAATGATTGCGTAGATGGTATCACCAGCCGCATTCTGCAGCTTCGCCTCCATCGCCTCGAGCGTAGCCCTAAGCGGAACAAGCATGGTACCCTGATTGTTGACCGGTGATCCTGTCTTGTATTCTACGGTCTGGTTATTCACTTTTACTGCCGGCTGCTGCGGAGCAGCCAGAGCTGGAGCTGCCGCTCCGGTAAGCAGACCTGCGGAAAGAGTAAGAGAGAATAGCATTTGCTTCCAATTCTTCATCAACGTTGTCTCCTTCAGCTTCATATAGAATTTTCTATGATAAATACAGGATGAACGTTACGCTCTGCTTCTGCGTTCCTTTGCCAGACCCCACAGCATAACCAAGACTGCTGCACCGCTTAATCCTACTGTCAGCCCCTGGATGAAGTCACGCACCGGAGAACCGCCTGTATCGATTACAAGACCAAACATAATCATGTTCCAGGCACATACTGCAAGAAATAGAATGTTCTGATTTTTCTTGTTCATCATATTGGGTTGCTCCTCACATTTTAATTTTTATATTATTAGATTTTGTAAGCCTTCATTGCTTTTCTGATTTCCTTGATGCTAGGGCGTTTGCCGTACATCAGGACGCCTGTGCGGTAAATCTTCGCTGCCAGCCAGCCGAACACGAATGTGGTTACCAGCAGGATAACCAGTGAGACGGCAATCTCCCAGAAGGCCACCTGGCCGACCCCGATGCGCAGCAGCATGCTGAGCGGTGAGGTAAACGGAATAAAGCTGGCTACCTTGATCAAGGTTGTATCGGGAGACCATATGCTGAATAAAGGAACGTAGAAGTTCACGAAGCCGATCATCATAATCGGCATTACTGCCTGGCCGAGGTCCTCAGTACGGCTGACAATTGAACCGACTGCCGCATAAATCAGGGCGTAAAGGAAGTAACCGAGAATGTACAGGATCAATCCGTAGACCAGCAGCCCGATGCTCAGCTGGCTCAGATCCAGTTCAAAATCAGCAAGGATACCGGAGTTGTGCGGCAGCATCAGATTGGCGGTTACGCTTAGCGCAATAATTGCAATCTGCATCAGTCCGACCAGGAAGATACCGATGACCTTGCCGAACATCTGTGTAAGCGGGGAAGCGCTCGTGATGAGAATCTCCATGATACGCGAGCTTTTCTCCGAGGTAACTTCTGCTGAAATCATATTTCCGGTCATCATAATGGACATGAAGAACAGGATCAGAAGGACATATACCACGACGTAGTTGATCGTTGCGGCCGTCTGCTCAGCCTCTTCCCCGCCTTGGGTCCCGCCAGCGCTAAGCTCCTGGGTAGCAATCGTCACCGGGGCATACATGGCGGCAACCTGGCTGTCCGTCAGCTTGTCACCGACAATCAGCTGTGTGTTGACTGCCTGTAAAGCGCTCTGGAGGTAGGTCTGCAGCTCACCGTCAAGCTCGCCGTCCTCACTGTGGTAGGTTACAGGCGGCAATCCTTCTCCGCTTGCCTCTCCGAAGGTCAGGTAACCTTCAATATCGCCTTTATCCATGCCCTCCTTCAACGCTGCATCATCGGCAGAAGGATAGGACGCGAATGTTACTGCGAACGTATCTTCCTCCTGATCAGCAGGTGCGGCAGGTGCAGCAGAGGACAATAGCAGCTCAGCCGCCGGATTACCCGGTTCAGCGATGACTGCGATTTGGCTCCGGTTTCCGCCATCAGCCTTATCCTCACCCTTGAACACTTTAATAAAATAAGGAATGTTCATTCCGATGCTCAGCAGAATAACCATAATAAGCGTTGTTATAAGAAAAGCCTTGGTCTTCACCTTGTTTTTAAAAGTAAATCCAATAATCGTTCCCATCTTATTCATTCGATTCACCCACCGCTCTGATAAAGATTTGGTTTAGTGTCGGTTCTTTAATCTCGAAGTGCTCGACCTCGCCGGCAACAATGGCGTGCTGCAGAATCTGCTGGGCAGCGCCAATCTCACTGATTGATAATACATAACCGCGTTCCTGCCGCTGGACTGCAGTCACACCCGCAATTCCCTCAAGTCCCGGAACCTCTCCGGCTGTCCGCAGAATAACCTCTTCACGCGGGTAACTCTTCTTGATCTCACGGATTTCACCCTGCACCACTGTATTGGAACGGTCGAGAATTGTAATATGACGGCACAGCTCCTCCACATGCTCCATCCGGTGGGTGGAGAACAGAATACTTGTGCCCTGGTCGCGCAGCTCTTTGACCGTATCTTTCAACAGCTCCACATTAACCGGGTCCAGTCCGCTGAATGCTTCATCCAGCACTAGAATCTGCGGTTTGTGGACGACGGCGGCAATAAAGCCCATTTTTTGCTGATTTCCTTTTGACAGCTCTTCAATTTTCTTGTTGTAGTATTCCGGAACCTCGAAGCGGTCCAGCCAGTAACGGAGGCTCTTCTCCGCATCGCCGGCAGCCATCCCGCGCAGCCGGGCAAGATAGATAATCTGATCGCTGACCTTCACCTTCGGATACAGGCCGCGTTCTTCGGGAAGATAACCCATCAGATGCTGCAACTCGTTGCTGAACGGCTTGCCGTTGTAGAGAATTTTCCCCTCATCGGGATAAATCAGGCCAAGCACCATACGCATTGTTGTTGTTTTTCCGGCTCCGTTCGCACCAAGCAGCCCGTAAATCTCGCCTTGCTCCACCTTCAGATTAATACCGTTAACCGCTGTCTTTTCACCGTACTGCTTCACTACCTGTTCCAGCTTCAAAGCTTCCATTGGTTAATCCCCTCTCTTCTGGTCTAACAGGACCGGACGATGTCCTTGTGTCCATAGGCTAAGTATTTCATCCAGCTCCAGTGCCCGGCTCTTGATTACCTTTACGCCCAGATCCAGGATGCGTTTCTCATTCCGGGAAAATTCCCGGATTATAAAAGAGGCTACGCCAGGCTGCTCCCAGCCAAAATGCAACGCTTCCGGAAGCTCCGCCGCCAGCTCCTGCAGCTCCTCTTCATCCGCCGTATTCACCCAGACCTCGTTCCATAAGCCGAACAGGCTGTCTTTCTCAGCCATGCCCAGCAGCTGTCCCTGGTGCATAAGCACAATGTAGTCGGCAAGCCGCCGCACTTCTTCAACAATATGAGTACAGATCAGCACAGTTGCGTCTGTATCATCCATAAATTTGCGCAGCGTTTCAATCATGATCTTCCAGGCAAACGGATCAAGTCCGGAAGAAGGCTCATCCAGCAGCAGCAGGCGGGGCCGTGCGGCCAGCGCAGCAGCAATCTCGAATTTGCGCCGTTCCCCCTTGGACATTTTGCCCAGCCGGGCATCCTGCGGAATCTCGAATTTCCGGACCAGCTCTTCAAAGTACTTCTGGTCCCAGGAAGGATACCACTGCCGACGGAAATCCGCCGCCTCCTCTGCCGTCCAGTAATTCTCTTCCGCCTGTGAAGTCTCCGGCACATAGGCTATTCCCTGACGGAGCGCAAGCGGCAGCCCTCCGGCATGCGGCTGTTCGAACCAGCGGATTTCCCCCTTCTCCGGAAAGCTCAGCTGCAGCAGCATATGCAGCAGTGTGCTTTTACCGGAGCCGTTCTGTCCGACCAGTGCGGTAATATAGCCTTGCGGAAGGCTGAGATTAAGCGGCCCGACCGTCCGCTTATGCCGCTTCTTGCTTACATTCCGCAGTTCTATGGCCTGCTGTACCATGAAACGCCCCCACCTTTCATGACTGTGTGTTGTATTTACTCTCTACAATTTCTGTGAACATCCGGGTCAGCTCTTCTGCAGTGCACTGGACAGACAATCCTACATCGACCGCACCTTCAAGCGCTTTGCGGATCGCTTCCCGCTTATATTCCTCCATCGCACCTGCTCCGACATGAGAGACAAATGTGCCTGTGCCCTGCCTTGTCCGCAGCAGCCCTTCATTCTCCAGATCCTGATAGACCCGGCGGACTGTAATGACGCTGCACTTCAGCTCTCCCGCAAATTCACGGATGGAGGGAAGCAGCGTTCCTTCAGTAATACTGCCCCCTATGATGAGTGACCGCAGCTGTGTCTCAATCTGCGAGTAGAGCGGCTCGGCGCTGTTTTCATTAATTTGAATGGGTATCCACATCCTTACCCCCGCCCTCTCATACGAGATCGCGGCTCTTCAGCCGGTGTATCGTCCATGCGGAGAAGAGCTGAACCGACAGGGTTCCGAGTATCAGCGTTCCCCACATCAGCGGGGAGAGCAGCCCCCACTCCCTGGAGCAGCTGACAGTGTACAAAATAAGATTTCCGCCAGCCAGCCAGGTCAGCAGTGCTGTCCCGATGTAAATGAGCGTAAAGAGCAGCACGTAGAAAAAGTAAGCTCTCCCGCTTGCCAGCAGCTCGATAAAAATATAAAGCCCTGAAATAACAAGTGCCAGACCCATCCAGGTTAGCGTAAACGCCAGATAATCCGGAAACGGCAGCTCATGGCGCAGATTACTGCTGATTGCATAGATAAGTCCGAAAAAGACCACTCCGTTCAGTCCGATGGAAAAGACTGCATGCAGCTTTCTTTTGCAGAGAATCACAGCAGCGGGAATAGGCAAGGTTCGCATATAGGCCAGCATCCGGGTGTAGGAATCCTCCGTCAGGTATTTCATCGTCCGCTTGGAAAAGGTGAAGCCGAGCATCGGAATGACTGTCATGAACATGATGTCGGCAAGAAATTTACCGTCTCCGTTACCCAGCGTATCCTGAATGATCATGCTGGTCAGCCCACCCATATAACCCATGAACAGCAAAGCCCACAGCAGTGACCATAATAACTTTAGCCTGTCGCCGTTGAAATCGCTTCTTACAATGATCCAAGCCTGTCTTAAGTTTGTCATTTTGCTTTAACCTCACTTTAATTCAGCAGATATACAGCACATTGTGATTACTGTGTGCTTACTGTGTATATCTATATACACAGTATATGTCCTGTTTTTTCCACCGTCAATAGTTTTTTATGAAAATCTTGGAATTTCGCAGTGCGTCCGGTTATGCTACTGTGAAGATGCGGCTTAGGACAAACATTATTCAAGGGAGACATAAATGATGAATAATCCTTGGTTTACGGTGCAGCGCATAGACGAATCCACTTTTGCCATTAGTGAATACGGGCACTGGGAGAAGGTCCACTCCTTCCTGCTGCTCGGGCAGCAGAAGGCCGCCCTGATTGATACCGGACTCGGTATCGGTAATATCCGGGAGGTAACCACCCGGCTGACTACACTCCCGGTCTTTGTCCTCACCACCCATGTCCATACCGACCATATCGGGGGCCATGGGCTGTTCAGTGAAATTTATGTGCATGAAGGCGATTGTGACTGGCTCGTCCACGGGATACAGGGCTTATCGATTGAGCACATTAGGGCGGATCTTGTGCGTGATCTGAGCCAGTCGCTGCCGGAGGGCTTTAATGCAGATACTTATACCCCTTATTGCGGCAGGCCGGCCGGACTGCTAGAGGATGGCCAGATCATTGATCTGGGCGGGCGAAGCCTTGAGGTATATCATACGCCGGGGCATTCACCGGGACATGTGTGCTTTTTCGAGGGAGCCTCCGGTTATCTGTTCACAGGTGACTTGCTGTATGATGAGACGCCAGTCTATGCCTTTTATCCTTCGACAAGCCCCGCAGACCTGGTCCGTTCGTGGGAGCGAATCGCGGACATCCCCGGTGTCACTAAAGTCTTCGGCTCTCACAATACGCTGGGACTGGAACCGGAAATCCTGGTTGAGGTAAAGCTCGCCGCTAAGACACTGAGAGAAAAAAATCTGATTTCTTTCGGCACAGGCATTCATACGTTTAACGGGTTTAGTGTGCGGTTCTAGACTGGTGAGTAGTAGGCCTGTTGGGAAGATGGAAACTGCTAGAACATTATAGGGAGAGGGTAGACGAAGAAGCACACTTTAATGGGCGTGGCCGATAGGGCTGGGGTTGGCGGAGGTTAAAGGGATTAGCTGGCCGGACTACTGGCGGGGGTGCGGGGGTG